>JBBRAT010000003.1:0-153987 GCA_038206515.1 Anaerolineales bacterium | reverse complement strand
GTATCATTACGTCTCGGTAATAAACGACAAGAGCATACCATTGCACTTTTACAACCGAATAAAACTTCCTGAAGGGAACAAACAAAGAAAGAATCGGGGACAGCGATCAAGGCAAAAGGGGATGACTTTCTGAAATAAGATGATGATATGGCAGTCATCAATTTCAGGAGGCAGGAGATGTCATGCAGAGAGAAGCAGACCATCCGCTTGGAACGCCAGCCGCATCGCAACGCAATCGGGCGATTACGCGAAGCGTATCAAAAATTACACTGCAAAGTTCAATCGAACCCGACGCAACCCGACCAGGAGAAGAGCAATGACTCAGATAGCAGCGCTATATGCCAGAGTATCGACCCATCAGCAGGAGCAAGAAGCAACGATTGACAGTCAAGTAGCGGCGGTGGCAGCCTTTGCGCAGGCAAAAGGATATAGCCTACCCAAAGAGCTGTATTTTTTGGATGAAGGCATCAGCGGAGCGAAGTTGGATCGTCCGGCGCTGGATCGAATGCGGGATTTGGTGGCAGAAGGAGTATTTCAGGCGGTTTTTTGTCTGAGCCCAGACCGCCTGGCACGACAATATGCGCATCAATGGGTATTACTGAATGAATTTCAACGGGCGGGTGTGCAAGTGGTGTTTGTCAATCAGCCGCCGGTGGAAAATAACCCGCAAAGTCAGTTATTTTTTGGCATTCAAGGCTTGTTTTCGGAATACGAACGGGCTATGATTACAGAACGCCTGCGGCGAGGCAAGCTATATCGAGTGCGGCAGGGTCAGTTGGTCAATCCGGTTGTGCCGTATGGGTATCGCTATGTTCCGGTGAACGAACCCGGTGGGGGCCACTGGGAGATTGATCCCCGCAGAGCGCCGGTGGTGAGCCAGATTTACCAGTGGTATACCCAAGACAACCACACAACCATTGGGCAAATCGTTGAACGGCTGAATGATTTAGGCGATCAGGTACCTCCACTCACCAAACCCTGGCGTTACAGCGCTGTCCAAGCGATTCTCAAGCAACCAGGCTATACCGGCCAGGCGTACTATAATCGGACCAGGGTCTGTCATGATGGGGTGGGACGCCCCAAGGTGCAAGGTCGTGGAAAACAACGCTTCCCCAGGCAAATTCTTCGACCGCCAGAAGAGTGGATCCCTGTGAAGGTTCCTGCTATCGTCACCCAAGATATGTGGCAGTGTGCCCAGGAGCGACTGGCGATGAAACAGAAGTTTTCTGTGCGAAACAGCAAAAAACATTTCTACTTGCTGCGCAGTTTGCTGGTATGCGGCGTGTGCGGACACACCCTGGTGGGACGGACCAGCAAAACCGGTCGCCTGACTTACGCCTGCCACTATGGCCACATCCTGTCCAATCCAGATTTTCCGACGCATGTCTGTTCCATCACTGGTGAAACCATCGAACCGATCGTTTGGCAGGCCGTCTGTGATCTGTTGCGTAACCCTCGCCTCCTGGCTGACGCCTGGAGTAACCAGCCCGACTCCCCCTCTGCCACTTCCGGGGAATTGGACCGGCTGAAAAACCGCCAAAAGACATTGGCGCGTCAACAAGAACGTCTGATTGATCTTTTCCAAGAAGAACAACTTGATAAAGCCGAATTCTTACGCCGTAAAACGCGGCTTGACCAGGAACGGCAAATCATTGAGCCTCGTGTCCAGTTGCTAACCCGCCAGGCCGATGTCGAACAGGCCAAAGAACAAATGCTGATTGATTTCACAGATTATTGCCAGCAGATTGAATCCAATTTGACCAACCCATCGTCCGAACTCCAACAGGAAGTTATTCGGTTGTTAATTGATCACATCGTTGTCGGTGAAAAAGAGATCGTGATCAAGCACATCGTCCCGACTGACGATGATTGTCGTTTATTACCGGGACGTCATGGTGGATAGGTAAGGTCCATAACGATGATCTACCTGGGGAGGATGATCGCCGCGCATGGCAAGTGAGGCGTGATTTTTGCGGAAAGCCAGGATGCGCGGGTAGGCTTCTTCTGTTTGAACAATGTAACTATACCCGGAGTTATCCGGGATAAGCATAACGTTATAGCGCGGCTTATACCTTTTGATAAGGTTATTTTCCAGAATCAGGCTTTCTAATTCATTGCTGACCAGGTAAACCTCAATCGAGGCAATTTCAGCAGCCAGTTGACGGACTTTGCCATGCTGATTGGATTCCTGAAAATATTGAGAGAGGCGGCGGCGTAAATTTTTTGCCTTCCCCACGTAAATCACGCGGCGGGCGGCGTTGCGCATCAGGTAGCAGCCCGCTCCGGTGGGAAATTGCTTCGCCACAAAAGAATACAACTCTAAGCACTCCGTTCTAGATGGGTCAAATGATCTATGGGTGCGATGATACCACCAGATCAGTCTATAATGAAGGCATACAACAAAATTGCAAGACAAGGGGATTTTTTTATGTCTTACGCCATAACGCTCTCATTTGATGAAGCCACAGATATAGCGATCCGCAAGGCATGGTGGCAGCTTGCTGATGCAGGTCTTTCTGAATTTATGCTGCACAGCAAATTTGACCCACATGTTACCCTGGAAATATATGAGCAGGTAGATATGCCTGCTTTGCAGGCTGCGCTCTCCAGCTTTTTAGCAACTGCCACGCCGATTCCGGTGAAATTTTCTCATCTGGGTGTATTCCCTGGCGCGGAAGGAGCAATCTTTTTGGGGTTGACCTGGCATCGCGCTTTGATGGATTTTCATACTTCCTTTTGCCAGATGGTTTCCTCTTTTTTATCTGGGGCAAATGAATACTACCTACCGGAGACGTGGGTCCCGCATGTTACCCTGGCGTATGGGTTAAAAGAAGACCAGGTGGGGAGGGCGATCAACTTTTTAAGACAGCGTGATTTGCCTGACCAGGGCAGGTTGACAAGAATTATGGTCACGGAGATGGGATCAGAGGGCAACAAGCTGCTATTTTCGGCAGAGTTGGGGATGAGAGGAGAAGGTTAGGAAAATAAAACAGAGCAGTGGGCTGCTCTGTTGTTTCGGAGAGGCGACGATGGGATTTGAACCCATGATGAGGGTTTTGCAGACCCTTGCCTTGCCACTTGGCGACGTCGCCGAAATACGATTGGTTAAGCGTAGGCACATTGTAAAGGAAGGTATGCGAATTGTCAACCTTCTGTCTGGATGAAAAATGAGCCTGTCTTCAGGGAAAGCAAATTTTTCATGTTCCCTTGACCTTTCTCCTTTAAACAGATAAAATTGACAATCGTTTGTATACTTCTATGAATTTCTATAGAAGGCAATCTGACTTAAGGGAATTGATTAACCTACTGTGTTTGAGAACCTGACGGAACGACTTGACCAAATTTTTCAACAGCTGAAGCGGCGCGGTAAGCTGACCGAAGAGGATGTTGATGCCGTGATGCGCGAAGTGCGGATGGCGCTTTTAGAGGCTGACGTACATTATAGCGTGGTCAAGGGTTTTGTGGCGCGGGTACGGGCGCGCGCGGTGGGGATTGAGGTCTCAAAAGCCTTGAATCCAGCGCAGCAGGTGGTGAAGATTGTCCATGAAGAACTGATTGCCACCCTGGGCGAGGCTACCCGGCTCAACCTGGCGGGGGCGAAGCCGCGGGTGATGATGCTGGTTGGGCTGCAAGGCTCGGGCAAGACGACTGCGGCTGCGAAACTGGCAAAGATTCTGCGCTCGCAAGGCGAACGGCTGATGCTGGTAGCGGCTGACCCTTACCGCCCGGCAGCTGTAAAGCAGATTCAGACCCTGGGTGAAAAGATTGGCGTGCCGGTTTTCCACGAGCCTGGCGTTAAACCGCCTGACCTGGTGGCGCATGCCTTTGAGCAAGCCCAAAAGGGCAGCTACAGCATTATGATTATTGATACGGCGGGTCGTTCTCAGTTGGATGATGAGCTGATGAACGAATTGCGCGCCATTACCGCTAAAGTCCAGCCAGCCGAAACACTGCTGGTGGTGGATGCGATGATTGGTCAGGAAGCTCTTCATGTGGCGGAAGGTTTCCGCGATGCGGTGGCGATTACGGGTTTAATTTTTACAAAGATGGATGGGGATGCGCGCGGTGGCGCAGCCATCTCCGTTCGTTCAGTAACAGGCGTTCCTATCAAGTACCTGGGTACCGGGGAAGGATTAGATGGCATTGAAGCTTATGATCCTGACCGGTTAGCCTCGCGTATTTTGGGAATGGGTGATATGCTTGGGTTGATTGAGCGCGCGCAGAATGCCTTTGATGAAAAGACATCGCGTGAGCAAGCCGAGCGGATGATGTCTGGGCAGTTTAGTCTGGACGATTTCGCCAATCAGCTTAAGCAGGTGCGCAAAATGGGTCCAATTGCGCAAATTTTAGAGATGCTGCCTGGGAATTTAGGTCAGGCGGCGCGCGGTATTGACCCGAAAGACGCCGAAAGTCAGATGAAAATGACGGAAGCCATTCTCAGCTCGATGACCAAGGTGGAACGCCGCAGCCCTGATGTGCTGAATGCCAGTCGGCGGCGGCGGATTGCGCGCGGCTCTGGAACGGAAGTGCAGGATGTGAATCGTCTGTTGAAGCAGTTCCGTGAGGCGCAGCGCATGTTTAAAACTATTCAAAAAACAGGGGGGCGTAACCTGCCCCGCTTGTTTGGGTAAGCTCCCATGAAGGGGAGTGGGAAAGATGGCGCATCCTTCTGCGTTCCTCGGTCTTTCGGCTCCGCTGAGTGGGGATATAATAACAATAACATTTGCTTTCTGATTTTTAAGGAGATTGATTTCCATGGTTCGTATTCGTCTACGCCGCGTTGGTCTGAAGCATCAGCCAACCTATCGTATTGTGGTCGCAAACATTGAAAGCCCGCGCGATGGTCGTTTTTTGGAGATTCTAGGTTTCTATAACCCACGCACTCACCCGGCGACGATTGAAATTAAAGAAGATCGTCTGTATGATTGGATGAGCAAGGGTGCTCAACCGAGTGAATCTGTGGTCAAGTTATTGACCACCATTGGCTCTTTAGAACGGTATAAACGTTTTAAGGCTGGTGAAAATGTGGAAGCCCTGGTCGTGGAAGCCCGCGCCGGGATTGAAGCCCGTAATGTCAACCCGCAGACCCGCCAGACGGCTAAGTAAGTTTTTGTAAAAATTTTTGATCTGCAAAGTTGGGATATTTTTTCAACTTTGCAGATCAAAATAATCGCTTAAGGAGGAACATTTTCCATAAGCGCTAAAGGGTGGAAAGGTGGCAAACCCGTGAAAGAATTGATTGAATACATTGCCCGTTCGCTGGTAGATGATCCAAGTCAGGTATTGGTGACGGAGCCGCGAGGCAGCGGCAAGTCCCACCTGGAACTGCGCGTAGCCAGAGAAGATATGGGCAGAGTGATTGGCAAAAATGGACGGGTGGCGAATGCAATGCGTATTTTGTTGCGCGTATCCGCTGCTCGTGAGGGGAAGCAGGTTTCCCTTGATGTCATTGAACCACGATGAAACGGCGATTATCCCCTTCTACACAGCCTGATCCATCCAAAGGCTCGCCCAGCACGGGCGAGCTTTTATACTTAGCGGTGGGTCGTTTGCGCCGCACGCATGGCATTGAGGGTGCAATGTTAATGGAAATTCTCACGGATTTCCCCGATCGGCTGCGCTCTGGCAAGCTAGTTTTTGTGGGCGAAGAACATCAACTAATGCGCATGGTGAGCGTACGCCGCACAGATCGCGATTTGATTGTGCGCCTGGAAGGGCTGCATACGCCTGAAGAAGCCAATATGCTGCGCGGGTCTACGGTATATATCAAAGCCCAAGGGTTGCCTGTTTTGCCAGAAGGGCAGTATTATCACCACCAATTGTTGGGGTTAAAAGTGGTGGATGAAGCCGGGCAGGAAATTGGGAAGCTGGATCACATTATTGAAACGGGTGCGAATGATGTTTATGTGGTGCAAACCTTAGAAAATAAGGAATTGCTGCTGCCCGCTACCGATGAGGTCATCTTAAAAATAGACCTGGAACAGCAGGTGATGACCGTCCATCTGCTGGAATATTACTAACGGAATTTTCTCCTCATGGATAGCAAAGCATATTGGGTTGCGTTCAACCTGGTGAAAGGAATAGGAGCGGTGCGCATGCGCGCACTGCTCGCTTATTTTGGGAATGCAGAAGCTGCCTGGCAGGCTAGTGAAGAGGATTTGCTGCACGCTGGACTGCCGCCCATGGTTGTCAAAAACGTTGTGCGCCTGCGTCAGAGCCAACCAGTGGAGAAAATCTGGCAACGGGCAAATGACGGGAAGGTGAAGATCGTCACCTGGGAAGACGATGATTATCCTACACGCCTGAAGGAGATCGGAAATTCTCCGGCGGTACTCTATTTGCGTGGAGCGGTAACCCAGGAAGATAATTGGGCGGTTGCGGTTGTGGGTACGCGCCGCGTCACAGGCTACGGCAGGCAGGTAACGGAAGATTTGTCCGCCTTCCTGGTGCAGAATCATATTACGGTCGTCAGTGGGCTGGCGCGTGGAGTGGATCGCATCGCGCATGAGACGGCGTTGAAAATGGGCGGGCGCACCCTGGCAGTGCTGGGCAGTGGGGTAGATCAAATTTATCCGCCAGAACATGCTGGGTTAGCCGCTCAAATTGCCGAACATGGCGCGGTCATCAGCGATTATCCGTTGGGAACACAGCCAGAAAGCACCAATTTTCCGCCGCGCAACCGGTTGATTGCAGGATTATCGCTTGCTACGGTGGTGGTAGAGGCGGGCAATGTGAGCGGATCGCTGATCACGGCGGCGTTTGCGCGTGAGCAGGGGCGGGAAGTTTTTGCGGTGCCGGGCGGGATTTATGCGCCGCTCAGTAAGGGGACAAACCAGCTTATCAATAACGGCTGCGCACCCCTTACGGATTTTGAACAAATTTTGCAAGCTCTCCATCTGGATAAAACCAAAAAACAATATGAGGCGCGCATGTTAATTGCCGCGGATGACTTAGAAGAGCAATTATTGCAACTTTTAACCAATGAACCGCGTCATGTGGATGAGATTTCCGTAATGGCAGGCTTGCCAATTCAAACAGTATCGGCTACACTGTCGTTAATGGAGCTTAAGGGCATGGTGCGCAATTTAGATGGGATGACTTTTTCTCGTAATTGAGAAAACATACTTACTTTTGAATGACCGGATTAAACCTTATGTATGAACATTACTATGCAGTCATAATGGCAGGTGGCGGGGGTACTCGATTATGGCCGCTCTCGCGCCAATCTCGCCCCAAGCAAATGGTGAAATTAGGCACAGATCGTTCTCTTTTTCAATTAGCGGTAGATCGGTTGGCGGGTATTTTCTCTCCTGAGCGGATTTTTGTGGTGACAGTTGCCAGTCAGGTAGAGGAATTGCAGTGCCAATTTGCTGACCTTCCGGCGGAGAATTTCTTAATTGAGCCAACGCCGCGCGGTACGGCTTCTGTGGTGGGTTTGGCGACCATTGCGCTGCGTCAGCGCGACCCGCAGGCGGTGATGGCGATTTTGGCGGCGGATCATTTGATCCAAAATAACGAATTGTTCGAACAACTGCTAAAAAACGCTTATACTCTGGCACAAGAGCAATATTTAGTGACGTTGGGCATTCGTCCAACCTTTGCAGCGACCGGCTACGGGTATATTCAACGCGGTCCTATTTTGAAGAATTACCCCTTTACTGTTTTTCAGGTAAAGAAATTCCGCGAGAAGCCCGATGAGCCAACTGCACGCACATTCTTGGAGCGTGGCGACCACGATTGGAATTCGGGTATGTTTATCTGGCGGGTGGATTGTATTGCGGCAGAATTTCAACGCCAAATGCCCGAATTAATGGCACAGTTAGAAAAGATTGAGGTCGCATGGAACAGCCCAGGGCGCGCTGCGATGGTAGAATCGGTGTGGCCCGGGTTGCAGAATCAGACGATTGACTATGGCATTATGGAACATGCCGCTAAGGTGGCTGTGCTGCCCGCCATTGACCTGGGGTGGAATGACGTGGGCAGCTGGGAATCTATGTTTGAAGTGTTTGACGCGGATGAGAAGGGTAATGTCGTATTGGATGCGCATTACATTGGACTGGATACCCGTGACACACTGGTTTGGGCAGAAGAAAGCGAACGAATTATCGTTACCATTGGCGTAAATCGCCTGGTGGTGGTTGAAACACCAGATGCCATCCTTATTTGTGCGCGAGAACAGGCGCAAAAGGTAAAAGAAGTGGTAAGCTTATTGAAGCAGGGGGCACAAAGTCGTTATTTATAAGTCGCTGAAGTGGGCAGGAGAGTATTGATAGGGAGGACGAGAGAATTTTTCCCTTTCTGACGAAATTAGCCCCGAGGCGCTTTTGCAGGAGAAAAATCTTTGGAAGCGTATTGCGTAAAATGTAAGGCCAAACGAGAAATGCTGGAACCAAAGGCGGAATTTAACGCGGTAGGCGCGCCGGTTACGCGCGGAACCTGCCCTGTGTGTGGCACTGGAATGTATCGCCTAGGACGGTCAGAAGCGCATGAAGGCATGGTTGCGCCTGCTAAAAGCCCGAAAGCGCCGCGCGAAAAACAACCTGCGGCGCGTAAAGGCAAATTGGTGATTGTGGAATCGCCTGCGAAGGCAAAGACCATCGGGCGTTACCTGGGGCATGGGTATACCGTGCGCGCCTCGGTAGGGCATGTGCGTGATTTGCTGCGCTCATCTCTCTCGGTGGATGTAGAACATGACTTTCAGCCTAAGTATCGTGTGCCGAATGAAAAGCAACAGATTGTTAAAGACTTGAAAGAACTGGCGAAGCAATCTGAAGAAGTGTACCTGGCAACCGACCCTGATCGCGAAGGGGAGGCGATTGCCTGGCACTTGATGGAAGCAGTGGAAATTGACCCGAGCGTGACGCATCGTGTCGTCTTCCATGAAATTACCCAGACAGCGATTCGCGAGGCGTTTGCCAACAGCCGAAGTATTAATATGGCGTTGGTGGATGCGCAGCAGGCGCGGCGTATCTTGGACCGGTTGGTGGGGTATAGCCTCAGCCCGCTTCTATGGGAAAAAGTTCGCAGTCGGTTATCGGCAGGGCGGGTGCAGTCGGTGGCGTTGCGGTTGATTGCTGAACGCGAGCGCAAAATTGAAGAATTTGTCCCCACTGAATATTGGACGATAGAAGCGGACTTGCTGCCTGAAGGCAGTGATGGAAACTTCCGTGCGCGACTAGCGCGGATTGATGATGAAGAAGCGCAGCTGCCCAACCAGGAAGTGGTCAACGGGATGTTGGCGGATATGGAAAAGGCGGATTATGCCATTTCTAAGATTAAACGGAGTGAACGCCGGCGTAAATCGGCAGCGCCGTTTATCACCAGCACATTGCAGCAAGAAGCCTCCCGCCGGTTAGAGTTTACCGCGCGGCGGACCATGGCTTTGGCACAGCAGTTGTATGAGGGGTTAGATATTGGGGAAGAGGAAGGCGGGAATACTGGTTTAATCACCTATATGCGCACCGACTCCACCAATGTAGCGCAAGTTGCACAACAGGAAGCGCGTGAATACATTGAGCAAGTGTATAGCAAGCCATTTATGCCTGAAACTGCGCCGCTATATAAGACCCGCGTGAAGGGCGCGCAGGAAGCCCATGAAGCCATTCGCCCTACCTCGGTGAAGCGCTCACCCGATAAGATAAAATCGTACCTGAATCGCGATCAATTTAAGCTCTATCAGCTCATCTGGCAGCGGTTTGTGGCGTCGCAGATGGAAGCGGCAATCTTTGATACCGTATCGGTCGAAATCACCAGTTCAGGGACGCAAAAGGCTTACCTGCTGCGCGCATCAGGCTCTATTCTCCGCTTTGCAGGCTTCCTGACGTTATATGAGGAAACGCGCGATGAAGACCTGGCGGCGGAGGAAGGCGAGAATGTGCGTATTCCCGCCACGTTGGAAGAAGGTCAGCGGCAAAAGCTGGAACGCCTATTGCCTGAACAGCACTTTACTCAGCCGCCGCCGCGATTTACCGAAGCTACTCTGGTGAAGACCCTGGAAGAGTTTGGCATTGGTCGCCCATCCACATACGCGCCGATTCTGTCTACCATTCAGGAACGCGGGTATGTGGTGCGTGAAAATAAGCGTCTAATGCCCACAGAGACAGGGATTCTGGTCAATGACCTGCTGGTTTCGCATTTCCCAGAAATTGTGGACACAAATTTCACCGCGCACATGGAAGAAGACCTGGATGACGTGGCGGAGGGGGATCGCCCATGGGTGGAGGTGGTGCGAAATTTCTACAGTTCGTTTGGTCCGCAGATGGAACGCGCCCGCGAGGAAATGCCTGAGACAAAGATGGAGCCGGAACAGGTTGGGCGCGCGTGTCCGCAGTGTGGGCATGACCTGATTATTCGTTGGGGAAGGTTCGGCAAGTTTATCAGCTGCAGCAATTTTCCCACGTGCCGCTATACTGAGGCGTTGTTGGAAAAAATTGGGGTGAACTGCCCGGAATGCGGCGGCGAATTGGTTGCACGCAAGACGCGTAAGGGGCGAATCTTCTATGGATGCTCCAATTACCCTACCTGCCCATTTACATCCTGGAAACGCCCCATTCCCACGCCCTGCCCCAAATGCGGTGGCTTGTTGGTCATTGCCAATAAACGGGAAGTCCAATGCCTAAAGTGTTCAGAGAGTTTCTTGCAAGAGGAAGTCAATGAAGGAGAAGCAACGTCTGAGGAGGCATGAACCTTGCATCAGAAGTATAGAAAGAAAATAGGTGCAAAGATTTAGTTGCATCTGCGAACATCCTCATCTACAATCATAAAAGAAGACTCTTCAACTCATCATCAGGAGCAAGGATATGAACAAGTTTCTTGGGCAAATTAGTCGGCAAATGTGGATCGCAGCAGGGATCGGCGCTGTTGCTGGCTTGATCATTGGACTCATCATTGGGTGGGGAATCTGGCCAGTGCAGTATTATGATGCATCCATCACAAATTTACGTGCAGACTTGCAGCAGGATTATCTTGTCATGAGTGTGCAATCATACACCCGTGACCATAATGCTGGCTTGGCTGCCTCGCGCTTTGCCCAATTGGGGGAAAAGGGACCAAGTTACCTTGAGCAATTAAAGAATGGCGCTCAGATTTATGGCTTAACCTCCAATGACGTGAACGTGTTTGCGGTAGCGGTAAAGGGTGGTGAGTCCGTCGTGCCGGGGCAGCCGAATGCGACAGTTCAACCGAACGCAACTTCAACGCCCGCATCAGGGACGTCCTCTAGTGTGCCTGTATTATTGGGTGCGTTCTGTGTGATTCTGCTGTTGATTGGCGGCTTGTTGGTGTATTTGCTGCTGTTCCGTAACCGCAAACCGGGATTAACGCGCAATGTAGTCCGTTCAACGGTAGCCCCAATTTCGAGTGCGGCGGTTTCTTCGCGCGTTGCCAGAACGGTAGACCCTGCGATGAATGAATCTGCTCCTGCTGCTGGTGCTGTGGTACCAGGCGCTGTAGTGGCTCCTCAAATGGGAACAAGCGTAGAGGATTGGAATTTCACCGCAGAATATTTGACCACGTATACCATTGGCAACGACACCTATGAGGAATCATTTGGCATTGAACGAGATGACAATGGGAAATTCTTGGGCGAATGTGGCGTAGCGATCATTGATACGATTGGGGTTGGTGAGCCGAAGAAGGTGACCGCGTTTGAGGTTTGGTTATTTGATAAAAATGACGCTCAAACGATCACCAAAATTTTGATGAGCGATCATGCCTTTGGCGATATGGGTATTTCGCAGCGTTTGGCGGACAAGGGCGACCCGGTAGCCGCAGAAAACGGCAGGCTGATGTTATTACAGACTGTCTCCCTGCGTTTAGAGGCGACTGTGGAAAGTATGGAATACGGTCAGGGCGCTTTGCCCACCAGCAGCTTCTTTAATCAGATGACGCTGCGCCTGCGCATTTGGAGCAAGAAAGACCCGAAATAGGCTAAAAGTCCTCTATAAGCACAAAAAAATTGGGTGTCTACAGACACCCAATTTTTTATGTCCGAATGGAGATGTGGTAAGGTTATTCGATTTTGAGGATCTTGAAGCGGATGGTGCCGTTGGGGGTTTCGGCGGCTACAATATCGCCTACGCGATGACCAATGAGCGCCTTGCCAATAGGCGATTCGTGCGAAATACGTTCTTTCGTTGGGTCAGCTTCTTTGGGACCAACGATGTGATATTTTTCCTCGGGGAACTCATCTTCCTGAATGGTGACGTGCGAACCAATATCCACAACGCCCTTGGTTTGCTTGATATTATCAATGATTTGCACATTGTTCAGCAGATCGCTTAATTCCAGGATGCGCCCTTCAAGGAAAGCCTGATCTTCTTTGGCAGAGATATAATCGGCGTTTTCAGACAGATCACCTAGTTGAATAGCGGCTCGCAGGCGCTGTGCCAGCTGGTCACGGGCGGTTCCTTTGAGGTATTCTAATTCGGCGCGCAATTTTTCCGCCCCTTCGGCGGTTAGATAATGTACTTCGTTCATTCAGTCCGTCCTATTCAAGAATCTCACGTAGGGTTGATGAGCGAGATCCATGGAGTGTAAATACTAACCTATGCCCAGGGAGGGGAAAATTAGGGCAGGCGAGTTGGATCAAACAGCTTCTGATGTTCTTCGATAGCGAAGCGATCAGTCATTCCGGCGATATAGTCGCAGATTGTACGTTCTGCGCCGCGTGTAGCGATGAGGTTTTGGACGTGGGCGGGCAGAATGGATACTTCAGAACAATATGCCTGGAACAGGTCAGTGAGGATACGCTCGGCTTTGACAGTCATGCGCATCACGCGATAGTGGCGATAAAGATTGTTGTACAGGAAATCTTTTAGCTCGCGGTTGCGGCGGCGCATATCTTCACTAAAGCCTACTACATTATACGGCAGACGCTGTAACTCGTCTACAGAACGGACGCCACTTTCGCGCAAGTGCTGGTCAGAAGTACGCACCAAGTCATCCACTTCCATCCCGATCAGGCGGCGAACCAGGCGGTGACGGGTCATTTCGTCAAAATTGTTCCCATCCCAGCCAATGCTTTTCATCAAAATTTCCCACAGGGCAATGCCATCGAGCATGGGGGCGGTAATCATCCCAGAGCGTAAGCCATCATCCAGGTCATGGGCGGTATAGGTGAGTTCATCGGCGACGTTGGAGATTTGGGCTTCAATATGACCGCGCAATTCGGGGTTAAAGGCGGAGGCATCGGAAATATCATACTCTGTTTCGTGCTTGACCAACCCTTCCAGCACTTCCCAGGTGAGGTTTAGCCCTGCGAATTTTGGATAACGCTGCTCTAGCTCGGTGACAATACGGAAAGACTGCTTGTTGTGATCGAATCCGCCATGATCGCGCATGAGGCGCGAGAGGGTAGATTCACCGGAATGACCAAAAGGAGGATGTCCCATGTCGTGCGCCAGACAGATGGCTTCGGTGACGGTTTCGTTCGCGCCTAACGCCAGGGCGATGGAGCGACCAATTTGAGCCACTTCGAGGGTGTGGGTGAGGCGGGTGCGGTAATAATCGCCTTCGTAGTTGATAAAGACCTGGGTTTTATATTCCAGGCGGCGGAAGGCAGTGGTATGCAGAATACGGTCGCGGTCGCGTTGAAAGCGGGTGCGGAATTCAGCTTCATCTTCCTGCACGCGCCGTCCACGCGAGTTTTTACTGCGCAGTCCGTAAGGCGCAAGGGATTGCGCTTCAATATCTTCGAGTTTTTCACGTGTAAAGATCATAAAATTCCCTCCTGAGGAGACTCACACGGTATATGCTGTTAAGACTGTTTTCTCGTTCCTTTTTTAAGAGAAGGAGAATAATGTATTTTACTCTGGATTGTGCAAAAGTGTACCTATCTTTTCCCCATTAAGGGCGCGCAAGAGAGCTTTAGGGGGAATCGCGGAAAAAATTTGGGCAGAGAAGGGGGAAATGCGCTGGCTGAGAGCGAGCATCATTTCTACTTTTTGACGCATTCCACCGGTAACGTCTGGGCTGACAGAGCCGCCGACCTGCGCACCCAGGGAGGGCAACTGCGCTGGGGTGATCTCCGTCAGCAAGCGTGTGCAGGTTGGAAAATCTTGCCAGACGCCTCTTTCTAATCCCGCCAGAAGGATGCGGGTAGGGGTGAGTTGCTCCGCTAGATGAAAAAATAATTCTTCGGTGGAGAGAATGGAGCCGCCGAGGGCGGTATCAAAGACCACATCGCCATAGACAATGGGGATCAGGTTGGCGTGCAGCGCGGACTGAAGGGGAGCGAGATTCCAATGGGTGATCTTGCGCTGATCTGTAAGGATAGATGCAGAGGGCTGAAATGCAATACAAGGCAAGCCGGCTGTTAGCAGGGCGTGCGTGATGATTTCGTGCAGGGCTCGCGCTTCGCTCCAGACTTCGGCAAAGCCACGCCATTCGGCAGGGGTGCGGACGCCGTCGCGGGTGTGATATTTTTGTGCCGCAATATGCCCAAATGAACCGGAGCCATGCCCAATGACTAGAGACGTAGATGGGTGAGCGGATCGGAAAGCAGCAATTTCCTTGGCAAGCCGTTGAATAACCGGCAAGTTCGAGGTGTGAGGCTGATCTTTATCGGTGATGAGGGAGCCGCCTAATTTGAGGAAGAGCAGTTCCGTTTCAGACATGGGACGCGCTTACCTGGGTGATGAGGATGTTTACCGCACCCGCCTGGGTGAGCGCATCCGCAACAGGCTGGGCTTGTTCGGGGGCGACTAGAGCAAGCATATTGCCGCCGCGTCCACCGCCAGAGAGCTTTGCGCCGAACGCGCCTGCATGGATGGCAGCATCCACCAGGCGATCTAATACAGGGGAAGAGACGGTGAGTTGCTGTAAGAGGGCATGGTTACGGGTCATCAGGCTGCCCAAGGCGGGGATGTTGCCGGTTTCAAGCTCTATACGCGCCTGATTGGCAATTTCGGCGATTTGATCAAATAAGGCATCCAGACGAGCAGGGTCTTTTTGCCAGGCGGCGCGCACATCTGCCACGACCTCGCCTGTCGGACGAGCGGGTCCACTGTTGGCGATGACCAGGGTAAAAGGGCTGGCGATGGGCAGGAGTTCAAAGGGCTGGCTGCGTTTGAAGAAGATAGGATGCGCATAGGCAACAACGGTATTATCAATGCCGGATGGCGTGCCGTGATAGCATTGATCGGTGCGATAGGCGATTGCGGAAGCCTGCGCAGGGGTCAGCGACCGCCCGACAAAGGCAGCCAGGGCGCGCGCCATTGCCACCGCTACCGCCGCACCAGAACCTAACCCAGCGGCAATGGGAATGGTGGAGATAATTTGCAATTTGAGGGCTGGAAAGCGCGTGATCCCTAACGTTTCGAGTACGCTGCTGGCAGTGACGGCAAAGGGATGATCCGCAGGCAGGTCGGCGAGGTTGGTGGAAAGCCCAATGTCTTTGGCGTTGATCCATACCCGTCCTTGCGGCGCAGAAATATCTGGCGAGACGGTTGCCTTGGCGTAAACTTGGGTGACAGGCACAGCCAGGGCAGGGCGATCATACACAACGGCATGTTCACCCAGGAGAATCACTTTTCCGGGGGCAGTGGTAGTGATAGCGGGCATAGGAGGTTAGCCTTGAGGAAGGACGCTAAGGTTGAAATGAGGCAACAGGTAGAAGATAATGAAAATCGCCATCCCGTAGAAAACGATGGTCAACTGTAAAGGACGATCTCGCAAAATCAGCTCTTCGGGGGCGCCGCCTTCCTGTTTGACCTGAATGAGATAAAGATAGCGAAACACACCATACAACACAAATGGGATAGTGAGCATCATGCTGTGGTTGGTGGGGAGATTGGGCGCGGAGAAAGTGTAGAGGCTGTAGGTGAGAATGGTGCTGCTAGAGACAATGGTAATGAGCTGGTCAAGCAAGGGCAGGTTATAGCCTTGCAGGACAGGTCGATGAGCGTTTGCGCCCTCGTGCATGAGGGTAATTTCAGCGCGGCGCTTGCCAAAGCCGATATAGAGCGCCAACAAAGTGGTGACGACATACAGCCAAGGGGAGAAGCGCTGCACCTGAATGATGGTGACGCCCGCGCCTACCCGCAACACATAAAATGAAGCAAGCACCAATACATCCAGGATGGGAATATGCTTCAACCAGTTGGAATATGCCAGGTTAATCAGCAAATAGAGTAGCGCGAGGATAAAGAAATCAGGGGATAGGAAGTATGCACCCACGAAAGCAATCAGCACAAAGATGACTGCCGCAATAATGGCGGTGGGAACGGATAGTGTGCCAGCGGCAATGGGGCGGAATCGCTTTTTGGGGTGCATCCGATCTGCTTCTACGTCTGCAATATCATTGATCAGGTAAATTGCACTGGAAAGCAGAATAAACAGCAGCATGCCGGTTAGTGAACGGACGAGGGGCTGAGGATCTGTCAGACTGAGCTGACGATCAAAGATGACAGCCGCCAGCACGAAAGCGTTTTTCGGCCATTGGCGAGGGCGCATGGTTTTAAGGAGGGCAGTCATCATAAAAACTATCATATCATGAAAACGGAAAAGCGATAAAGCGGGGGGGGAAACAAGATTTCTGTTTGACGCTGTGGATATTGAGCGTTATGATCCAGGTGATACTCCGATCACTCGAATCGAATGTACGTTATCGGGATGGCAGTATTTTTACGATCGTCACCCTGGATAACGGAAAGAGGAATATATTTTGCGCTTGCTGAGGAATATTTGTATTCTTTGCCTGCTGGTGGGTTGCGTTGGTTTGCCAGACAAAACTCAAATACCCACTGTGAGGGTGACGGTAAGCCAACCCACGCTTACCGTCACGTTTGCCGCAACGGCTACGGCAACCATTGCTGCGACGCCAACCGTTCCGCTAACACTTTTGCCCACAGCAACGCAAGCGCCGACCTCATCTACGATTTCATCTGCTGGGCTATGTTCCCCATTAGAGGATATTTCGTTAAGCGAAATCACCTCGCCGGACTTACTCAAGACGCCATTTCAAGCGCCGCGCCCTGGCATGGATGATGGTCATCATGGGGTTGATCTGGCGTACTGGTCGCGTGGGGTGCATACCACTATGCTGAGGCTGCCAATTCATGCTGCATTGGCGGGGAAGGTGGCAGGCGTGTTGCCTGATCGCGCACCTTATGGGAACGCTATTATTATTGAGACGCCGCTTTCAACTTTGCCTGCCAAATGGGTAGAGGCATTGAACTTGCCTGCTCCGCGCAACGAAATTCAACCTTCTCTCAGCCTGGTATGTCCGTCATATCTACCTGATACGGCAGCCGGGAGGGTGAGCGCAAAAGACCGCTCCTTGTATGTCCTCTATGCGCACATGGACGCGCCTTCTTCGCGGCAGACAGGCGAGCAGGTGGCTTGTGGAGATACGATTGGCGAGGTGGGAACAACGGGCAACTCGGTGAACCCACATTTGCACTTTGAAACGCGCGTGGGTCCGGTGGACGAAACTTTTGCAAGCATGGCGCATTACACCACCACTGCCACAGAGGACGAACGGCGCGCGTATTGCCTGTGGCGAGTGAGTGGCGCATTCCAGGTATTTGACCCGCTGCGGCTACTGAGCTTACAACCCTGATAGGCGCTGGTTAGCCTGCTCTGGAGCGTCGAAATCGTGCTAAAATCGCAACAGATGAAACTACTACGCAATTCGTACCGTTTTTTTCTCTTTCTCTTGCCTGTCCTGATCGGTATAGGGGGGATGATTTGGTGGGTTAAGCAGAGTGTATCCGCTACCCCATTGCTAACGCCCCAGGCAGAGGATTCTGTGGTCGTTTCTGCTACGGCGGAGAAGACAATTGCCTCGACTGCGACAGCGTCTGTGCTGCCCTCCGCGCAATCCATCTCGAAAGATAGTCAGACGGACGGGGTGATGGTTTTATCATTGCGGGATGGGGTCAATACGCATTTGTTTGCTTATCATCCGCTTAATTTAGCCCTAACGCGCATCAGCCATGCCCCTTGGGATGATATTGACCCGGCTGTCAGTCCAGATGGTAAGAAAGTGGCGTATAGCTCGCGTCAGAATGGATATTGGGACCTTTTCTTGCTGGACCTGGAGACGGGCGTCACGCGGCGGTTGACAGGTACACCTGATTACGAAGGCGCGCCTACTTGGTCACCGGATGGGCAGTGGTTGGCTTATGAACATTCGGATGGCATTGGGCAGGATATTTATCTGCTTTCTTTGATGGATGAACACGCCCAACCGGAACGCCTAACCGATTGGGATGGGGTGGAACGTTCGCCGGCGTGGTCGCCACAGGGACGGCAGGTTGCGTTTGTATCTGACAAGAGCGGGGATGAAGATGTGTGGTTGGCGGATTTGGATCAGATTGACCACCGCTTTACGAACGTCAGCAATACCCCGCTTTCAAATGACTCTTTTCCAGCCTGGAGTAAGGATGGGCATAGGCTTGCCTGGTCATCGGAGACCCATGGCGATCACCGGATAACGGTGTGGGATGCGCAGAGGGAACAAAGTGTACTGCTTAACGCGCAAGGCGACCGTCCCCTCTGGAGTGGGGATGGAAAGGTGATATTTGCGGAGTGGCGAGCGGCGAATCAATTGCAACTGACTGCATACGATGCGAACACGGGGCGGTTAAGCCTGCCTCCAGTGGATTTGCCTGGCAGCGCGTATGGTTTCACCTGGGTGAATGCGCCGCTGCCCACCTGGCTGGCGCAGACGATTCAGCAGGGAGATCAAACCGCGCCGCCCCCACTTTTTAGCGCCACCACTATCGCGCAGGCAAACCCAACCGGCAGGAGTCAACTGCTCCCGTTGAAGGATGTTACCGCTCCACAGGCGATGTTACATGCCGGAGTAATTGACTCATTTGATGCACTGCGCAGCGCGGTGGCGCAAGAAACTGGCTGGGATGCGTTCTCTAGTCTGGAAAATGCCTTTGTGCCGCTCACTGCAACCAATGACCCTGCTTTGGATCAAGATTGGCTGGCGACTGGACGCGCTTTTACGTTGAACCCCTTGTATTTATCCGCCGGGTGGATGACGGTGGCGCGTGAGGAGCTTGGCGGGCAAACGTATTGGCGCGTATATCTGAGGGCGCGCTATCAGGATGGTTCGATGGGGCTGCCTATTCGTGAGATGACTTGGGATTTAAATGTGCGGTATTCGGGGAATACGCGTGCTTATGAACAGGGGGGCAAGCAAACTGCGCCACCGGATGGGTATTGGATTAACCTGACGGAGCTGGCATCGCGGTATGGATGGGAACGGCTGCCTGCGCTGATCCCCTGGCGCACCAATTATCTGGCGATTCGCGCGAATGAATTTGCGCGCACCGATGGGCTAGATTGGCAGAGCGCGATGACGCAACTCTATCCGCCTGAAGCGTTGATGACAGCTACGCCACACCCAACCAAGCTACCCACTGAAACCATGATACCAAAAACGCCCTTCCCCGCTGCCACGCGCACGCCCTCCGCCATGCCTGTTCCACAGCGCAGGGCAACGCTTACGCCGCCACCGAATATGCAGCCATGAAAAAGGGGACGCTATTTTTGAAATTAAGCCTGGCGGCGATCTTATTTTTACAAGCGACAGCCTGCCAGAGCGCAGTAAACCCGATTGTAAAGCAAACGGCGATCAGCGCGGCAATGGTAACCGCCGTCCCTGTGCAGACAAAAGAGGCGCAAGGGACGGCTGTGCCGAAGCAAGCATCCACCATAGAAGTTCCTCAGGAAGCCCCTCTGCGGTTTGATTTGCCGCAACCGGGTCCTGCGCCAAAATCTTTATGGCGACCACCGCTTTATGATACGCCGTGGGCATTGGGCCCGTTCGATCATTTCTTCTTTTCCCGCCCTATTGCAGCAGATGAAATCAACTGGCCCGAAGCGGACTATCGCTATGGGGGCATTTTTTTCCGGTCTGACATTGTGCATACAGGGATTGATATTCCTGCGCCATTGCATACACCCGTGATCGCTGCTGGGGATGGCAAGGTGGTTTGGGCGGGGTATGGCTTGATGAATGGCATCAACAAACCCGGCGACCCTTATGGAATTGCGGTTGCCATCCGGCATGATTTTGCTTACCAGGGGCAGCGATTGTATACTATTTACGCCCACATGGATCGGGTGGATGTGGTGGACGGGCAAATCGTCAAGACAGGCGATCCGTTGGGGATTGTGGGGTTGACGGGGAATACCACGGGACCGCATCTGCATTTTGAAGTGCGCATGGAAAAGAACAGTTATTTTTCCACCTATAACCCTGAACTTTGGTTAGCGCCGCCGCAGGGGTGGGGCGTGTTGGTGGGGCGGGTGATGAATACCAATGGCTCCTTAATTGGGCATCAGGTGGTGAAGGTGAAGAGCGTGCAAGACAACCAGGTGTGGGAAGTGAACTCTTACGGGCAGCTGGCGGTCAACAGTGATGGGTACTATCAGGAGAACCTGGTCCTCAGCGATTTGCCGGGTGGGAAATATGAAATTTCGGTAGAGTATATGGATACGACCTATCACCAGGGAATTGAAATTCACCCGGGTGCGATTACATACTTCACGTTTCGCGGCGAACACGCATTTTCGCTGGATGCGCCGGCTCTTCCACAAATGCCTGTAAATTTACAACAAGATTTGCAGCATCCTTGACGTTTTTCAACAGATATGATAAAAAAGAACTTAATATGTTTGCTCGCCTGGAATTACATCCCGCTCGACGCCAGAGCCTCCTTTCAAGCCGAGAGGATCGGTTGTCTGCGCTTGATGTTCT
The DNA here is from genome assembly GCA_038206515.1 of Anaerolineales bacterium. Taxonomy (GTDB): domain Bacteria; phylum Chloroflexota; class Anaerolineae; order Anaerolineales; family Anaerolineaceae; genus DSYU01. Next base: position 133,268 of record JBBRAT010000003.1, on the reverse strand, counting down.
CCGTGCGTGAAACCATTCGCGCCAAGCCCAGAGCCTTTCCTCAGTAGGAAAGGCTTTTTTCATACTTGACGTAAATTCTAACCGCTGAGAGGAGAGAAGAACAAAAGGGAGAGTTGCTCGTTAAAAAACACCAAAACACCTTATAATTTCGGTCAGAAAATCATTGGGTAAAAGAGCAGTCATTTCGCCATGACGTCCTTCTACCCAGCGGTTGGGAAGAGGATAAAAGAGGAGAAAATGTCCTCGGGTCGGTTACTCAATCGTTTCGCACGTCTCTAGAAATGCCAAAGGAGAATAGAGTTATGAAACGCAGTGCTTCTGTAATGATTTCGTTGATCGTTTTGTTAAGCATGGTGCTGACCGCTTGCCAGAGCGCCACCAACAGCACCGGTGGTTCTACCAAGCCTGTAATTCGCGTAGCATCTGAAGCTTCTTATCCGCCTTTTGAGACAGTGGATGAGAAAACCAAGGATTTGGTTGGTTTTGATATTGATTTGATGAAAGCCGTCGCCGATAAGGCTGGTTACACGGTTGAATTTAAAAATACGCCATTTGATTCTGTATTAGCGGGCATTTCTACCTGCCAATTTGATGCGGCGATTTCTGCCATTACCATTACCGATGAACGCTCGAAGAAGATGACCTTCTCCACCCCCTATATTGACGCAGGACAGATTGTTACCGTCAAGGTGGACAACAATGACATCACTGGGCCAGCGGATTTGAAGGGCAAACGGATCAGTGTACAGTTAGGTACAACTGGTGAAATTGAAGCCAAGAAGATCGAAGGCGCTACGGTGAAGCCCTTTGATACGGTAGACCTGGCTTTTCAGGAACTGATGAACGGTCAGGTAGATGCGGCGGTTGTGGATAACCCCACCACGATGGTGTATGTTAACCGCAACAGCGACAAGCTGAAAGTTGTTGGCAAGCCGTTCACCGATGAGCATTATGGCATTGCCATTTGCAAGACCAATACCGAGTTGGTGACGAAGATCAACGCTGCTCTGGCTGACCTGCAAAAAGATGGCACCATTCAGAAGCTGCAAGATCAGTGGTTAAAGACCAAGTAGGTTAATATTCGTTCTTTTTGAGTTTCTATTGGGTGACAAGCCCGATAGAAACTCAAAAGCAGCGTTTTTCAGATGGATTTCTGGTATTTGTGTTGAGCGTTTTGTGCACAATACAAATACCAGAAACAGTTCTGATCTTTATCTTTTGGAGAGAGAGTGAATCAACATGGCAGGAATCAGTTTCCCTGAAGAGCAAAAGCAAGAAGAATTGGTGCGTACCAAGCTCGATAGTCCTGGCGCAGGCTTTGACCGTTGGTGGCTGTTGGTGGTGGGGGTTGTGGTTACGATTGCAATTTTATATTTCACCATCCCCGATCCTTACGGGCGAGCGGTGAACTTTGTGTGGGATGGGATTGGCGTAAGCATCGGTGTTACGGTGAGCTCGTTCATCGTCACCGTTTTTGTAGGCTTAATGGGTGGGTTGGGGCGTCTTTCTAAAAATAAAATTATTCAGGGAATTGCTACATTATATGTAGAAGTTGTGCGCGGCATTCCGTTGATGGTGCAACTCTTCTTTTGGTATTTTGCTTTTCCAGCCATTATCCAGTCATTTGGCAAACAAATTCACTATGAACCGTTCACAAAATATTTTGCTGACCCGTATTTCACAGCCATTATGGGCTTGACCATTTGTTACGGGGCATATATGAGCGAAATTTATCGGGCTGGGATTCAGAGTATTGGCAAGGGGCAGGTGGAAGCGGCGCGCAGCTTGGGCATGTCACAATTTGAAGCGATGCGTTACGTGATTCTGCCGCAGGCGATTCGGGTGGTGTTGCCTCCGATGGGGAATGAATTTATCTCATTACTGAAGGATTCATCCCTGGTGAGCGTGGTGGCAGTGGCTGACCTGACGCGGCGTGGGCGCGAATTTATGGCGCAGACGGCAACGCCGATCGAAACCTGGACGATTGTGGCGTTGATGTATCTGGTTATGACCATCCTGAGTGCGCGTATCGTAGGTTGGTTGGAGCGTATTACGAAGTTGCAGGAACGGTAAGTAGGAGTTTGAGATGGCTGAAAAACTTGCGATGGTTAAGGAAGACCCGATTATTGTTATTGAAGGGATCACGAAGACGTTTGGCAACGTGGAAGCGTTGCGTGGGGTGAGCCTAACGGTAAATAAGGGCGAGGTGGTGATTATTATTGGTCCTTCTGGGTCAGGAAAATCTACCTTATTGCGCTGCATCAACCGGCTGGAGGAATTTTCGAGCGGGCGGATCGTGGTAGATGGCATTACCCTGGACGGGGCGAAAAACATCAATGCAGTGCGCACGGAAGTGGGTATGGTGTTCCAGCAATTCAACCTATTCCCGCATCTTACGGTGAGGAAGAATATTGAATTGGCGCAGAAAGTGGTGCGCAAGCGCAGCACGGCGGAATCAGAAAAAGTGGCGATGGAACTGCTTGAAAAAGTGGGCATTCCAGAGAAAGCCAACGCCTTCCCGCATCAGCTTTCGGGTGGGCAGCAGCAGCGTGTGGCGATTGCGCGCGCATTGGCGATGAATCCGAAAATTATGCTCTTTGACGAACCCACTAGCGCCCTTGACCCTGAGATGATTCAGGAAGTGTTGGATGTTATGGTGGGACTAGCCAAAGAGGGCATGACGATGGTGGTTGTTTCGCACGAGATGGGCTTCGCACGGGCGGCAGCGCATCGTGTGATCTTTATGGATAGCGGGCAAATTATGGAAATGGGGACGCCCGATCAGTTGTTTACCCACCCAAGTCAGGATCGTACCAAACTCTTTTTAAGCAAAGTGTTGTAAAATAAAGTCAAGCCATGCGCTTAAACCAAAGGCGGGTGGAATATCCCACGTTGTGAGGATCAGCCATGCACTTGACAGCCTGGCAGTGGTTCGGTAAGGAAAAATGTGAGCAGAAGGTCAAGTTCGCGGTCTATGGGACTGCGAACCTGTTTGTCGTATTAATTTTGATTGTGCTGCTCAGGCACCCTGGCGCAGGATGGGCAAATCATTCGTTAAAAAGCCGCATGGTTGGATTGACCATTACCCAAACAGGACCGCTCTCCTGCCCGGATGCGGGCTGCGCCGGCGGTCAGCGCGTAAATATGGGAATGGATTTCGATTTGTCTACGTTTGACAGCAGCCAGCCAAACGCGAATGTGAAACTATGTTTATATGCCCCTGCACAATGGATTGACCCAGCCAGCCTGACCACCAGCGCAAAAGGCGCGGCTACTGGCGTGGATTATGCAACTGCGGGGGACTGCGCCGAAGACACATCCCCGCCAGCCGGGTATGTATTCATTGGAGCGCGATCTGCAAAATTAGGCGCGAATATGTTTGCTGACTCACTGCAAGCGGCATTTCGCCTGGCAAAGGATGCTACCGGCAGCGGTAAGGTGTTGGTGCGTTTATTCGAGAATGCCTCAACCGGTTGGACGCGCACGCAGCAAGCTACTTCTCCGAGCATTGCGCTTGCCCCCGCGCCGAGCGTGCCGACTGCGGCAGTGTATGTGGCTTCCTCAGCGGCAGATTGCAACACTTTCGCTGCCTTTGCAACGTGTTTCGTCAACAGTGCAGATGATCTACCGGGCGGATTGGGGACTGGCTTGAAGGATGCTATTGATGCGCGACCGGAACATTCGGTTATTATCCCGCTTGGGCAATACATGATCAAGAGTAACACTGTGACGGTAGATAAAGCGGTGATCCTGGAAGGGGTTGTCGGGTCTACTGTGACGTATGGCGGCAATACTTGTAGCAATTCTATGCTGCTGCTGACTCGCGGAGCTTCGATCAATAACCTCGAAGTGAATGATGGCTCAAATTGTCCTGCGGGGCATCGTGACTTGATTGAAGTCAACAGCCCAGATGGCGTGGTGATTGAATATAATCATTTGACGCGAGGCAATCGCGCGATATGGGTACATGATAACAACGGCGGGGTAACGGTACGCTATAACCAGATTGACCAGAATGCAGCGCAAGCGGTCTTTTGGGAAGGAGCGCAGAGTGCAGCTCCCCTGGAAGTGGTGGGGAATAACCTGGTCAATAATGGGTTGGCAACCAGCAATGCAGCGAATGGCACTCTGATCGATTGCGGAACAGGGGCTACAGCGGCATTACCAGCGCGTAAAGCAGAGCATAACTATTGGGGAGGGCTAGCGGTTCCAAGCGCAAGCAATACGCATTGTATTATCACTCCTGGCAAGCAGTTAGGGGCAGCGGTAGCCGCGCGACCGGGGGCATGGGGTGTGCAGGTGCGGCGCGTCATGGTGACGACCACAAAGACCTACGCCTACAATAATCAAATTGCGTATCAACACACAGATGGCGGCAGTGATTTTGACCTGTATCTGGTGAATCACGGGTTTGGGGGGACGGAAAGCGCGCCATTTGCCAGCTTATCGGGGTATAGCCCTAGCCCTTGCGGCAATTATTGGGATGTATTTCTGGTAGATGGACCTATTCCACAAGGGACACTCAACCTGTTCCTGAAATACGATAAAACCCCAGGCTGCCTGGCGACTATTAACTCAACGCAATTTTGTGAGCAAACCGCTACCACTCCAGACGCTTCAGTATATCCACTCTGGTGGTATGAGCCAGCCCATAACGTGACAAATTTGTGGAATATGACCGGTCAAAATCCAAATGGCAGTGGAGCTGGGGGCGCAGTGGGTCAGACAACCACATGCCATCCAGATTTGAATGAAATTCAGGTGGCAGTGGATACCAGCGGGCGACCTGCGTTGGATAAGGACTTTAATTACCTGCCGCTGATGACGGGCATCCAGGTGTTGAATACATTTAATGTCTCTTCCAGTAATAAAAATGTGACTATGGTGTGGAGTACAAATGTTGAACCAGAAGTAAGCGGTTTTTATATGCTACGAGGGACGGATGGCAATCATTTTTCCCCAATTACAGACTTAATTTCAAGAAAAGGGAACAATTTAAGCGGGGCGACTTATAGTTTTGTGGATGCGAATCGTCCACTGGATAGCACATTTTACTATAGGCTGGAAATTGTGCGTACAGATAACACGATCCTCTATTCACCTGTGCAATCCTCTATGGTAACGCTGGCGACGGCAACCCATACGCCTACGCCTGGGCCAACGGCTACGTATACCAGAACGCCTGGGCCAACCCCCACTCGCACAATTCCCCCGCCAACTGCTACGCAAGTTCCAACGCGCGTGCCTACCTCACAGCCGACCCGCATCCCGTCTGCGACGTTAACCGTGTGGTCTAGCGGAAGTGGCACGCCCAGTCCTGTTGTGCTTACATTGCAAACGAATACCAGTACCATCACGCCGCAGGCTACGTACACGTTAGCGCCCACAGGCAGCGGAACGCCACCGTTTGATTCAACGATAGGCACAGGAACAGCGCGTCCGCAAGGCACAGGGAAGCCGACCAGCAGCCTGACGGTTCTGGCTACCCCCATGCCTGGTCAGAGTGGAGGGGGTTCTGCCTTGCCAGAAATCACCAGTATTTTAATTGGCTTCTCCGTGGGGATGCTGCTGCTGGGCGGCGTGGGGATTGGTCTGTTCTTTACACGCAACAAACTGAAACCTTAAGCCTTTTTTTGACTTTTGCTTCAATCTGTGCTATTCTTGCAAAGATTTTTGTAATCTTGCTCCTTCGGAAGGGTACATGCAACGCGAGCGCATATCTGAAAATGTTTATTGGTTCCAGAGCGAAATTTATGCTCAGGTCACTGCTGGTGCGATTACGGGTCCGCAGTGGGCTGTCGTTATTGATACTCTTGCTCTTCCAGAGGAAACTCTTGCGATGAGAACGTTCATCGAGGAAGAGTTAAATATTCCGGTGCGATATATTATCAACACGCACTATCATGCCGATCATTCTTGGGGGAATTGCTTCTTCCCAGGAGCGACTATTATTGGGCATTCCTTGACCCGTACAGCGATGATGGAATGGGGGCAGTCTTCGTTGGATGCGGCGCGCAAGCAAAACCCGTCTTTTCGGCAGGTGAAGATTGTTCCCCCTCACATGACTTTTTCACAAGGGACGCTGACATTGCGAGTGGGCAAGAAGAACCTCATTCTATCTTCTACGCCGGGGCATTCGAAAGACGGCATTTCTATTTTTGTCGAGGAAGACCGCGTTTTGTTTGCAGGGGATGCGTTTATGCCCCTGCCGTATATTGTGGATGGCGACATTGATGAGTTGACCAACACGATTAAGACCATCGGCAAAATGGGGTTGGAGAACATCATTCAAGGGCATGGGGATATTATCTTGCGCGGCGAAATTGAAGACGCCACCAAGGAAAATCTGGCATACCTGAGCGCCATTCGTAAGGCGGTGAAGAGCGCATCACGCAAGCGCGAGCCGCTAGAAGCATTGGCTTCTATTTCGATTGAATCTTGTGGGAAGAGCCGCATTTATCTAGCAGGGTTAGCCGAAGATTTGCACCGGCGCAATTTGCGCTCGCTGTATAAACGTCAACTGCTTGAGGAGGCGGCGCAACCCGCGATAGCTACCGCAGAGGCGGACGAAGAGATTTAGTTCTGCCTGTTACAAAAAAAGAGAGGGTGTTTGCTGTTGGCGATGTGATAAAACGCCCCTGGCAAATACCCTCTCTCTTTTTTAATCTTCTCTGATTAGGAACGTACAATACGCTTTTTAAGCCAGACGCGGAAGCCGTGCATGCGTTCTGTGCCTTTGCGCAGACGGTCCAGGTTGGGGCGCAGTGCCCAGATGACGATGGCTTCGGCGACAATGCCGTAAACAATATATTGCCAGGGCAACGTGCCTTGAATGGCTTTATACGCAAAGATGAGAATGGTAAAGAAGGCGATGCTCATGGTTGTGACCGAGGCATAGCCAATAAAGAACCAAACCGCCGCGGCCAGGGGTAAAACAAAGACCCCAATGGGCGCCCACAAGCCAATTGCCCCGCCAAAGCAAGCCGCGCCACCTGCGCCGCCACGGAAACGCCATTTTGCAGTGGGACGGTGATATTCGAGCAGGTAGATGGAATAATTGTGACCGATGATGACCATGAGTGAAGCGACTACCAGTAACCAATCGCGGTAAGGCATATCCACAGGGGAGAGCCAGCGCGCCATCCACACGGCTAATACACCCTTGCCAGCATCCAGGGAAGCAGTCAGAATGCCCGCGAAAATGCCCGCGGCGCGCATGGCGTTTGTGCCGCCTGTACGTCCACTTTCTACGCCGCGAATATCTCTGCCAGTGGATAACTTAACGACAATCCATCCAAAGGGGATGGCTCCAATGAGGTAAGCAAGAACGAGCACGAGCAGGATTTCTAAAATTGGCATAGCGGTGCCTCCATAAGTGACATACGTATAAACCCCATAAGGATACCTTTGTTACGAAAATCCGGCAAATCATTCCCCTTACACAATTGTAATCGGAATTTTGATAATTTTGCTTGATTCTATTCGGAAAGCTTGCATTTGCCATTGGTTGTTCTTGAACATACATATCACGGAAAGGATTCCGGGATACGCAAATTCAGCTTGGTCGGTAACAGAGGGATGAGACGGTCCCTGTGGGTGAGAATGAAAGATCGCCAGAAGATCAAGGCTCTCTCGTTCCAGAACGCGGAAAGCCTGCCATTGTTCGTGTGGATTCATGCGAAAGCGCGTGGGGCTGTGTAATTCGTTCGTAATGGGAAATATCTGCTCACAGCTGTTCGCGCGTCCGCCAATCAACCCACAACCTTCTTCGGGCAGGCAAGAGGACAGATGCGCGGTGATGATCTTCCAATGCGGAGTAGCAAGCGAAAGCGATTCAGCAAGCACGCAGGTTATCCTTTGACCGTGAGAGTTATGCCCATGATTACAATCACAATGAGGGCAGGTTCTATCCATAAAGTACGCCAGGAACGTTGTTCTTCTAAGGAGCCTGCAATGCTGGTAAGGGTATAGGCGACGGCTAATAAGATCAGCCCAAATTGCAATGCGGTGAGGGGCAAATAGTGCAGTGCAGCCGCCACCTGCCCGGTAATGAGGGCAATTATCAAAGGGAAAACGACTTGCCATTGCCCTTCCATACGCAGGTAGAGCGTGCGCATAGAGACGAAAAAGACGGCTACCAGAACGCCTGGCAGCAAAACGTAAAGACGTGCATCTGAGGCGGAGAGGGCGATCAGCAGCATGAGGAGCAGGGCAAAAGAAACGGCAGTCAGTGCAACCACTGCCAGGGTATGGCGCACGTCTGTGAGGTCAACGGCAATATATTCTGCCACCCAAACCAACACGAGCAGCAGTCCCCCAAAGCCCAAAATAACCCACCATTGCCAGCTGACGGTGAGCGTTCCGAGGGGAACGGCGATCACCAGGGCGGTGAGAGCGGGTACAAGAGCATGCTGGAGCGCTTGCTTCTGCTGAAAACCAGGGTGACTTTGCAGCAGCCAATCTGTGCCTACGGCAGCCAGGCAGGCATTGAAAATTGCCAAGAAGATCGAAGCGTTGACAGAAAATCCAAAGGAGATGCCTAAAAATTGCAAGTCAAGGGCGCGGGTAGGCAGGTTTAAAAAAGGAAGGAGCGCGTAGGTCAGCAAAATGGTTGCTGTCAACACGCTCAACCGGTCTGTATCAGGAAGATGGTTACGTTCTATTTTCATCATGTGAAGGCGAATTATTTGCTACCCATAAAGCCAGTGTAAATAGGGAAAACAGAGTCCTGATGTGGTAAAATTGACATGTTATGAATAGCAATTTTGATCAATCACAAGCTCAGGCGCTTACTCCTCCCCGGTTAATTCCTTCCATTCTTACCGGTTTTAATATTGTCGCTAACCATATTTATATCATTCTTTTGCCGATTCTGCTCGATTTGTTCTTGTGGTTCGGGCCTCATTTAAGACTAAAAACATTATTATCCTCCGTGATTATAGACCTCTTAAATACAGCGCGCAATACCGGAAATACGCAGACTCAAGAGATGTTGGTGGGGGTGGAAGAAAGCTGGAAGGCATTTTTAGAACATTTTAATTTACTGAGTTCTCTAAGCACCTTCCCGTTGGGCATTCCTTCATTGTTGGCAGCCGAACCGCCGCTTAATACTCCATTGGGGAATGCTCGTCTGATCGAAATTACCTCGCCGGTGACAATGGTCTTGTTTTGGGGGATATTTCTGGGGGTGGGGTTTGCCTTGGGCTGCATTTACCTGGCAACCATTTCCAATGCCAGCCAACCGCTTACGCCACGTCCAGCCGTTTTTAGCTTGCGTGGGTTGAAAGTGACCGTCTGGCAAATTGTTCAGATGTTTGTCCTTCTCTTATTTCTAGTTATGTTCCTGGTGATCCTTTCTGTGCCTACGCTGGTGATCTCTTCGTTCCTGGCGTATCTTAGCCCTGGTTTAGGGGCGGCGGCGCTGTTGATCGTGGGCTTCTTAATCGTCTGGATTATGATCCCGCTGATATTTTCACCGCATGGGATTTTTATTTTTCAACAAAATGCGTTCCGTTCCGCGTTGAACAGCATTGTCATTGTTCGTTCGTCATTATCCCTGACAGGACTGTTTTTGTTAACCTCCATTATTCTGTATCAGGGCATGGATATTCTTTGGCGCACCCCGGCGGATAATTCCTGGATGCTAATGGTGGGCATTCTGGGGCATGCGTTTATCAGCAGCGGGTTGCTGGCAGCAAGTTTTGCCTATTACCTTTCAGCTTCAAACTGGGTGCAGGCAATGCGCATGTTAGCCAATCAAGCGGTGCAAGGGCGTTCATAAACAGGGTTAACGGTTAAGCGGAGAAAATTACATGAATCAAATGGATGTAGTGAGTTCTTACGCAGCAAAAGATATTCAGGTATTGGAAGGCTTAGAGGCAGTACGCCGCCGCCCTGGGATGTATGTGGGTGGCACTGACCTGAAAGCCTTGCATCACCTGGTGTATGAAGTGGTGGATAATTCTATTGATGAAGCTCTGGGGGGATATTGCAACCAGATTCAGGTGACCATCCACGCGGATAGCAGCTTATCGGTTGAAGATAACGGGCGCGGGATTCCGGTGGATATTCACCCTGAAAAGCACAAGTCTGCGCTGGAAGTGGTGATGACCATTCTACATGCGGGCGGCAAGTTTGGCGGCGGCGGATATAAAGTCTCCGGCGGGCTGCATGGGGTGGGCGTCTCAGCAGTCAACGCGCTCTCGGAATGGTGCGAGGTGGAAGTTTGCCTGTCGGGTAAGGTTTATTTCCAACGCTATGAGCGTGGCATTCCACAAGAACCGGTCAAGGAAATTGGCGCGTGCGACCCGAAAAAGTCAGGCACGAAAACCACCTTCCAGTTTGACCGCACGATTTTTAAGGATGATCTAGATTTTCGGTTTGATACGATTGCGCAGCGTTTCCGTGAGATGGCATTCGTCACGCGCCGGGTGGAAATCCGCCTGATGGATGAACGATCAGGGCGGCGGGCTACGTTTTACTTCGATGGCGGCATCACTTCGTTTGTACGCTTCTTGAACCGCAACCGCGTCGCGCTGCATCCGGTCTTTTACGTAGAAAAAGAAATGGAAGGCATTGACATCGAAACTGCCATTCAATATACCGATGGGTATAATGAATCGGTGTATTCGTTTGCCAATACCATCAACACGGCGGACGGTGGCTCGCACCTGACGGGGATGCGTGCAGCCCTAACGCGCGTGATTAACGATTATGCCCACCGCAACAACTACCTGAAGGATGGGGAAGATAACTTCTCAGGGGAGGATACCCGTGAAGGGTTGACGGCAATTGTCAGCGTGAAAGTGCCTGATCCGCAATTTGAGAGTCAGACCAAAGTGAAGTTGATGAACCCTGAAGTGCAAACCTACGTCACGCAGATTGTGGGCGAGGCATTTATGCGCTTTATGGATGAAAACCCCACTGCTGCGCGCGCGATTATCCAAAAATGCCTGACTTCCGCACGTGCCAGAGATGCCGCTCGCAAAGCCCGTGACCTGGTGATTCGTAAATCTTCCCTGGAGAGCATGACTCTGCCCGGCAAATTGGCGGATTGCTCCGAACGAGATGCCAAGCGCACTGAGCTGTACATCGTAGAAGGCGATAGCGCAGGCGGCAGCGCCAAGCAGGGACGCGACCGGCATTTTCAGGCGATTCTGCCTTTGCGCGGTAAAATTCTGAACACGGAACGCGCCCGATTGGATAAAATCCTCTCGAACAATGAGGTGAAGGCGCTGATCTCTGCCTTGGGAACCGGCGTGGGGGATGGGTTTGACCTGACCAACCTGCGTTACGATAAGACCATCATTATGACCGATGCGGACGTAGACGGCAGCCACATTCGTACCCTGCTGTTGACCTTTTTCTTCCGGTATATGCAGCCGCTGATTGAAAATGGGCATCTGTACATCGCCCAGCCGCCGCTGTATCGTGTGGCGTATCGCAATACGGAACGCTATGTCTATACCGATCAGGCAAAGGATGCGTATTTGAAAGAATTGGGCGTTAGCCCGGATAAAGTCACCCTGCAACGGTATAAAGGTCTGGGTGAAATGAATCCGCAGCAGTTGTGGGATACCACCATGAATCCCGCGGCGCGCCTGATGTTGAAGGTAGCCATTGAAGACGCTGCTATCGCTGATCGTACCTTTGATATGCTGATGGGCGCGGCGGTTCCACCCCGCAACCGGTTTATCACCACCCATGCTAAGGAAGTGGCGAATCTGGATATTTAAGATTTGCTGATCTTCTATGAGCAGGCAAAAACGCCCTGAGTCGGGGCGTTTTTTGTATGGAAAGTTAGAGAATGCAAAAACGACTTTTTGCTTCTTGATGATTGATCCCTAATGTATTATCAGTAAAAAAATCGATAAATGTATTGATATTGAAAGCGACATTCAGTATACTGAATGCAGTGCTAGATGTTGCTTTATTTTTATGGGAGTAAACGCATGGTGAATTTTAACCTCTCTATCCAAAACATATTAAAGGGGATCATTCCAATCACGCGGTTTAATCGTGGCGAAGCAGGAAAAATTTTCGATGAAGTCAGCGAAACGGGGATGAAGGTCGTTTTAAAGAACAATACCCCGGTAGCTGTACTCATCACGCCTGAGCAGTATGAGGAAATGGTGGAAATGCTAGAGGACTACGCCCTTTATTTTGAAGCGGAAGTTCGTTTGAGAAATGCAGAGGCAGAAAAATTGCTTTCTCACGAACAAATGCTGGCTTCTTTAGGTATTCAAGAGTCCGAACTCAATGATGTTGATGTGGATATTGAATAACTTATGCCCTGGAGCATTCAATACCTCAAAGAAGCCGAAAAAGACTTGAAAGAACTTGACCGTTCTCAGCAGATTCAGGTTTTAAAAGCGATTGAAAAAGTATCCCAAAATCCGCTACCCAATTCAGAGGGCGGCTATGGGAAACCGCTTGGAAGCCATTTGTCCACAAATTTGGCAGGGTATTTAAAAATCAAGCTACTGAAATTAGGAATCAGGGTTGTCTATCGCCTCGTTAGGGAAAATGGGGTGATGAAAATCATTGTAATTTCCGTCCGAACAGACGAAAAGGTTTATAAGATCGCCCAAGAGCGAATTAAGAAAAATACGTAATTGGATTTAGGCAAGAAGAAGATGCAATTTTTCCATCACCTGATTCCCAGAAGAGTGGTTAAGTAGACATTTCTGCCTGTTCGTGTTAATATGCGCTGGCAGGCAGCCTTTGCAGTAGGGAGAGAAGATGAACAAGCGAATTGTGGTGATTGGCAGTTCCAACACGGATTTTATTATGAAGATGGAGCATTTGCCGCGCGCGGGGGAGACGATCACCGGCGCAACGTTTATGCAGACATTTGGCGGGAAGGGCGCAAACCAGGCGGTGGGGGCAGCACGGGCAATGGGCGCAGGTGGAGAGGTACTTTTCCTCAGCTGCGTGGGCGCGGATTCTTTCGGGGCGCAGATGATTCAGAATATGCGTCAGGCAGGAGTGCGCACCGAGGCGATGAAGCGCGAAGAAGGCGTGGCTTCGGGCTGCGCGCTGATTATGATTGATGTTGAGGGACGCAACTGCATTTCGGTTGCGCCTGGGGCGAATGAGCGTCTCTCTGCGGCGCATCTGACCGCCCAGCGTGACCTGATTGCCAGCGCGGATATGCTGGTGATGCAGTTTGAGATTACGCCAGAAGCCTTGTCTACTGCGATTGCACTGGGGCATGAATTGGGCAAGCCGGTGATGCTGAACTTTGCCCCGGCGCGTCCGCTGCCGGAAGAATCACTACGAATGGTGGATATTCTGGTGGTCAATGAGGTGGAAGCGGAATTCTTGTGCGGTTTTGAGGTAAGTTCGGCGGAAGCGGCGCATCGGGCGGCGGACGTGCTGCGTCAAAAGGGACCGCATACAGTGGTGATTACCCTGGGCGGCAAAGGGGCGGTGGTTTTGACGGACTCAGAGCGATTTAGCGCACCGGCGTTTGATGTGAAGGTGGTGGATACCACTGCCGCCGGGGACGTGTTCTGTGGGGCGTTGGCGGTGGCGCTGGTGGAAGGTAAAAAAATGACCGAGAGCATTCGCTTTGCCAGCGCAGCTTCGGCCATTTCTGTTACCCGATTAGGGGCGCAACCTTCTGCTCCACAACGCGCAGAGATAGAGACGCTTTTGGTTCGTGAAAGCTAGGAGCGCCGCCGTCCACCGTTCATCAGGGTTAGATAATAGAGCAGGGTAGAAACTGCCTGTACCACTGCGGCTACGTAAGTGAGGGCTGCGGCATCCAACACGGAGTGAATGGCGGGCAGTTCGCTCTGATAGAGGACACCACTTTCCGCCAGCCAGGCTTTGGCGCGGTTAGAAGCGTTAAACTCAACCGGCAGGGTGATGATGGAAAACACTGCTACCGCTGAGAAGAGGATAATGCCTGCCCATTGCAAAGCAGCTAAGTTTAGGAAAAAGCCCGCGATAAAGACAATCGGTCCTAGCCAGCTGCCGATTTGGACGGTTGGCACGATTGCCGAACGGATTTGCATCGGCACGTAATTATCCTGCTGCTGCAAAGCGTGACCCGCTTCATGGGCAGCTACGCCCGCCGCCGCCAGACTATTGGATTGATATACGCCAGGGCTGAGGCGCAGCACGTGGCTGGTTGGGTCATAGTGATCGCTGAGGAAGCCATTCGTCTGCTCAACCTTTACATTTTGCAAGCCGCTCATGTCTAACATACGCCTGGCGATCTCTGCGCCAGTCAGTCCAACGTTACTACGCACTTTGGAGTATTTGTTAAAAGCGGATTTCACCCTAAATTGCGCCCACAAGCCTAAAAGTAAGGCAGGCAAAGCAAAAAGGAAGTACAATCCCATATTGCCGGAAAAAAGTCCACCGTAATAACCCATTTTTCATCCTTTCAGACCCTATGTTAAGTTTCAAAGATGATTCTCTGGTCTGACAGGTTAACTGTACCAGACCTGGATAAGAATTTGCTTAAAACAGTATCAGAAATTTGATAAAAGTTTTATCAATACCTTAAGGGTGAGGATCAAGATTGTGTTGAAAGGTAAATTTATGCCCGCTTCACCCATTTCATCCTTTGCGTTAGAGCGTTATTTTGCGCGTTGGGAATTTCAGGCACCTTATCTGCTCTGTACTTCGGATATTCAAGGCTACCCGATGCGTGAATTGTTGCAACTGGCAGACGAGGAAACGCGCGCGTTGTGGCAAAATCTGACGCTGGGATATACCGAAACGTTGGGTCATCCATTGCTGCGGGCGGAAATTGCGAAGCTGTATACCCAGGTCAACGCCGAGCAGGTGATGGGGTTTGCGGGGGCGGAAGAGGCGGTGTATACTGCTATGCGGGTGCTGCTGCGGGCAGGGGATCACGCAGTGGTGACGTTTCCGGGGTATCAGTCGCTGTATCAGGTGGCGGAGGCGATTGGGGCAGAGGTTAGCAAATGGCAGCTTCAGCCAAGGATATTTGCGCATAGTCAAATAACATGGGAGATAGACCCGCAGGAATTGCGCAGGCTGATCCGCCCAAACACGCGGCTGATCGTGGTGAATTTTCCGCATAACCCGACCGGCTCGCTGCCGGATCGAGATACGTGGAATGAAATCATCGCCATTGCGCGGCAGGCGGGCTGCTATTTGTTTTCGGATGAGGTATATCGCTTGCTGGAATATGATGAGGCGGATCGCTTGCCAGCGGCGGTGGATGAGTATGAGCGCGCGCTGTCGCTGGGGGTAATGTCAAAGCCGTTTGGGTTGGCAGGGCTGCGGGTGGGGTGGTTGGCGTTGCAAGACAAAGAACTTTTCAATGCCCTGGCGAGTTATAAGGATTACACCACCATTTGCAATAGCGCACCGGGTGAAATCCTGGCGTTGGTGGCATTGCGCTCCAAAGAGCAGGTACTTGCTCGTAGCCTGGGGATCATCCGCGCCAATTTGCAATTAGTTGAGGCTTTTATGGCGCGTCATGCGGATCTATTTGCCTGGGCACCACCCAAAGCGGGCACCGTAGCCTTCCCGAAGTGGCGCGGACGGGGCAGCATCGGTGATTTGTGTCAGCGGCTGGTGGAGGCGAATGGGGTGCTGCTGTTGCCAGCAGACGTGTATGCTGTGCCGGGAAATTTCTTCCGGCTGGGGCTGGGAAGGGTCAATTTGTCAGAGGCGTTGGCGCAGTTAGAATCATTTTTATCGGAAAACAGAGGTACATTATGAAAAAGGGCGTGATCTTTGCATTTTTAGCATATTTTATGTGGGGCGTGTTCCCGTTTTACTTCAAGGCGCTTCATGATGTACCTGCCATTCAGATTTTGGGGCATCGCTTTGTTTGGTCAGTGGTCTTTTTGGCGATCATTCTGACAGTGATGCGCGGGTGGAAGGACTTCCGGCGGGTGATTACGGGTAAGCTGGTATTGGTTTACCTCATTGCTTCCTGTTTGTTAGCAATCAACTGGTACACGTATATTTGGAGCGTGAACAACGGTCACATTGTGGAAGCCAGCCTGGGATATTTTATTAACCCACTGGTGAACGTCTTTTTGGGAGTCGTTTTCTTAAAAGAAAGATTAAAGCTCTGGCAATGGCTGCCGATCGGTTTGGCGGCGGTGGGTGTGAGCTATCTGACCATTGCATCCGGCGCGCTACCCTGGATTCCATTGACTTTGGCTTTTTCGTTTGGATTGTACGGGCTGATGAAAAAGATCGCTCCACTCAATCCGTTGCATGGGCTAAGCATGGAGACTGGGCTGCTCTTTATTCCCGCGCTCCTTTTCCTGGTTTATGAAGAAGTAAGCGGTATGGGAAGTTTTGGACATTTAGGCACGTTGAATGCCGTGTTGTTGATGTTTGCTGGGGTGGTCACGGCGCTGCCGCTGCTGCTATTTGCGGGCGCGGCGCATCGCATTCCCCTTTCTATGATGGGATTGGTGCAATATGTGACTCCTACCATGCAATTTTTGGTAGGGGTGCTGGCGTACCACGAAGCCTTTACCACGGAGCGGATGATCACCTTTTGCATCATCTGGCTGGCATTGCTCATTTATTCCGTCAGCGGGGTGTGGCAATATCAAAAACGGGTTCGCGCGGAGGCTTCTGTGGGGATGACAGTGCAAGAATAAGACTGGCTATTTAAAGATTACCTGCACCAGAATGCCCAAGCCAAACAGGATTGCGCCCATCAGGAAGATGCGCGGAAATACGCCCATGCGTCCTTCGATTTGCTGGCGGACTTCGATATTAAAGTCAATCAGATTCTGGACGTGGGCACTGCGGGTGAATTGCCCTGGCAAACCGTAATCTCTGCCGCCGCTGGTTTGAGCGAAAACCAAAATGCCCGCTACCAGGGCGGTGACGATACCTGCCCAAATCAGGCGTTCGCTGAGGTTGGTGGTGGTGAAGGGACCCCAAATGAACAGGGAGAGTACGACGATCATTGCCAACCCCAGGTCATAGAGAAGAACTTTCTGCGCGAAAAATTTTAACGATTCTTTCAGGAAAGCACGAATTTTTTGATTCATAGAGACTCTCCATACGAGAATTAAGAGACTTTTTCCTCGTACCGGATGAAATTATTCGCTAGCGAATAATTTCATCCGGTAACGGCACTGTTCAATTAGACCAGACTATTTCCAGTATTGAGGCAGGTAAGATTTATAGGTGGTCAGGTAATCATCCAAGATTTGCTTTGCCACGTCTATATCGGTGATGACCGGACCCAACAGCAGAGATTGCAACGCGAGCTGACGGTCGCCCGTGACAGCGGAATCCACACACAATTGCCCAACCGTGATTTCACGGCGGAGCATTTCAGCCACGCCGGTGGGCAGGGCGGGTACGGCAATGGCGACTGGACCGGTGGGGGTGAGGACGCCGGGCGTTTCTACAATGGCATCCAAGGGTAGATTGGGAATCTGACCGGTATTGGGCAGGTTGAGGGCGACATGATATTCATTTTCGCCGCTAGCAGCAGCTTCGATGATTTCTAATGCGCCTTCACTGTCGCTATTCTTGAGGGACTCAATTTCCTCATCGCCATTCCCCATGAGGGCAATATGCTTATGACCCTCTTCGCGTCCCTTTTCGGCAGCATCCCAATCATATAGGGAAAGGTCGAGCGCATCCCAGGGCTTGGTTTGCGGATCAGAACACCAGGGCAGGTATTCATCCAGGTGTTCATCGCCGGGAACGGGCATGATGCCAAAAGCGTCATATATGCGGCGGGTGAGCGGCTCGATGGCGGGATTTGACTTTTCCCAGGCGGCGCGCAGGCGGGGGTAGAGGTCTTCGCCGGTGCGTTTATCGGTGATGGAAAGCACCCATGTGTAGTGATTCAACCCGGCGGCTTTAATATCAATGAGTTTCCCAGCCTGATGGGATACTTCGTGAATCAGATGCCAGTATTTGGGGTCTGCATGGGTGCTGAAGGGTCCGGTCGGAACAGAAATGCCGAGGTAGTCCGCGAGCATATAGCCTGCCATGCCATAGCCTGCGTGAATCTGATGACAGAGACCCACCACTTTAATCTTGCTATAGCGGTGGATGGCATCACAGATGCGCACCATGGGATTGGAAAAATTGATAAACCAGGCATCCGGGCAGAGGCGTTCCATGTCATGGGCAATGCCGAGGACGGGCAGAACGTTGCGGATGGCATGGGCAAAGCCACCGGGACCGCCGTTTTCCGCGTAGGGTTGGCGCACGCCGTATTTCAGGGTGATGTCATAATCCATTTTCCACAGGCGTTCACGCGGAGGCACTTCGATGGCGGAAACGACAAAATTTGTGCCGGGCAGCGCGTCCAGGTGCGAGACATGAGAGGAAAGCGTCATGCCAGCGTCCCAATCACGGTTGAGGCGTTCAGCAAGGCGCAGCATAATCTTTAGTGCATCCGGGTTATAATCTACAAGAGCAATATGACTGCCCCGCAGTTTTTTGCTCCGCAGGAGGGAAGAGAGCGTGTTCAGTCCAAAGCTAGCGCTTCCTGCGCCAATTACGGTAATTTTCATGGAAAATATACCTTTCTAAAAGAAAAGTTGTGATATAAATTGAGGGTAATCTTTAACCCTATACAGCGTGTATGCTATTGATTGTAACCCATTCTTTTTGATGGGATAATGAAATTGGGGGCGAAAACTAGGCAATAGGAAGCTTTTAATTCTAGAGGGGAACGATCCGTGAATGAAGCTACTCTAAGCGATTGGCGAATATTACTTTTGGACGATGATGAGGAAGAATATATCCTTGCGCGCTCTTTGTTGCGTGATTCGCGTACCCGTAAAATTGGGTTAGATTGGACAGCGTCTTTTGAAGAGGGCCAGAAACTTTTATTTTCAGGGAAATATGACGCTGTTTTGGTGGACTATGATATGGGGATGCACACGGGCATCGAGTTTATTCGAGAGGGCGTGAAAGCTGGTTGCCCGATCCCGTTACTGTTGTATACCGGGCGAGGGGGCTATGAGGTGGACCTGGAAGCTATGCAGGCGGGGGCGACCTTGTATCTTTCTAAGTCGGAAGCGACGCCCCTTTTGTTAGAAAGATCACTGCGTTATGCCATTGAGCGTAAGCAGATTGAAAACCGTTTAGCGATTACCTTGCAAGAACATACTGATTTGCTGACCAGCATTCAGGATGGCTTCTTTTCGATCAGCCGTGATTGGAAAATTAGTTATATTAACGAGCGTGCCGCTCGAAATGCAGGGTTGACTCCCGAAGAACTTATCGGTCAGAATATTTGGGAGAAATTCCCGAAAATGTTAGGGACGAACATAGAGACCTATTATCGCCAGGCAATGGATGAGAGAAAGAGCGGTCAGTTTGAGATGCCGGGGAATTACACCTTCTCCTGGTACACCTTAAGCGTTTATCCTTCTCCGCAGGGCGTATCCGTCTATTGGCAGGATATTACGGCGCGAAAGCAAACGGAGCAGGCATTGCTAATGCGCAATGCTGAATTAGAAGCGGCGCACGCAGCCCTGGCGGAAGAAAAGTTACGCCTGGAAGCGGTGATGCAAGCTCTGCCGGTAGGGGTAGCAATTATTGATGAAAAAGGCGGCAGGGTGTTGGCAAACCAGACGTATGAAGGTGTTTGGGGAGGCAACCCGCCAGCGGTGCAGAGTGTGAAAGATTATAAGCCGTACCAGGCATGGTGGCCCGAGACAGGGAAGCCAGTGGAAGATGAGGAATGGGCATCGGCGGTGGTATTGGAAACTGGGCAGGCAGTGACGGGTCAGGTGATGGAAATTCAGCGGTTTGATGGTAAGCGCGCACTGGTGGTTAACAGCGCGGCTCCTCTTTACGATACGCAGGGTAATATTATCGGTAATGCAGTGGCTATTCAAGACATAACGCATATTCGTGAAATCGAAAAAGCCTTAAACGCCAGCGAAGAAAAATATCGTACCTTATTTGACGCGATGTCCGAAGGCGCAGCATTCTTGCAAATTGTGTATGACGCCCATGGTCAGGCTGTGGATTATATTTTCCTCGACCTGAATGTCGCTTACGAACGTATTCTGGGCGCGAAACGGGAAGAGCGTGTTGGTCACAAGGCAACGGAGTTTTACGCGCAACCTTTTTACCTGGAGGTGATGGCGCAAGTAGCGAAGACGGGTCAGCCAGTTACATTTGAGGCGACAATCCAGAATCTTCGCAAAAAGTTGCGGGCGTATGTCTTTTCTTCCGCGCCAGATATTGTAGCAGGGCTGTTCACCGAAATTGAGCCTTGTGCTTAAAGACGATCATCAAAAAAGAGTTCGCAGCGCGAACTCTTTTTTGATGATCGTCTTTAAGCAGAACGAGAGGGCAATGAACGGAAATAGACTTCCATTTGACAGTCCGCGCAGTTAAACCGCAGTGGAAGGCGATTGCCTTGCTCATCCACCAGGAAGAGCGGCTCACTGAGGCGCGTGGGGGTTTTGCTGCGCTTGGGACACGCGCCCAACTCATATTTCAGGCAGTAGCGGGTGGTCATCACCTTGCGACCCTGCATTGCCAACCCTGATTCGGCGGCGGGCTGAATGGTCTGCACGCCGTGACGGCGGTAGAACTGGGCGGCGCGGTCGTTGAGGACGTTCCCCTCATAGGTCAGCGTAGTTTGCGGATAGGGGATTGCGTTGGGGGTCAGGGGAATGTGGCGAACGGAACGCAGGCGAACGCGTTCTGCAAGCAGAGCGTCTATAGCTTCTCGGCGGAGTTGATTGAGGACGGATACTGGCACAAAGACGGGCTGCGTGAGGTTAATTTCCACCTGAAGCGGAGTGAAGTCTGTTTCGCCTAATTTGCGCAGTTGCTTTTCGAGTATGGCGCGCATTTGCTCGGGTTTTTCGGCGGGAGCGAGAGCGCAGGAAATTTGCGCGCGCGCCTGGCAACCGTCTTCATCCTGCACATGAAGCAGTAACCCATCGGAAGCAGCTTCTAATTGAAGCGAAACGCCCATTTTGCGCCGTATGGCGGATTTATTGAGGGCGTTCACAAATTCATGGTCATGGTTACGGTAGAGGGCTGCGCCTACGGCGAGAAATTCCATCTTATCTGGGGAAATTTGCGCACCCTGCACTTCGTTGATGGTCGTGCCAACTAGCTGCCCCTGGGCATTGAAGAAGCAAATTCCATCGCCTGAGTGGAGGGGGGCGGAAGAATCAAGGGTGAGCCAGCGACCTTTTAAGGTTTTCACGTTGCCAAGCGGTTCTCCCAAGGATTTGGGCGTATCCCAGGCTTTCACATCGGCGGCGCGATCATGCAAGAAGTAGGTGGTAAAGCCGCGATTGAAGGTTTTGCGCAGGTCAGGGGTGAAATCAGGCTGGCTTTTGCCGGAGGAGGCGGCACGGTACGTATCGCTGCCAGCAAGAATCTGATCCAGCTTCTGACGGTAATGGCTGACCACGTTCATCACATAGGTTTTATCTTTCAGGCGACCTTCGATCTTGAAAGAGGAAATGCCAGCTTCCAATAAAGAGGGCAAGTGACCAGAAAGATTCAGGTCGCGCAGAGAAAGCAAATGCCGGGCAGATTCTAATTCTTGACCAGAGGCATCTTCCAGTCGGTAGAGCTTACGGCACGCCTGGGCGCATTGCCCGCGATTGCCGCTGCGCCCGCCGAGGGCGTAACTCAGGTAACACTGCCCGCTGTAACTGACGCACAATGCGCCATGAATGAAGCTCTCTAGCTCAATCTGCGGCGCGGCTGCGTGAATTTGGCTAATCTGTTCCAGGGTCAGTTCACGGGCTAAGATGGCGCGTTGAAAGCCCACTTTTTCCAAAAAAGCCACTCGCTCAGGGGTGTGATTGTGCATTTGAGTGCTGGCGAACAGTGGGATGGGCGGCAAGGAACATTCCAGCAAACCCATATCCTGAATGATGAGGGCATCTACCCCCATGGCATAAAGTTCATGGATCAGCTTTTCAGCCTGGGGGAGTTCATCATCCGTAAGCAGGGTGTTCACTGTTACATAGACTTTTGCCCAATAGCGGTGCGCGTAACGGGTAAGCTGTTCAATATCTTGCAAGGGGTTGCCTGCAGCTTCACGCGCGCCAAAGTGGGCTGCGCCTAAATAGACGGCATCCGCGCCGCAGTTGATGGCAGCCAGACCCGTTTCCAGGTCACGAGCAGGGGCTAATAGTTCAATTGATTGCATTAAAAGCTCGGTTTAAAGTCCATTTTTACGTTATTGATCGTTTCACCGACCACTTTGATTTCGTTCAGCAGGTTTGTGCCAATGCCTAACTTCGCCGCCAGGTTCATGTGATTGATGCCATGCAGGAAGGGCTTATTGGGATAATCCGCAGTGGGGTCAAAGCCCATGGCAGCAGTGGCAACCGCATCGGTGGCAACCGGGTCTTTGCCTGCAAAGAGAACGCCGGGTTTCACCGCGCCAAAGGAGGAAATCCAGGGACCTTCGCCGCCTTCGGAGGAGAGGATGCCATCAATCACCGAGAGGGTGACAGGGCGGGTGAGGTTAAGGTCCATGATGACATGCGGCACGCGCTTCCCCGTTTCGGAGGATTGACCATGGAAGGCAGAACGGTAGGTATCTCGTGAGTTGAGGGTATAGTAGCGATAGGGGACCAGCCCAAACAGATTTTTCATACTATGGGTGACACCCGCAACGTTATGGCATTTCATCTTTGAGATGGACACGAACGCATCCAGCTCGGTGAGCAGGGGATTCATGGTGAATTTCTCGTAGATGGTATGCTGCGTGGTCGTTTTGACCTCGGCGAAACCCTTATAGGGAGCGAAATCGGTGAGATCAATAATTTTTGCGCCGGTATCTTTGGCGACATCCAGGTAGCCGTAATGCGCCCAGGATTCGGGTTCGTAGGCGGCTTCCACGATGAAGACATCTTTTGCGCCTGCATCGCGCAACAGTTCAATGACGGCGCGCACCACTTCGGGGTGAGTGATATAGGTTTCGATCTCGGTGGTGCCGGGCAGGGGTTTATTATTGACCCCGCCGGTGAGGTTCACTTTAATGGCGACGCGATTGCCATGCGCCAGCACATCCGCAATGCCGCCGATGCCATCGAACATTGCCTGCACCTGCTTTTTCACCAGGGCGCGGTCATAAGTGGCGGCTTTGGCAATGGCGACCATCGGGCTTTTACCGGTGGAAGTGGGCGCGCTGTTTTGGGGTTGGCAGCCTGCCAACAGGAGACCTGCGGCGGCAAGTCCAGCATTTTGGATAAACTGGCGGCGCGAATGCAGATAAGAAGCGTGCTGCGCGCCCTGACAGGGGTGATGAGAATAGTTAAGAGATTTCATTTCTTCTCCTAAAGGTACAGATTGGTATAAAAAGGTGAAAGACGAAGAGGCGTTCACATCTCAAGTTTTGAGAAGGGTTGGACTATTTCTATTGTATCTCAGATGGTCATTCAAACAAGATAACAAAAGTCCTCTTTTTTGTTCGTAATGACATCCAGGAGGGGGATAAGAACAGACAAACCTTCTTTTACGACTCCAATTTTCTGAAGAAATTTTGTATAATGGGATGGCGCAAAGTGATTTTAACCAGGATGGATTTTGAGGAATGGAAATTCCCGCTGAATAGGGTGGGTACGCCAAAATTTATCTTCTTCAGGATAAGGAAAACAGATGGATAAGCCGCGACCCATGAAAACGATTGCTTTTTTGAGCAGCTCACCAGGGGGGCGGTCTACCTTAGAGAAGTGGGCGATGTGGCGTGGTGTGGCGGATGCAGCGCGCGAAGAGGGCGTAAACCTGATTTATGTCGCCGGGGAACAGTTTGAATCCGCGCCAGAGGCTGTGCTATATCGCTTACTGGGCGCGCACAACGTGGATGGCATTATCTCATGGAATGCTTTTGTTACCCCAGATAGTTCATCTGAAAAGAGTAAAGAATTTTTAGAGTCTTTTGCCCCACTTCCGGTCGTGAGCGTGGAGCTAGAATCATCTAGCTGCGCCAATATCCTGGTGGATAATGACCAGGGAATGCAGGATTTACTTTTGCATTTAATTAATCAGCATGGCTATCGGCGGATTGCATTTGCCACGCGACCTAGCAGCCATGCCAGTCAACTACGTCAGGCTGCGTTTGAGCGCAGGATGGGCGAATATGGGTTGTTGGATCCGCGCCTGATTGGTACGCTGGAAGAGTTAGAAGAGCGCGGATTGCTCAATCGCCAGGGCTGCGATGCCATTATGGCGTATTCCGACCGATTGGGGGTCGAGGTTGTTGATCGGTTAGGGCAACTGGGGTTGCGCGTGCCAGAGGATATGGTGGTTACGGGCTTTAATGATGGTCAAGAGGCGCGCGGCTGCCTGCCCCCGTTGACTACGGTGCGCCTGCCTTTTCAAAATATGGGACGCAAAGCGGTTGACTTGTTGATGAAACGGGTTCGCGGGGAAGACTGCAATGGGGATATCATCCTTACGCCTTATTTGATTTTACGCCGCTCCTGTGGCTGTCTGGAGCCGATGGCAGAGCGGGCTGCGTTGGGACCGTTCACGCGCGGCTCTGACTCTTTAGAAACGAGTATGACAGCGGCGCGCCCTGAACTCATTGAGAAAATGTCTGGGAAAATGGGAACTTCCATCGAGAGCCTGGCGCGTGCCTGGGCGGTGGAGCTGGTGGATATTTTCAGCAAAGAACTTTATGAACATCTACACGGTTTAGATTGGCAAATCCCCTCGAACCGTTTTCTGGCGGACCTTAGCGCGTTGCTGCGCCGCGCCAATGATCAGGGCAGTAACGTATCGCGGTGGCATGAGGCGCTCACGCTGTTGCGTCAGGCACTGCTGCCCGCCTTGCAAGGGAATGCGGGGTGGTTTGTGGAGGACCTTTTCCAACAGGCGCGCGTGTTGGTGGGGCAGGTGGCGGTGCGCGCAGAGATTCACCATACCTGGCAGGCAGCGCAGCGTACCGAAATCTTGCATGACCTGGAATCCAACCTGGTGACAGCCGCGAGCTTTGAGGAAATGCTCTCTATTCTGACTCGTGGGTTGGAGCGGCTCAATTTGGGGGATTTTTTCCTGGCGTTGTACGAAAACCCGGCGGAAGTGAAAGGCAAGGCGCGCCTGGGCTTGGTCTATCAGCAGGGCAAGCGCGTACCGGTGGATACGGAAGATGCTTTCCTGGCAACGGAATTACTCCCAGCAAAGTGGTTGATGACAGAAACGCCAGATAGTTTGATGATGGAAGCCCTTTCTTTGCCTGAGGAGCCGCTTGGGTATATTATTTTCCGAACAGCTCCCCCCGCGGACGCGCTAGCTTGCGACATCTTTGGAGCAATACGCATTCAACTGAGCAGCGCGTTGAAAAGCGTGCGCCTGCGTCAAAAACTGCAAGACGCTTTGCAAGAGGCCGAAGAGGCAAATCAATCGAAGAGCCGATTTTTATCCATGGTCAGCCATGAATTGCGCACGCCGTTGAATCTAATTGTCGGGTTGAGTGAGATGGCGTTGCGTCAGCAAAGCCGTGACAAGCAAGAAGGAATCACCTCTCCGGCAGTCACTGGTAAATTTCTGGATCAAATTTATGTCAGCGGGCAGCACCTTGACCGGCTCATTCGGGATGTGCTGGACCTGGCATCCAGTCAGGTGGGGCAAATGACGCTTTCCCTTAAGCCATTAGACCTGCTTGCCGTGCTGCAAGATGTGTCAGGCATGGGCGAACACCTGGCACAGCAAAAAAACCTGGCATTTCGCATGGAAGCGCCTGACACATTGCCGCGCGTGGATGGAGACAAGACCCGTCTACGGCAGGTACTGTTGAATCTCCTCAGTAATGCGGTCAAGTTCACTGCGCATGGGGAAGTGGCGCTGAAGGCGGTTTTGGAAGGCAATGAGATTTTAATTTCGGTGAGCGACACCGGTTTGGGGATTGAGAAGGCGGATCAGGATAAGATTTTTGATGAATTTCAGCAATCTGACCGGTCTGTGGCGCGCGGATATGGGGGAATCGGGCTGGGGTTGGCGATTACGCGGAGGCTGGTGGAAATGCACGGCGGGCGCATTTGGGTAACATCCAGCGGGGCGGAGGGCAGCGGGTCTACCTTTAGCTTTACGCTGCCTATATTACCGCCGGATGCGGACATGGAAGCCCCCGAAGACCGAGCGGCGCGCCTGAGAGCAGAATTTGTGCTGATTGTGACGAACGTGGCGGGGGGCAGCCAAAAGTTAAGTGATCATCTCAGTGGGCATGGCTTTCAGGTGCAGGAGTTAGCCCTGCAGGATACGCCTGACCTGATCGGTAACCTGATGTCTGCGCCACCTGGGGCGATTGTGCTCGATTTCGCGCCCGCTTCTGAGCAAGGGTGGGAAGTGGTGAAGCGGGTGAAGGATAACCCGAACACGCAAGATATTCCGGTGTTGTTTTATTCCCTGCTGCAAAACGAGCAAACCGGCAGCCTGCTAGAAATGGATTACCTCAGCAAACCGGTGGGGGCGAGTGAATTGGTGCAGGCGCTTACCCGGCACGGGTTAGGCAAAGCACGGCATGGCGAGAAACACACGATTTTGATTATTGACGATGAGCGTGACGTCTTGGATTTGCACGCCCGCATTGTTCGCGCTGAGCTGCCGCATTGTGCCATCCTGACGGCGCGCAATGGGGTGGAGGGGATGCACATTATGCACCACAAAGCGCCTGACTTGGTACTTTTGGATTTGATGATGCCGGAGTTGGACGGATTTGGGGTGCTGAAAGCGATGCAAGCTGAGGATGCTCTGCGGAATGTGCCAGTAATTGTCCTCAGCGGGCAGGCGTTGACGCGCAGCGATATGGAACGGTTGAATCAAGGGGTGGCAACCGTCCTCAGCAAAGGGGTGTTCCGTTCAAGCGAAATTATGGCGCGGATTGAGAACGCTCTGGCGCGCAATAAACGCCTGGGTGGGGAAGCACAGCGGCTGGTGCAACAGGCGATTGCGTATATCCATGAGAATTATAAAGAGCCAATTTCGCGCGCAGATATTGCTTCGCATCTCTGCATGAATGAGCAGTATCTTTCGCGCTGCTTTAATAAAGAGATGGGCATTGGTCCTATGGTGTATCTGAGCCGCTACCGGATTGGGCGCGCCAAGCGGCTATTGGAGGCGGGGAGTCTCTCCATCACTCAGGTGGCGATGGAAGTAGGCATGTCGAGCCAATCTTATTTTTCGCGCGTTTTCCAGGAAGAGACGGGCGTTACGCCATCGGCGTATCAGCGTGGGGCGCGCCCAGCAGTTGAGCCGCACGGGGGAACTATTCCGTCTAAGGAATAAGTTTACCTATCAAAACGTGCCTTCAGGTTCTTTTTTAATAAAAATTTTGAGAAAATATCAAACAGGTTACAAAATTGAATAAGTAGGTTTCGCGTGTAAATGACTTCTAACGCAAGAATGGGTATGTTTAAAATGCGTAGCCTCTGTTGTAGGTATGAAAGATAAAACCCATGCCCTTAACCTGCTTGATTGCCGCGTATGATCCCTGGTTTATTCAGCTTCTGCGCATATATAGCGAAGAGAGCGGTTTTGAGGTGGTACAAGTCTATGAAGGTCAGGACGTGCTGCCCATGGTACAGCAGGTGCGACCAGCAGTGATTTTTTTGCAGGCGGACCTACCCGGGAAGATTAAGGGAATGGATGTGCTGCATACCTTGAAGTCGGATATACTGGCTTGCGAATTGCCGGTGCTGGTGTTTTCGTGGTTTGGTGAAAATACGGAAGTGGGCGCGACAGAACAGATCAATGGGGCTGCGGCTCATTTGCAGGAACCGGTGACGTATGCCACTTTTCAGGATGCGTTGAATAAGGCAGGGGTCACCCATTCTTCCGCAGAGAAGAAAGGCGATTTCATAAACTGTGCGGAGGATGCGGCTGACTCAGGGAAGGGTCCAAGCGATCCGCATTTGTAAGTTACAATAGGGAAGCTGCGCCGGTGTTTAGAAAATCCCCAGGCTTGAGAATGACAACCGAACGATTGGGGTAACGGGAACGCTGTAAAAGAGCGTATATCAATGCGGATAAACTCATTTGAGGAGAAAAGTAGACTCATGGCGAAACAACGATTTTTGGAATATCCCCTGGAAAATGGTTATGTTGATCACTGGTTACTTGCTGGTCCTCAAATCACGCCGATTGAGGGACTTAACGGCGAGAATTGGAAAGAAGAAGCCATTGCGCAGTGGATGAAACCTGAACTAGAGCCTCTTCAGCCGCCAGTGGAACGGGACGACTTTCACAATTCGCTGACCTGGAAGGTGATTCGCTGCCAGGGAGATCATCGGGTGGATGCTTCGGGGTTTGCGCCTACACGCTCGGTGGTGGTTGCCTGGGCATACACACACCTGCAGGTGGCACAACCGGGGGGATCAAGCTGGCAATTAACTTGTGATTCCCCTGCGGATGTTTGGCTGAATGGGGAGCAGGTCTGCGCAGTAGAAGGATTCTCGGAATTGAATAAGGCACGGGTGACTGGATTTAAGGTGACGTTATCCGCTGAAAATGATGTGTTTGTACGGATAGCCCAGGCGGGCGCGCGCGAGGTGGACTGCGCTTTTGTCTTGCAATGGGTGGATGCGCCAGAGGGGACAGTGGCGCAAGTGCCTGTGCTGGCGCGTTTTCCGGCACGCTGGCTAAAATATGAGGAGCTTTTTGATCGCGCTTATCTGGAAGAAGCGGTCAATTATCAGGGGCATATTCTAAATTTGCGTTTTGCGCCGGATACGCCTACGGATCTGCGCTATAACTACCAGATTCAAGACTTTGAAGGCATGATCTACGTGGAAGGAACCTGGGACGTAGAGTTGCAGGATGGGTTGGACATTGGTCATCCACAGCGGATTTTTGAGCGACCGGCGTTTGTCACCCTACGTGCGCCAGGCAAAGAGTATTTTGAGCAAGATTTACGTTGCCAGCAGCGCATCCCGGTTTATATTTTAGATAACGCCTGGAGCGATGCGCCCTGCGGAGATTACGCGGCGCGAAGGCAAGAAGGACTGCAAGATGCGGCGCGGCGCGAAGGCTTGCTATTTGGCGAAATTGCTAAAATGGCGCTGGGTCGTTGGGCGCAGGTGGATGCGGCTCCGTTGGTAGAAGCCTGCGAGCAAATTCAGGCGCGGCGGGCAGGCAGCGAAGTGCTGTTGGTGGGTCTTTTAGGCGCGGCGGAGCGGTTTGGGAAGGAACTCTCTTTCCCGGCGGGCGTGATCGATCGCTTGGAAGAGGCGGCTGTTCGTTTCGCATACGAGGCGCGCGCAGACCTTTCTGGGGTAGATTTTGAGAGTGAAAGCACTCAAATTTTGCTGTTCACCGCCCAAATTTTGGCGGGGCAGCGTTTTGCGGATAGCGCCTTCCCTCTGGCGGAGATGACAGGCGCGCAACTGGCGGAACATGGCATCAACGCGGCTTTGGAATGGATTCGCGCACGTGGGCGGCAGGGTTTCGCAGAGTGGAACTCGCCGA
Organism: Anaerolineales bacterium; assembly: GCA_038206515.1. Lineage (GTDB taxonomy): Bacteria > Chloroflexota > Anaerolineae > Anaerolineales > Anaerolineaceae > DSYU01. The sequence continues at coordinate 103,880 of JBBRAT010000003.1, read as the reverse complement.
TTGCCATTGAAAAAGACCTGATTGCGCTTTCTCACCTAGTTAGTTTAAGTGAGAATGAGGAATTAAAAGACCTGACTGCCGTCCTCATGGATAAGATTCTGTTCCAGATGGCGGTAAATAATTACAAGGGCGTGTTGGCAGGGGCGACTGCGCGGGCTACGGCGCGTTATTCCAGCGCGGTATTGAAAAGCGCAGGCTTGCAAGCCACCGCTGGGCTGATGCGTATGCTGTGGGGGATGGGCGTGTTCAGCGTACAGTGTGATGGCGTGGTTAGTCTGGCATTGGCGGATTATGAATTTCCTTCTTTCTACGCGGAAATTGCTACTGAGCCGCTGCCGGAACTGTTGGCGCGATCAGGGCAAGTGGGCAAGGACGGCAAAAGAGCCAATACGCTGCTGTATAAAACGCCTGATTATGCGCTGGGTTCTGCTCAGGAAGAGCAGTCGGGCGAGCGTGGGCGTACCTTGCATGCCTGGCAGGCAACTCTGGGACCAGGAGCGGGCGTATTCGTCAATCATCCGCTGAATTTCAATCAGGAAGAAAGTGGTCAGCCTGGGTTCTGGCTGGGGAATGCGTCTAATCCGCGCGTAGCGCAGCATAAGGACGCGCTGGTGGCGGTGTATCAGAGCGAGGCTGGGAATGGGTTAGATTTTACCCATGCGTATTTCCCAACCTATGCTTTTGAGGAATACACTCTTGAAGGCGGCTGGGCTTTTGGTCGAATGGGGCAGGGATACGTGGCGATCTGCTGCGCGAATGGTTTTGATCTGATGCAAACCGCGCCGGATGGCTTCCGTGAACTGCGCTCGGCGGGGCGGGAGAATGTTTGGGTGTGCCAGATGGGCAGCGTGGTACAAGATGGTACGTTTGCCCAATTCCGCGCGAAGGTGCTGGGTCAGCCAGTGGGATGGAAGCCGGGCGGGGTGGAGTGGACCACTGCACGTGGAGAGACCCTCTCGTTTGGATGGCAGGGCGCGTTCACAGTCAACGGCGCGGAAGAAGCGATTACGGACTTCCGCCAGGTGGATAACCCATACAGCCACGTTGAGATGGATGCGGATAAGATGGAAATTGCATTTGGGGAATATCTCTTCCAGCTTAATTTTGAGTAGGGCGGAAAGTATTTCCATAATCTGATCAAAACCGGAGCAGCATTAAAAGCTGTTCCGGTTTTTTTTGTAATTATTCTGACATCTCTGCATTGTTTCTATTCGTGTAGTGGCTTCCGGCAGGAAGCCTAAGAATGGGTGGGGAAATTTTTAATTTGCAAAGGAAGCTGCTCGAATAACGCCAGGCTTCCGGCAGGAAGCCTGAGAATGGATTGGGTAATTTTTAATTTACCAAGGAAGCCGCTCGAATAACGCCAGGCTTCCTGCCGGAAGCCACTACACGGATAGGAATATCTTAGCAATCACGTTTTTTATCAGATGAAATTTGGGGTAAATGTTTCTAGTGAACAGTTTAGTAAAAATTTAAAAAGATTAGCTACAAAAGTACACAAAGAGGTTTCAAGAGTGTATTTCTTAACGGGCAAGTTTTGATATAAACAAAGCAGGTCACTCAAAGGTTTTGCTTGTTCGAATAGAAACAAAATATCTCGCTACTGGCGGGTTGTCTTTCTTTTAGGGAAAGTTGAGAGCGCTCTCAACTGAACTGAAGCGGACGGGCAAACCAAATGTCATGACCGGTTAGCCGCATAGGAGAAAGGAGGAGAGCGTAAGAGAGCTGAATGAATCCCGTTTCCATTGATGCTAACCCCAATTGCTCATCCGAATTCGACTTTTGATGAAACTGAACCGATTGCACAAGGAGAAGAACATGTCTGAGATCACTCGTAGGCAGTTTTTACGCGGTACTGCAATGGTGGCCGGCGCTGCCCTTCTGACCGCCTGCACCGCCCCCGCATCCCCAACCACGAACCCGCCCGCCAATACTGGCAACACCGACACTACCGGCAAAGCTACGGCGACCACCGCTGCCCCCGTTGGCGCTAAACGTGATAAGAAATGGCCCATGGGCGATGTCCCCCGTGGTCATACGCTCGTTTATTCTTACGGCGCTCCTGTCCCAGGCGTCTTTAGCCCCCTGGCGACTGGCTATAACCACCAAATTGGCAATGCCATTTTGTGGGAAGCCGCTGCATATTATGGCGCTCATGGCGATAAAACCTATATGTGGTTAGCTGAGAGCTATAAATACAATGACAAAGCCACCGAACTGACCGTTAAGTTCCGCAAAGGCATTAAGTGGAGCGATGGCACAGCCTTCACCGCCAAAGATCCTGTATTTGCGATGACTAAACTGAAGACGGTAGACGGTTTGGCGCGTGCTGTGTATTATAAGACCGAGATGGATAAGGCTGAAGCCACTGACGATCAGACCCTGAAAATCACGCTGAATCAGGTTGACTGGCGCTTCTTCTTCAAGAGCCTTACCTTCCGCTTTGACCTCGGCGATGATACCGCCATCCTGCCCGAACATATCTACAAAGATGTCAAGGACGCGGATTACGTCAGCTTCAAGAACTATGACGATGCCAAATCCTGGCCTATCACGACCGCTCCTTATGGCGTCGCCAAATCGACTGATCAGTTCACCTATTATGATCTGCGCCCGAGCTGGTGGGCTGTGGATAGCGGTTTTGTTGCCAAGGAACCCGATGTTTGGCGCTTGCTGCACCAACCGTATCAGAACGATACTCTGGCTGCGCAACAATTGATCAACAATGAAATTGATCAATCCATTGACCTGCGTCCGTTAGTGGTCGCCAGCTTGATCGCCCAGAGCGATCATGTGATTACCTGGACCAAGAATAAGCCACCGTTTGGCTATACGGACTGGTGGCCGATCAGTATTTACTTCAACTGCGCTCAGGCCCCCACGAACGATCCGAAGGTGCGCTGGGCTATTTCTTACGCGGTCAACCGCCAACAATTGGTAGATGTTGGTTGGGGTGGCGCGGGCAAGCTGAGCATTTCGCCCTTCCCTGAATTCAAGAAATTGAATGATTTCGTTGCCGGTATCAAGGATATCCAGGACAAATATGCGATGGATAAGCAGGACCTGAAGAAGACCGATCAACTGATGGGCGAAGCTGGCTTCAAGAAGAATGCGGATGGGTTCTGGGCTGATAAAGACGGCAACCTGCCCAACTTCGATCTGTACGGCGCTGTGCCGCTGTTCGGTGACTTAGCCCCCATCATCGCGGAACAACTGCGCGCTGCGGGCTTCAAGTGCGAACACAAATCTCCGCAGGATGTATGGGCGGCGATGGTGGATGGTCGCGCCAACATGTTCCTGTTCGGTCATGGTGGTTCAACCATTGATCCGTATGATACCTTCATGCTGTACCGCAAGGAAAATATCCTGCCCATCGGTCAGCAAAGCTGGAGCAACCTGGCACGCTGGTCTGATGACCGCTTCACGAAGGTGACGGATCAGATGAATAACGTCGCGATGGACGACCCGAAAATGAAGGATCTGTTCCACCAGGGTATGGAAGTTTACTACGAACAACTGCCCGATGCCCCCATCGTTCAGTGGTTCCACCGCATCCCCGTCAATACCACGTACTGGGGCAACTGGCCCACTGTAGATAACCCCTACATGAACTCCGCCCTCTGGCACCAGACGATGGCGATGGTTGTTTACAACCTGACCGCCAAACAACCGTAAATCGTTTCTGATGAAGCTCCTTGGGGAAGAATTTTCTTCCTCAAGGAGTTACGCATGGAAGACACACAGGGGGCCAGTTTTATGGCCCCCTGTATGAAGTCTGAAGACGGTTTTGGAATAGCATATTCCATCAGAAAGAGGATGTTTTGCATAAAGATGAGAAGCAGACAATCTTCAGCCTGGTGTATAGAGAAATAACAGAAACGGAGGTCGAAAAATGACTTTACAATACTTCCTAAGAAGAGTCGTATTCCTCTTCCTCGTCATCTGGACGGCTGCGACGATTAACTTCGTACTGCCCCACATGACTGGACGCGACCCGATCAAAGAAATGCTCATGCAGCAGATCGCCAGCCAGGGACGCAAACCAGCTGAGGCGCAGACGATTATGAACCTCTATAACCGGCTGTTTGCGTTAGACAAACCGCTCTGGCAGCAGTATATTACCTATATTACCAATGTGGCTCAGTTTAATTTTGGTTTCTCGATGCAGCAATACCCGCGTACCGTGATGGAAATTATCATCGCGCGCGGCAGGATGACAATGCCATTTCTTGTGGTTGCCATTGCCATTGCATTTGTTGGAGGGGTATGGTTAGGGGCTATCCTAGGGTGGAATAAGACACCCAGATGGTTTAGCAACATTATCATCCCCCCATTAATGGTATTTTCTTCTGTGCCGCAATACCTGGTGGCACTCGTCCTCATTTATTTTGCGGCTTTCCGTTGGCGATTATTCCCATTAGGTGACCCTTACGATAAGTTCTTGACGGAAAACTGGGGAGACCCGAAGTTCCTGGCGTCGTATGCGTATCACGCCGTTTTGCCTATTATGTGCATTGTGCTGGTGGAAGCATCCGGCTGGGCGTTAGGTATGCGCGCGATGATGGTGACGGTGGAAGGGGAAGATTACACTACTTTTGCCGAAGCCAAGGGTTTGAAACCAACCCGCATTTTCTTTCGCTACTTGTTACGCAATGCGTTGCTGCCCTCCCTGACGGGGTTAGCCATTCGCCTGGGGACCATTATTACCGGCTCGGCAGTAGCAGAAAACTATTTCAACTACAACGGGTTAGGCAGCACCCTGGGTACTGCCATTTCAACCTTTGACTATTTCCTCTTATACGGGATTGTCCTGTTTATGGTGGTAGGTATTGCCTTTGCTACCTTCATTATGGATATGGTTTATCCATTGCTTGATCCTCGTATTTCATACCGCGCGCAGAGAGGTTAAGACATGAGAGGCTTCCTATCTTACGTCAAGCGTAACCCGGCATTTGGAGCAGGCTTTGCAATCCTGATTTTCCTGATCCTATTTAGCACGGTAGGGCAGTTATTTGTAGACACCCAAAAGGGACCTTATGCCCTGGCAACTATGCCGAACTTGCCTCCTGGGCCGGGTCATATTTTTGGCACAGACCGCCAGGGGCGTGATCTTCTGGCTGTGATGGTGGTTGGCACAGGGCTTACCCTTGAGGTTGGCGCAATTGCAGGGGCAATTGGTTTGGGAATTGGCATCGTGATGGGGTTTGTTTCTGGCTATTACGGTGGCATCTTCGATACCATTATCACCTCGATGATTGACGTCTGGATGAGTATTCCAGGCTTCTTAATCCTGGTACTGATCGCCTCCACGTTCCGCAATATTCGACTGGGGGTACTCGAAATGGGGTTGATCGTCTCGATTGTGTCGTGGGCGGGACCAGCTCGTGCCATTCGCGCGCAAGTGCTTTCGATGCGTGAACGCCCCTTTGTGATGATGGCTAAATTGGGCGGGATGGGGTCGTTAGAAATTGTTATGAAGGAACTGGTCCCCAACCTGCTGCCCTTCCTGGTGATGAGCCTGTCGCAGTCCATTTATGGCGGCATTATGGCTTCGCTGGGGTTGGAAGGCTTAGGCATTGGCGACCGGCGTAACCCAACCATGGGGATGACCTTATTCTACGTCAACTACTACTCGGCTTTCTTGGTCGGGTTGTGGTGGTGGATCATTGAACCCGTGGCGGTCATTGTGTTGACGCTTACTTCTCTTGTCCTCATTTCGTTTGGACTGGATGAGATCGCTAATCCTAGAACCCGGAGGGGTTTATGACGGACAACAAGGTCATCCTTGAAATTAATGATCTTAAGACCCATTTCCATGTAGAAGCCGGAATTGTTAAAGCGGTAGATGGGGTAGACTTGCGCTTAAATTCAGGCATAAAGCTCGGGCTGGTGGGTGAATCAGGTTCGGGGAAATCCACCATCGCGCTTTCACTGATGCGCATGATCCGCCAAAACGGTACCATCAGCGGGCAGATATTGCTGGATGGGGTGGATTTGCTGAAACTCAGCCAGGAAGAGATGCGGCGTGTCAGGCTCAGCCAGCTTTCGATGATCCCACAAGGCGCGATGAACTCACTGAATCCGGTAATGCGGATTGGCGACCAGGTGACAGATGGGCTGATTGATCACGGTCAGTCTATGAATAAGAAAGAAAAAGAAAACATCGTTGGCGAGCTGTTCAAGATTGTAGAACTGCCGCCCAAGGTGATGCACATGTACCCGCATGAGCTTTCGGGCGGTATGAAACAGCGCGTATGCGTTGCCATTGCCATCTCGATGCGCCCCAAGGTGTTGATTGCCGATGAGCCTACCTCTGCGTTGGATGTGGTTATTCAGCGGCAAGTGATGGAAACGATCACGCGCCTGGTGAATGATATGAACCTCTCGATGCTCTTGATTGGTCACGATATGGGGTTGATGGCACAGAGCGTTGATGTGCTGGCAGTGATGTATGCCGGTCACATGATGGAAATGGGAGGCGTCAAAGAAATGTTCGCCGATCCGCTGCATCCATACACGATAGCGCTGATCGAGAGCTTGCCGATTTTAGGCAGCCGTGGGGTGTTTAAAGGCATCCCCGGCATTCCGCCTTCTGTCATTAATCCTCCCCCGGGCTGCCCATTCCACAACCGTTGTAATCGGATGATGCCCGAGATTTGCCCTGTGCAAGCCGCGCCTTACCGAGAAGTAAAGCCCGGTCGTTGGGTATCCTGTCACCTGTACAATTAATGGAGTGAAAAAATGCCCCCGTTAGTTGAATTGCGAAACGTTAGTAAGTATTTTGGCGGCAACCCGAAGAAGAATAAGAGCGTCACTACTGCTTTAGATGATATGACGTTCATTTTGGAGGCGGATTTTCCGCATATTATTACGGTAGCCGGCGAATCGGGTAGTGGAAAGACCACCATGCTGATGCTTCTGCTCGGCTTCTATGAGCCTTCCGAAGGGGAAGTGTTGTTCAACGGCAAAAACATTTGGAAGATGGATAGGGAAGAAACCAAAGACTTCCGGCGCAGTGTGCAAGCCATTTTCCAGGACCCCTTTGCAGTGTACAACCCCTTCTATAAGGTGGATAACTTGTTGAGCATCCCGATTAAAAATTTTGGGATCACAAAAAACAAGGATGAAGCCCGTTCTATTATGGAAAATGCGCTGCGGCGGGTGGGCTTACGCCCTGAAGAGACCCTCGGTCGCTATCCGCATCAATTGAGCGGTGGTCAGCGTCAGCGTATTGCTGTGGCGCGCGCCCTGGTACTGCATCCGAAGCTGCTGTTGGCGGATGAACCCGTCTCGATGGTAGACGCTTCTTTGCGCGCTACGCTGCTTAAGCAAATCCGCGATTTGAATCAGGAATTGCAGATTCCGGTGCTATATATTACCCATGACCTGACGACTGCCTATCACGTCAGCGATTACATTATGGTACTGTATCGCGGGTCGGTGATGGAAGCTGGCGATGTGGAAAAGGTCATCCGTGACCCGCAGCATCCTTATACCCGCCTATTGGTTAACTCTATTCCTTGGCCCGATCCTAGCCTGTTATGGGGGCAGACCGCGGAAGTGGTACGCGGCAAGACGATTCTGGAAAATAATGGCTGCAAGTTTGCCAACCGCTGCCCACACATGACGGAAATCTGCCTGCAAAGTCCGCCGCCGCTGTATCGCGTGCATGAAGGTCAGGTAGCAGCTTGCTATTTATATCAGGGCTGCAACCAGATTGAGAAGGCGAACCTGAGCGAAATGTTCCCGAACCGGCCTAATACTACTCAGGAACATTCGATGGACGTTTTACAGGCGTAGGCTTTTTTGAGTTAGAATCAAAATACCGCAAGTATTCAAGCATAGCGGCAAGACGCGGGAACTCCCTGACTGTCTTGCCGCTATCTGCATGTGTTATATACATTAAAAGGAGATTAATTTGTCTGATCCATTGACCTCTTCCGATAAAGCAATCCCAGGGAAAACTGGACGGCAGCACCATCACCGGGCTGCGCCGCAAGAAGGGAATATCAGCCACCCTGTGACCAGTCTATCCAATCAGCCTGCGGTGTTATATATTCACCCGGCAAAACAAGGGATGCAGTTTAAGGCGGGGGAAGAATTGGGTCGCACGTATGGATTGTTTCCATTGGGGCTGCCCGCGTTGGTCAATGTGCTGCGGCAGAATGGGATTTCCGTGCAAGGGGTAGATTATTCGCTTGAAAAAGAGTTAAACGCTACGTTTAATTTATATAACTGGCTGCAAGAGCGGAAATCTGCGCGGGTCATTCTGATTGATTTGCATTGGTACGAGCATTGTTATGGGGCAATTGAGACGGCACGCTATTGTAAACAGGCTTTGCCCCAGGCGGCAATTGTCCTAGGCGGGTTATCTGCCACAGGGTTTGCATGCGAAATTCTGCAAGATTTTCCGATGGTGGATTATATTGTGCGCGGTGACGCCGAAAAGCCGCTGTTGGAGTTGGTAGAGGCACTACTCGCTTCTACGCAACGCCCAACTTCAGAAGTCCTGGCAGCTATTCCCAACCTGAGTTATCGAAAGATGGGCGAGCTGGTAGAAGTGGCGGAAACGCCTATCACCTATACGGCTTGCACCGGCGATCTGGATGGATTAGATTTTTCGAGCATTGACTTTATGCAGCATCCGGTTGAATATTTGGTGCATGAGTATGTGGTCACAGATTTGGCAAAGGCGCGCAATGCCCTGACCACGAAGCCATATACCGGAAGGTGGGTTTGCACTGCGCGGGGATGTAAGTATAACTGTTCGTATTGCGGCGGCAGCCGAACGGCGCATAAGATGCTGGCGAATCGGTCGGGGTTAATTGTCCGTTCGCCGGAAGCGGTTGCAGCAGAGGTGAAGCGCCTGCAAGATGCGGATGTGACCCAGGTTTCTTTCTCGTGGGATATTGCCGAATTGGGCGAAGAATACTGGCAGACTCTGTTCGCAGAAATGCGCCGCTTGAAGGTCAAAATTGGGTTATATGACGAATTTTTCCAGCTGCCAGAGATCAAGTTCATTGAGGAATTTGCCAAACATGGCGTGCCGGAACATACCTGCGTGGCGTTGAATCCGCTGGTGGGCAATGCGCGGGTGCGGCGAATGAATGGCAAGCATTACACCAACGAGGCATTATTTGATGTGTTGGATGCGCTCAGTCAGCAAAAAATGTACTTGTTTGTGTATTTTTCGCTTAATTTGCCTGGCGAAACGCGCGCTACCTTTGAAGAAACAGTAGAGCTGGCAAAGGAAATCTATGATTTCTATCCGAAATCACTGCTGAAAATCTTAAACGTAACCCATACGATTGACCCGCTTTCGCCGATGAATGTGAATGCGGACAAATTCGGTTTGACCTCTCGCATGAAGAGTTTTCAGGATTATTATGTCTATTGCCGCGATACGGGCAGCGCAGACCCGGCAGCGCGCAGTGGGTTACGGCGCGGTTTTGATATGGAAGGACGCGATACGGCGGAGTTGGAAAAAATGGTGGCAGCCTGGGATGCTGCTCGGGTTGGCAGGGAATCGAGTTGGTGGCCTGTGCCAATTGGGTGGTAAAATAGGGAGTATTGTGCAGCGATTACGCAAGTTTTCTAAATTTTTATTAAAAGATGTGTTGTTGTATGACCTGGCGCTGATCATCATTGTGAGTTTAACGTTTATATTCACGGGTGATCTAACCTCTACAAATTACAGCGAACGCATTTTTTGGGCAGGGATGGTCGTGTTTCTGATCGCCGGAACTTTGGCATTGTCACACATGTTTCCCACTCGCATTATTATGTTTCCCTATAATGTGCGCAGACCGGAAATGGCAAAAAAGTTCATTGAAGAAACGCCCCAGGCTCAAAAAGAAGATGAAAAACGACTAAGCGCCAGCATCCAATTCTGGTTGGTGGGTTTGGTTTGTTTGCTTATCGCCGCACTGGTGTCAACCTTGTTTGGAGCAGCTTAATGGGAAAATAGTGGCTGTTCCGCATGCGCGGTACATCGGATTTTTTTGGTCATAAAAGGAGTTGCGATGTTGGAGAAGAAGTTGCGTTTGGTTAGTATGATGCTCCTGCTGATGGTGACGTTAGCAGCTTGTGGGCCAGGCGGAATTGCTGGCGGCAAGCCAACGCCAACGCCGTTACCGCAGGTGGTGAGTTACGAGAAGGCGGTGTTCACGGTTGAACAGGGTCCGATTGTGGCTGAAAAAGAAATTCAGGGCGAAATTACCCCAGCCAAACAGGATGAATTGTTCTTCCGCGCCTCTGGTTTTATCAGCCGTGTGGCGGTCAAACAGGGCGATCTGGTGAAAAAAGGCGATATTTTAGCTGAGATGCAGGTGGATGATATTATGAACCAGCTGCAACAGGCTCAGATTGATCTGGAAGTTTCTCAATCCAATTTGACAAAAAATAAAACGCAACACGAATATGATGTTGCTAAAGCGCAGGCGGATGTTTTTACCCTACAAAAGCGGGTTCAATTGGCTGAAATGGACCTGAAAAATGCTTTTGGTACTGAGAAACAAAAACAACAGATTAACCTGGATATTCTCAAAAAAGAGCTTGAGCTTGCACAGCAAAACTTGGATTTAATGACCAAGAGCAGTGATCCTTACGAAGAACAGGCGGTGAAGCGCAACGAGTTATCGGTGCAGCGTCTGCAAGGGTTGATTGCGGAACGGCAAATCATCGCTCCTTATGACTGCGTGGTGCTGACTAGCTCCGTGCGTCCTGGGCAGCAGGTAGAAGCATTTTTCTCGTCATTTGTGGTAGGCGACCCATCCAGACTGATTGTCCGTGCAACATATGACTCAGATATTGCTATTACGATGTCTGATAAAACAGAAGCCCGCCTGCGCTTAAACGTGAGCGATAAGCAGGATAAGGGCTTGCCGATGAAATACTTGCAGAATTTCGCCGTAGCCAGCGTGACGGATCAGAGCTTGGTGAAAAATTCGACCAGCGCCATTGCGCAATACTTCTATTTTGATCTCCCAACCAACCTGGCGAAAGAAGATCGGGCGGTAGGGCGGCAAGTGAATGTTGTGGTCGTCATTGGGAAGAAAGACAATGTTTTGCTGCTTGCGCCTGCTGCCATCCGCGAATATCGTGGCTTGCATTTTGTAATTGTGCAGGATGGCGATACGCGCCGCCGTGTCGAAATTAGCGAGATTGGGCTTAAGTCTACGGATAAATGGGAAGTGACTGCCGATCTAAAGCCTGGTGAAAAGGTATTAGGTCCGTGATGGGAGCCAAAGTTATGGAGCGAGTAAAGGCTTTGCTGGTTCGAGCAGTACGCGGCTTTTTTGCACTCATTGCGCTGGTCACAGTCATGCTGCCTAGTTTTTTTGCTAACCTGAGCTTGCATTCTGGCGACTGGGCAGGCAATCTATGGGCAATGGGCAAAATTGTCTTCAAGCGGCTGCGCCACAATACAGGGATTGCCATCAGCGCCGTGTTAGGCATCGTGGCGGTGATGGGCATGGTCGTCTGTATTCCGGTTTTTGCGAACGCAGTTTCAGGCAAAGTGTTGCGCGAGCAGTTGACCGATAAGGCTGTTTCCGCGAACCGCGGGATGTTCAGTCTGCATATGTATTACCTGGATAAGCGCTCAGTATCGCCGTTGTCGGTAGATCAAGCGGATGGCGTGGCGAATTATATGCAGCAAAGTATCCCCAGAGAGTTGGGGCTGAATGTGCTGAACGTGACGACCGAGATTCAAACCGGTGCAATTGCCTGGAATCCGGTGTCTATTGGGGCAAAAAGCGCCAGTCCGAATGAGGCATGGGTGAATATGGGTTTGTTCACCGCCAATGGGCTGCAAGAGAAGGCTCAACTGGTGGATGGCGCCTGGCCTGACCCCAAAGCGGATGGCCCTTTGCAAGTGGCGGTGTTGGAAAAAACGGCTGACACTAATTTTATGAACGTTGGGGATGTGTATCAGTCAAATGGCTTTCAAATCAAAGTGACGGGTATTTGGCAGGCAAAGAATGACAAATCCTCTGATTGGTTTGAAGCCCCTTCCACTTCCTATCTGGATAAGATGTACGTCCCGATTGCTTCGTACGCTACCCGTATGAATGTGTTGACGGATCGCCCCGTGTTTTACGTCTCTTGGTATACCGTAGTAGATGAGGGTAACTTGCGCTTTGATCGTGCGCCTGACTATGCACGCGGTCTTGTCCAGATGGACTCGAATTTGCGCCGGATGTTACCGGATATTAATACCGACTATACGCCGCTGGAAGCGTTAAACACCTACAACGAGCGCGCGAAAACCCTCACCTCCCTCTTTTACGCAGTCGGTGGACCCATGCTGGTGCTGGCGTTGTTATTTATCAGCCTGACGGCGACCATTGCCATGCAGCAGTATGAGCAGGAGACGGTTACCATGCGTGGGCGCGGCACCAGCTGGCTGCAGTTGGCGATGTTGAATATCCTGGAAAGTATGATTTTGATTGTCGTGGCGATCCCACTGACGCTCTTGACGGGATGGGGCGCCGCCTGGGTGATGAGTCATACCCAATCTTTCTTGCAATTTACGGATACCAATAACATTGATCTCACCTTCCAGGGGATTAACTACCTGTGGTTGACGATCAGCGCGGTCGTGATTATCGTAGCGCGCTTTCTGCCTATCCTCAGTCTATCCCGCACGTCTATTGTGCAACTGAAACAGCAGCGTTCACGCTCCACCGGTCAGCCGATCTGGCAGCGTTTTTACCTGGATTTCTTGCTGCTGCTGCCTGGCATCTATGCGTATGTGACCTTGAGCGGCATGGCAAAGCCGGTGGCGTTCCTTTCGGCATTATCACCTACCCCTGGGGATACATACCATGATCCGCTGTTATTTGTCGCGCCATCCCTGTTCGCAATGGCGCTGTGTATGATTATGCTGCGCGTGCTGCCTTTTCTGTTGAAGCTGCTGTCGAAGATCATTGACAATATGCCCACCGTTTGGGCGTATCTCTCGCTTCAGCAGGTGGCGCGCCGCCCACAAGATCATTCCAGCGCACTGCTTCTCATTATGATTTCGCTCAGCCTGGCTATTTATTCTGCCTCGACTGCCAAAACGTTGGATAAATGGTTGTTTGACTCGGCGTATTATAAGGCAGGCACAGACCTGGTGATCCACGAATACGTGGTGCAAGGGTCCAACATCGGGTCATCCTTTGGTTCGGCGGGCGGCACTGCGCAAGATTTAACGACAACTTCTCCTTCTACCGTAGATGCCAGCGCGGATAGCAACCTGAGCCTGGAAGAGCATCAAAAAATGCCGGGCGTTTTGGCGGCTACGCGCGTAGGGAATTATGAAGCCAGTTATTCATATGGCTCAGGCGATAATATGGCGACTGTCATGGGGATTGATCGCCTTGATTTCCCATCCGTGGCGTTTTATCGGGCAGATTTTGCCAGTGAATCGCTTGGAACGCTCTTGAACGCACTAGGAGCCAATCCGAATGGCATTCTTGTGCCGAATGATATGCTAAACAAGATTGGTCTGCGCGTTGGGGATACGATCAACACTTCTGTCAGCATTAGTAAAGAGCCAGTTGAACGTCAGTTTGTAATTGTAGGCACGTATGACTACTGGCCTACGGTCTTCCCCAGCCTCAAACCTACCCTGGTTGCTAACCTTGACTCGTTGTTTGATGACCCTGAAGCTGCGGTCGGTTATAATGTGTGGATGAAGTTAAAGCCAGGGGCAAATGTGGATGACCTGAAATTGGGCATTCGCCAGACTATTGGATTGGATCGCGCTGTATTGAAGGTCAATGGGGATGCTTACACGGCAATTCACACCATGTTGCAGCAGCCGGAACGGGTTGGGCTATTCGGCGTGTTAAATGTAGGTTTTATTGCTACCGGATTGATGCCAGGGATCGGCTTCCTGTTGTATTCCTACGCATCTTTACGCCGCCGCTTTATCCAACTCGGTATTTTGCAGGCGATTGGTCTTTCGATCAGGCAGTTGATTGGCTACCTGGTTTTTGAGCAGTTCATTTTGATGGGGGTAGCCATTCTGATGGGTGCGGTGATTGGCTTGGTGACAAGTCAGATGTTCGTGCCATTCCTGCAAATTGGGGCGAGCAGTCAGTCGCCGGTGCCGCCGTTTGACGTGTTGATTGGCTGGACGGAATCCGCCTGGTTAAGCCTGGCGTTTGCTGGGGTGCTATTTATGACCATGTTGGGGACGATCTGGTATCTGGCGCGGATGAAGGTCTTCCAGGCAGTCAAGATGGGCGAGGCGATGTAAAGGATATGAAATATGCAAACTGTAGCCAATAAAAAGCCGCTCATTATTTGTGAAAACCTGGTTAAGATTTATAAAGTAGCCGACCTGGAAGTGGTCGCTTTACAAGGGTTGGATTTAATTGTCAATCGCGGCGAAATATTAGGGATTGTCGGCACATCAGGGTCAGGCAAGTCCACGTTGATGAATACCCTGGGCGGGTTAGATCGCCCTTCCGCTGGGCGCGTCACTGTAGATGGAATTGACCTTTTGGGGCTTTCCGAGGCGGGGTTGGTGCAATATCAACGCTCAAAGGTGGGCTTTGTGTGGCAGCAAACCAGCCGCAATCTGATTCCTTATCTGACCGCGATTGAAAACATCGAGCTGCCCATGACCGTTGCTTGGGCAACGAGCCGCAAACAGCAGCGTGAATGGGCTGAAGAACTGCTGCAATCGGTGGGGATGTATCATCGCCGGTTCCATCGCCTGAATCAACTATCCGGCGGTGAGCAGCAGCGTATTGCCATTGCGGTGGGGCTGGCAAATAAACCGGTGCTGCTGCTGGGCGATGAACCCACAGGCGAAGTGGATAGCATAACCGCGCAATCTATTATGGATACCTTCCGTTCGCTGCGTGATCGGCTGGGGTTGACGATTATCATCGTCACCCATGATCCGCGCATTGCTGAACAGGTGGATCGCGTGGTGGCTATTCGAGATGGCAAGATCAGTACAGAAACCATTCGCCAGGTCAACCAGATAGAACGGGCGATGACGGGTGAAGAGATGGTTGGGGGACAGCCCGCCGCCAATAATTTGGCTGGTGGGGAGAAACCTATCGCCGCGATGGAAAAAAGAGAGCATATCACCCTGCAAGAGTTTGTGGTGCTGGATTCGGCGGGGCGGCTGCAAATTCCCAAAGAATTGCGCGAAGAATTGGGTATTGGCAAGCGCGCTCAACTGGAAGCAGGCGATAATTGCATCATTATTCGCCCGGTCAGCGGACAGGATGAGGACGGTCCGAAGAAGCTGACCCTGGAAGAGCAGATTGCCATGCTGTTTACACAAGATCAAGAGCCTGCGCCGGTTAAAAAAGGGCGCGGACTGTTGAAACGTTCGGATAAGAAATAGGAGAGAGGCGATGTTTTTCAAAAGAGCGAAAAAGAACAATTCGCAAAAAAGCGAAGCAGAGCCAACGCCTATCGAAGCCCTTGCCGCTGTAGAAGCCGCCGCCCCTGCGCAGGTGAAGGCGGATTACGAGGGTCCGATTATCCGCATAGAGGATGTATCGCGCAGTTATGATTTGGGCGAAACCAAAGTGCCTGCCTTGCGGAATGTATCTATCGAAGTGCCGCGCGGCGTGTTCGGTGTGTTGATGGGGCGTTCTGGCTCCGGCAAGACGACCTTGCTGAATATGATTGGTGGGTTAGATCACCCCACATCGGGCGAAGTGTATTTGTTTGGCAAACCAGTGTCTAAGCTATCCGCTGACCAGTTTACCGACCTGCGCCGCCATCGGATTGGATTTGTGTTTCAATCGTTTGCGATCATGCCCACCTTTTCAGCAGTGGAAAATGTGGAATTGATGCTGCGCATTTCAGGAAATAATCATGAGCGGCGGCGGTTAGCCACGCGCGCGCTGGATATTGTGGGCTTGGGTCCCTGGGGGAATCACCGTCCATGGGAGCTTTCGGGCGGGCAGCAGCAGCGCGTGGCAATTGCGCGCGCCCTCTCCACCCATCCTGACTTGATTTTGGGCGATGAACCCACCGGCGAGCTGGATAGCGGTACTGCGCGTCAGATTATGGCGCTTTTCCGCTATATTGTCGCCAAAGAGGGTATCACCATCCTCATGGCAACCCATGACCCGATGGTGCGTGAATACGCTCACGTAGTGTACGAATTGGGTGACGGTCAAGTGAAGTCCGTTACCTGGGCAGATCAACAACCCAAGTAGTTCTGAGAGGTCACATGCCGGGTAACTTCTCTGACATGTGACCTTTTTCTTTTTCCTTTCCTAAAACAACCTGATACGCACGTGCTGGCGCGCATCGTAGGTACGGAGGAAAAACGTGGCGATAAAATTGGCACCCTGCCAGACCTGGAAAGCTTATCCTCTCAATCACTGGAGGCAGTGATGAGCACAGTCAGAAGCTTTTGCAGCGTTATTTATTGGTATTACGGCGAAAATCGGATCAAAGCGGGCAAAGAGGAGGAATTAACGCCTTGTATGCCCGCTTTTTGATTTGAGCGATGCGTTAATAGGATAACCTGATACAATATTGAGGAGCCATTTTCTCAGCAGGGAGATATGCCATGACGGGCAAAATATTGCGGACATTAGCGATTGAAAACGATCTGATTCGGTTTTCGCTTTCGCCAGCTAGTCATAGTTGGCAGTTAGAGGATAAGCGCGCCGGAGTAAAGTGGGGCAGCGCCAGTGGGGCAGGTCCTTGGGTGAAGTTGATCAAGGGCGAGGAGCATACACCCATCTCGCTTTCACGAGTGGAAGAGGTGGATGGCGCATTGCGCTGCCGATTTGTGCGTCTAGGCGGCAGGGAGGGCGGATTGGCGCTCATCTTCCGGCTGGCGGGGGATGCGCTGCAAATGTATATCCAACCGGATACCACCGCCTGTCCGATGGTGGAAATCTTTGGACCTGGGTTAGAAGCCAGCGCAGGCGAAGATGGTGAAGCCTTGCTGCCGATTCGCATGGGATTGTTGATTCCGGCAAATGGCAAACGATCCTTCCAAATGAAGCTGGGGACGTATGAATATGAGGGCGTTCATATGGGCATGGCGGCGTTGTTCAAGTGCGGCGCAGGGTTGATGATGACCTGGCAGGACCCATACATCCGTTTATGTCTGGAACGCCGGTTAGAGGAAGAAGCGCCGAACCTGCGCATGAGCTTTGAGTTTAGCCATACAGCGCGTTCGATGGAACTGCGCTGCCTGGGCAAGGCGGATTTAAGCGCGCTGGCGGCGGCATATCGGCTGCGAGCAGAGGAATTAGGCTACCGTGTAACGTGGAGCGAAAAGCTGAAGGATCATCCGCAGGCAGCCGGGTTGTTTGGCGCTAGCAATGTGAAGTTGTGGACGGCGTTGGATCGCAAAATGGATGAAAACCAGGTGGAACAAAGCGTCACGGTGCATTGGACGTTTGATGAAGCAGCAAAAATTGCTGAACACCTGAAAAACGAAGTCAAGCTGGATCGCGTGCTGTTTCATCTGGGGGGCTGGTCGCGTTATGGCTATGACTGCCGTCACCCGGATATTATGCCTGCCAACCCGGAATGCGGCGGCAATGAAGGATTGGCAGATTGTTCGCAGCGGGTGAAGGCGCTGGGCTACCTGTTTTGCCTGCACGATAATTATCAGGATATTTACCGCGATGCGCCCTCATGGGATGAGTCGCTTTTGCAGAAGCAGGCGGATGGTTCGCCTACCCTGGGTGGGGTCTGGCTGGGGGGGCGTGCCTACTATACCTGCGCGCGAGAGGCGCTCCGTTTGGCGCAACGGCCGGAGAATCTGCCGATGGTCAAGCACGTGGCGCGTCCGGATGCATATTTTATTGATACCACCTACGCAGTGGGTCCGCAGGAATGTTTTGATCCGCGCCATCCGCTGACTCGTCAGGAAGATATTTATTGGAAGGCGGTGCTTTCAGACTACGCGCGGCAGGTGTTTGGGCTATTCGGCTCGGAGTGCGGGCGCGAATGGGCTGTGCCGCATGCGGATTTCTTTGAGGGGTTGGCTTCTGTTAGCGGGCAGTATTATCACCAGCTGAATCCGGAGGAAATGGACGCGCGCCCCGTGCCTTTCTTTGACATGGTTTTCCACGATTGCATTGTCATTCACGGAAAATATGGCTATGAACCTACGCAGATGGCAGAGCAGGTCATCCATCATGCGGCGATGGGGCGGGCGTTATATTATCATTCCCTGGGCGACCATCTTTATTGGCAGGACCCGGCAGGCATGGCGGAAGCCGCGCCCGCTGAGGGAATTGTTGACCCTGCGCTGTATACCCGCGCAGTGGGCGGGTGGGCAGAGGGAATGTGCCTGTGGGATCGGTTTATGAAGAATACCCACGAGCTGCTTTCCCCGCTGGCGTTGCGCACTAGCCAGGCGTGGATTGAGCGATATGACTTCTTGGATGCAACTCGCCGGGTGCGGCGCACCACTTTCAGCAATGGCGCGCAGGTCGTGGTGAATGGCAGTGCTGCGAATGTGCTTGTAGAAATGCCATCGTTGGGAAAATTAACGCTGCCGCCCTTTGGGATGGCAATCGAAGCGGGTGATTTTGCCGCATGGGTGGCAGTGGAAGCGCAAGATGCGAAACAATCCGCGCCTGCCTTATTTACCTTCACCAGTTTGGATGGCAGCCCGATCAGCGAAGCAAAGCGGCTGCGAGTGTTTCATGGGTTTGGTTCAGCTCAATTGATTTGGCATGGACAGCGTTTTGAGGTTCGGAGAGAAATGGAGATAAAGGTACAAGGATGAGACGAACTTTGTTGGTGATCTTATTCGTAAGTATGGCGTTAGCAGCCTGCACCACACAAGCTCCATCAGCAATACCGACTGCGCTCAAGGTAGTTTCGCCAAGCGCAACCCCTGGGGATTCGCCTACCCCGACTGAAACGGAGTGGCCCACCCCCTATTTTCCACCAACTTCCACGCCCAGACCATCCGCCACTGCGCGCCCTTTGAGCACAGAGGATGAATTTGCGTTTGCGCAGATGAAAGCTTTGGGGCATGGGGTGAACCTGGGAAATGCGCTGGAAGCTCCGAAAGAGGGCGATTGGGGCGTTACGCTTAAACAAGAATATTTTGATCTCATCCAGACTGCTGGGTTTCAATCGGTGCGTGTACCCATTAACTGGGATGGTCATACGGATCAAAAATCACCGTATACGATTGACCCTGCGTTTTTCCAACGGGTAGATTGGGTAGTGGAGCAAGGGCATAAGCATAACTTGGCTGTGATTCTCAATATTCATAATTTCAATGAGGGGATCAACACCGCGCCGGAGAAACACAAAGAGCGATTCCTGGCGGTGTGGAAGCAAATTGCGGAGCATTACAAAGATCAGCCGGATAGCGTTTACTTTGAATTGCTCAATGAGCCGCATGGTACGATTACAGATACGGACGCCTGGAATCAAATTGTGGCGCAAGCCATAGCGGTTATTCGCATCTCGAACCCGCGCCGCAGCATTATCCTGGGTCCAGGTGGATATAATGATGTGCATCAACTGGAAACATTGAAATTGCCTGAAAAGGAGCGCAATATTATCGTCACCTTCCATTATTACAACCCCTTCCATTTTACCCACCAGGGAGCGGATTGGGTGAAAGATTCGGGCGGTTGGATGGGAACAACCTGGAATTCGACACCCGCCGAGCAGGCAGCGATCAGCCAGGAATTTGATATAGCGATGCAATGGGGAAAAAGAGAAGCGCGCCCGATCTTTTTAGGTGAATTTGGGGCATATAGCAAGGGAGATATGCCCTCTCGTGAGCGATGGACGACTTTTGTGGCTCGTGAGGCGGAAAAGCGCGGTTTTTCATGGGCATATTGGGAATTTTGCGCAGGTTTTGGTGTATATGATCCGCAGAAAGCAGCCTGGAATACGCCCCTTTTAAGGGCATTGCTGCCACAAAGCGCTGTAAAGTAAAAGTGCCCTCGGCGAGATTCGAACCCGCAACCTACAGTTTAGAAGACTGGAGCTCTGTCCATTGAGCTACGAGGGCAAGCAGAGTGATGCTGCTATTTTATCATAACTGCCATATTAATTCATTATTTATCTCCAACTCTGGGAATTTCGTGTAAAATCAACCCATAGGGAAAATAATTTTTTGGTATGGTATAAGTATGAATAAAATTATTTTCTGAAATAGAATGGATTTTCTCATTTATCTATGGAATAAGGGACAATAATGTTAGTAAGAAGCTTATAAATGATGGAAACGAAGATAAACGAGGATCTATGGTCTTGACGAAACGTTTCGGAATAGCAAACGTTGAACGGTTTATAGGCTGGTTTTTGCTAGCTATTTTCGTGGTAGTCTGTTTTCATCTGGCTGTCCTTGTTTTATCCCCCATTTCAGCGATTCGCACCCACATTTCAGACTTAATCGTAGCGATCACGGATATTTTGGCTGCGATCATTATGATGATCATTGCGTGGAATGTTCGTAAGCGTTTGCATTCGTATGCGGTGCTTTGGTTACTGATTGGCTTGGGGCAATCTTTTAGCGCGATAGGGGATATTGTCTGGCTCATTTCTGATTTTATCGGTAAAGAAGCGCCATTTCCTTCCATTGCAGATATTTTTTATCTGATGCAGTACCCCATCGTGGTGGCTGGGGCATATTTCTTTCTGAAAAGGATTCGTTCTAACCGCGTGCGCTTTCGCATTTGGATTGATATTGCCACGATCATGCTCGCCTCGGTGCTTGCCTATTGGAATTTCCTGGTGGGACCCTTATTGCAATCTATCCAAACCCATGACCTTGTCTATCAAATATTATCAATAGCATACCCTATTGGTGACCTAGCGCTGATTATGACTATGCTGATCTTGATTTACAGTTTACCAGCGTATCGTAAAGCATATCCATTTTGGGTGCTGATCCTGGGGTATAGCCTGATTGTTATTACGGATACTATTTTTGCGCATCAATCCATGATCGGCACCTACCAATCAGGCAACCTGGTGGATATTGGCTGGTCAGCTGGATATGCGTTTTCAGCGTTGGCTGGGTTTTTGTACCTTTCTGGTCTGCCCCCACTTCAGTTTGGCAGAGAACGCGAAGAGGAAGATGATCTTTCATCGCCTTATTTTGCCGTACGTTCGCATAACCTATATTGGATACCCTATTGCTGGGTAGCTGCGGCGTATATGATTCTCATTGCACGTTATTATTATTCGATGACAATGAGTCCTTTGGAAATTTCATTGATGGTTGGCATTGTCATCCTGTTGGTCATCGCTCGCCAGTTGATTGTATTGCGTGAGAATGAAGATTTGTCGAAGGATTTACGCAAAGCGCTAGACCGGGTGAATCGCCAGGCGTGCGAATTGGAGCAGGCAAACGGCAAAATGCACGAAGAAATTACTGAGAGGATGCACGTTGAGGAACGATTACTTTACGATGCTATGCACGATTCGCTGACTGGGTTGCCAAACCGCTCGTTGTTCTTGGAAAGATTAACCTTTGCCGAGCATAAGCAGAAAAGGCATTCCGAAATTCACTATTCTGTTTTGTTCCTTGATCTGGATAGTTTTAAGATCGTCAATGATAGTTTAGGGCACCTGGCGGGTGACCGTTTGCTTGTTCGGATGGCAAAAGTGCTGCGGGAATGCCTGCGCACCACCGATACGGTAGCCAGGTTGGGTGGAGATGAGTTTGTGGTGCTGTTGGAAGAAGTAAACCGCCCGGTGGAGTGGGAGCCTCTGGTTCAGCGTTTGCAGGAAGAGATCAGCCATCCCTTTTTATTGGACGGCATTCGGATTGTCGTCACGGTTAGCATTGGAGTGGTGAGGGATATTGATGGTTATCACCGACCAGAGGATTTGTTGCGCGATGCTGACCTGGCGATGTACCAGGCGAAACAGCATGGCAAGGCTTGTTATCAGGTCTTTCAGGAGAGTATGCGCGAGAGTGCAATCTTGCGCATGGCGTTAGAAAGTGATTTGCGCAGTGCGTTAGATCGCCAGGAATTTGTGATTTATTATCAACCGGTTGTGCGTTTGCCGGGGTGTATGCCAGACGGCATGGAGGCGTTGGTGCGCTGGAATCACCCGCAACGCGGATTGGTGCCGCCGGGTGACTTCATTCACCTTGCAGAAGAAACGGGCTTGATCATCCCATTGGGAACGTGGATTCTGGTAGAGGCATGTCGTCAGGCGCGTAAATGGAAAGCGCAGTTCCCCACACTTGGAACTTTACGGATAAATGTCAATATCTCAGCCAGGCAATTAAAGCAAGCGGATTTTATTGACTTGATTTTACTTACCCTGCAAGCTACCGGTCTTCCGGCGCATTGCCTGGTGTTGGAAGTGACGGAATCCATCTACCTGGAAGATTTAGAGACAGTTTCTTCTACCCTTAAGGCTTTGCGTGCTTTGGGTGTAGAATCGGAGATTGATGATTTTGGCACCGGCTACTCTTCTTTAAGCTATCTGCAGCATTTGCCTGTGCAGACGATTAAAATTGATCGCACGTTTATCCGTACGATTCGAGATGCTGATACTGTCCCTGACATTGTGCGGGGTATCTTACTAATGATTAAGAAAGCGGGCTTTCAGGCGGTGGCAGAAGGGATTGAGACCGAGCAGCAATTAACTGCCCTTAGCCAACTGGATTGCGACTACGGGCAGGGTTTTTTGATGGCGCGACCGATGGACGCGACTGCTGCTACCCGTTGGTTAAACGAAAAAGTGTCAGAGAAAACCCGGGCAGTCCGCTCTGAAGAAATCCCGCTGACGGATTAACAGAGAGCATGTGGCGTAGAAAGTTGAGATACGCCACATGCTCTTTTGATAGTTCGACAGTCCGCTTTTGAACTATTTCTCGGTGACAGTTACCAGGTAATTGGCAATGCCCATCTGTGCGATCTGATCGAGTTGGGTTTCGATCCAGTCAATGTGATCTTCTTCATCTTCAAGAATATCTTCCAGAATTTCGCGGGTGCCAGCGTCTTTTAATTCGGCGCAAAGGCGGATGGCTTCGTTATACGCTTCCACCGCGCCTTCTTCGGCAGCATGGTCACTCTTGAGTTGGCTGGCAACATCCGCTTCGATGTGAATTGGGTTCAGGTTAGAGACGACCGGGCGACTCTCCAGGAAAAGGATACGGGCAATGTGCTTTTCGGCATGTTTCATCTCGTCAATCGCACGCTTTTCGGTCACTTCGGCTAATTTCTCATAGCCCCAATTGGCACACATTTCTGCGTGAACCATGTATTGGCTAATGGCGGTAAGTTCATCCGCCAACAGGAAGTTTAACTTGTCAATGATTTTTTCATTTCCCTTCATCTTTATATCCTCCCAAGAAGTGTATAGGAATAGATGTGCAACTTTCAACGATGCCCATAAGGGTAAGCCAATTCTGATATTGCTCCAGTCAGGCTAGACAGGTTAATTATAACTGCAAAAAGAAGAAAGAATAACCTTTCTAGAGGGCTATTGGGGACGAGAGTGGTACTATCTTCATAAAGGGTGGTGTGATGAATAATAATGAACGATTGCCCGTAAGAGAATATTTTGAACGCCTGCAACGGCTATTGAACCTGGAAGCTGAGGCGGAAAAGCAAGAATCGCTGCAAGCTTTACAGCGTATGCAGACGACCGGGGAGGGCGATTCTGAGAATATACTAACTCGGCTGGCAGTGCGAGAGACGGACGCAGGTTTGGGCGGGCATGTGATTTTCACCTTGGGGAAGCGTAATCAAAGCCTGCCGCTCCCGTGGACGCGCCTATCGGTAGGGACGCCTGTGCTGCTGACTGCTGAAGGGGATGGGAACGCGGCTGAGGGTTGGCGTGGGATCGTCAGCCGATTATACCGCGAGACGATTCAGGTGGATTTTGCAGAATTTCCGGAAGTGGATTTGGCGGGAGCGACCTTTCGCCTCGTGCGATCATCGGATGAGGTGGCTCGCCAACGGCAGCGTCAGGCGATGCAAACGGCTGGCAGCGCGCAGGGGTCGCGCCTGGCGGTTTTGCGGGGTGTGCTGTTATTTCAGCAGGCAGCGGCATTTCAACCCCTACCCGAAATTCATTTTTTTAGCGATTCACTTAATGACACACAGCGTGAAGCGGTGCGCTTTGCGCTCTCTGCTCAAGACGTTGCCATTATTCATGGGCCCCCTGGTACGGGTAAGACCACCACGTTGGTGGAACTGATCCGGCAGATTGCAGCACGCGGCGAGAAAGTATTGGTGGTGGCGCCAAGTAACCTGGCGGTGGATAATCTGCTGGAAAAGTTAATCGCTACCGGGCAGACGGCAATCCGCCTGGGGCATCCGGCGCGAGTGTTGCCGGAGATTCGCCCCTTTACGCTCGACAGCCTGGTGGAAGAACATGCGGATATGCGTTTAGCGCGCAAGTGGATGCGAGAAGCCTACGCTCTGCGTAACCAGGCGGGACGCTGGACGCGAGCGCGACCAGAACCAGGAGCGCGTCAGGCGATGCGCCAGGAGGCGAAAGAAATGATCGCTGACGCGCGTAAACTGGAGGATCAACTGGTGGAGCGGGTGTTGGATTCGGCGCAGGTAATTTGCGCAACCAACACCGGGCTATCCCGCCATTTACTGAGTGGGCGAATGTTTGACTGGTGCATTA
This sequence comes from Anaerolineales bacterium, assembly GCA_038206515.1. Taxonomy (GTDB): domain Bacteria; phylum Chloroflexota; class Anaerolineae; order Anaerolineales; family Anaerolineaceae; genus DSYU01. The sequence continues at coordinate 79,307 of JBBRAT010000003.1, read as the reverse complement.
TGGATGAAGCCAGCCAGTTAACCGAGCCAGCCGCGTGGATTGCGCTGCAGTATGCGCGGCGGCTGGTGATGGCAGGCGATCCCTTCCAGCTGCCTCCAACGGTGATTTCACCAGAGGCAGTGAAGGGAGGTTTTCATATCAGCTTGCTAGAACGCCTGATGAAAAGTGGTCAGAGGGCGATCTCTCGCCGGTTGGGGGTGCAATATCGGATGCACAGCCAGATTATGACGTTTTCTTCCCGCGAGTTTTATGAAAACGGTTTAATCGCCGATCCACAAGTGGCGACGCATCTTTTATCTGACTTGCCTGGGGCTGCGGAAAATGAGATAACGAACTGCGCAGTACATTTTATAGATACAGCCGGGGCAGGGTATGAAGAGCAGATAGAACCCAATGGCGAAAGCCGCTTCAATGAGCAGGAAGCTGATTTGGTACTCCAAAAAGCACAGGCACTGATTGATGCGGGCGTGATGCCGGGGGATATTGCAATTGTCGCGCCCTATTCCGCGCAAGTGAAGCGTTTGCGCGAATTGTGGACTCAACGGGGTGGGGCGGAGGAGGTGGAAATAGATAGTATTGACGGCTTTCAGGGGCGCGAAAAAGAAGCCGTGTTGGTCTCTCTGGTGCGGTCTAATCGGGATGGTGAGATTGGATTTCTGGGAGATGTGCGGCGTATGAATGTGGCACTCACCCGCGCGCGGCGAAAGTTGATTGTGGTAGGGGATAGCGCTACCATTGCCTCGCATCCCTTTTATCAGCGTTTGCTTGCCTATTTTGACGAGATCAACGCTTATCATTCAGTCTGGGAAGGGTAAAGAAGTAGGGGATGGAGGGAATTTGAAATCTCTCCATCCATCACATGCGAATCCTAAATCTACTTTTCTACTTGATAAATTTGACCGGTAAGAAGCATCGGCATTGCTTCTGCGCTTTGCATACGAATTTGTATGGGGACATCAGGCATAAACACGCCAGCAGCAATTTCCCCAACCGCCCATGAAAGACCGCTCCAAATGGTTTTGTCATATTCGATCTGGATCGGCAACGCGCGTCCCGCCTGTTCAGCAGAGAGCGTGAGCAGATTTCCGAGAGAGATGCCATTGGGGGGGCTGCCGCCTGTTGTGCGCCGCGGAAAACCAGTAATACTATCTCGTTGGCGTAGGATCAGGCGAAGAGAACCATTTTCGGGGGCAAGAATGGTCGTCTGAATAAGGTTATGCCCAACGGAGGTGAAGGTGCAATCCAATGGATGGATCGCCGCTGGGATATGAACATCTTCTTGCACGCCGAGAGAGAAGGCGGGATCATTGTAAGAGCCGAAGCCAAGGAGCGCCATCTGTTCTGCGCCTAGAGTCACGCCTTCTGGGGTGATTTCTGGCAGAAAACCGGCATCTGTGAACAGGAGGCAGCCTTTTCCGTCCATGGGAAGGGGCAGGGTTACAGTTTGCTGCGTGGGGTTGACAACGGTCAGTAATGCGCCGTTTGCATCTTCAGCCAGGAACCCATAGGGTTGCTCTAGTCCAGGGATTCCGCCAAAAGTGCGGATGCGACCATGCGACTGAATGGGCAAGAAGAGCCTTTGAGCGCGGGCGAACCAATCCGCCTGATGGGCATCGAGTAAGTCGAGGTTGCCGTAGTAAGTGTTCACCCACCCACCGCGCGCCAGGGAAAGCAGCAGCATTCCTTGCCAGGCGGCAGTTCTGCGGTAGTAACATGTGCCAGTCGTGCCGATCATAAAACCCGCGTTATCAATCCGTTCCAGAGGGAAGGAATTTCGTTCGTACACGCGCACCATGTGATCACTGTAAATGTCTTTGGAACGCCAGAAGTTCATGGTTGGAACATCAGCGGGGCGGGGATCGCCACAGTAGAGCGAATCGAAGGCTTCTAGCCAGTGTGTACCAATTGTCTTACGGAAAGGCAACCCTGTCCCACTTTGCGAATCAATCTCTTCAAAGCCGTTGTAACCCAATAGGACCACATCTGGGCATTGCGCACGCAGCGTTTTCATGCCAGCAAGAAAGGCTTGCTCATTGGCATGACGTATTTCCGAAGGCAGCATGGTTTGTTGTAAAGCGGGCGGGGCAACGTTTAAGTTCATAAAGTCAAATTTAAACATACGCACGCCACGTTCGTACCACATCTTGAGAGCATCTAATAAGTCTGGTAAGAAACCGCCGGTAAAGAGACAAGCGGCGCCCCGAAATAACGCATCGGGCGTGTAACTGACGATAGAATCTTGCCAGGCGGAAACAGGTTCTAAGCCTGCCAGCGAATTACCGCCAATCCATAAGCCAGGTTTTACGTTGTTTTGTTTGCAAATTTCCAAAAAGCGATCCGGTCCATTTGCCCAATGCGGCTTACGCCAGGTTCGGTAACCACCGTCAGGGTCAAACCAGAAACAATCCATCAGATAATAATCAAACTGTACACCCTGTTTTCGCAGGCGGAGGAGCTCTTCTAACTGACGAAGAGCAATTTCTTCAGTGAGTTCAATGGCATCAGACAGCTCATCATAAGCTGCCCAGTTGATGTATACAGAAATGGGATGTGTAATCATCGAATCCGCCTTTTAGTGATGAATGGTTGGAAGGTAAAGGTGAAATTGAATGCTGTGGGCAGGGATAGCCACTTTGGTTGAAGTAATAGATGGCGTCAGTGTTGGGGTGGGTGACGTTGTGACAGAAGCGACTCGCGTGAGGGTTGATAGAGCGGTACGGGTTGAGGTGTTTATTGGTATGGTCACGGTAGAAGTCCGTGACGCTGTTGGGGTGATCGTTGCAAGCGCTGTGCTGGTAGGAGTAGCAGAGAGTGTGCGAGTAGACGTGCTAGATGAGGATGGGATAAAGGAAGCGGTAGCGGTGGGAGTAAAGGGCTTGGTGCTTGTGGGGGTTGCAGACGGAGTACGGGTGGGCGTACTAGAAGAGGTAGCAGTAAAGGTCACGGTACTGGTGGGGGGTGGGGTACGAGTGGACGTACCTGATGGTGTAGGAGTCACTGTTGAAGGACGGGTGGGCGTGGTTGAGGATGTTGGCGTAAAAGTAGGGGTGGTGGAGAAAGTAGCGGTCGGGGCAATCGTTTTGGTATTCGTTGGCGTTGCAGAAGGAATACTAGAGGGAGTGCGGGTAGGGGTGCTTGAGGAGATTTTGGCAGGTGTAGAAGTTGCGGTATTGGTGGATGCGGCGAAAGGGGTGCGGGTAGGACTGCTAGATGAAGTGGGCGTAAATGTTAAGGTGTTTGTAGTGGGTAGGGATGGCGTGCGTGTAGGTGTGATTGATGATATTTGAGTCGGGGATAAAGTACGAGTAGGGGTTCTGGAAGAAGTGACTGTAGGTGTAGAGGTTGCGGTATTTGTGGGTGTGGCGGACGGGGTGCGTGTCGGAGTGTTGGATGATGTGGAAGCCATCGAAGGAGTGCGAGTGAGCGTGGCGGAAGGTGTGCGAGTGGAGGTGCTAAGTGAAGTAGGAGTCACAGAAGGGGTGCTGGAGGATGTTGAAGTAGAGGTAGGGGTAAAGGTCGCGGTACTCGTGGATGTGGCGGACGGGGTACGAGTGGGCGTGCTGGAGGACTTGGGGGTCATCGAAGGGGTGCTGGAGGATGTTGAAGTAGAGGTAGGGGTAAAGGTCGCATTATTCGTGGATGTAGCGGACGGGGTGCGTGTCGGAGTGTTGGATGATGTGGAAGTCATCGAAGGAGTGCGAGTGGGCGTGCTAGATGAAGTAAGAGTCGCAGAAGGGGTGCTGGAGGAAGTAGGGGTGAAAGTCGCGGTACTCGTGGATGTGGCGGACGGGGTACGAGTGGGCGTGCTGGAGGACTTGGGGGTCATCGAAGGGGTGCTGGAGGAAGTAGGGGTGAAAGTCGCGGTATTCGTGGGTGTGGCGGACGGGGTGCGTGTCGGAGTGTTGGATGATGTGGGTGAAGAGGTTGGAATGGGCGTTATGGTTGCATAGGCGATCATTGATGCGGTGGCGGTTGGGCTGCTTGTCACAGTGGGTAGGAAAACCTGGGTGTCCGTGGGTGTAGCGGTCGGGGTGGATGTTATCGTTGGAGTAGGGGTGATGGTAAAAGTAGGCGTTGGAATTAGCGTGGGGGTATTCGTAGGCGTAAAGGTAGGCAGTGCAATAATCGCATAGGGTACGGTTTTTTCATTGTCCGATAGATTACTCTCGAACGCGTCACTGCTGATATGGACAATCTGGGAAAAATTCCCAGTCGTGTTGGCGGGTGGCATCCCCTGAAGGGTAATTGAACCCGTTTCGCCGGGTTGTAATGCGCTGATTTGCCAACGGTAGAGGCTTCCGGGCAGGGCGGTTATGTTGGGACTGGTAGCAGTAAAGCTAGACTGAGTCCAGGTTGTGGGCAGCAGACTTTGGATAATCACGCCTGAAGCGGGCAGTGCGCTATGATTGGCGTAATCCAGGCGGATTTGTACTGCATCACCTGAGTGCAGGGGCGTAGGACTAATCAGGGTGGCGTTGACGGATAGATCAGTAGCGGTGAGAACCGCCAGATTTAAAGCTGGGTCGCCCAACAAGGTATAGGTGTCTAGTAGATCGTGATATAGGGTTGTGTTCGCGGCAAAATAGAGCTTTGCTTGGGTCGTTGCTGCCCCAAATCGGGTGACGTTGCGGGTAAAGAGGGCATCGAAAAGTCCGCGATCTAAAATATCATGCCCATCTGTCACGCCTTCCCCAGTGGGCGACCAGGCGGCAATGGCTCCGCGATTAGATGCCTTAACCAGCGATTCCCCCAAGCCGGTATAATCTATTGTCCCATGCGCTGGGGTGATAAAATATCCATCTAGGCAATCCATGCTGACAAAGAAGGGATAGGCGTTGAGGTTGGTCAATTGAGTGGCGCTGGTGTTCATAAAAAGATTTTCAGCCGCCCACAGAATGGAAGCGCCATGCCCGGTGTAATACACCATCATCCGTCCGCTGTTAATGCCTGCCAGAATCGCGCTGCGTGTTTTTGGAATATCAGGATGGGTAATCAGGTAATACACTTTGTCCGCAGCATAAGCGGAGGGCAGCAAGGTATTGACAACCTGATCAGATAATGCCGCAAAGTTGCCTGCGCTATCGGCGTTATCCGCTACAAACAAAGATTTTCCATTTGAGCCAGCCTGGGCGGGATGTTGGCTGTAGTACAGTGTTTTATTGACAATTGCATCCACTTCCGCGCTGGTTTGCACGGCGAAGCGCCCTAAATACATGTCTGGGAGGAGATCATCGCCGCTGACGGCAACAAAACGATTATCGGCGGCGGTTTCCTTCATCCAGGGGTCTACATCCAGCAAAAAGGTAGGTAAAAAGGTTTTCTCAGCGTAGGCTTGATTCTTTGGGTCATACGTTGCATCGCCTACGAGAAGAACATACGTAGGCGCGGGCGGCTGCCAATTGGTATAGGCATTGGCAAGGAAATCATGGATTGCCTGGGGATCCATTTCCCCATTGCTCCACTCGTCATAAATATCTTGAACGTTAATGACCTGTACGCGCATCCCAAGGGCGCGGTAGTGATCGGCAAGGGGCTGCAAGCTGGCAATAAAATCGGGATGTGAAATCATAATGTAATCTGCCGCGCCATTTTGGAGGTCAGGCAGAGAAGCATAGGCAATACTGAGGGGATGAAGTCGCTGGGCGGGGGTAACGGCATAGAACGTGCGCGCTTTATCAAGAACAGGCGCAAACCGCAGCGTATACGCGCTATTTTCTTGATTGACGCCGCCGCCGGTCAACTGCACTGGCGCAGACGCATTCGTGACATCAAAAATATTCATGTCGCCGGTTTGAAACCCTTGTATGGCTATATCGTTCGTTGCCGCGGCAGAGAGTGAAAACGTTAGACTGCTTTGTGATGCAAATAAGGCGCGCGGGGAATGGAAGGAGAAATAATCAACAAGGATGCCATCGGTGGTTGCGCCACTATCCAGAGTCATTTTGAATTGGATCGTGTTAGCGCCTTCTTGCAGCCAGGATACGGGTACAAGGGTATCCAAATTGTAGACTTTTATTCCCGTCCAGGTAGCGTCTGCCGCGGGATGACCGTTGAGCAAAATCTGGACGTGGTGAATAGAATCTCTGCGCCCTTCTAAAATTCCGGTAAGGTGAACTTGATCGGTGGAAGGCGCGATATGATCTAGGTTAAAAGGATAATCTTTGCTGAGGGGTGAGGTGGTGGGAGAAATCACCAAAAAATCCCAAAACCAATGATAGGGCGTGATGCTGTTGGAATAATAGCGTATATTTTGCTCTAGCCGAAGATCGTCCCAGTAGGTGTTGATTGGCGTACTGCTACCAAGGGGAATGGCGGGCGTTTGAGTCATCCGTAGTCCATTTGCGCCGCCCCAAGTGAGAAAATAGCCTGTTGAATCGGTATAAGAGGATGTATTCTTCTGACCATAAAATAAGATTGCATCGGCAGGGTCGAAATGACCATCTGCCTGCCCGAAAACGATAATGGGAAGCTCGGTCTGAGAATGAGTCAGGTGCAAGGTGCGCGGATCCAGGGTGTCAACCGGCACTCCGGCTGTTTTTAAGTCAGTATACGTAAGTTGATACAATCCGGTTTGATTGATATTAATTTTATAAGCAGGTGAAGAATTTGTGAATTGAGTGAATAGCTGCGGAACAATGTTTCGGTCTACAGTGGGTTTACGCCAGGGGAGGGATTGGGAATAATTAAGGATGGTGCCAGCCAGAAGAGGCTCAAACGCGCCTTCTGAGGGGGATGTTCCTATATTAATACTCCCTTGCAAGGCAGAATTTGCTCCAAAATCTACTGAGACGATCAGTTTGGATGCGTAATGAAGAATGTGAGTAGCGGGGTCATAATGAAAAGGCTGGAAGCGCAACTGCATTACCCGCTGACTGCGTATATAGGCATCTCCGCCGTTAGCCACCCATTGATCAGCATCAGGCGCGGGGTGGGCGGCAACGGCTTGACTGCCATCCGGGGCAAGGGTGGAGACCAGACAGGGCGGAGTTGATAGCAGAATATTTTGTTGATCGTTTTGGAGAATCTTTAAAACAGGCTTTGCGGTAGTGGGAATTCCAAGCAAAGTGCCTTTGACGGGGAGGTCAGGGTTGCCGGGCATATCCAGGCTGCCCCATCCATCTACCTTCACGGCGGTGCAATTTACCTGTGGAGAAAGGAGCGGCGCGGGGGTAAGCAAAGAAATGATCAGGCTATCTTGGTTGGACTGGGTTATTTGCGGCTCCGCAAGCGGCGCTACCGATTGCGGAAGATTTGCAGATTGGACGGGATGCCCCGCCGCGCTCAACAACAGCGCCAGAATGCAAATCACGTTAATCCAGGCAAACCAGCGGCGTTTAAACGCAGTACTGAGGCGATATAGGAATATTACAAGCGGAAAGAGGCTGTGCCAGGCAAGCCCAAGGGTACGCATGAGGGGAGTATCCAAACGGGTTGTTTTGCCGCCGTGTTGCCGTGCAATGACCCGTCCAAGAATGCGCGCGGCAGGGATGTTGCCGTCAGGGTGAAGATTTCCATCTCCTTGTACCCAGGCGCTCATTTGTCCATCCTTCTGGTGAATAGAGAGAATCCGATGCGCAAATACTCCCTTTTCTTGAAGGACAGAGCATAAGATAATATCCCCTGCACGCAAGGCAGCGGTTTGACACGGGTGAACCTCGATTTGGTCGCCAAATTGAATGAAGGGTCGCATGCTGTTGCCCGGCGCACGCAAGCGGACTACTTTTCCCTGGATGAGTAATTCATTCATCAGGGAATATAATTCAGCGCCATCAATCGGGAGTGTGTTCACCGTAAGAAATCTACAACACTCTGGTCAGGAACAAAACCAAGTTCATGGCAGGGAACGGATTGGCACATGTCGGTGATGAAGTTAAGGACGAAGTTCATGCTCTCAGCATCCCAAAAGGGGGAGAAGGAGCGCGCAATGAGTAAGGAGGCGGCTTGCGTAGGGGAGAGCGGACGAAGCTCGTTTTTGGGAGCGTGCTGTAGAATGTAAATGTGTTCCAGAGGGGCGTCATCAAAACTACCAAAGCCAAGTCGTCCCTGCCAACTGGTGCCAAAAAGATGGTAATGACCCTGCACCTTGCGAACGGCTCCACGCTCATCGCTAAGGGGGGATGCGCCTGGCTGACCTTTCCATAAGGCGGATATAGTCGACTTCCCTGCGCCCGACATGCCCGAAAAGATGATTCCTTTGCCTTCCAGGTTAATTGCGCTGCAATGCAATAATGCGCCGCGTTGATGAGCAAGTAATAACAGCGCAAACATTTCATCAAAGAACTGAGGCAATACTTCTAAAATGCCATTGGGACGAACCAGGTTTGCGCTCACATATAACGCACATTCATCGGTCTGATCGTTAAGGATGCAGGTAATGTTCCCATCCCCTTCACCTACCTGGCGCGCAAGAGTTCGAAGGATTTGCTGGTTAGGTTGTTGTGATATGCTCCACAAACCTGTAGAAAACAGGAGTTCTTCTGCTGGGTGTTCAGGCGGCGGAGGTTGAACAAAAACCTTTACACAAACTTCCGGGGTCTGACAAAGTCTTTGGGCAGGCAAATATACTGGAGCTGGCGTTAACTTTATATCAGGAGAATCGGACTGAAATAAGATTGAAACGCCAGCCAAACGTAAACAAAGCTGTGAATTCGTATGCGCCTGAACTGTCATCGGTTTTGCAAGCTTGTGGATAAAGGTGGGCAGCAGAACCGGGTCAAAGGACTAAACACAAGGAGTGGAGGGTGCACTTGGCAGAGATGCCGTGTTGCAAGTGGCGAGAATAGACTGCTTTGGATCGAGCAGAATCTTCTCAACGGTCGGTTTGACATATGTGCGTTTTGTTTCTTTTTTAGGGGTAGCGGTGGATGACATAATATCTCTCCTTCAGGGAATAAGGTTGTGGTAACACTATCCGCGCGTATGCGCGAGGGTACACAAATACTCGAACTTCCGATTCTCTTTTACGTCTCTGGTGTCAGTTTTATTTTAGGAGAACCAGGCTGAAATAAGACTGACGCGCCAACGAAACGCAAGCAAAGTGATCAATAAGCTTGATCCTGCCCCGTCAACCGTTCTGAGTAGTTCCTTTACAGGATTAAGCTCAGTATGTTTATAAATCGCAACCTGTAGCGCTTTGCGCGAGAGGGACAGAAGTTGAACAGGTAGCCAAAATCGATTGTTTTGGGTCGAGATGGACCTTTTCAACAGTTGGTTTGACGTAAGTGCGCTTGGTTTCTTCTTGGGGGGTAGTAGTAGACGACATGATTTCTCCTTTAGGCAACAAAGTGGTGAAAATGTTGCTCGCGTAAATGCGCGAGGGTACACAAATACTCAAACTTCTGGTTCTCTTCTATACCTTCGGTTTGCTTTCTCCCTGGGCATTCACCGCAGATGGCGCGCAGATGACATGTTTGGCATTCTGCGGCTTCATTACTGAGGGCGGCGCCTAACCGGACGGGAGGTATAGCCTGATTCCAACCTTCTGCAAATGATCCATTTCGTATATTATAAGCAGGTCTGCGATCTGAGATACACATTCCAAGGTTACTGTAAGGATCAATATGAAAGGATCTTAACCCGGCATCACAGCGATAGCTTGACTCTGGGAAAAGGGAAGGCTCGTTGGAAGCATCAATTCGCTCTGCCCACTTTTTCATTCTGCCTGGCGATTGTGTTTCCGCATCCATGGCTTCTTGAATGGAGAGACGCAGTGTTTTGGGGGCATTATCTTGCCAGATCCCTGCCTGAATGGTGGTGTCAAAGCGAAAATCAACCCCAAACGCATCTGCCATCGCCTGCATTTGCGGCAGTTCGTGATAATTGAGGGTCATCAATGGGGATTTAAGATTGAGCGGGATATTACGCTCCAGCAGCAGGCGGATGCCGCGCAGACAGCGCTCGTAGGAGCCAGGGATGCCCGTCACGCGCTCATAAGTGGCAGCCGTGGCGCCATACAGGCTGACCTCGGTGAGAAACGGGCGATACTCAGCCAAAACATCAGCAATTTTAGGGGTTAACAGGGTGCCATTGGTGAAGACCGTCAGGAGCAGTCCACGCCGAATGCCATACATATATATGTCAAGGAAATCGGGGCGTACCAGGGGTTCTCCGCCGGTGATGCACAGCCAGAGCGTCCCCATTTCAACCATCTGATCCATCAGCCCCATCACTTCCTGAGTGGTCATCTCTTGCTGATCTTCTACTCCCTGACGGTTGTCCCCCAGGTAACAATGAACACAACGTACATTACAGCGATAAGTCAGCTCGATAGACCCGAATAGAGGAATTCGCTTTTCGAGGGCTTTTTCAGCAAGCGTATTACAAAAGATGGAGTATTCCAGCTCTGGGGTGAGGATACAAGACACGGTTAATCCCCCTCTTTTTTGTGCAAAACGCCCATTTCGATCAACTGGTCGAATAACTCCTGCACATCCGCCTGAGCGGTGGGCAGGTCAACAGTATATTGACGGGCGATTTCCTGGCAAATCTCATCAAATGAAGAGGTTTGATCGAGCAAATTCCAGGCAAGGGCGGCAGTTTCGTTGAGGGTGAGGATGGTGTCCAGGTCCGCCTGGGTATGACGGATAGGAACGAGAATAGACTCGTCCAAAATTTGGCGCGATACGACATCTTGTGATTTCTGATAAATAGTCATTATAGATTACTCGTTGAGGTAAAAAGAATATGTTTAATCACAGGTAATAATAGTATTTTACTCGTTTTTTTGGAAATTACTATACTCTGGTGGGGCGAACTTAACGGTAAGTTTGGCCTATTTTCTCATCTTTTTAATTACCCGTATATTGTGGAAAAAGGGAGAATGTTCCACTCTCACTTCTTGTATATTTTACCCCCTATTATAGAGGTGAGCAAGCTCGAATGAGACTTGTTCACCTCTGGGTTGCTATTACTGACGTACTCGAAGAGTTACACCAAAACTTAAAACGCAATTAAATCGGCAGGTAGGGGGGTATCCTGCACCCAGGCGCGCACAACCTGCGCGAAGAGGTCAGCATTTTGCAGCGCCCAGACGTGCCCCAAGCCCCTGACGAGGCGAGCCGTAGCATTGGGGTAGCGTTGCGCCAGCTTATGCGCGGCTTGTTTAGCGGGGATAGTTTCTTTTTCGCCAACGGTAATGAGCAGTGGGGTTTGCACAGCATCCGGCAGCTGCTGATTCATCAAAGTTTCCATCAGGCGGCGGTTAAAATCTTCTGAAAGAGAGTGAATCAAGTCATCGTGAAAAATGCCGCTATATTCTGCCGGAATACCCCATTGCTTCGCGCTCATTTGCACTAACTTTTCGGGTTTGTATAGGCGCAGCATCCATAAAGAAGAAAGGGATACCCAGCCTAGGAATTTGCTTAGGCGGGCAGAAGTGCCTGTCACCATGCTGCGATCCACCAGGTCAGGAGCCAGGCGAATCATATCTAAAGCCACTGCCCCGCCCAAGGACAGTCCGATGAGATGCACTTTTTGCCCTGGAATGCGTTGGCGGACTTCGTCAATAATGCGGCGGGCAGAGTCATCCAGATCAAATAGCGCCAGATCACGGTTTTGCCCATGTTCAGGCAGGTCAGGGGCAAGGCAGTGAAATTCTGGCAGACGCTCCATCACAGGCTGCCACATCTTGGAGGAGAGCCCACCCCCATGTAGGAAAACAAGGGCGGGTTGGTTGGAGGGACCTGCTTCAAAGGTATACATAAACGTTTTCTAACTCGATTTGGTTGGGATGTATTCAGCGATGCGGCTTGCCATTTTGCTGACGGTCATGGAATGCAGCCAGATGCGCCCGGGTCCTTTGAGAGTTGCCAGGAACATGCCTTCGCCGCCAAAGATGATATTGGTCATTCCTTTGAGCATTTCAATGTCAAATGTGACGGTGTCTTCAAACATGGCAATGTGACCGGGTTCCACTTTCATTACCTGACCGGGTTGCAGATGATATTCCACTGCGTCACCATCTAACTCGGCAAAGACGATGCCGGGACCGGTGAGCTTTTGCAGAACAAAGCCTTCTCCGCCGAACATGGCTGTGCCGAGCTTGCGCGTAAAGAAGACGTCCAGAGTGACGCTCTTTTCCGCGCACAGGAAGGCGTGTCGGTGCATAATCACAGAACGGCCCGCTTCTAATTCAATGGGCAAGATTTTGCCGGGGAAGTCGGTGGTAAAAGCAATCTGACCAGGTCCGCCGTTAACGTTAAAGTCAATAATGAAGGCGGATGCGCCCGAGACGGCGCGTTTTAACATGCCGCCCAAGCCACCGCTGGCGCGGGTGTTCATTACGGCGGTCGCAGTCATCCAGGACATGCCGCCCGTATCTGCGAAGATATTCTGCCCAGGCTGCATTTCGGCTACCAGGGTTTGCTGGACGGTGCCAAGAATGTGATATTTCAGTCCACCTTTGGAAAGACCGCTAATTTCAGGAATAGTTGGGAGATCAGGGATGCTCATAATGATTACCTTTCTTTAAAGAAGAACAAAAAAGTACTGATGCCTAATCTTAACATGATTCTTGCAAGTCGCGTTAAAGATGAAGGTCGGTTAAAAATTCTTCGATTTTTGCCTCATATTCTTCCGGATTTACTGGCAAAGACTGGGCATGCCCAGCATTGGGGGCAAGATAGAGCTTGCGGTAGCCTTTTTGCTTGGCATTATACATATCTACGCTCATTTGAGGTGGAATGTAATTATCCGCCTGACCATGTATAAAGAAAATGGGCGTTTCTACTCCTGCAACATCCCGAATGGGGGAGACTTGATTAAAGCTCATGCCGGTCGTCAGGCGGGTAAAGAGGTTTGCGAGCGGAATCATGGGGAAAGGCGGCAGATGATACTCCACCTTGATGCGATAAGCGAACAGGCTGCGTATATCAGAATAAGCGCAGTCAGAAACGGCAAAGGCAATGCGTGGGTCAATGGCGGCGTGCTGCAAGGTGATGGCTGCGCCCAGCGATTCCCCGTAGGTTGCTACCATACCACCCGATCCCAACCGCTGAAAAGCCCAATCCACAACGGCTTTCAGGTCATATTTTTCATAAAAGCCAAAGGTGGTGTTTTGATGCCCGGTGCGCCCATGATTGCGTATATCGTAGAGCAAAATATTCCAGCCACGCTTGTAAAACAGCCGCGCGTACTTAACCATTCCATACATGCTCCAGGTGATGCCATGCGTCAGCACGAGCGTTTTCTGAGAGCCGCTCACTGGGTAATAGACGGCGTAAAGATCGTACCCGTAGGTGGAATGGATGCGAAATTCTTCCGCCTGCCAGGAGCGGTATTCTGCTTCCATTTCCCCCATGTTTTCCATGCTGAGGCGATAGGTTTCATCCACCGGGTAAACTTTAGGGTAAATAATGACGCGCGAGAAATAATATCCCAGTCCCAAGAGAATGATGAGGAGTGCGAGGAGGATGAGAAGAAGGGTAGGCATAAGTGAAGTCCTTATGAATGAACGGAATAGCCTTTGGATTTTTCAGGCGGGATGACGTACACTTGCAGCCTTTTGGCAAGCTGTGTATTGCGTTGACCGATGCGATTATTACGTATAGCCATGCCGATAGCGCGTTTGCTGCCGATTAATACCACCAGCTTACGCGCGCGGGTGACGGCGGTGTACAGCAGGTTACGCTGCAACATCATGTAATGTTGGGTGAGTAAGGGAATCACCACCACCGGAAATTCTGACCCCTGTGATTTATGGATGCTGACGGCGTAAGCATGGACAATTTCATCCAGCTGCGAGAATTCAGCGATCACGGGGCGGTCGTCAAAATCAATCACCATTTGGGATGTTTCTGAATCAATGGATAAGATTCTGCCCATATCTCCGTTGAAAATTTGGCGATCGTAGTCATTGTGAACCTGCATCACGCGGTCGCCTGCACGGAAAACGCGCGAGCCGTGTTGAATTTCTACTCCGGCGGGCTGCTTTGGGTTGAGGGCTTCTTGCAGACGAGCGTTTAACTCCTGCACGCCTGCAAGTCCGCGGTGCATGGGGCATAAGACCTGAATATCCGTTTGCGGATTGAATGCGAACCGCGCCGGAATGCGTTTGGTGACGACCTCAATCACACGGTCGGCAGCGGCTTGCGCATCTTCGTGCGGGAAGATAAAGAAATCACGCGAATCCTGCTCAAACAGGGGCATTTCACCCTGATTGATGCGGTGGGCATTCACGATGATGAAGCTATCCTCTGCCTGGCGGAAAATAGTATTCAGACGGGTGACGGGGATCATTTCGCTGTTAATCACATCGCGCAACACGTTGCCCGCCCCAACGGATGGGAGTTGATCTACATCCCCCACCAGCAGCAGGTGACTGGCTGAATCAATTGCATCCAGCAGATGATTCATCAGCAAGACGTCAATCATGGAGCTTTCGTCAATGATGACCAGGTCAGCGTCCAGCGGATTTTTGCGGTCGCGCATGAACGGACGGTCGCCAGAGGGTTTGAATTCCAATAAGCGGTGAATTGTTTTCGCTTCAACGCCGGTGGTTTCAGACAGGCGCTTGGCGGCGCGCCCGGTGGGGGCAGCCAACAGGACGGAATTGGAGCGGGCTTGTAGCAGGCGCAGGATGCTGGCGGTGATGGTGCTTTTGCCGGTGCCTGGTCCGCCGGTGAGTACACTGACCTTTTGGGTGAGCGCCATTTTCACAGCAGCTTGCTGTTCGGTGGTCAGTTGGATGGGCATTTCGCCTTTCAACCATTCAAACGCACGATCCCATTGGGTGGTTTGAAAATACGCCAGACGGTCGCTGGTGGTCAATTGAATATGGCGTAATTTGCTGGTGACACCGCGCTCTGCTTTATAAAAGGGTGGCAGGTAGATGGCTTGCAGATCGGAAGGGGTCTGTCCGCGTACCTTGAGCGCCAGCGTACGTGATTCCACTTCATCTTCTGCGATCAGATCATCTTGCAAAATGAGCGTTTCAAGCTGAGATTCGCACTGACCGAGTTCCACTTCCAGCAGTTCAGTGGCTTGGGCAAGCAGCTGGGCGCGGGTGGCGTAACAGTGACCATCATCGCTGAGGGAACTGAGCGCATAGAGCAGCCCCGCCTGGATACGCTGTGGGTCATCCTTGGCAAGTCCAATTTTGACGGCAATTTTGTCTGCCGTGCGGAAACCAATGCCATAGACCTCGCGCGCTAACCGATAAGGAGTTTCCTGCACCACCTTGATGGACTCTTGCCCGTATTGCTTGAATATCCTGACTGCCAGGCTGGAGGAAATATCGTTGCCTTGCAGGAAAATCATCACTTCTTTAATGAGCTTCTGATCCTGCCAGGCTTTCTGGATGAGCTTGACCCGCTTGCTGCCAATGCGCGGCACTTCGTTCAGCCGGTCAGGGGTATTTTCAATAATGTCTAGTGTCTCTAAGCCGAAGTGATCCACAATGCGGTTGGCGGTGGCTGGACCAACTCCGCTGACCAGTCCACTGCCCAGGTATTTACGCAGCCCTTCAATGGTCGCTGGGTAGTGAACGCTGTAGGTTTGCACCTCAAACTGACGTCCATACTGCGGATGTTGACTCCAATGCCCTTCTAGATGCAGCATTTCGCCCACATTTACGCCGGATAGCGCGCCGACTACGGTAACTTCATTGTTTTTCCCCTGCCCTCTGCCCTTTGGGATGACCCGCGCAACGGTGTATCCGTTTTCCTCGTTCTGGAAAGTCAGCCGTTCTAACGTCCCTTCCATGTATTGCATGGCAGACTCTTCCGCGGCGGCTTTTGGCGGAGTTGGGTTCTTTGAATTGGAGGGAGGGGCCGGTTCTGTACTCATCATCTTGTCCAGGATACCATTTTACCTTATTTACATCGTTATTTCCAGAATTTAAGTTCTAATATTTTGCTTTATGGATGCTTTTATAAAAGGAAGGGTCGGGAGGGAAGCCATCAGGCGGGCGTTTTCAAATACAGAGGCTTCCTCATCCAGAAAACGAAAGATATTCTGTATGGAGTTGCGTTGGAAGAGCGTGGTAAAAATGGCATGCATTGAATCAGGGTGGTGTTGCATCACTTCTAACATGATTTGATCAAACCAGTGATAACGGGCAGGGGAAGCAGCTTGATGAAAGGGATGTCCATACGTTTGCATGGAATGAGCAATCGCCTGCGCGTCTGTTAGAATGCGCAGGAACGCGTACCCGCTGGAAGCCTTCACCCGCCCGCCTTTTGTGCCAATATTGAGAACATGCTTCCCTACCTGACGCGGGAAGGGACGATCCGTCATGGGGATGATACCATTTTCAGACGCATGAATTTGATAGCCTTGAATGGTCATCACCTTCTCTATATAGGTGCGTAAAGCCTGATCATATTCGATAGGCTTGAGCAGATCATGGGAAAACAGGGTGTATTCCACCAGGGCGCGGTTGGGTGCGAATGGCAGCACGTAAAAAAAGCGCATCGCCCCATTCTGCGGGGTGCGGAAATCAAATAAAGTTGCTACTGCCGGGTCGAAACAATCCTGCGTCGTTTGAATCTCCCAGCCGCGAAAATGCTGCTTGAGGGAATGTACGCCTGGCAGATCATTCATAAAGTCCTTGGGCGTGAAAGTGCTATCAAAAACCCAGTTTGCGGAAAAAGTGTGACCATCAACCATCACCTCTGCTCCGTTAGGCGTATCGGTGATCTGATCTACTTTGCCCAGCACAAAATCCACTCTGCCGCTACTTTTCAACTCGTCATGCAACGCGCGATAAAAGTCAATGCCGCGAACCATTTGATAACGATACGGGGATAGGTCAAAAGTGCGTTGAAAATGCTCATCAATAAATTCAGCGCGCGCCCAGGAATGCGAGATGACCGCGTCCACTGGGGTGGGTTGGCGCGTCCAAAAGCACCAGGTGCGATCATTCCGGTCTTTAGGACTGCGGTCAATGACCAGGATGCGGGCAGATGAGGGGAGAACAGGCAGGAGGGCGCTTGCCAGGCTTAACCCGGCTGCGCCTCCTCCTGCCAGAATGACCTCGTAATGGGTTTCAGCTTTCAGTTTAAAATCCTCCGCGCGCATGGATGATCTGACCTGTCACCCAGGCAGCCAGGTCAGAGGCGAGAAAAAGGGCGGTATGAGCGGCATCTTG
Source organism: Anaerolineales bacterium (assembly GCA_038206515.1). Taxonomy (GTDB): domain Bacteria; phylum Chloroflexota; class Anaerolineae; order Anaerolineales; family Anaerolineaceae; genus DSYU01. Next base: position 62,221 of record JBBRAT010000003.1, on the reverse strand, counting down.
GGGTAGTCCCACTCGTCCGAATGGCGCTTGCGCTTCGAGCTTGACGCGCAGTTCAGGCGTCATCCATCCGGTATCCGTAGGCCCGGGGTCAATGGCGTTGACAGTGATCCCCTGCGTGGCGGTAAAGGCAGCCAAACTGAAGGTGAGCGCCTCTACTGCACCCTTGGTGATGGCATACGGCAGATTATCCGGCATGGGGGTAATTGACTGACCGGAAGTGAGGTTAATGATCCGCCCGCCGGTGCGCGGTGGGACAAAGCGGCGCACAAATTCAGCACAAAGCAGGGTGGCGGCGCGCACATTCACCTGATAATGCGCATCGAGCTGCTCAGCTGTCAGCGATAGTATATCCAGCGAAACGTCGTAAGCTGCGTTATTGACGAGAATATCCACTGCACCCAGCCGCACTTCGGCTACCGTGAATAGTTTTGAGGCGGAAGCCGGGTCAGAAAGGTCTACTTCCATCGCTTCAGCGCGAACACTCAGGCTGCGCAATTGGGCAAGCAATTCCTGCGCCTCTTCTTGTGAGCCGCCCCAAGGCATCAGCTGATCGTAAGGGGTGAAATAGGTAATGAAAATATCCGCGCCGGCCTGAGCGAATTGTAGGGCAATGGCTGCGCCAATCCCTTGCTTACGACTGGCGCCAGTGATGAGGGCGATTTTTCCCTTAAGGGAAAGTAATTGATCCATGCGCATAGCCATTAGGGAGTTTATAGATTAATCCGCTTATTCTCATTAGCGGATTGTAAAAGGGCATTGGCTACCTGAATATGCTTACGTGTCTCCTCCAAAGTCACCAGTTGCGGCTGATGATCGAGTACAGCGTCATGTAGGTCTTCCACCTCGCCCAAATAAGCATTGAATTCAGGAAATTCCAATTTTTGCGGATCGCCTTTATCCGGGAAGAAGGTCATTTGACTTTCAGGGGCGCTTTGGTTATTAAACGGATGGGTGAGGGTGATGCGTCCTGTGCTGCCAATGACTTCCGCGTGGGCTTGATAAGGTACGTGGAACGAGCAACCGATCTGTGCGTTGCGGTTGCCAGAATAATGTATCAGAGCGGCAAAATCCTCGTCTACGCCAGTATCTCCCATCCATTGCGCGCCGTCCACCCATTCAGGCAGCCCGCCCATCACAAGCTGAGCAAAGCTGATGGGATAAATTCCTACATCCCACAGTGCGCCACCGCCATATTCAGGCACCATGCGCACATTGTTCTGTGCGTTGGTCATCAAAAAACCAAAGTATGCGCTTACCTGACGAATCTCACCCAACCGACCACTCTTTAACCACTCAGCCAGGATTTTTGTCTGTGGGTGGTGGCGATACATGAATGCTTCCGCCAGGGAACATTGACTGGCGCGGCTGGCGGCGATCATCTGATCCACTTCTTCCACCGTTACGGCAAAAGGTTTCTCACATAAAACATGCTTGCCAGCCTGCAATGCGCGGATGGTCCACTCAGCGTGCAGGTGATTGGGCAGGCTGACATAGACAGCATCCACAGCGTCAGAAGCGAGCATTTCCTCATAACTGCCAAATGCGCGCGGAATTTGCCATTGATCGGCATAGGCTTGCGCCTTCACCTGGTCACGGCTGGCAACGGCAGCCAATTCGCCTCGCTTAGATGCACGGATCGCCGGAATGAGTCGGCGGTTAATATTTGCAGTAGAAAGTAATCCCCAACGAACTTTGTCCATTTTTCACCTCTGTCAAGAATAATAGCATAAAGTGGATAGGAGAATGATCAAGAATGTGGTTTAATTCTCTGAAGTTTCTTAAGAACAATGAGGAAGGATGGCGCGGGATGAAGGATCATCTCTTTTTATATGGGCCTCCCGGTTCAGGGAAGAGTACATTGGGCGCACGGCTGGCGTTTGAATTAGGGCTGCCCTTTATTGATTTGGATGAAATGATTTCAGAGCAAGCCGGGCAAAGCATTGCGGATATTTTTGCATCAGGCGGCGAGGCGTCCTTCCGGCAGATTGAATTTAATGCGCTGCAAGAGGTGATTCAGGGAAGCACGCAGGTGATTGCTTTGGGGGGAGGCGCATTGCTGGCAAATGAGGCACGCACGTTGGCTGAAGAAAACGGTCAGGTGTTATGCCTGGGGGCAAAGCCGGAAGAATTGCTGCGCAGGGTGGAAGAAATGGGAGAGGCTCGCCCACTTCTTGCAGGGAATGTGGCGGAGCGGCTGCTCGCGTTGTTAGATTCACGCGCGGCGCATTACAACTCCTTCTCTTACCAAATAGATACCTCGTTACTCCCACTTGAATCAGCTGTCTGGCAGGCGCAGGTAGTGACTGGCCGGTTTTGGGTGCGCGGGATGAATATGGAATATGGCGTGCGGATTTTGCCCGGTGGATTGGAGCATTTATCGGATTGGTTGCTTGAGCAAGGGGTGCGCGGCAAACTTGCCCTGGTTAGTGACGAAAATGTGGCGGCGCATTACACGCCCCAGTTAGCGGAGAATCTGCGCAGCGCGGGGTATGAAGTCAGCGTTATTACTATCCCGGCGGGGGAACAAACCAAGACGATTGCAACGGTTCAATCCTTATGGGCTGCGTTTGCGGCGGCGCATTTGGAGCGCAGCAGCACCGTTTTGGCGTTAGGTGGCGGCGTAGTGGGCGATCTGACGGGCTTTGCGGCAGCTACTTTCCTGCGCGGCATTCACTGGATTAACCTGCCTACCACTCTGCTGGCAATGGTTGATTCCAGTTTGGGCGGGAAAACTGGCTTTGATCTGCCGGAAGGGAAGAATTTGGTGGGGGCGTTTTATGCGCCGCAGTTCGTTTTGATTGACCCACGTATGCTGGCAACTCTGCCGCAGCGTGAAATGCGCAATGGATTGGCTGAAACCATTAAGCACGGTGTTATTGGCGATGTGGGGCTGTTTGAATTATGCGAGCAGGGAGAAACACGAGTTAAGCAAGACTTGAATGCTCTGGTGCGGCGCAGTGTGGCAGTCAAAGTGCGCGTCATTCAGGAAGATCCCTACGAGCATGGCGTCCGCCAGGCGTTGAATTTGGGGCATACGGTGGGGCATGGCGTTGAACTCGCATCCGGCTACCAGTTTTCGCATGGCGAATCAGTGGCAATTGGCATGGTAGTTGAGGCGGAACTGGCTGAAAAGTATGGGATTGCTGAACCCGGCATGGCTGCGCGGATTCGCAAGGGGGTGCAAGGCTTGGGGCTGCCAGTGGATATTCCCGCAGATTTTCCCCGCGAGCGGATGATGGACGCTATGCAGTTGGATAAAAAACGCGCTGGCGGAAAAGTGCGCTTTGCATTGCCGGAAGCCATTGGCAGGGTGCGCGTTGGGGTGGAATTGCCGGGTTGGCAAAAGGAGATTTCATGAAGAAGATTTTGGTACTGCATGGCGCTAATTTAAATCTGCTGGGGCAGCGCGAACCAGGCATTTACGGCGATGTGAATATGGATGAAATAAACCGGCGGCTGGTGGAGGCGGGCAAGGCTTTCGGGGTTGAAGTGGTGGCGCAGCAATCCAACCATGAAGGCGCGTTGATTGATGCGCTGCAGGATGCCCAACATTGGGCAAGCGGAATCATTTTCAACCCCGGCGGATATACGCATACCTCGGTTGCATTGCGGGATGCGATTGCTGCCATCCCTACCCCTGTAATTGAAGTGCATTTGTCCAATATACAGGCACGCGAAGAATTTCGCCACTATTCGATGATTGCACCGGTTTGCGCAGGCTCGATTGCCGGATTTGGGTGGCGATCCTATTGGTTAGCGTTGCAGGCGCTTGTAGCAGAGGATTAATTCTTCTCTGGCTCAGAAGGGATAAGGTCGCCATCTTGTGATTGGCTCGGCGTATCCTCGGTGGGGGGTGGCGGGGCAGCGATGGGGATCGGCAGCGCCTGCGCATCGGAGGCAGGCTCGGTACGTGCCAATCCTTCTTGCTTCCCTAAAATTACACGCAAAGCATGGCGGCGCGCTTTAATTTTCACTTTCCCTTTGCCTAACAAGACTCCGTCCGCCATCACCTGTTGCGCTGGCTTGCCTTTGATGGTGATTTTGCTGGCGCGGTACCGTTGTAAACCCGTTTCGCCGGATTCTCCGCCATTGGAGACAGCGGCAAAGTACGCCAGAATGCGACCTTTTGAGAGGTTGGCAAACACGCTTACATCTAATAATCCATCCTGCATAGAAGCGTCAGGCGCCATCAGGAAGGTCTTGCCAAAAGCAGGCGCGTTCATCACCGTCACCAGCATGGATTCGGCGTCAATTTTGCTCTCATCTTCCAGAGTGAGGGTGATTTTTGGCATTTTGTAGTTAAGAAATTCCCCAACCACCTCTTTTAAGCCGGACAAATCCCCTTTGGGGATTTTTTTGGCATTGGGGTAAATTGCCGCAACCAAACCCATGACCGCCAATTCAAGGAAGTAAAATTTGCGTCCGTTGGTTGTTTTGATCTGCCCCACATCAATTTTCTGCGCTTTGCCAGTGCAGAGCAAGGCAACCGCTTCTTCTAAATTGTCAGGGATGCCCAGCGACTTGACCAGGTTATTCTCGGTGCCGCCTGGTAAAATCGCCAACTGCGCTTTGCTGCCGACTATCGCGCGCGCCACCGCCTCAATCGTGCCATCCCCGCCGAGGACGGCAATGCGGCGATAGCCCTTCTTCACGGCCTTTTGCGCAATTTTCTCGGCGCGCTCTTTTGGCTTGGCTAAGGCAACGTGAACTTCAAATCCCTGTTCGGCGATCAACCGGGTCACTTCCTGCAGTCGGCTGGTTGGGTCTTGCGGATCACCAGACTCAGGGTTGCAGATCAATTTGACGATGTGCTTGTTTTGTTTTGCTTTTGTCATGTTATTCTCTCCCCACTCAATCGCTTTACCCGCATAAAGCGGATAACGTGTAGAAGGATTATATATCTTTTATCCAGGAAAAGAGGTCTGGTTTGTATTCATTTTTTGCAGGTGTATCTCAATCCGCGGAGTTGCTCCCTACAGGAAGATACTCCGCAGATTGAGATACACCTGCAAGCACTGGGATGCGTAATTACGTTTTTGTTATAATTCATTCACTCCCAAAATGAAATTACAGCTTAAGAGAATGTTGGGCGAAAGGAGATAGGATGGGCAAACAAGTTTTCTTCACCAAGGTCCGAGACCCTAGGCTTGTTACCTTGCGGCGTGGTGGCGACCTAAGCGGTGCCAATCATCACCTTCTTGCCGTATGGGCGGCCGATTGCGCGGAGCATGTGCTGCACTTCTTCGAGGAGGCGTTCCCTGGGGATGACCGCCCTCGCCGAGCAATTGAACTGGCTCACGCTTGGGCTCGGGGTGAGATTACGATGAGTCAGGCTCGCACGGCTGCCTTTGCTGCCCACGCTGCAGCGAGAGAAGTGTCTGGCGCTGCGAAGGAAGCAGCTCGCGCTGCTGGACAAGCCGTATCGGTTGCTCATATGGCGGATCACGAACTGGGTGCGGCGGCGTATGCGATCAGGACTGTACGTGCAGCGACCCATGAAAGTGAGCGTGACGAGGCTGGTCGTCTGGAGTGTCAGTGGCAGCGCGCGCAGCTTCCTGACGAAATCCGAGAACTCGTGATTGACGACCAGAGGTTGCGCAATGAGAAATACTGGTCCTTATTTGATTGCTGACCGGCTTGGCGAAGGTATTGTTAAATAGAAGGCATAATCGGGGGGTAGCGGGTCACCTGACCGGTGGAGAGGTCTACCACCAGGAAGGCTTCTTCCAGCAGGCGACCCACCATGTGGGTGGATGGGTATTCTTCTTGATAGGCTTGACGCAAATGTGGCAATATTTCCTGGGTTAATTTCTGAAGCGCGTAAATCTTGGGGTAACGGCTGCACACTTCCAGCGCCTGATAGGGCAGGTCAGCCAATAAAAAGAGGCGGGCAGCTTCTTGCAGGGCGCGGATGTCTTCGTTACATTCAAAACGCCGCACCAAGGCGCGCGCTAACGCTTCAGGGGCGATAAACTCAGCCATCTGATTATAGTCATCCTGAGAGATATTTGCGCCGCTCCCCAGGCGGCTCAAGAAGCGTTCTTCCGAGTTCATACAGAAATTATAGCGCAAAACCGAAAGATCCCTGGCGTTCCCGAATCAAAAAATCATCACTTCTGTGATGATTTTTTGATTCGGGGTCGTTTTAGTCGCCGGTCGTAGGGATCGGATTGGTTTGGTTGGGTAGGATGTGCAATTCCAACACTTTAGCAAAATGGAAGCCGTAAATAGAGAATGTGATTGCCAGCGGGAACTTCTTGGGTTGCTTGAACAATGCCCAGAAGAATAACCGCCAATATTCCAGTCGGTCCGCGCTACGAATCCCTAACCAGTAGATGGAGCGGAAGAAGGCGAGAAATTCTTGAAATTCCAGGTGTACAGTTGCACCCGAGGGCTGATATTCCACCAAGAAGTTGCGCACGCGCTGATAAAAGCCTTTGGCTGAATAAATTTCTTCCAAAATGTGGCGATAGCCGCTTTGTAATTCCTGCAAATCCATTTTGGGGATGATATTGGTGCGCCCATCCGCATTATCGCCGGACATTTCTTCCACCAACCGCCCTTCGCTTTGCATGCGGCGGTAAAGGTCTGTGCCAAAGGGGGCTTGCAAAAGTCCCACCATCGCGGTAATAATGCCTGATTTTTGAATGAAGTCAATTTGGCGCTGGAAAATGGTTTCGGTATCGCTGTCAAAGCCGACAATGAATCCGCCCATCACCTGCAACCCGTTATGCTGCAAGATTTTTACGCTGTCCACCAGGTCACGACCTTTGTTCTGTACTTTATTGCACTCTTGCAGGCTCTCTTCGGAGGGGGTTTCGATGCCGACAAAGACAGAAGTAAACCCGGCGCGCGTCATCAAGCTCATCAATTCTTGGTCATCCGCTAGGTTGATGGAGGCTTCCGTGAGGAATAGGAAGCCTTTTTTGCCTTTGCGCCATTCGATGAGCCCGGGCAGAATCGATTCTTTCAGGATGCGTTTATTGCCGATAAAATTATCATCCACAAAGAAAACGTTCCGCCGCCATCCGTTTTGATAGAGCGAATCTAGCTCGGCTAAAATTTGTTGAATGGTCTTGACTCTTGGGCGATGTCCAAGCAGCGCGGTGACGTTGCAGAAATCGCAGTTAAACGGGCAGCCGCGCGAAAATTGGATGCTCATCGAGTCGTATTTCTGCAAATCCACCAGGTCCCAGCGAGGCGTGGGGGTTTGGGTGATGTCGGGGTATTCATCGGTCATATACACGTGCTGTGGGCAGCCGTCTTTCAGGTCTTTCAGAAAGCGCGGCAGAGTAATTTCCCCTTCGTTCAGCACCAGGTAATCTACGGTTGGGAACGTTTCCCATTCGGCAGTAAAAAGGGGTCCCCCTGCGGTGATTTTCTTCCCGCTGGCTTTGACACGTTGAATGACTTCGTCAACCGATTTGCGTTGAACAATCATGGCGCTAATCATCACAAAATCAGCCCAGTCAATATCCGATTGTTTGAGCGGTTGGATGTTCATATCTACCAGTCGGAGATTCCATTCTTGTGGGAGCATGGCAGCAACGGTTGCCAACCCCAAGGGGGGAGACGAGGCTTTTTTCCCCACAAAGCGTAAGGCGTGTTTAAAACTCCAGAAGGTATCTGGAAATTCAGGGTAGACAAGCAGAGTGTTCATAGAGACGAATTTCTCCGGGGCAAGATTTGAGGAACTCAAGCGAATTTATTGGATTCATCATACAAGCCTACACGCGGTTTTCCCCGTGTATATCGTCATAGGTGTGCGTCACACCTGCCAGTGTGACGCACGATTTCTGGCTGTGACTGGCGTTGTATTTCGGGGGTGTTATAATGAAAATGTGAATCGACCTGCTCACGCTATTCAAACCAGTGGGGACGCTGACCTGGCGTTTGCTGTGGTCGTGTTGGCGTCTTATTTCACCACGTTTAGCACATTGCAACATGCTTCCATCAACGCCCTGTTATTTCTAATTGGGCTAGGGGTTGCGTATATTACTGTTGGTATTTATGGCTACGGGTTGGTGGCAAAATCGAAGAGGTTTTCGCTGACGCTGGTTTACTTTGCCATTCAGGCGACCCTCGGCGGGCTGATTGTGCGCATTGGGCATGGCTCCACGTTTAATGCAATGGCGCTGCTCCCTCTGGCGGGGCAAACGGTGATGCTGCTAGACCGCGAATGGCGTGCTGGTATCAACGGTTTGCTGGTGCTGGTATATATTGGCGCAACCGGGTTATTTGCGGCGGGTTGGCAAGAAGTCTGGTCTGGTCTGCCATTATTTTTGGGGGGGCAGATTTTTATTATTGTCTTCACGCAAATGGCGGTGAACGAAGAACACGCCCGCACCGAGATGGAATTGATGACGCGCGATCTGACGGAAGCCAATCATAACTTGCGCGCGTATGCTGTTCAGGTGGAAGAGCTGGCGATCACCAAAGAGCGCAATCGCATGGCGCGCGAAATCCATGATGGCTTGGGGCATTATCTGACAACCATTTACATGCAGATTCAAGCCGTGCGCGCAGTAATGAAAACGGATGAGGAGAAAGCGCAGGAAATGCTGTTGAAGGCGCAGAATCAGGCGCAAGAAGCCCTGGCAGAGGTGCGTAGTTCAGTGGCGACTCTGCGGGATGCGCCTGGAAGTAGTTTATCCCTTGCAGAAGAGATTGAGCGTATTTTTGTCAGCTGTGAAATGGCTGGCATCACCGCTGATTTGAAGGTGATTGGCTCCGCTCGTCCCTTATCGCCCCAGGTACATTGGACGCTGTATCGCGCGGTGCAGGAAGGCGCGAATAATACGCATAAACATGCCCACGCCTGTCATTTTAACGTGATCGTGGATTATTCCCAGGCGGATCATGTGCGCCTGATGATGCAAGATGACGGGCTGGGAGCTGTGAAGACAGAGGGCGGTTTTGGTCTGATTGGGATGCGCGAACGGGTGCACTTACTCAATGGCGCAATGCAAATTCAGACCGCACCCGGGGCTGGCTTTCAAATTGAAATGATTTTACCCGGCTAATAAAAGGATTCAGTGTATGTTTGTGTAAAGTAGAAGAGCGCGGTTCTTTACTTTCACAAATAAACGCCGAACATACGAAAGGAAGTCAGGCTGTGTCCATTGGGATTTTAATTGCGGATGATCAGGTCCTCTTTCGGGAAGGGCTGCGTACCTTGCTTTCTGTGCAGGCTGATTTTGAGGTGGTAGGCGAAGCGGGGAATGGTGAAGAGGCGCTGCGCTTGACGGTGATCCGCAAGCCGGATGTGATTCTGATGGATTTGCGCATGCCAGTGATGGATGGCGTTACCGCTACGCAGCGTTTGCATGAAAATTTCCCGGCGTGTAAGGTGATTGTTTTGACCACTTTTGACGATGACGACCTGGTTTTTGACGGGTTACGCGCTGGGGCGGTAGGCTATTTGTTGAAGGACGTTTCTTCTGAAAAATTGTTTGAAGCCATCCGCGCAGCCTATCGTGGGGAATATTTTTTGCAGCCTTCGATTACCGCCAAAGTGATGGAAGAATTTTCTCGGCTGTCTCGGCTATCTCCACCAGTTCATCCGGTGGTATTAGAAGAGCCTCTTTCTCCGCGCGAGATGGAGATTCTTCGGCTGGTGGCTACTGGTGCATCCAATCGTGATATTGCTGAAAACCTGGTCATCGCTGAAGGCACAGTGAAGAATCACCTGACCAATATTCTCGGCAAGCTCAATGTGAAAGATCGCATTCAGGCTGTGATTAAGGCGAAAGAAGTAGGATTGATTTAAGTATGATGAATCATGTGAATCCATCCCTTGCAGAGAAACCTACCGAGAAACCGGTGTTGCATTGGCGTACCTTGTTGGGAGGGATACTGTTGGTGGCAGGTGGTATCTTGTTTTTAGATCAATACCTGCGCACCACCTGGTTAACGCTCCTAATCCTACCCGGAGCTGGCTTATTTCTGTATCAATACGGGGCGCGAATGCGCTATACGGGGTTGGTCATTGCTGGCGGTATTTTGTTGGGCATCGGGGCAGCTCTTGCAGCGGCATTTAACCCGATTGTCCTCAAGCAAACTTGGTGGGCTCAACTGGGCAATGGGTTGATTTTTTTTGCAATTGGTTGGTTGGCAATCACCGCAGGCACCGCTCTTTATTCGTCCAGAACTGCCTGGTGGGCATTAATCCCGGGGGGCGTAGTGGGCGGGTTGGGGGTGTGCATCTTATTTACGCCGTTTCACTGGATGGATATTGCCCTATGTGTGGGTTTGGGCGTTGGTCTGCCTCTCTTGATATGGGGAATAGCGGATTCGTTGTATGGGTTGGTGATTGCAGCTTGCTTGTTAATTACGCTTGGACCGGGCATTTATTTTGGCTGGAGTCAGGCGCGCGCTTCTGAAGGGTTAGCTCAAACCGGAATTACATTGGTCTGGTTCTCTTTGGGCTGGGCGTTGATTACGCTGCTCTCCAGAATGATATTTCGCCGAAATGCCTGGTGGCCCCTCATTCCGGGGGGGATATTGGCTGTGGTGGGGTTTGCGCTCTTCATTGGCGGCGACCCTGGAAATGCCGTGGGGTTTGTCTCGAATACTGGATCCGTTGCCTTAATGATCCTGGGATTGTACCTGCTTTTAATGAGGAAAGGCATTCATCACTGAGAGATCCGTTCTAAACCATTCCTACACCAATTTTTGATGAACGCCCAATAAGATTAAAACAAAGCCCTCTGTTCGGGGTATAATTGAGGTATGGAAACTAGACAAACCCTTGATAAAGCTCTCAAAGACGCTATGCGTTCTAACGATGACATGCGCAAACAATCAGTGCGTATGGTAATAAGCGCCATCAAACTGGCTGAAGTCGAAAAAGGCACTAAACTCGATGATGCAGCCATTCTCGCCATTGTGCAAAAAGAAATTAAGTCACGTCATGAAGCTATTCAAGACGCGCAAAAAGCCAACCGGGCTGATTTGGAAGAAAGGCTGAACGCTGAAGCTGCCTTCCTTGAAACCTTCCTGCCCAAACAACTTTCTGCCGAAGAACTCGCTGAGTATGCGCAGCAGGCGATTCAAGAAACAGGCGCTACTTCCCCAACTGATATGGGCAAGGTGATGAAAGCCATCATGCCCAAAGTACAGGGCCGCGCTGCCGGAGATCAAATTAGCGCGGCAGTCAGGAAATTGCTGCAAAGCTAAGAATGGTTCAAAACGAGTTAAAAAAAACCTTTTCTCGTTCCGTCAATCGCCGATTGATTAAACTTACGATTCTCATCATCGCTAGTGGGCTAACCCTGGCGATGATGGTCTTGCCTCTTTCTAGCCGCCCATCCTTCTTTGCGCTAAAAGTGGGGGATGTTGCTCCGCAAGATATTCAAGCCCCGATGGCAATCTCCTATCCCTCAGAGGTGACGACCGAGCAAATGCGCCATGATGCCGAGCAAAATGTCAGCCAGGTATTTTTGCCCGCAGACCCTTCTATTGCGCGCCGCCAGATTGAAATGCTGCGCGCTTCGCTGAATTTTATCGGTACAGTTCGAGATGACATGCACGCCACCCAGGAACAAAAATTAGCCGACCTCTCTGCGCTCGAAAATATCCAACTTGGGCGGAGCGATGCACAGATCATGCTAAACCTGAGTCAGGCGCGTTGGCAAATGGTACAGCAGGAATCATTGAGCGTATTAGAACAAATCATGCGCGATATGATCCGCGAAGGGCAGTTAGCGGACGCGCAGCGCCGTATTCCGACCTTGATTAGTTTTTCGCTGCCGCAAGACCTATCCGAATCGCTTGCTCATCTGGTAACGCCCTTTGTTATTCCTAACAGCCTCTTCAGCCCTGAAATGACCGCCGTCGCTCGTCAGGATGCGCGTAATCGCATTGAAACCGTTGTGCGCAGCTATGCCGCTGGCGAAACGATTGTGCGGCGCGGGCAAATTCTTACGCCTTCTTCTATGGAAGCTCTTTCTAAATTTGGACTGATCGAGCGTCCCAATAACCTGCGCGATGTACTCGGCTCTCTTTCGCTGGTGGTATGTTTGGCGGTCTTCGTTGCCCTCTATTTTACCCGCCGCAGCTTTGCGGTGTTGGATAACCTGCGTGCATTAGCCCTCATTGCATTCACGTTCTTGCTCTTTTTTGCGACCGCCCGCCTAATTATTCCGAACCGCGCGGTTCTGCCTTATGTTTTCCCTATTGCCGCTTTTGGACTGGTTATCGCCTGCCTTTTTAATTCTGAATTAGGCATGGTGCTTTCATTAGTACTGGGCATTTTGACTGGTTATGGAATGTTCAACAGTCTGGATTTGACCTTTTATTACATTCTTTCCAGCTTGTTTGGTATTTTGATGTTAAGTAAAGGGCAGCGGATCAGCAATTTTGTGTTCGCCGGGTTGGGCGCAGGTACGCTTGGGGCGGTGATTATCTTGGCGTATCGCTTGCCTGATGCTACCACTGACCTGGCTGGGCTTGCCACGCTTGCAGGCGCGTCTTTGCTTAACGGACTTTCCTCCGCAAGCATGGCGTTGATCCTCCAGGCGCTGTTTGCACAGATATTGGGGCTTTCCACTGCCTTACAGTTGCTCGAAATCTCTCGCCCTGACCATCCCTTACAGCAATTCCTCATTCAAAATGCCCCCGGCAGCTATCAACATAGCTTACAGGTGGGTATTCTGGCGGAACAAGCTGCGGAACGCATCCGCGCCGATTCTATTCTGGTGCGGGTAGGCGCAATTTACCATGATGTGGGCAAAGCGCTCAACCCTTCTTTCTTCATTGAAAATCAGGTTGGCAAGTTAAACCCACATGACGACCTTGACCCTGCCGTCAGCGCGCAAACCATTATCCGCCATGTTTCAGATGGCGTGCAGCTAGCAAAAAAACATCATATGCCTTCTCGTATTCTTGATTTTATCCGTGAACATCATGGCACCATGCTGACTCGTTATCAATATGCCCGCGCATTAGAAGAAGCAGAAGGAAAACCAGAGCTGGTAGACGTTTCTTTGTTTCAATATGCTGGACCGCGCCCACAATCGCGTGAGACGGCGCTATTAATGCTGGCGGATGGCTGCCAGGCGCGCGCCCGCGCGGAGTTGCCCCAAAGCGAAGAGGAAATGCACGCTTTGGTGCGCAAGGTGATTGACCAATGCCAGCGCGATGGGCAGCTGGATGATACGAAATTAACCCTGCGTGACCTGAATCTCATCGCCGAATCATTTGTCAACACTCTGCAAAATTCCTTCCATCCTCGTATTCGTTACCCTGAGCCGCGTCAGCCCTCTGCGCAGCTTGCCGAAGCGCCCATTCCAATCGATTCTGTGATGACCGATGTTCCTACGACCCCCATAACGCTTCCATTACGTGCGTTGCCGCCCATTTCACCCCAGGAAGCAGCCCAGCTCTTCCGCCCTACTGTTAATAAAACCGAGCCGAAATGATCTCTATCGAAATTGCTGAAGACTATCAGGTATTGGTGGATGCTGAGACCCTCACCTTAGCCGCTCAAACTGTGCTCCATCAAGAAGAATTGCAAGAGGAACAAGATTTAACCATTGCGGTAGAAGGTGATGATCGTCTGCATGAACTTAACCGTGATTACTTAGGGATTGACGCCCCTACCGATGTGCTTTCTTTCCCATCGGGTGAAGAAATTGACCCTGAAACAGAGCGAGTTTATTTGGGGGATATTATTCTCTCTTACCCACGCGCGCTCCAACAAGCGACCTCTGCCGGGCATGAGGTGATGAGCGAAATTCAGCTTTTGGTGATTCATGGCGTGTTGCACTTGCTCGGGTATGATCACGCAACCCCTGAAGAAAAAACTGCGATGTGGGCTGCTCAGGCAGAGGCTATTCAAACGCTTGGTATTCATCTGAACCGCCTGCCTGAAGAGCCTTATGATTGAGTTTTTTCGTCTACGGGCGCGCTCTTTCCAATTTGCCTTTTCCGGCTGGTTATATGTCATCCGCACGCAAAAAAATGCCTGGTTTCACGCCCTGGCTTCTGCGCTGGTGATTGCGGTTGCTTTCTGGCTACAACTTCCTTTATTGCAATGGGCGATTCTTTTCCTCACGATTGGCATGGTATGGACGGCGGAATTTCTCAACACTGCTCTTGAATCCGTAGTAGACCTCGCCAGTCCACAGCAGAATCCGTTGGCAAAAGTGGGCAAAGACGTGGGCGCAGCGGCGGTGCTGATTGCCGCAGTGGTCGCCATCATTATTGGCTTGCTAATTTTAGGGCCGCCTCTGTTGAGCGTCATCCAAAAAGTCTTTCATATCTTATAGGATATTTCTATGGCTACAGAATTTCGGTTTGGGACGGTAGGCTCGCCAAAATCCACTCCCAAAAAGCCTGGCGGCAGTGCGGGAGGGGTTGCCCAAATGCGCACTTTAGGCTTGGGCGCGTTGGAATTAGGTTGGGTGCAATCGGTGCGCGTCACGGAAGATACCTGCGCGGTGATTGCTCATTGCGGGCAGGAAAATGATATTGCGCTGAGTGTTCACGCGCCTTATTTTATTAACCTGAACGCTACAGCGGAAGAATGGCCCCATTCACGCAAGCGGTTAATGGATGCCGCCTATTACGGCTGGCGCGCTGGGGCAACTGATATTATCTTTCATCCGGGGTCTTATTTCAGCCAGCCGATAGAGGAAGTGTTGACGCGCGCCATTATGCGCCTGAGTGATTGTGTCTCTGAACTGCACGCCAGTGGCAACCCGGTCATCTTGCGCCCGGAAACCATGGGAAAATCCGCTCTGCTTGGATCGCTGGAAGATACGCTCATTCTCAGCCGTGAAGTACAGGGCGTAGAACCCTGCCTGGATTTTGCACATTTATATGCCCGTTGCGGGGATGGGTCTATGAATACCCGAGAGGAATGGCAAAAAGCGCTGGAAGATTACGCCCAATCCCTGGGACAAGGTGCCCTCGCACGGCTGCATATTCATCTTTCAGGCATTGAATATGGACCCAAAGGGGAAAAGAATCACGTAGCGATTAAAGAATGTGACTTAGATTTGCTTGCACTATTCACGGTGATGAAAGAAATGAACTGCGCGGGGCGCATTTTATGCGAAAGCCCCGAAATGGAATTGGATGCTTTGCTGATGCAAACAACCTGGCAGAAGTTATCCCCGGATGCTGCAGCGCCTACGACATCCCCCAATATACCGATTGATAAATCTTTCCAGTAAGGTTTATGACAACCTAAAAAACGAATAAAGTGATCGGTTTTAAGAAGATACGCTCATTTTCTTAGGTCTGAGATAGAATTCAGACAATAATTAATCTTGGCACGATTTATTTCAGGAGACTTCATGAATAACCCTGCTTCCATGTTTAATGCTTATTATTATCAGCATAATTGCGGCAATCCATACGAGAGAAACGAACTCTGGTTAAATTTTTTTTTATCCATCGCGAAACATATCAAAGCAGAAATTAACCCTCAGACAGTGCTGGATGCGGGCTGCGCGAAAGGGTTTCTGGTTGAAGGATTTCGCCAAGAGGGAATCAGCGCGTTTGGCGTGGATATATCGGATTATGCGATCCAGGACGCGCACGAGTCGATCAAACCTTTCGTCTGGCAGGGCTCCATAACCCAGCCCCTCAAAGAAAAATATGATTTAATCGTGTCGATTGAAGTGGTCGAACACATGAGTAAGGAGGATGCGATTGAGGCAATTGGGAATCTGTGCCAGTTTACCGATGATATCTTGTTCTCATCCACGCCGTTTGATTATAAGGAAGCCACACATTTTAATGTGCAGATGCCTGATTATTGGATGGAACAATTCGCTCGCCATGGGTTTTTTCGAGATGTAGATTTTGATGCATCGTTTATTACCCCTTGGGCTGTCAGACTGCGCCGACAAACAGATCCCTTTCACCGTATTATTCGGAATTATGATCGGAAATTCTGGATTCTGAATAAAGAGAATCTGGATCTGCGCCAGCAGGTGGTAGAGATGCAAAATCAAATCGCTGGTTCTCAGGATGCTTTGGAAACTGCTTTGAAAGAGAAAACCCTCCAGGATTCTCTGAATAAAAACGAAATCGAGAGCTTAAAACAACAGGTTGCAGGTGATCAGGCACGTCTGGGTGCGTTGCAGAATTACCTGAGTGAAATCGAGAGCTTAAAACAACAGGTTGAGAGTTACCAGGCGCGTCTGGATGCGTTGCAGAATTACCTGAGTGAAATCGACAGCTTAAAACAACAGGTTGAGAGTTACCAGGCGCGTTGGGATGATTTACAAAAAGGCGTCCTGTGGAGGTTGCTACAAAAGATGCAAGGGGTCCGGCTCTGGCTTGCGCCACGCAGCAGCCTAAGAGAGCGATGGGTAAACCGGTTAAAGTCTATTTTCTAAATCTGCTAGTCAATTTACACATTACCGGAAAAGAAGGCACTCATCTCTTTGTCCGATGGTTGGATGTTCCACACGGAATTGAATACATCAGATTACAGATATTCTTTCAGGTTATGCTCCACCGCATACGCTGCCGCTTCAGCGCGGTTGGATACGCCCAACTTGGATAAAATACTGCTGACGTAGTTGCGGACGGTGCCTTCCCCTAAAAAGAGGGATTTGGCAATTTCGCGGTTGGTGCGCCCTTCTGAAACCAGCATGAGGACATGCCGTTCTTGTTGACTAAGGTTGGAAAACGCGGATGCTTCTTCTTCCTTGACGGCACGGCGCACTTCCTGAAAAACGCGCTGGGTTACGGCTGGGTCTAGCAAGGCTTCACCACGCCCGACCGCCTCTAACGCGCGCACCAAGTCTTCTCCACCGATTTGTTTTAGGATGTAGCCAGACGCGCCCGCCCGAATGGCGGAAAACAACATTTCATCTTCGGCATAGGAGGTGAGCATGACCACGCGCGTCTCTGGAAAGCGGCGCACTACTTCTTCACACGCTTCGATCCCGGATGTGCCTGGCAAGCGAATATCCATCAGGACAATATCGGGGCGCAGACGATCCACCTGTTCAACGGCTTCTTTGGCGTTCGCGGCTTCTCCAACAACCTCAAAATGAGAGTGATGCTCTAATAGCGCTTTCAGCCCCATTCTCACAACTTCGTGATCGTCAACGAGCAAGATTCTTTGTTTGGTCATCTGCCAGTTTCTCCTTGTGCCTACCGATAGGACGACAACGTTCAAGATAGAAATTATATCACAAACATCCAGGCAACATTTTTTTGGTTAACTGGGCGTCGGGGGTCTCTTAAATTTAGGAAGGGGAACATGACAAAAGGGTTATCATTTCTTCCGATTCACCTCCTTTTTTCTAGGAAACAGGGCTAAATGGCGTATAATAGTTCCTTACTGCCTTGTAATCGTTTACAATAGGGTAAGGCTGTGTGAGGATTGCAAGTCGAGTGAGGAGAAGGGAAAACCGATGATCTACGGTGAACGTATCCGCTTGCGCGCCACCGAGCGCACAGACCTGCCGCGTTTTGTCAACTGGCTCAACGACCCTGAAGTGATTCGCTTTTTGCTGATAAATATTCCTCTTTCTTTGGTTGATGAAGAGCATTGGTTTGAATCCATGCAAAAGAATTCCCCTGCTGAACATGTATTGGTGATTGAAATTAAATGCCAGGCAGGTTGGAAACCTATTGGCAATACCAGCTTTATGGGGTTGGACTCTATATCGCGCTGTGCGGAAATTGGCATCTTCATCGGCGAAAAGGATGAGTGGAATCGCGGGTATGGGCGCGAGACGATGTCTTTGATGCTCAAACATGGCTTCCAGACTTTAAACTTAAACAGAATTTTCCTGAATGTATTTGAAAACAATCTGCGCGCCATCAAGGCATATGAAAACGCTGGCTTTCAACACGAAGGTCGACTGCGCCAGGCGCAATTTCGAAATGGTCAGTATTGGGATCTTTTGGTAATGTCCGTCTTGCGTGAGGAGTGGAAAAGTTAGCTCGCGTAAGCAAAGAAGTTGTCACCACCCTTATTGTTAGAGTGATTGAGGAGAGAGCGTTTTATGCATCATTTGCGTCACGAAAAGATGTATGGGGATGTCAAAATTTACGCTGGCACGGCTTCGCAGGATTTATCTGCCAAGGTCGCGGGGTATTTGGGCGTAAATTTATGCGGAAGAGATGTCATCACCTTCCCGAATGATAATTTATTCATCAAGCTGCATTCCAGCGCGCGTGGGCAAGATTGCTACGTTATTCAGACGACTTCGGCCCCGGTGCATCGCAACTTGATGGAGATGCTCATTCTCATCCAAACTCTGCGCCTGGATTCCGCCGCGCGGGTTACCGCAGTGATCCCTTATTTGTGCTATGCCCGCTCAGATAAAAAAGATCAACCGCGCGTGCCGATTACGGCTCGTCTGGTAGCGGATATGATTGAAGTTGCCGGCGCGGATCGCTATATCACGTTGGATTTGCACGCTGGACAGATTCAGGGCTTCTTTAGCATCCCAGGGGACGTGATCACGGCATTCCATACGGAAATAGATTACCTCAATACCATCCGCTCGCAAATGTATCAGCCTGTGGTGGTGACTGCGGATTTGGGCTTTGCCAAGAAAGGTCGCAACTTTGCCGCTGGAATCAATGCGCCCATGGCTTTCATTGAAAAGCGCCGGTTGGGGAATGACGCCAAAGCGGAAGCCCTGAATATCGTTGGGGATGTCTATGACCGGGATGCCGTTCTGGTGGACGATGAGGTGGATACCGGCGGCACGATTGTGCAGGCTGTGGAGCTGCTCAAAGAACATGGTGTGCGTGATGTTTATATTGCCTTTGTGCATCCGGTACTTTCCGCCGCGGCTGCGGCGCGGTTAGGCGCTTTGCCGGTGCGCCAGTTTATCACAACGGATACTATTCCCTTATCTGCTGAGACGACCGCTTGTTTTGGGGATCGGCTGAAGGTGTTATCTGTGTCTTCTTTGCTGGGCGAGGTGATTTTGCGCGCCAACCAGGGACGCAGTGTAGGGGAGATGTTTAACGAATAATGCCCGAATTACCTGAAGTTGAAACGATTGTACGCGCGCTCGCTCTGGGGGGAAGAGGCGGGCCTCCTATTCTTGGATGGCAAGTGAAGAGCGTTCATCTATTGTGGGCGCGCACGTTGGCATCCCCCGGCGCAGAGGAATTTGGGCAGCGGCTGATGGGTCAGCGCATTGTGCAGGTGGGGCGGCGCGGAAAATTTGTGGTGATTTCCTTTGACCGTGATGTAATGCTCATCCACCTGCGCATGAGCGGTGATTTACGGGTTGAATCCAGTGTTGATTTAGAGGGAAAGGAACTTCCTTTCCAACCCCATGACCGTCTGGTGATTGAATTTAGTCATCAAATGCGCTTGTGTTTTAATGATACGCGCAAATTTGGGCGCGTCTGGCTGACGCATGATCCCTCTGAAATCACTGCAAAATTAGGTACAGAGCCACTTTCGGAAGCGTTAAGCGCGCAGGAATTCCACGAACGGCTTCGGGCGCGTAACCGCCCGATCAAGCCACTCTTGCTCGATCAATCTTTTCTATCCGGTTTGGGCAATATTTATACCGATGAAGCCCTGTTTCTGGCGAAAATTCACCCATTGCAAGCTGCAAATACCCTTGATTTTGTCCAGGCGGAACAGTTGCTAGTCGCCATTCGTCAAACGCTCAATGAAGGGATCTACAGAAATGGGGCAAGTTTCGATTGGGTGTATAAAGGCGGAAAATTCGTCTTTCAGGTCTACCAACGTACCGGTAAAGCCTGCCCGATATGTGGAACGCCCATTGAGCGGATTGTCGTAGGTCAACGTAGTACGCATTACTGTCCTACCTGCCAGGTGTTGACGATCAAAATTTCCTAAAAACGCCTTCCATTTTCAGAAAATGATATACAATGGAGAGCATGTCCACCTTGTTGACTACTCTCCTTTTGGTTGCGGGCGCGTGCCTGCTCTTAGGCATGGTTGCCGGATGGGCGCTCTCTGCTCTGCGCACAGAGGCAGATGAGACTGGGAAAGAATTTCGTCCAGAGGAAGAAGCCCCGCCGGGTGGAAAAAAAGGAAATTACACGTCTGACATTCACCTGTGGCGCGCCAAAAAAGGTGGCAGATTGATTGTGGAAATGGGCGGCAAGGCGTATGTTGCTCCTGACCCCTTATCGCCAGAGGAACGCGTTCAATTGGCTAACACTGCACAAGAGTTGGCTTCCTGGGTAGGGATGCCCATTCCATCCCCGGTAGCTGCGCCACAGAACCCTCTGCCAGAGGTTGCCGTTCAGCGTTCATCGGTAGAGGCTATCCCTGCTGCCATTTTCACCTCCGCCGAAATTCAATCCTCTGCTGTGGAAGTAAATCCTCCAGCCGCTTCTGGAATGAATCCCCCAACCCCATTGATTATTCCTTCCGCTCAAAAGCCGATCAACCGAGAAACCGAAACTGTGTTCCCTGTTGCGCCAAAGAGTATGGTGATGCAGATTAATGATGTGTTGCAAGAGCTGTTGGTTGGCACGCCCTACTTTTCTAGCGGCATCAGTTTGGTGGAAGATTTGCAAATCGGGGTGATTGTTTGGGTGGGGCTGAAGCGGTATGAAGGGATAGATAGCGTGCCTGATCCGCAAATTCAACAATTGGTACGTGCTGCGGTGAGTGAATGGGAACGCCGTCAAGAAGATACCAAAAACGCGATGAAGAAATGATGGGGAAATAAGGAGGCAAGTTGAGAGCGAAAGGCAAGCCATCTGTTCAAAAAACGGTCGTGACCCAGGGGTTAACGCGTGGTCAGAGGATTAAAGAAGCCCTGATGGGTTATTTCTTTATTTTTCCGGCGTTTTTGATTATCACTTTGTTTGGCTTTTTCCCAATTGGCTATTCGATCTATATGAGCCTGATTAACTGGCGCACCGTAAAAGGGGATTTCAACAACGGTGGAAACTATACGCGCGCGCTAGGGGATTGGAAATTTGTGGCGGTTTTCGTCCTGGGTTGCCTTCTGCTCGCGCTGGCATATTTCATTTGGGTACGCGCCTGGCGTTCTTTGAATAATTTTAAACTCGTTGGTGGATTATTGGTAGCTTTGGCGTTGATCGCCGCTGGATTTGCGATTTCCAGTGGGTGGGGAGGCATGTTTGCCAGTGGGGATGCAAAATTCCTGAAATCCCTGCCAATTACCGTTTTTTATGCTATTGGCACAGTTCCTTTTCAACTTCTGTTTGGTTTAGTCCTGGCGTATATTTTGTTTCAAAAGATTCGCGGCAAAGAATTATTCCGTATGATCTATTTTTTGCCGTATATCACTCCTGTCGTGGCAACGGCGGTGGTGTTTCGTACCCTGTTCAGCCCGCGCGAAACTTCGTTGGCGAATCAGATGTTGACTCTGTTGGGTCAGCCGGTGCAAAAGTGGTTATTTGAACCGCGCGCCTTTGTGAATGCTTTCTTTGGATTGCCTGCCGAGGGTCTCACGGGTGGCCCCAGCATGGCACTGACAGCAATCATCCTCTTTGGCATCTGGTCGTTTGTGGGCTATAACGTGGTGGTCTTTTTGGCGGGCTTAGGTAATATCCCCAAGGAAGTGTATGAAGCTGCCGAGATAGACGGCGCAAATTCCTGGCAGTTATTCCGTTATGTGACCATTCCCATGATTTCACCAGTGACCTTTTACCTGGGCGTCATTGCCTTTATTGGCACGCTCAAAGCCTTTAACCACCTTTACGTAATGCGTACCCCGGCGGCGTTGGGAACGGCAGATACAGCGGCTTTGACCATCTTCGATACATTTTACGTGCAGAATAATTATGGATATGCCGCTGCGCAGGCAATTATCCTTTTTGTCATCATTGCTCTACTCACTTACGCGCAAAATAAGCTCTTCTCCGAACAGGTATTTTATGGATAGCATGACTCAAGTTCCCACTCCGCCGCCTCTGGTCGGTAGGTCGCCAGAAACAGCTCGCACTTATGCGCCTCGGCTCAACCTGGGACGCGCATTTCTCTATCTGGTATTGATTGCCGGAGCAGTGGTGGCGATTTTGCCATTCTTTTGGATGGTCTCTGCATCGTTTATGACATTAGGAGAGACGATCAACAAAGCCTGGCTGCCCGCCCAGTTACAGTTTGGGAATTACGTGCAAGCCTGGCAACAGGCGAAGTTTTATCATTATTTTTGGAATAGCGTCATCACCACCGCGATCACTTGCGTGGGGTTGTTATTTACCTCCATTTTAGCGGCGTATGCCTTTGCGCGGATTCAGTTTTGGGGGCGAGACATACTATTTGCGCTGCTCCTTAGCACCTTGATGATCCCAGAGACGGTGACGCTTATCCCCAACTACCTGATGATCCGCGGTGCGATTATTCCGCTGCCAGGGGGAACGTGGATGAACACCCCCTGGGCGCTGACCGTTCCATTTATGGCAAGCGCGTTTAGCATTTTCCTACTACGCCAATTCTTTGCGCAGATCCCGAACGAGTTATATGATGCTGCCCGCATTGATGGAGCTGGTCATCTGCGCTTTTTGGTGCAGATCGTCCTGCCGCTAAGTCGCGCCGCGGTGATGACGGTGCTAATTTTTGCCTTCATTGGAGCGTGGAATGCGTTTGTATGGCCCCTGTTGGTGACGACCAAAGAGGATTGGCGGACCCTGATGGTGGGGCTGTGGAACTTTGTAGGAGAGGCGGGACCGGAAACGCAGTTGTTGATGGCGGGTTCAGTGATCACCATTATTCCGATCCTGATCTTGTATTTCATCGCCCAAAAGGAATTTACCGAAGGGATTGCCACAACCGGGTTAAAAGGGTAGACGAAAGAATCGATCAAAGAGATGAGGATTGACAGAAACAGTGCCCAATTCTCATCTCTTCGGTTAATTTCCACGTTGAATTGCTACGAACTTTTAAGATCAGGTTAAGGATTGCTCCAAAATGGTAAAAATGGGATAGAATGTTTGTGGGGGAAAGAAAAGGGATATGTGAACGCCCCCTTTATGACGTGCGCCATCAGAAGACGCTTTATTCTTCTGAAGAGGCGTGGGTTCAAGAGCATATTCCCACTTATTGAACTTCTCTAGGAGGAGAAATTTTATGAGCAAGAAAATGTTTGCTAATGTGCTTGCGCTCGTAATCATGGCTGCAATGGTCATGACTGCTTGCGCGCCGGCTGCCACGCAGACGCCAGCCGCACCTCAGGCGACAGATACCACCGCCGCCCAACCCACCGCCACGACTGCGGCCGCAATGCCGACCGAGACTGCTGCGGCTCAGGCGACCGACCCAGCGGCTGCAACCGCTACAGTCGGAGCAACTGCTACCACTGATGCGGCAACTGCTACCACTGCCGCCCCGGTTGTGGATATGAAGTATGAGAATGTTGACCCCACCGGTCAAAAGATCACCTTCTGGCACAACCAGACCAGCAAAAAAGAAGAAGCCTTAAAAGCCATTGTCGCTGACTTCAACAAAACCAATCAGTACAAGATTACGGTTGAAGCCACCAGCCAGGGCGCTTATGCGGATATCTTCAAGAAGGTGATGCCCATTCTCAATACTCAGGATATGCCGAACCTGCTGGTCGCTTACCAGAACAACGCTGCCACGTACCAATTGGCTGGCGCTCTGGCGGATATGACTTCTATGGTCAGCAGCCCGAAGTATGGCTTAACCGCCGATGAGCAGAAGGATTTCTTCCCGGCTTTCTTTGCGCAGGACATCTTCCCTACCTATAACAATCAGCGCCTGGGCATTGCCCCGAACCGCTCTTTGGAAGGGTTGTATTACAACGCGGATTGGCTAAAGGAATTAGGCTATACGGACCCGCCGAAGACGCCTGATCAATTCAAAGAAATGGCTTGCAAGGCTGCCAAGACCCCCTTTACCAAGGCGACTGGCAAAGGCAAGAGCATGGGCTTTGAGTTAGCCGTCAATGATGCTTCTCATTTTGCTGCGTGGACGTTTGCCTTTGGCGGCGACATTTATGACGCTAAGACCAATCAGTACACCCTCAACAGTGATGCCTCTGTTAAAGCGATGCAGTTCATCCAGGGCATGTTCAAGGATGGTTGCGCCGCGCAGCCTGCTGAGCAATATGGCGATCAGACCGATTTCGGCACTGGCAATTTGTTGTTTGCCATTGGCTCTACGTCTGGCATGTCTTTCTATAGTGGCGCGGTTGCTTCGGGCGCGAAATTCAATTGGCAGCTCGCTACTGTGCCTTATACCACCAGCACGCCGGTTGTCGATATCTATGGCGCTTCGATCTCGATCCCCAAAAGCACCCCAGAGAAAGAATTAGCCGCCTGGATCTTCCTGAAATACTTCACTTCGCCCGAAGTGAACGCCAAATGGGCGCAGACCTCTGCTTACTTCCCGTCTCGTCAGAGCGCGGCGAAGAGCATGACTGACTTCTTGGGCAAGAATCCGCAATACAAGGTCGGGTTTGATCTGCTGCAATATGGTAAGTATGAACCCCCCGTCCCCGGCTATGACTTCGTCCGCAGCATGATTCAGGACGAAGCTTTGGCGGTGATCGTTTCTTCTCCTTACCCGGATGTGAAACCCATCCTGGATAAGGTCAACGATGAAGCCAACGCGAACTTGAAGGATCAACTTTCGCAGATCAAGAAGTAATTTTCTGACTGTGTAGGATGCTGAAATAAAGAAGTCACCCTGAAGGGACATACTTTCAGGGTGACTTCTTGTATGGAGTGTATAAAAGATAATCCCCTCTTTTTTGTAGAATAGGTTAGAATTTAACGTATGAATCACACAATACAACATCGCACACGCTTTGTCTTGCTGATGCTGGGAGATTTTCTAGCCATGGTGTTAATCAGCATTATTGGGTTTATCACGCATGGGGAAGCCATTAGCGGGCAGATATTCACCACGGCATTCCCGTTTGCGGTCAGCTGGGCGGTGATTGCGCCTTGGATTGGGGTTTATCGCGGTGAAGCGACCAGTACACTACGCCAGTTATGGCGACCTGCCCTGGCGGCCTTTCTGGCAGCGCCTATCGCTGCCTGGCTGCGCGGTATTCTTCTCAACAATCGCCCCATTCTGCCTATTTTCGTAGCTGCATTGGGCGCCAGCGCAGCTTTAGGGTTCGCTCTGTGGCGGCTAATCTGGTATTTAATGGCGGAACGGAAACCCAGGAATGGATGAAGTTCTTCTGGTTAATCGGGCGCGCCAGGGAGAACTGGAAGCCTTTAATCAGCTTGTCCTTGCCTATCAGGATATGGCGTATAACCTGGCGGTGCGCATGTTAGGCGATGAAGATGCCGCCGATGTGACTCAGGTAGCTTTTCTTTCTGCATATCGCAGTTTAGATGCTTTCCGTGGTGGGTCGTTTAAATCGTGGGTAATGCGCATGGTCACGAATGCCTGCTATGATGAACTGCGCCGCCGAAAACGCCGTCCAACCATCCCTTTAGAGCCAATGAATGATGAAGATGAAGAGGTAGAGTCGCCTACATGGCTAGAGGATACCTCTCATTCACCTGAGGAAGAATTAGAGCGCGGTGAGCTGGATCGCGCTATTCAGAGCTGCTTGGCGGGGTTATCCGAAGATTTTCGCGCGGTGGTGGTCATGGTAGATATTGAGGGGTTGGATTATCAGGAAGTGGCTGACGCTATTGGGAAACCGCTGGGGACGGTGAAAAGCCGCCTGGCGCGCGCGCGCCTGAAGCTGCGTGATTGTTTGCGCTCCTTTGAGGAACTTTTACCTTCTGGAGAGCGTCTGGATAGAGAGGTGAAACCATGAAGGCGCGTTTATCAACCCGTGATTATGAACAAATCTCGGCTTATCTGGATGGGCAGCTGCCCGCCGGAGAGCGAGCGCGTTTTGAGACGCGGATAAATGCAGATGCTGACCTGCGCAAGGCGATGGAAGAAATGGGACGCACGCGCGCATTGCTGCGTATGGCTCCGCACCGCCGCGCCCCACGCAATTTTACGCTGACCAGAGCGATGATTCCGGTACGCGCCGAAAGCAAACGTTTCTCGTGGGGATTCTTCCCTGCGCTCAGTTTTGCTTCCGCTTTGGCGACTCTGGTGTTGATTGCAACGATTTTCTTGCAACAATCACCCATGATGAGCGCGCAGCCCAATTTTGCATCTTCTGATAGCTCTCTGCCCCAAAATGCTGCTCCGTTACAGGGCGTACAAGCTGCCCCGAGTGCTGGCAGAGGGGCAACATCAGCAGCTGCCAATCCTGAGCCGACCGCGAATGTTGCTGGGTCACAAGCCAAATCTCAACCGAACACTGGGGGCGCGCCCGTAATCACCTGGGGCGGCGGGCCGGCTACCGGCATGGGGGGCGGTTCTGCTGATGGGATAGGTGGCGCTCCGTTGGGTATGGGTGGTGGACCAAGCTCTGCTGGAAATGGTCCGTTGGTTGTGCCGCCCGAAGGCATCGAAACACTGCCTACGCAACTGCCAACGCAAGCGACTGCTGATACGCCTCCAATGTTATCGGCTGCGCCATCTACAGTGAATGATACCGCGCCCATCACAGGCACTGGTCCGATCCTGGGCGTGCCGCAAGATGCGCAGACAGGCAAATACCTGGAACCGTTGCCTACTTTCATTCCAACTCCCACCCCGTCAAAATCTACGCTCCCTGCCTCTACCCTGATGCCTACCCAACCGGAGGCTGCTACGCTTATCGTCACGCCTGAAGGTGTCTCTGGGTCTGCCAAAGAGGATGGGGTAGATCGTTCTGCAACCCCGTTGCTGATCGCGCAGATCACCCTGGCGCTGGTTGCCTTGATGACAGGCGCAGCCGCTTTCCTGGCATGGCGCAGAGGTCGTAGGATGCCGTTTTAGAGCGATGTGATTCGTGATACAATCCCATTGCCATGTCCTACCAAATCATTCCTACTTTAGGTCCCGCCAGCCGCGAGGTCGTCATCTGGCGAGCGATGCTTTCCGCCGGTGCAAGCGCGTTCCGGCTGAATACTTCTCATTTAAATCTGACTGAATTAGATCAATGGGTGACAAGCCTCTTACCCATTTTAGATGACGGGAATATTCCGTTAATCCTGGATTTGCAAGGTTCAAAATGGCGGATCGGCGAGGTAGAGAGCATGCAACTGCAAGCCGGGCAGCGCGTCACCTTGTGGCTGGGCAGTCAGGGAGAGCGAACTGCGCATAGCCAAGAATTACGATTGCCCGTTCCCCACGCTGATTTCTTTTGCGCAGCTGCGGATTCTGACGGGATCATCAGCTTGAATGATGCTAAGGTTATTCTGCGTATAGCCAAAATGGAAAAGAATGAAATTCATGCCCTGGTCACGCAACCCGGATTATTGAGCAGACACAAAGGGATCACCTTACCAGGGTCTTCATTCCGCGCAGAGTCTCTCAGCGAAAAGGATACCGCTATTTTCGGGCAAACGTACTCTTTACCGCGCATCCGCTATGCGATCAGTTATATAAAAGATAGTATCGAAATGAGCAATTATCGCTCTGTATTTGAGGCGATCTCTGGCAAACCTGCTCACTTGATTGCCAAGCTAGAGCGCGCTCTGGCTTTAGCGGATGTCGGCGCAATTGCAGCCCAGTCTGATGAATTATGGTTGTGTCGGGGCGATTTAGGCGCGGAAATGGGCTTAAAGGGCATGGCAGAGGCGGTGCATGAGTTGGGTCAGCGCATCATGGATATTCACAAGCCGGTGTTGATGGCGGGGCAGGTGCTTGAACACATGACGATTTCAGCAACGCCCACTCGTTCGGAAATCTGTTATTTATATGATGCGCTTGCCGCCGGATATGCTGGGGTGGTGCTTTCGGATGAAGCGGCAGTGGGCAATTTCGGGGTGGAAAGTGTGCAGGCTGCTGCGTTGTTCCTCTAAAGCGGCGCCTGGCTAAAAAATTTACGCCCGCCGGAAAATCACTGGTGAAGCTGCCAATTGAATCATTAATTGAATGAAGGAGAAAATAATGGATGACGCTGCTGCATTTAACCGTTCTGCCTGGGATTCTCAAGTGGAGGGAGGGCAAAACCCCTGGACGATTCCGTGTACTGCCGAGCAGGTAGCTGCCGCCCGGCATGGGGATTGGAAAATTTATCTGACCCCCACCAAACCCGTCCCCGTAGATTGGTTCCCTGAAACTCTGGTGGGCAAGGACGTTCTGTGCCTGGCATCTGGAGGAGGGCAGCAAGGTCCACTGCTGGCTGCGGCTGGGGCGAATGTTACTGTTTATGATAATTCGCCCCGTCAGCTGGCGCGTGATGCAGAGGTGGCGCAGCGCGATGGTTTGACTATCCATACTCTCTTAGGCGATATGCGCGACCTTTCTGCCCTTTCGGATGCTTCTTTTGACCTGATCGTGCATCCCGTCTCGAATGTGTTTGTCCCGAACGTGCTGCCCGTCTGGCGAGAGAGCTATCGGGTGCTGCGCACAGGTGGGGCGTTGCTGGCAGGGTTTGATTCGCCTTTTGTGCATTGCGTAGATACTCGCGGAGATGGCTATTTCCTACGTTTTTCTCTGCCCTATTCTGATCTCACGAGCATCACGGAGGCGGAACGGGTGGAACGCTATGGCGCGAATACGCCCATGGAATTTGGGCATACTTTGACGGATCAACTGGGGGGGCAAATGGCGGCAGGCTTTCATCTGGTGGATTTATTTGAAGATATTGACCCGAATGATCATTTGCATGATTTTTTCCCGCAATTTATTGCCACCTACGCAGTAAAATTGAAGTAAATTCGTCCATATAGAATGAGAGAAGGGTTGTTGAATACACCGCGTGTATTCAACAACCCTTCTCTCATTCTATATTGTTTATAGCTTGCGATCAACAATATAGTGCGCCAAATCCTCTAATGCGTGGCGTTCCGGCGTTTCAGGCAGGGATTTCAACTCGGCGAGAGCATTTTCAACGTATTGGATTGCCTCTGCATGACTTTGTTGAATGGCATCGCTCGCGCGGATCAGATCAATAAGTTTGTTTTGCTGGTCTTCATCTTCCAGGCATTCGCCGGTGAGCAAAGCCTGAGCTTCCAGCAGGGTGGGGTGAGCCTGTGCGTATAGCATGGCGGGCAGGGTAATGATCCCCTGGCGCAGATCACTACCGACAGGTTTTCCAAGAGTAGACGGATCGCTGACAAAATCCAATATGTCATCAATGATCTGGAATGCCATGCCAATATCATAGCCAAAGCGCCCCAAAGTATCGCTGACGGATTGTGGAGATTGGCTGAGGAGAGCAGCAGCGCGGGCGGAAGTCTCGAACAATGAGGCAGTTTTCGCATAAATCCGGCGCAGGTATTGATCGCGGTTTGCCATGCAGCGATCCCCGAGCAGTTGCGTAATTTCACCGTCTACAATCACAGTCAGGGTGTTGGCAAATAACCCCATGACTTCTACCGAGTTCGTATCCGCCGCCAGTTTTGCCGCGCGCGCGAAGACGAAGTCCCCCGTCAAGACGGTGGCTCCAGGTGACCAGCGCGAGTTGAGCGTTGGCATTCCACGCCGGAGGAGCGAACCGTCAATCAGGTCGTCATGTACCAGGGTAGCGGTGTGAAGCATTTCAATTGCAGCTGCCAAAGAAATTAGCTCGGTATGTGGCGCATCTAACATTCGCCCAACCCATAAAGTGAGCGCAGGTCGAATGCGCTTCCCACCGGCGGAAATGAGCAGTTCTAAGGCAGCATCCAAATCAGAATGGTAATTCTGAGCCTGGGCGCGCATCAGGGCTTCCACTTCCTCAATGTCTTCTTGAACAGGGACGATAAAAGAAACAGCGTTCAACGCAATTTACTCCACATGAAAAGCTCTTCCGCATTTTCCCAAGTCGTCTGCTGCAATTCAGTCACAGATAGACCGCGCAGGGCAGCGATTTTTTCAATCACGTAATTAACAAAAGCCGGTTCATTTCTTTGCCCACGATGGGGTTGAGGCGTCAGGTAAGGGGCATCCGTCTCAGTAAGGATGCGCTGGAGGGGTAATCCAACCGCCACCTCGTGACGCTCATGGGCATTTTTAAAGGTAACGGGTCCGCTTATCCCCACCCAAAAGCCAGCATCCGTTATCTGTAAGGCTTCTAGCATGCTCCCATCAAAGGAATGCAGTACACCCGGGCGCTGCGCCAGTGTGGAATTTGCCATCTTTAACCCTGATAACCATGCCGTCAGGTCTTGCCATACATCCACGAAAGCAGCGCGGCTATGAATGATGACCGGCAAACCACATTCCTGCGCTAAATCAAGCTGGGCGCGAAAGGCAATCCGCTGGGCAGGACGGGGAGAATAATCGCGGTAATAATCCAACCCTATTTCGCCAATCGCCATAACTTTCGGATGAGCTGCCATCTGGCGAAGCTCGGCGTAGGTTGTACTCCCCCATTTTTCAGCCTCAGAGGGGTGTACGCCGATGGCTGCATAAATCTGTGGGTATTGATCTGCCAGACGGAGGGCGGATTGACTGGTTTCTAGGTCAATCCCTGGAACCAGAATGTGTTCAACACCCGATTCCGCGGCGCGCGCCAAAACGCCCGGCAGATCATCCACAAACATGGAAAGGTTCAAATGGCAGTGTGTATCGCAGACCTGCCCGGTCATTTATCCCAACCCGGCAATCCGCAGCCCATCTCGCAAAATATCCTGAACGCGATCTTTCTGGGTGGTTTCCGTATAAACGCGCAGAATTGGCTCTGTGCCAGAAAAGCGGATCAGCAACCAGCCATCTTGCAGGACGAATTTATACCCATCGGTCGTATCCAACCCAAGAACTTTGATGCCACCAATGGTTTCGGGGTGGGCGTCAATAATCATCTTTTCACGCTGGGCGCGGTCACCACTAAATGCGCTATCAATGCGGTCATAATAGTGTGCGCCCACCTTGGAAAAGAGCATTTCTAGCAATTGAGAGGGCGTCTTGCCGGTTTTCACCATGAAATCAAGGAAGTAGAGACCGGCCAAAATGCCATCCCGCTCCGGCACGTTACCGCGGAAAGCATATCCGCCAGATTCTTCGCCGCCTATCATGGCATCCGTTTCGGTCATCTTCGGGGCGACATACTTAAAGCCCACGCCGGTTTCATAGACGGGTACATTGTAAAGCTGCCCGAGTTTGTTGAGCATTGAAGTAGTGGAGAGCGTCTTGACGATGGGTCCACGCTGGTGGCGGATTTCTAGCAGGTAATACGCCAGGAGTGCATAGGCTTCCAATTGGTTGATAAATCGTCCGTTTTCGTCCCCTAACCCCAGGCGGTCTGCGTCACCATCGGTAATGATGAGGACGTCCGCTTTGCGATCAATCGTGGTTTGCAATCCCACGTTGACGTTCGGGGGAATTGGCTCAGGGCGCAGCATCTCAGGGAAGATGGGGTTACGGGTATTGTGAATCTCGGTGACGGTGGTTTTGCCGCCTTCCAGCAAGCGGGTGAACCAACCTGCGCCGTTGCCCCACATAGCATCCATGACAATATTTAAGCCAGCATCGCGGATGGGTTGCAAGTCGATCAGGTCTTTCAGGTGTTCAATATAAGCAGGGGCAGGGTCAAAGCGCACAATAGCGGCTTTTTCCAGAGCTTCAGGGGCAGCCATACGTGCAACTGTATCCACATCGTCAGGGATCAGGCTTTCAATTTCTTCCAAGCCATTCGGGTCAATTGCGCCGCCCGTTTCGTTACGCACCTTAAAGCCGTTATCGGTGGGGGGGTTATGGGATGCGGTAATGTTGATCGCCCCCGCCGCCCCCAGGTTGACCACTGAGAAGGCAATGATCGGGGTAGGCGTTGCGCCATCCGTCAGGTAAACGACGAATCCGTTTGCAGCCAAAACTTCGGCAGCCGCCATGGCAAAATTTTCAGAATGAAAACGCTTGTCATGCCCAACCACAATGCGCGCGCCGTCCTTGCCGTGACGCAGCATATACGAAGCAAAGCCCTGCGTGCAGCGCCGCACATTATCAAAGGTGTAACTAGCGGCAATTTCCCCACGCCAGCCATCCGTGCCGAACTTAATTTTGAAAGAAGACATTTCCCCTCCACTTTGTTAAATTTGTAACAAACCTACATTATTATATCAGGGGATAATGCCTCTCGCAACGTAAGTTATAAAGTTCGTTTTAGCTGAAAATCTTTTAACGCCATAACGGGCAGGGTAGCAGTCGAATTGCCGGCTCTGCCTGTATTCCAGGTGACAATTAGGCATTTTTTCGCGCGCGTAATACCCACATACAACAAACGTAACCGCTCGCAAACGCAATCCGCGCGGGCATGCAGCGTGGCTTTGCCTTCTTCATACCAAAGGTACTCATCTTTTGAGAGGGCAACCTTTAGCTGTTGGATCGCCTCTTTTTCAAGGTCCAGGTGTTCCAGTTGACTGGTATCGGGGTTTTGGCTGCCGCGAATGAAGTAGGTTTCACCGCGATACTCGTCATGCGCATCCCCTGAAGGGAAGTTGTAGTTATTGGCGGAAAGCAAATACACGCGATCCCATTCCAGCCCCTTGGCTTTATGGAAAGTTGTAATCACTACCTGACCTGGGTATTTATTCGGGTCAATCATATCGTTTTCGGCGGTGATTTCTGTAAAGCGGCGTTTGTTGTTGGCGATATTCTCTAATTCCGCGATTAATTCAGGCAGTTGCCAGACAGGGTGAGAATTCGATAACTGCCCCAAGGTTAAAGCCAGTTGATGCGCAATTGCCAGGTCAACCGGGAGCTTGAAAATATCTTGCGCAATGGTGAGGATAATTTGGTCAATGGGAAGCAGGGCAGCGGCGTGCCAGCGATGCACCAGCGGTCGAAATTCCGCCAGGGCAGCCTGCACATCCGGGTCATGGGCAACGATCTCGTCCGTTTCTAGCCAATCGCGCCCCGGCAGCGGATAAAGGTAATTTTCTAACTGATTTAACCTGGAAATTGCTTTCACCGCCCGGCGGGTAATTTCTTGATCTTCCTTTTTGCTCAGGTCTTTGCGCCAAGTTTCTTCAAAGGCATTGGCAAGAAAATATTTGTTTTCCGGATTGCCAATGATGCGTAGGGCAAGCGCCATCGCTTTGGCGGAATGCCTTGCAGACTGCGTATTCTTTAGTAATTCAACGGGATAAATGTCCTTCTCACGTAGAAGATCCGCCAGGTCAGATCCACGCTCGTTCCGAAAATCTAACACTACCAGCGTCTCACGTTTTTCCACCGGCAGCTGTTGTTGCTCTTGCATCCACTTTTGAATACTCTGAATGACCTGCTCGTGTTCTTCTTTCGAGGTGTATTTTTTACCTGCGAGTAAAAAAACACGGGATGAATCATCTTTTGGATTGGGCTGAGGCTCACTCAGGTCATTTGGGGCAGTAGGTTGAATATAAGGCGGGTGCAGCGCTTCACGCGCCTCTGGCATAGGGTGGCTGGTGTTTGTCCATTCGATCAGGTAATTTGCCAGCGCAATAATGGAAGGCATCGAGCGACCTGAAACAGGCAGTTCTTTACGAAGAACATTCGGGTTTTGCAGGAAGTTTAATAAATATTCTGGATTGGCAGTGGTGAAAGTATCATAAATTGCCTGATTTGGGTCGCCTACCCGTACCCAATTCCCGCCGTTATTCTGGCTAATGAGTTTCAGTATTTCTTGCTGTAAGCGACTAGAATCTTGTGCCTCGTCTTCCAGGATAAAGGGCCATAAGTTGCCCAAGCGGGTGGCTAACTTAGGGTCAATTCGCAGGGCTTGTAACGCCAGGCGAATCAAGTCGTCAAAATCTACTGCCCCGCGATAATGCAGGGATCGCTGATATTCTTCGTAAAGGTCGCAACCCATTTCCGCCAGGGGTAGCGGGCTGGGAAGCTTTTTGAGGTGGCGCCGCAATGCTTCAGGGGTGATTTCCAGGTCTTTGGCAGTACCAATAAAGCTTTTGGAAATTCCGAGCATCAAATAGGGCAGCTTCTCTCTTCGATATCCAGACAACTGTTGCTCAGAGGCGTTGGGTTTGAAATAATTATCAAAAAAATGTGGATGTTCTTGCAACCAGGCTTGGGTAACAGAAGTACGCAAAAGATCAGCTTCGCGCTCATCCAAGATCGTGAAGTCGTTGGATAGCCCTACCAACCCAGGTCGTTGGCGGACAATTTCGTGGGCGAGGCTATGCAAGGTGCTGACGCGGTAACCGAAGCCCGGCAGGATATTCTTTTCGCGTAAATTATTCGCAATGCTCTGCTGAAAGTTATCCACCGCTGAGTTCGACATGGTGACGATCAGGATTTCCTGATCAACGGTCAGGTCGGTGGCGGAGAGCAAAATATCCACCGCAAGTTTGGATAGCGTATAGGTTTTACCGCTGCCAGGCACTGCGGCAATTCCCATCGCGCCGCCGTTGTAATCGCGGATAACTGCGTACTGACTGGGACGCATTCCGCGCAGGTGTTCGGGGAGGGGTGCGTTCATGGGTTCACCGCCCTGGTTTGTCGCATCAAATGATGGATAGCGCGCAGCAGGTCGCCGCGTGATTCAAATCCGCTCTCATCCAGGGTGCATAGCCCCAAGTGAATCTGCTTGCGGCAGCGGCGAATTAGCCCCAGGCTCAGGCGATAGAGACTATCGCGGGCATAGGCTGTTTCGTCTTCATCGGTCCAAACGCGATCACGTGGCCACTCGCGGGTGAGTACCTGGGGATGAGTGAGCGGCTGCAACAGGCGTTGAAACCAGTTCCGCGAACCGACATCCAGCCAAAATTGATGATCTACCGGCTGGTTTGCCAGTAAAAAGGTATATGCCGGGGCAATGAGGATGCCTTCTTCCGCCGGGGTTTGCCAGCTTTCGATGTATTGCGCGGATAATACCCCTGAGCGGATCATTTCTACATATTCCGCGCCAAGGGAATGGGAAGAAGAGGCTGGCAGATGAAGCTGAGCAGGGGCAGCCGTTTGCCCTTCCACTACCTGGCGGAATTTGCGCGCGGATTCGATGATATTTGCGCAGGTTTGTCCGGCGTCTATTTCATCATGGTAGCCAAAGCCCTTCTGAGAAAGAACTTCGCCAAACAGGCGGCTGAAGAAATGATCGAGTTCCACCTCTGGCGCTTCGGCGTTGACGGCGAGCCATCGTCTTAAACGTTCATAGCGGTTGCCAATTTCGTAAGTGATTCGTGTGCGGGTGGCTGCCGCAACCTGTTCCCAGAGGCGCAGCGCCAGAACGCCTTGCTGTTGAGCATACACAGAATCGGCTAATAATTTGGCGCGCACCAGGTCTATGCCCTGAATGGATTGCATCAGCGCGTAAACTACCTCAAATTTGGATGGTGTGATCACCCACTGTGGATGGGCAATGGTTGCCAGGGTGAGCAGCGCCTGGGCGGCTGGTTCATCGCGCAAAGAGCGTGAAGGACGGTGCGAACGGTGTGGGATGTGAAGACGATCCAGCCGGTCTGCCAGCGAAAAACGCAGCGAATCAGGTAGGAGCGGGGCTAAGATCACAATTTCACGCGGCGGCACGCCATCAGAGAGCAACCCTTGAATTTCTTTCACCACCCAATCCAGCATTTGCGGGAAGAACCGAATTCCGCTAGGGGAATCGGAGGGAAAGGAGATTGCCTCACTGAGCAATGCCTGGGTGAGCGGCGGTGGCGCAGGGGCATCGGAGGAGGGAATATTGAGCGCATTACGCAAAGAATAGGAAAAGGATTGTAAGGCGGGGCAGGTAACGAGTGAGTCGTTGAAAAAGATCGTTTCATCGCATTTTTCAACCACTTTATCTACCGTGATGGGGTCAGCGCCCAGGAAACGGCGAAAGCTGCTCTCTTGATCCTCAATAATAAGGGCAGTTTGAAAATCCGGCAGCCATTCTTCCAGCATATCATGGGCAATAGGGGTATCTTCCTCGATGTTATCTACGATTAAGTGCCGGTAGGTGTTCTTCAGATATTCGCGGCACAGGAAGGAATGCCATAAGTGATGCGAAAAAAGCTCAATTTGCAATGAAAAATCAAGCAGGTTATTTTCCAGGCAGTAGGTGCGGAAGCGGTTGGCGCATTCCTGCGCATCGTGGAAAATATTTGCCTGCTCAGTGCTTTCGATCCACGCGCTGGTCAGCCGTTCTTCAATTTCAGTATATGGAAAGCCAACCAGGGCGGCTTTATTCAGGTTATCCAAAATCTGTGAATAAATGCGCGCGCGCTCAATGGTGACAGAATCAAACATCCCCCGCTCTTCGATGAGGGGGGAGACCACGTGCGCCATGTAATACAGCGAGGTTTCGAGGGAAAGGAACGCAGGCGGCTGATCTGGGTGGGCAAAACCAGCGTCTTGCGCCACAAGGGGCCAAAAAAGCTCGGCAGTGCGCCTGGCTAACCCAACCACGGTCATCGCTTCAATCCGCCGCCCGTATAATTCGTTCATTTCGTTGAGCGCCAGAAGGTAAGGCTGCGCCAGGGTGCGTTGTGGCACCAAAAGCAGGATAGAACTGGCAGGCTCACCGCGATTGAGCAGATCAAGGCAGCGGCGCACGCCAACCGTTGTCTTTCCGCTG
This sequence comes from Anaerolineales bacterium, assembly GCA_038206515.1. GTDB lineage: Bacteria > Chloroflexota > Anaerolineae > Anaerolineales > Anaerolineaceae > DSYU01. The sequence continues at coordinate 25,820 of JBBRAT010000003.1, read as the reverse complement.
CCAGCTGGACCTGAGAGAAAGAGTTTGCGTTTTAACGGACGCGCTAAAATTTCTGCCTGCGATGAAGTAAGGGGAAACTCAGTCATCTTGAGGTATTGTATCCTATATTGAAAATTTGATCCACAACTTGCAACCCCCAAAAGTATTTACCGTAGATAAAATGAATGCTACACTTAACATATACCAAAGTGGAGGGTTTCCATGAGTAATAGTTTAAAGATTATTTCGTTCATTGCGTCCGCCGTGTTGATTTTGTTTGGCGTGTTGTTTATTCTGGCCACGTTTAGCAGCACAGGGCAGGGCGGCTGGCTCGTGGTTGGTGTTGTGCTGGTACTCATTGCCTTTGGACTGATCTGGTTAGCGACTCGCCAACCAAAAGTGGAGGCGCCGATTAATGTGACTTATAAGGTAGACCTACCAGGCGATGTGAGCATGGACACGATTAAGTGCAAATCGTGTGGTGGAACGCTCTCACCGGAGAATATTAAGATGGTGAACGGCGCGCCGGTGGTCACTTGCCCTTATTGCAATACTACCTATCAACTGACGGAACAACCAAAGTGGTAAAACCAGTAGGAAAACCGGAGGGATATATGCAGCAAAAACACCGGGGGAATAAGAATGGGGCCAGGCGCGCAGTAAACTGGGCGCGGTTGGTATGTGCGCTAGTGGCAGTTTTCGCCTTGCTGGGGATGGTAGCAGGAGTGGTATCCCCGGTGCAGGCGCAGACCTATCGCTTCCAGGTACTTAAGTCTACGACAGACCTATACGTGAATAGCGATGGTACGGTGTCGCTGGATTACGTCTATCAGTTTAAAAACAACGCAGATCCTATTGACGCAGTTGATATTGGCATGCCCACCAGCGATTACGTATTAAGTAGCGTTACCGCGCAGGTGAATGGTAAGCGAGTGACCGACATTGTTGATTCGCCTTACGTTCAACCTGGGATCGCCGTAAATTTACATAACCTGGCAATTGCCTCCGGGCAAACCGGTACGGTGCAGGTTCATATAGGGACGGTTCAGAACCTGCTTTTTAAAGCCACTAGCAAGGAAAAAGAGCCTTACGGCAGTTTTCACTTTAATCCGAACTATTTCGGCTCTGACTTTGTCTCTGGCAAGACGGATATGACGGTCACCATCCATTTGCCGCAAGGGGTAACTGCCGATGAAGGGCGTTATTTCCAACCTGGCAAGTGGCCCGGCAACGCTGACCCTGACCAGACCGGCATGGATAGCCAGGAGCGCGTGTTCTATACCTGGCATTCCACCGATGCCTCTAGTTCAGCAGTCTATGACTTTGGCGGGGCATTCCCTGCGCGGGTGGTTCCGGCTGGCGTGCTGGTAACTCAAACGCCTTTCAATCTCAAATTGAATAGCGGCACAATCTGTACGGGTCTCTTTATCTTGGGCATTTTGGGATTCATTATCCTCACCGTCTACCTTTCCATTCAAGGCGACCGCAAGCGCAAATTGCAATATTTGCCTCCCAAGATTGCCCTGGAAGGCAACGGCATCAAGCGTGGGCTGACGGCGGTGGAAGCGGCGGTGCTGATGGAACAACCAATGGATAAAATTACCACCATGATTTTATTCTCCACCTTGCAAAAAGGCGCAGCTACTGTCATTTCTAAGAATCCTGTTAAAGTACAGGTAACTGTGCCCCCCGTGGAAGGGCTGCAGTCCTACGAAACGCAGTTCCTGGAAGCGATGAAATTAGATCCCGGTCCAAAGCAGCGCGCCTTACTGCAAACTATGATGACAGACGATCTGGTGAAATCCGTCTCGGAAAAGATGCGCGGCTTCTCACGCAAAGAGACGGTGGCGTATTATCAGGATATTATGAAGCGCGCTTGGCAGCAGATCGAAACCGCCCAAACGCCTGAGATGACCACCCAGGCATTTGATCAGAATTTGGGCTGGACAATGCTGGATCGCAGCTTTAATGACCGCTCGCGCGAGGTGTTAGGGTCGCGCCCCATGGTTATGCCCATGTGGTGGGGGCGGTTCGACTCAGGGTTTGGCGGCGGGGTGCATCCTTCTGCTGGACCGAGTATGTCTACCTCTCAGAATAATGCGCCTACCGGCATGAATTTACCCACTCTGCCTGGCGCTGATCTTGCCGCGAATATGGTCAATGGGATGCAATCCTTTGCGGGCGGGGTCATTGGTGACCTGACGGCTTTCACCGGTGGTATTACCAATAAGACCAATCCGCCGCCGCCCCCGCAACCGCGCTCCTCAACATGGCGGGGCGGTGGTGGGGGTGCGGGTCCCAGTTGCGCGTGCGCTTGTGCCTGCGCGGGATGCGCCTGCGCTTGCGCGGGTGGCGGGCGGTAATTTGCAGAACGAAAAGAGCCAAAATGTCTTTTAAAGAAGTTGTGCGCTCTGCTTTTTCTTTTCGAGAGGAGATGGATGCCCCTAGAGCGGGGGTCTATCACTACCGGCGTGAAGAGAATGGATCAAAGACGCGCTTGCATTTGCGAATAGAGGGCGATGGGCGCGGTCTGCTCATGGTAAACGCCAACCGCGCTTTTCACCTGAACCCCAGCGCCGCGCTCATGGCCTACCTGCGCCTGGAAGGCACGCCGGATTCCGCTGCCGTTCGCGTTTTGCGGCGGTCGTTTCACGTCCCTGAAAAAGATGCGCGCAGCGATTATGCTCAATTTTGCGCTCAACTCGAAACCATCTCTCACCCTGATGAACACTGCCCAATTTGTGAGATGGACTTAGAGATGGAAGCTCCTTTCTCGGTGCGTCCTTCGGCGCCTTATCGCATGGATCTGGCGATCACGTACCGCTGCAATAATAACTGCTCGCATTGCTATAATGCCCGCTCGCGTCAATTCCCGGAATTGCCTACAGCAGATTGGTTGCAAATATTGGATCGGCTGTGGCAGGTGGGCATCCCGCATGTGGTCTTCACGGGTGGTGAGCCGACCTTGCGTCCTGATTTGCCTGATCTAATTGCCTACGCTGAAGGTTTGGGGATGATTACGGGCATTAATACCAACGGGCGCGCGTTGAAAGATCGTGCGCTAGTCGAGAAATTGGTCAAGGCAGGGTTGGATCATGTGCAAATCACCCTGGAGAGCCATAAGGAAGAAATTCATAACCGCATGGTCAGTAGTTCAAGCGCGTGGCAAGAGACAGTAGCGGGTATTCGCAACGTCTTAGACACGCCGTTGTACGTGATGACCAATACCACCTTGCTGACCCACAATGTGCCCTATTTGGCGAATACGTTGGACTTTTTAGCTGAATTACAAGTGCCCACGGTGGGTTTGAATGCGCTGATTTATTCGGGGCGCGGCGCAAATGTGGGTACGGGTTTGGCAGAAAGCAGCCTGCCGCCCTTGCTGGAGCTGGCTCGCCAAAAGACAGAGGCTCACCAGCAGCGGTTGATCTGGTATACGCCCACCCAGTATTGCCATTTCGACCCTGTGCAAATGGAATTGGGCGTGAAGGCTTGCACAGCAGCCCTCTATAACATGTGCGTTGAGCCAGATGGCAGTGTAATCCCTTGCCAATCCTATTATCAACCAGTAGGCAACATCTTGCGCGATTCTTGGGAAACGTTATGGAATCACGACCTGTCGGTCAGTTTGCGTGAACGCCGCGATTTGCCCGAAGATTGCCAGGCGTGTGCATTGTTGAAAGAGTGCGGCGGCGGATGCCCCCTGGCACGCCAAGCTAACTCTGAATCGTCTGCTTCGCTCCATTCGGAGGGACTATGAAACTGCTTCAGCCATTCTTTACTCGATTCTTCCCGCCGCATCAACTGATTAGCGCGGGCATCTATCATTTTCAAGCTCCAGCGGATGCCCCCGTGCCGTATCGCCTGCATTTGCGGGTTGAGCCAGATGGGCAAAGTATTTTGATCTTAAATGCCAGCACGGTCATTCATTTGAATACCACCGCAACCGAATATGCCTATCATTTGGTGAAAAATACGCCCCAAGAAGAAGCCGTGTCGCAGATGGCGAAACGATACCGCATTGATAAAGAAACGGTCAAGCATGATTACGATGACCTGGTTGGACGGTTGCGTACCCTGGTGGAGACGCCTGACCTTGACCCAGTCACATTCCTCGATTTCGACCGCCAGGATATTTATTCTGGGGCAATTTCAGCCCCTTATCGGCTGGATTGCGCCCTGACCTATCGCCTGCCTGATGAGGGCGCGGGCGCGCTTGCGCCCATGGATCGGGTAAAGCGAGAGCTTAGTGCCGAAGAGTGGATGAGCATTTTGGATAAAGCCTGGGCGGCTGGCGTGCCGCACGTGGTCTTTACCGGCGGTGAGCCGACCATGCGCCCGGATTTGTGCCAATTGATCGCTTATGGTGAGAAACTAGGCATGGTAACGGGGTTGATTACCAGCGGGATGCGCCTTTCCGATCCCCATTACCTGAATGAATTGTTGCAGTCAGGCTTAGATCACGTGATGATCTTGCTCGACCCCCAGGAACAGGAGTCTTGGGAGGCGTTGCGGGATGTTTTAAAGAGCGACATTGCCATCACCACGCATTTGACCCTGACCGAGAAAACCCTGCGGGACTTTGATTCCACCTTGGTGCGCTTGGCGGGCATGGGTGCGCGGAATATCTCGTTAAGCGCCGACTCGGTTAATTTGAAAGAGGAGCTTAAAGCCAAACGTCAAGTTGTGGCAGAAAAACACCTCCGGCTGGTGTGGGATTTGCCTGTCCCGTATTCGCGCTTCCATCCGGTTGCCCTGGAGTTGGCAGATAACCGAGAAGGTGGCTCGCCCGACGTGCGCGCGGGGAATGCTTGGTTGTATGTAGAGCCGGATGGGGACGTTTTACCGCATCAAGGTGAATATGTCTCTGTGTTAGGCAACCTGGTGACTGACCCTTGGGAAGCAATCTGGCAAAAATTAACTGCGAAATAGAGATTAAAAAGGCATCCTGACGGCTACACAGCGATCAGGATGCTTTTTTTAATACTTATTCTGCGTGAGATTAGTCCACCTGATAAGGAACTTCAGCAATCACAATATCTTTGCGGTTGAGTAGCACTTTGCGCAATGTTTCTGCGGTGCGCGAGTGGAGGAAGTTCGTGTACCAGTGTTTGGGGATGAACTGCGGCACAACGATGGTGATGGTTTCTCCAGGCATTCGGCTGGAATCGATTTTATTAATGTAATCGAGCAACGGTTCAACGAACGTGCGATAAGGCGAATCCAGGATGACCAGACGTACCCCCTCGCCCCAAATTTGCCACTTTGTGGAGATCTTTTGCTTTTCGATTTCATCCATCGAAACGTGTACAACGGTCACATCGTCCGATAAGGTCATGGCATACCGCAGCGCGAGGAGTGTACCGCGATGGACGCCGCTAATGGGCATAATGACCCGGTTGCGCTTAGAGCGGGGCATTTCTACATGCTTTTCAAGAGAAAGCTGTTTGGCAAGCTGCTTGTAATGATGGTGAATAGAAAAGAAGATCGTCACTAGAACGGGTGTCAGGATGACCACTACATAAGCCCCTTCGGTAAATTTGGTGACAGCGAACGTTATCATCACCACGAAGGTACAGAAAGAGCCAATCCCATTAATAATCATCTTATGCAGCCATCGAGGTTCATGGGTCAGCGTAGAGCCCGGTTCAACAATTTCCTCACCAGGTTGCAAATGACCGCATTTCCACCAGCGGCGCGCCATGCCCGCCTGCGATAGGGTAAAGGATAAGAATACGCCAATTGCGTATAGCGGAATCAGGGCTGTTACCGAAGCCTGGAAGTAGATAACCAGTCCGCTGGCAATAACTGCCAGGGTGACAATGCCGGTGGAATACACCAGGCGGCTGCCACGGAAAGTTAACTGCCTGGGCAAAAAGCCATCGGCAGCGACTAACGCGCCCAGGCGAGGGAAGTCAGCAAAGGCTGTGTTGGCTGCCATCATCAAGATCACGATCGTGGAGCTAATCGTCAGCATGTAGATAACTCCGCGTCCGTCATAAACGGTGCGCACCAGCTGCGAAATGATGGTTTCACTTTCGGAAGGGATCGCCTGCATTTGAAGGGCGAGGAAGGTGATTCCCAGCAGCAGCGATCCTAAAATTCCTGACATCCACATCAGGGTGCGTCCGGCATTATGGCTGCTTGGCTCTTTGAAGGCGGTAATACCGTTTGAAATGGCTTCTACGCCTGTCAGCGAGGTTGTACCATTTGAGAATGCCCGCAATATCAGGAAAAGAGAAAGAGGCTGCATTAAGTTATTTGCCATCTCAGGGGGATTGAGAACGACCCCTAATCCGCCGGTAAAATGACGGAACAGTCCGTAGAAGACTGTGATATAAATCATCGCCAGGAAGAAGTAGGTGGGTACGGCAAAGGTTGAGCCAGATTCTTTCACTCCGCGCAGGTTAATCAGCATGACCAGCATAATCATTGCCACAGCGATTTCAACGCGGTAAGGATATAGCTGTGGGAGGGCAGAAACGATTTGAGCAACACCGGAGGAAATCGAGACGGAGACAGTCAGAATGTAATCCGTCAACAGGGCTGCGCCTGCCGTTTGCGCAGGGAATTCGCCGAGGTTGTCGCGGGCGACAATATAGGCACCGCCACCGCCGGGGTAAGCGTGGATGGTCTGCTCATAAGAGAACGTGAGAATTACCAGCAGAATGGCAATTCCAATTGCTAAAGGCAAAGCGGTGGGCAAAGCTGCCATGCCTGCCGCCGCCAGAATAAGCATCATCTCCTGAGGTCCATAGGCTACAGAGGAAAGCGCATCAGAAGAGAAAACCGCCAGTCCAATGAGCTTGCCAATTCTCTGATGTGCGGCATCTGCCGTAGCAAGGGGGCGACCAATGAGCCAGGTGCGCCAGGATGTTTTTGGCATAATTTCACTGGTACGCTCAAAAATATTAGAGTCAGCGTCATGTTTATACATAGAGTTTATTTTACCAAAGTATGTAAAGATTGTACTGCTGTGGCGGTATCTTGTGCAGAGACAATCAGGTTAATAGAAACATCTGATGCACCAAAGGAAATGCCTAAAACGTTGATTCCGGCATCCCCGAGAACGCCAAAAATTTGACCGGCTACCCCGGCGGTAGTGCGCAGCCCTGGGCAGACCACCGTGATAATATCCACATCGTCTGATGCCACAATCCGGTCTATATCTCCGCGCTGAAAGTCATTGCTCAGGTGGGTTTGCAGAGTGTGAATCACTTCATGGATGGATGCCTTTGGCGCGGGGAAGCAAATCGCCTGTTCTGAAGTGGATTCGATAATGAGGGGAACACTAATGCCGGTGGTTGCTGCGGCGCTAAGAATGCGCGCGGCGACCCCAGGGACGCCTAACATGCCCCGACCAGAGAGTGTGACCAGCTGCAATCCACGAATGACAGCAATGGCATGAATAGCGCCATCGTGTATGTGATCAAGGTCATCCACCAGGTGGGTATCCGGTCCATGCGGATTGAAGGTGTTACATACTCGCAGGGCGATCCCGGCTTCAATTACTGGGTGAATGCTTTTTGGATGCAGCACCTTTGCCCCAAAATGCGCCATTTCAGCCACTTCTCGATAGGAAATTACGGGAATCGTGCGCGCGTCTTTCACCAGGCGCGGATCAGCGGTCATTACGCCATCTACATCCGTCCAAATCCAGACTTCGGCAGCGTGCAGCGCCACTGCCAGAATCGAGGCGGAATAGTCACTGCCTCCACGCCCTAGGGTAGTGACTATGCCATTGGGAGTCGCTCCCAGAAAGCCGGTGACGACCGGAACGCAGCCAGCTTGCAGGAGGGGCGTTAAAACCGTCTTACAAGCAGAAGTCGTGGCGGCCATATCTGGCAGGGCATTGGTGAAATGATCGTCCGTGATAACCAGCCGGGTAGATTCAACCCATTCCGCACGGATGCCAACATCTTGTATCGCCGCAGCTAGCAGGCGCACACTCAGGCGTTCCCCCAGGGAAGCCACCGCATCCAGAGCGCGAGGCGAAATTTCACCCAATACATAGACCGCCTGGCATAGGTTGGTAAATTCGGTCAGGCAATCTTCCATTTGTTGCAAGACTTTGCCCCGGCAAGTGAGTTTATGCACCAACGCCTGCGCCATTTCTGTGTGGCGAAGGTTGAGCACCTCTAGCGCGCTGTGAAATTTTGTCAGATTTCCCTGCGCGGCTTCCTGCGCGGATTGGATCAGTAAATCCGTTACGCCTGAGAGGGCGGAGGTTACTACGATCACTTCCTCCCATTGCTGGCGTGCTTCTTGTACCAAACGAGCTGCCTGGTGCATGGCTTCCACGCTGCCAACGGACGTGCCGCCAAATTTCATTACCAATCGAGAAGAGCCAGTCATACCGCTCTATCCTCGTCCTGCCAGCGCCAGGAAAAAGTTCTTAATCTTAAAAGGCTGCCCGGAAAGTAAGGTTTGGGCGCGGAACATATTTGAGACGGCGCGAATGATCAGAAAATCGGTGGCGGCTAAAAGCACAATGGCTAACAAGGGTTGCCAGATGGGAACGCTGCCAGCCGCCAGGCGCAGCATCATCGTGGTAGGCGCAGTTAACGGGAAAAGACTCAAACCCACTGCCAGCGGACTGTTGGGGGATTCGATGAGGGCGGAGATCATCATTAGAGGAACGATGAGTGGCATAATGACAATAATAGTTGCCTGAGAGGCTTCGCGTAGATTTGGGACGAGCGCGCCAATCCCTGCCATCAGAGCGGCGTACACCATATAGCCTAGCAGGAAGAAGATCACCCCCCAAACGATAATATCCGGGGCTAATTGCACAGAGGCAGGGATGGCAAAGTTTTGCCCACTCACCCGCAAAACCGTCAAGCCGCTTAGAATCCAGACGACAATCTGGAAAAGCCCAACCAACCCAAGTCCGATAATCTTGCCCATTAACATCTGTTGTGGGCTGACCGAAAGCAACAGCACTTCCATCACCCGGTTTTCTTTCTCTTTCGCCACGCTATTCAGCAACAGCCCAGAAGAAGAAAGGATGGAAATGTAAAATAACATCATCACCGCATAAGGCACAAAGAAATTCCACATATTATTGGTATCACGCGGAGGGGTATTCCCTGCGCCAACCGGTATGACGGTTTCCTGGGTAGTTTTGATGATTGGCGACTGAATAGCATCTGTCAGCGGGGCATTACCTTTGAGCAGGTTATACGTCAGCAGCCATTTTAATTCACTGGAATGATTATCAGTGCTGACGAGCCGAAATTCGCTCATGAACACCTTTACATCGCCAGACTTCATATAATCCGTTGGGATGACGTAATAGGCGCTGATAACACCTGCATCCAGTTGTTTGCGCGCCTCTGCCTGAGAAGGGTAGACCTTCCAGATGTCGGCAGGGAAGCCGGCGGGGATCGCGGCAAGGATCCCCGCCTCATCTACATATCCCAGGGGGCGGTTATCTTCTTTTTGGGTGAACGCTTGGGTAATCGCCTCTGTTTGGATCGGATTCGCCTGATCGCCTTGATTGTTGGTGTTGATCCACGAGACAACGGAGAGGACGATTAAACTGATGACCGGCAAGCCAAAAATACCGAACCAGAAGGAAAACCGACTGGTAAGGGTACGAATTTCATACAAGAGGACGGAGAGAGTCTTTTTCATTGGCTCGTTTTCCTAAAAGAACGAAAAATATCATTCCAACGCAGCCGCTGACCGTAACGCAACATGCCTAGGCGGAAGATGCGCCCGGCTAACCACAATGACCCCACCGCGCTGGCAATCAAAATCGCTGCGCTAAGGAGCGTTTGCCAGAGCGGAACGCTGCCAAAGCCGGTTCGGATGAGGATGGTAAGCGCGGCAGTTAATGGGAAGAAGCTGAAGAAAATGGCAATCGGACTGCCTGGGTTGGTGATGAATACGCCCATCAGCATATAGGGGATCCATACAGGCAAGGAAATCAGTCCACTTACCTGCTGACCTTCGCGCGCATCGGTGACGGTGGCGCCAATGGCTGCCATTAAGGCGGAAATCATCACAAAGGTGGGCAAAATCAGCAAGAACATGATTCCTACCGTCCCCCAATCAACCACTGCGCGGAAAGTGGGGAACAGCGCGGTAGCAATAATCACGCCCAATAAAGGGAAGAGGGACCAAACAAGCATTTGGGTAAGCCCCACCCCCAGGAGAGCGATGATCTTTCCGCCCATAATCTGCATTGGGGAAACGGAAGTTGCCAGAATCTCCATAGTGCGATTTTCTTTTTCTTCTACAACAGCCTGCATCAAGTAGCCGCCGCTGGTAAACACGCCCACGATGAGCAGAATGCCACCGGCAATGGGCATGACGACCTTAAACCAATCGTTATTTCCCATAGTACGTTTTTCTTGGGTAGCTTGGATGACCAGGTTCGGACCCTTGATAATCCGATCAGCGACATCTTTGGGCTGCGAGGTGAGTAAGTTGCGCCGCAGAAAGTCTTCAAAATCCCGCTGCGTACCCGAATTTAGCTCTTTGTCGCCATAAAATAAGGATGCCGAGCGGGTTTGCAGGTAATCTTTCGGCAGGATGTAATAGCCTTGAATTTTTTTATCGTCCAAGGCAGCCCGCGCCTGCACCTGAGATGCAAAAGCGACAATCTCCACGGAGCCGAAGGGCCCAATGTCTTTGGCATCTGGGAAAACAGGGTGAGCCAACAGTCCCGATTCATCCACATACCCAACGGGGATATTCGTATTTGTCAAGAATACAGAAAGAACCGCCACCGCACCCATAACCACAATCCAGAGCGGCACGCTTAACAGTGCGATCAGAAAACGTTTGCGCAACACATGGCGCACGTATTCGTGGCGAATAATTGTCCAAACTTTGCTCATGCCGCCACCGTTTCCTCGTTGCGCACCACGCGGATGAAGATTTCATCCAGCGTAGGGACGGCGAGTTCAAATTGTTCAATATTCAAGTTTTGGGCGACCAGGGCGCGTAAAATATCCTGCGGGTCGGTTTCTGGGGCTAAGTTCAAACGATGCGCGCCGTTGACTTCTTCTACGCTCAACACCCCTGGCAAGGTGGGGATCACACGATTGCTGGTGCGCACGAGCAAGGCATGACCGGAAAACTGCCGGCGGATTTGCTCCAGGCTGCCATACAGCATGACTTTGCCGTGATCAATCAGCAGAATGCGATCACATAATTCTTCCACCTGGTGCATCTGATGGGTAGACATAATGATCGATGTCCCCTGATGATGCAGGTCACGCAGCAGGTCTTTGACCATTTGGGTATTCACCGGGTCTAATCCACTGAACGGCTCGTCAATAATGAGCAGTTCGGGCTGATGGATGATCGTAGAGATAATTTGGGCTTTCTGCTGCATGCCTTTGCTGAGTTCTTTGACCTTTTGGTGGCGGTGTTCATATAATTCAAACCGCTTGAGGAGTTCCGGCAGTCGCTCTTGAATCTGGGCAGTGGATAAGCCTTTTAATGATGCCAGGTAGCTTAGGGCTTTTTCGAGTTGAATATCCTGATACAAACCGCGCTCTTCGGGCATATACCCGATCCGATTTTTCTTCTCTTCATCCATTACCCCGCCCAGAATGGCAACTTTGCCGCTGTCGGGTTTGAATATATCCAGCATCACGCGAATGCAAGTGGTCTTGCCAGCGCCATTTGGACCTAGAAGCCCGAAATATTCGCCTTTTTCAACCGTCAGGGATACATCATCAACAGCTTTCAGGCTGCCAAAAGACTTGGTAATATGATCAATTTCTACAATATTCATTCTCTTCTCCCAGGTATTAACGCAATCAAAACCAGCCTAGAGTATACCCTAAAAGCCTCTATGCGAATCATCCCAAACAAACTTTTTTATTTTGCAGTGTATGTGTTGAATAGGAGCTCGTTCCTATTCAACACATACACTATTTTACATTCTTGAACTCAGCTCTTTCATTTCATAATTCTTGACCTCACCCATCCAGGACAGTCCGATAGGGGCGGAATTTTGCAAGCAGAAATAATCCCAAACAGCGTTAAAGGGCATGGCTTTCATTTCTTCTTGCATGGCGAGCCGGGCGGTGTAGTTGCCGCTGACTTCCAACGCCATTAATTTCTGGCGAGGCTCAAGCATGGCTGTCAAGAGGGCGCGTTGGGTATTGCGCGCGCCAATAACCCAGGCGGCGATGCGGTTGATCGAAGCATCGAAGTAATCTAACCCAATGTGAACGCGCGAAAGCAAGTTGCCGCGCACCAATTCCTGGGCGATGGCAACTAGATCATCGGTATAGGTAACAACGTGATCGCTATCCCAGCGCACGCCACGCGAGACGTGCAGCAGCACTTCTGGCACGTATAACATCACCGCCGAGAGTTTATCCGCGATGGTTTCAGTCGGGTGGAAGTGACCTGAATCGAGGCAGAGCAAGATACCATGCTGTACGGCATATCCTAGATAAAACTCATGTGAACCAACGGTGTAACTCTCCGCACCAATCCCAAATAATTTGCCTTCTACGGCGTCCAGGTTATAGGCAGGATCAATGGGCTGCGCCAGAATCTGATCCAGCGAATCTTTTAGCAGTGCGCGCGGAGTGAGCCGGTCGGCGGGTGTGTCTTTCATCCCGTCTGGAATCCAGATATTGGTCACACAGGGCGTACCTAGCGCCTGCCCGAAGGATGCGCCAATGATCCGGCTGGCGATGCAGTGATTAATCCAAAATTGGCGAATGGCAGGGTCGTAATTGGAAAGGGTAAAGTTACTTTCCGCTTTGGGATGGGCAAATAAGGTGGGGTTAAAATCCAACCCATGTCCATTTTCCTTTGCCCACGCTACCCAATGCCGAAAATGTTCAGGAGAGAGTTGGTCGCGCTCCACCGGTTTACCATCGGTTTCCGCGTAGATGGCATGCAAGTTTAGGCGGTGATGACCTGGGATCAGCCGGTATGCCATATCCAGGTCGCTGCGCAGTTCCTGAGCGGTACGCGCTTTGCCAGGATAATTGCCCGTGGCAGCCAATCCGCCGCCGAGCGCCTGTCCATTTTTCTCAAATCCGCCAACGTCATCCCCCTGCCAGCAATGTAAACTGAGAGAGACATTCATCAGGCTGCGAATCGCTTGCTCGGTATCCACCCCAAAGGCAGCGTAGCGTTCCTGAGCCAGGGAGTAGGCAGTCACAATATTCGTTTCGGTAGGTTGATTTTCCATCATTTATGCCTCTTGAATCCATACTGTCATTTGACCCGGCTCGCGGTTATCCCAAGCATAATAGGGGACTGCCGTAAAGCGATAAGGTCGTGGGGTAGAAGGTTGCGTGCGATAGAGCTGCTTGCCCCAATCTTCGATTAAGGCAGCTTGCCCTTCGGCGCGCAAGGTGACGACCCCGCCCAAAAGTCCTCGCTCAAAGCGGATGCTAAATTTACCCTCTTTGGGCAGCCGAAGATAAGTCAGAGAAATAGGGTTATCCGCTTCTTCGATGCAGTAAAGGATGGGTCCGCGTTGCAATGCCACCTTGCCAGCATCGGCGCGCACATCCGGGCGAGCATAAATGCGCTGAACGGACATATCCAGCGTCAATTCTACCTTGTCATTGGGCTGCCAGGTGCGTTGCAGGCTTAGGTAACCGCTTTGAACAGCCCCTTGCATATCCACCACCCGCCCGTTGACATACGCTTTTGCCATTTGGCACCAGCCCGGGATACGCAGTTTCAGGGTCATATCCACCGCCGTAGGGGACTCAATGGTCAGTGATACTTTGCCATCCCAGGGGTATTCGGTCGCCTGATGCAACGTAACGGGTTGACCATGAATCTGAAATTGACCGTTGCCTTGCACGTAAAGATGGACGGCGATTTCGTTTTCGTTATAGGAATACACATACCCGCCTAAAGAAGCCAGCAGACGAGCAATGTTGGGCGGGCAGCAGGCGCAATCAAACCAGGGTTGGCGGTGATGACTGCCCAGGCTGGCAAGTGGATTCTCGTAGAAGAAGCGTTCGCCATCCAGCGAGACGCCCGCCAGCGCGCCATTGTACAGCGCCTTTTCCATCACGTCTGCGTAGCGCCCATCACAGCGGAACTGTAACATGCGCTGCGCCCAGAAGATCAACCCAACCGCTGCACAGGTTTCCGCGTAAGCGGTCTCATTCGGCAGGTCATAGTTAAAGGTAAAGCCCTCATTGTGTCGTGAAGGGCCTAAACCACCCGTCAGATAAAGTTTATGTTGATTCAGATCATCCCACAGGCGATTACAGGCAGACATCAGCTCAATATCCCCTGTTTCGCCAGCCATATCCGCCATGCCGGAATAAAGGTACATGGCGCGCACTGCGTGACCGGCTACCTCAGAAAGTTCGCGCACGGGGCGGTCAGCTTGCATGTAGCTATAGGTCTTTTGGAAGAAAGTAGCCGGGTCTTCGCCACGCGCAAGCGCTTCCTGATCGTAATAGTAAGGCTGCTGACCGCGTTCATCAATAAAATATTGTGCTAGAAGCAAATATTTTTCTTCCTGGGTGACGTGATAGAGTTTGACCAGCGCCAGCTCGATCTCTTCATGCCCGGGGTAGCCGCGCTTCTGACCTTCGCCTCGTCCAAAAACGGTGGCAATGTAATCAGCATATCGGCAAAGCACATCCAGTAGACTGCGCTTGCCAGTTGCCTGATAATGAGCGATCGCTGCTTCGATCAGATGACCAGCGCAATAGAGTTCATGCCAATCACGCAGGTTCGTCCAACGTTTTTCAGGCTCTACCTGGGTAAAGTGGGTGTTCAGATAGCCATCTGGCTGCTGCGCGGCGGCAATCTGAGCGATGATGCCATCTAGCAATTGATCGAGCACAGGGTTAGGATGAGTTGCCAGGGTGTAACTGGCTGTCTCGACCCATTTTGCAACGTCCGAATCCCAGAAGATGTGCGGAACGGGCTGCTGACCGGGTTTCCACTGCAAGCGGAACGCATCCAGCCGACCGGTATCACGGCACTGCTCATATTCGATTTGTAGGGTGCGCTCGCGGTTGGTGGCAATGCGCGGCGCCCAAAAAATATCCTCAATTTTTACTGCGGTAAAAGGAAGGGGAGTGAGTACACGATTAGCAACGGCAGAATTCATGCGGAAAACTCCTGAGTCAATTGTAGAGATAATGGAGCATCCTGAATTATATATCATTCCTGGCAAAGGGGATATTGACCGATCTTATTGGGCGTGATACCATCCTGCTATGAGTGAATCCCTTCAACTTTTTCCAAAAGTGACCATTTTGACGCCCTCTTATAATCAGGGTCAGTTCCTTGAGGCGACCATTCAATCCGTTTTGGCGCAGGATTACCCGAACATTGAATATTTTATTGTGGATGGCGGCTCAAAAGATAATAGTGTCGAAATTATTCAAAAATATGCCAGCAAGATCAATGGGTGGGTTTCTGAAAAAGACGGCGGACATGCGGATGCGCTCAATAAAGGTTTTGCGCGCGCCACAGGCGATATTCTCGCCTGGATTAATTCAGATGATACCTACTACCCTGGCGCGATCCGCGAGGCAGTGACGTTTTTGCAGGCAAATCCGCAGGTGGGAATGGTGTACGCAGATGCTAACCTGATTGATAACGCCGGTCAGCAGGTGGGTAGATTTTCTGCCAAGCAGACCAGTTACCGCCAGATGCTTCGCGGGTCGGTGCATATTCCGCAAGCCACGACTTTCTTCCGCGCGGACTTATGGCGTAAATTGGGCCCGCTGGACCTCTCGCTCTTCTTTGCGTTTGATTATGATCTGTGGGTGAAGATTGCAAAAGTGTCAGAAGTGCGTTACCTGCCGCGCTTATGGGCGGATTTCCGCATGCACGAGGCTGGCAAGAGCGTTAAAGATGATGATCGCTGTTACCCGGATATGGTTCGCGTTTATGAACGCGAAATGGGCAAAGGATTCTCACAAATTCGCGCGCGCGCTGCTCTGCGGAGGCTCGTTTACGCCGGGCTGCCCTGGCGCGTGCGTTCCTGGTTGCGGCGGGCATTCACTTTTTGAAAAAATATAGCCATTCTATACAAGATCACCCTTGACGATAATAAACAAAAGTTCTATGATTGAATAGAAGATAATCATCTGCCTGTTTTGCTAGAGAACGCTTCAATCTGGCTGTCATAAACGGGTCGGTCTGGTCATTCCGTAGAGAAGGAGATTTTAAATGGACGAATCTACTCCGCTTGCGCAAAATCCGCAGGCTTACTATGCTGCTCACAGCCAGATGAGCGACCCATCAGCCGCTGCCCCCCTTTTAGAGGATTTACCGACCAACCTGGGCGCGCTGGTAAAAGTGGTACAGGGGTTATTGTTTGCGCCACAGGAAAATACGGCGTTAACCAGCGTTCAGCGCAAAGAGATGAATATACGCCCTGCCAGTGACATGCTGCGCCAGATTGAATCCATTGATAATCGTCCGCTGATCGTTACGCGCGACCTTTCGGAGCGCAAAATCGGCAGTGTGCGCGATTATGCGTTGCTTCTGACTTCTTTCTTGCGCCAACAGGGCTGGCCCGCGCGCGTGCGGGTGGGTTTTGCCACCTACCTTAACCCAGATTGGAACATGGTACATTGGATTGCCGAGGTCTGGCAGGCGCAAGAAAAACGCTGGCTGCGTGTAGATGCTACCCTGGATGATGCTCAAAAGAAGGCGCTAGGCGCTGGATTTGATGCGCTCGACCTTTCGGCTGATTGCTTCCTCACTGCGGCGGAAGCCTGGGCGCGTTGTCGCAAAGGGGATGCGAAGTCACGCACTTTTGCGCGCAATAAGAAGGTGCGCGGCTGGCCCTTCCTGCGCGCCTGCCTGGTGCAGGATACGGCTGCTTTAAATAAAGTGGAAGTGCTGCATACCGACCTGTGGTGGGAAATCGCCAGACTGGAAGACGACCGCCTGACGCCCGAAGATCGCAAGTTATTAGACCGGTTGGCTGAGTTTGGCTCGCGCCCGGATGATTTCTTTGAAGAATTACTCGTTGCCTGGGAAGGGGATGAGCAGTTCAGCGGACCGGTTCGCTCGCGCCTGCTGATGATGGACCTTAAAGATGGCAGTCCATTGGATGAGGAGGGGGGAGGGGAAGAAAACCTCGCCCCTGGCGCGCCCGTTCTCCTGCCATCCGATGGCGCGCGCCTGGCGAATTTTGGGCAGACGGGCAGCTTGCGGCACGTCCCCCAAAACGGCAAGACTGCCGCCGCTGATACCCTTGTCCAAAATGGATTTCACGCGGACCCGGATACGATTGTGGTGCGGGGGGCTTCTCAACACAACTTAAAACACGTTAATCTGGTCATTCCGCGCAATAAGATGGTGGTGATCACCGGCGTTTCAGGCTCTGGCAAGTCATCTCTGGCGTTTGATACCTTATATGCGGAAGGTCAACGCCGCTATGTGGAAAGCCTCTCTGCGTTTGTCCGCCGCTATTTGGATCAGATGGACAAGCCCAAGGTAGATTATATTGGCGGGTTATCCCCAGCGATTTCCATTGAGCAGAAGTCCGTCAGTAAGAATCCGCGTTCAACGGTGGGGACAGTAACGGAAGTTGTGGATTATCTGCGCGTACTCTATTCCAGGGCAGGCACGCAGCACTGCCCAAAATGCGGACGCGCCATTGAGCCGATCAGTCCGCAGCAGGTGGCGCAAAGCCTGACCCAACTCCCGCCCGAGACGAAATTTCAGGTGATTGCCCCTATCGCGCGTGAAAAGAAGGGCGATTACAATCCCCTCATTGACCAGTTCCGCAAAGATGGCTTCACCCGCGCACGAATTGACGGTGAAATGGTTGATTTGCTTGGCAAGCTGCCCCGGTTATTAAAATCACAGCCTCACAGCATTGACCTGATTGTAGATCGCCTGATTGTGCCTGCTGTGGATGCGGAGGGGGGCGCGTACAAGGAATTTTCAACCCGTGTCATTGACTCGGTGGAGACTGCTTTGCGCGCCGCTCACGGCTTTTTGAAAATTGACCTGATGAACGGCGAAGAGCTACTGCTGACCGAGCAAAACGTCTGCCCGCACTGCGATCTGGCGTTGCCTTCCCTGAGCGCGGCATTGTTCAGCTTTAATGCGCCCGCCGGGATGTGCCCGGAATGCAACGGCTTGGGAACGCGCATGGAGGTGGACCCTGCCCTCATTGTGGAACATCCTGAGTTAAGCCTGATGGATGGTTGTTCGCGCTGGTTTGGGAACTTGCGCAAGAAAAAGAATTGGCATTACAACGGTCTAAAAGCCATTGCCGATACGATGGGCGTTGACCTGGAAACGCCCTGGAAGGATTTATCAGAAGACTTTAAAAACACTCTGTTGTATGGGTCAAAGCAAAAGTTTCATATTAAATGGGAGAATACAGATGGCACGTGGAAGGGGGAAGGCGAACGCGAAGAGCGTGGGGTCGTTTTCAATATTAGCAGGCTATTCCGCCAGACCCAATCTGAATATACGCGGCGCTGGTATATGAGCTTTATGAGTACCCAGCCTTGCCCGGCATGCGGCGGTTCGCGCTTGTGCGCAGAGGCGCGCCATGTGACGGTGGGGGGCAAAACGTTCCCTGAAGTGACCGCGATGGATATTGACGACTGCCGCGATTGGGTGGTTAGTCTGTCTGAAGGGGATTTGAAACAGTCTCTATCTGGCGAACAGTTTGAGGTGGTTGGGGAAATACTGAAAGAACTGCGCAACCGCTTGCAGTTTATGTTGAATGTGGGGCTGCATTACCTGAATCTTTCGCGTCCCGCGCCAACCCTTTCCGGCGGCGAAGGACAGCGCATCCGGCTGGCTTCGCAGTTAGGCTGTGGGTTGGTGGGGGTGTTATATATTTTGGATGAACCTTCCATTGGCTTGCATGCCCGCGATCAGAAAAATTTACTCGATACCCTGCTGAAGCTGCGCGACCTGGGTAATACGGTATTGGTGGTGGAGCATGATGAAGAAACGATGCGCGCCGCTGACTGGTTGATTGACATGGGTCCAGGCGCAGGCATCAAGGGCGGTGAAGTGGTAGCAGCTGGTACGCCGGAGGAAGTTTGCGCGAACCCTGATTCGTTGACAGGCAAGTATCTTTCGGGCGCGCTACAAGTGAATATTCCTGGTCGTCATCAACGCCGTCAGGCTCGTGGATGGTTAACCTTGTCAGGCGCGCGCTTGTTTAACCTGAAAGACGTGACTGCGCGCTTCCCCCTGGGTACGGTAACGGTCGTAACGGGCGTTTCTGGCTCAGGGAAGAGCAGTCTCATTTCTGACACGCTCTTTCCAGCTTTAGCGCGTCAGTTGATGGGCGCGCAAACTTCCCCCGGTCCCTATGACCGCCTGGATGGGCTAGAGCAGCTGGATAAAGTGATTAACATCACCCAAGAGCCGATTGGTCGCACGCCGCGCTCGAACCCTGCAACTTATGTGGGCGTTTACGATGAAATCCGTCAGGTGTTCGCCAGTATGACTGAGTCCAAGGCGCGCGGATATAACGCTAACCGCTTTAGCTTTAACGTCAAAGGCGGTCGCTGCGAAGCCTGCGCCGGTCATGGACTGAAACGGATTGAAATGCACTTCCTGCCGGATGTATGGGTAACGTGCCAGGAATGCAAAGGCGCGCGCTATAACCGCCATACCCTTGAAATTACCTATAAGGGCAAGAATATTGCTGAAGTGTTGGATATGGACGTGCAGGAGGCATTAGAATTTTTTGGCGCGCACCCCAAAATCAGCCGTGTATTGCAAACTTTGCATGATGTAGGCTTAGATTATGTGAAGCTGGGTCAATCCGCCACGACCCTTTCGGGTGGGGAAGCGCAGCGCGTGAAATTAGCCTCTGAGTTATGCCGCGTTTCAACAGGTGATACGATCTATATTTTGGACGAACCGACCACCGGCTTACACTTTGCGGATGTTCAACGCCTGTTAGATGTGCTTCACCGCCTGGCGGATGCTGGCAACACGGTGGTTATCATTGAACATAATATGGATGTGATTAAAACCGCTGATTGGTTGATTGATCTTGGTCCAGAGGGCGGCGAAGGCGGCGGTTACTTGATTGCAGAAGGCACGCCGGAACAGGTAGCTCAGGAGACTGAAAGTTATACGGGTCGATTCTTGCAGCCTATTCTGGAAGGAATTAAAATCGTTTTGTAGCCTCATTGGACGATAAAAAATAAGAGGTACTGTGTGTGAAAAGCAGTACCTCTTTTGATTACTCGGAAAGCCTATCGAATGTTCTAGTAAATCCTTGCTCCCGTAGTGGGTTGGTTATCTACGGCGTTCACAAACTGCCCTTCTTTTGCCATGCGCGCCTGTTGAGCCCACAAGGTGGGGTCTACCGAGAGCAAGCCCTTTTCCATAAGCATCGTTTTCAACTGAGCAGGGTCAATCTTACTCAACTGTTCATACGTATTAATCCCAGCTGCATACAGAATCGGTTGCAGAGCTGGACCAATGCCTGGGATGCGTGTCAGGTCATCATTTCCGACATTTTCTGCCACCGGTGAGGAGATATGTCCTGTATTCACAACCGGAGCTGGCGGAAGCGGTTTTGAGTCGTTTAACTCGGCACCAGTGGTTGGAATGAGCGGGTCGGATGCAGAACCATCCCCCATTTTCCTCATCCCCAGCAAACGACGCTGGCGGCTGCTATATAACAGGAACGCAAAGAAAGCAATGACTAAAATGACTACAACGCCGCCGATGATCCAGGGAATAGAGTTTACGGTAGGGGAATCGGCAGCGAGAAGGCGAACACGAAAAAGCGCAAATGGAACATTCATCTTTTCCTCCATAGTGAACGAATAGCTGTTCCTTGATCAATATTATATAATTTGGTGAATTAAAAAGATATGGGGGTATTCTACGGTTGAGGGTCGGACTTTACCTCAATAGGTACAGGCAGAGTGCGCACGCCTCTGCCTGCCGCTGTTACTCCCTCCGCCCAAAAAGTATGTTTGCCAGGTGCTAGCTGCCAAAAGGTGCGGTAAGGAGCGCGGTGAAAACTTGCTATTTTCTCTCCATCCACCCATAAAGAGAGGGATGTAATCGCAGGGTCAGCGACTGCCTCTACTTCAAGTTTCTGGCTGCTCAGGGGCAGTCCGCTGTTGATGATATAGGATGTTTGCGGGGAGGGGGAGCGTAAAGAAATGGCAGCGACGGGTTCAGAGTCCGAGGCAAGCGGCGCGTTCGACCCACCCGCTAAGTCCGAAAGCAACCGGATGGAATGGTCATGCGCCCAATTTTGAGCAATGGGCGGCAGGTTCAGCAGGGTGATCTGGTCACATTGGGCTGCGGAACATGGCGGAGAGACAATCTTGCCGGTTCTCTTATCTACTGAGATGGTTTGGTAAAGATTATCCATTGCCTGTGGGACTGTTCCTGTCAGAAACCATTCCATGCGGCGATAGGGGCAGGCGGACGTGGGGAGAAGTCCAGAGAGCGAACAAACTTCAGTCGCCGTGATGCCTTCCGGGCGTTGGAAGGCGCGCGCGGGTGTCCCTGAAAGAATTTCGCGCATGGTTTGATGCCAAATGGGCGCAGCGCCGGTCAAGCCGTTGACTTCGCGCATGGCTTCGTGGCTGGCGTTTCCTACCCACACGCCTACCACCAGGTCGGGGGTATACCCAAGCGTCCAGTTATCGTGAAAATTGGTCGTTGTGCCGGTTTTTACGGCGGCAGGACGATCCAGGTTTAACGTGGAATGCGCCGAAAAGCCCAGCTGCCTGGCGGAATCATCTGAAAGAATATCCGTGATGACCCATGCCACGCGTTCATCCATCACGCGGTGAGCGGTGGGCGCAGTATGTTGATATAGGATATTCCCCTGAGAGTCGCGGATTTCTTCAATGGCATACGGGTTGACGCGATACCCACCATTGGCTAAAGCCCCATACGCGGCGGTAAGGTCCATTAAGCGTACTTCTCCACCGCCCAACGCCAGGGACAGGTCATATTGATTCGGGTCGCCAAAGGAATTAATCCCGAGTTCACTGGCAAATTTGAAAAAAGTGGGGATACTCACTTCTTGCAAAGTGAGCACGGCGGGAATATTGAGCGAGGATGCCAGCGCCTGACGGGCAGGCACGGGACCATGCTCTTGCGCGTCATAATTCTGTGGGGTATATGCCTTGCCATCATGGGTGACAAAATGATGGGTTACGTCCAGAATCATGGTTGCCGCCGTCCAGGGATGTGCGCGCGTGGGATCAAATGCGGCGGCATAAATGAAGGGTTTGAGGGCAGAACCAGGTTGGCGAGGGGCGAGCGCCATATTGATTGAACCGTGCGAAGCCTGATCCTCAAAGTTTGGTGAGCCAACCATCGCTAAGATTGCCCCAGTCTGAGGTTGTAAGGCGACCACCGCAGCGTTATTCACGTTATAGCCAATTCCCTGGTTGCCTTTTTGTTTTAGCTGCTGCAACTGTTGTTGAACCGCTTGCTCTGCGGCTTGCTGCGCGTGGTAATCCAGAGTGGTTTGCACCGTTAACCCGTGCGCCTGCTCAATCTGCTGTGGAGAGAGCATTTGCTCCACCTGGGCGCGTACCCACAGGTCAAAATGAGGTGCACTCATCGGGTAGGGCGTGGTGGTCAAGCTGATTGCTTCACGTTCCGCCTGATCGCGCTGCTCAGAGGTGATATATCCTGTTTTTTGCATCAAAGATAACACGACTGCGCGCCGTTCGGTTGCGGACTGTACGTCAGAATAGGGGTCATACCGCGCAGGGGATTGCGGCAAGCCGGCTAATAAAGCGCATTCAGCCAGGTCGAGTTGCTCAACCGGCTTGCCAAAGTAGGTCTGGGAAGCTGCCTCCACCCCATAAGCCATGCCTCCATAATAGGTTTGATTCAGGTAAAGCTCCAGGATAGTTTCTTTTGGGTATTTTTTTGTCAACTCCATTGCCAGGATACTTTCGCGCAGTTTACGCCGCAAGCTGCGATCAGCGCGTTCAGTGGGAGAAAGCAGGATGGTGCGGGCTACCTGTTGGGTGATGGTGCTGCCTCCCGCCAGCGTTTGTCCGCCGCTCAGGTTAATCCATGCGGCGCGGAGGATACCCGCCAGGTCTATGCCATTATTTTGATAAAAAGTAGCATCCTCAGTAGCAATGGTAGCTTGTTGCAAGGCAAGCGGAATTTTCGCCAGCGGCAAGGCGGAGTGCCTTCCGCCTTCCGCAGGTAAGGATTCGTATAATAATTGCCTCGTACGGTCTGTGATGCGCATACTGCCGGAGGGGAGGTGAGCAAAGTCAATTTTAGCAGAAGGCAAATCAGTGAACGCCCATTCGTATAGCCAAATAGAAAATAACGCAATGATCCCAATAAAAAATAGCCATGCCCAACGGCGGAAAATCACCCATCCTTTGTATTTCATTGGATAAAAGACGCTATCAGAGTCGTTTTCGTTCCTCTTTTACCAACTTGAAATTGCGATCAAGGATAACCCTTGTGAGGTGGGAAGCACATCAAAGACAAATACCATCCGGGTTGTGAAGCCAGGTTGAATTGAATCTGTGGCTCCTCGCAAGTTATATTGATCTTTGGCGGCAGTTTGCACCTTCGTCTCTGCCAGATCGAACGCGCGGTTGGCATCATCTTGTACTTTGAAGGAATTAACCAGACTCACGCTATCACTGGTTAAACCGGAATTCTTCACATCCATAATCACAACCAGGAAAATCCCTTGGGCAGAAAGTGGCGCGCCCGTATGTGGCGTAATTGAAGAAAGGAATTCTGATTTTACCGTTGTACCACTGAGTGGCACTCCCTTTGCGCCTTTAAAGTGAAGAAGAGTGCCGGGCAAAATTGGTCCAACAAAAGGAGTAGCAGAGGGGGGTTGGGTGGGGAAAGGCGTTACTGTAGCGGTAGCGGTTGGGGGTGGCGTGAGAGTAGCCGTAAAGGTTTGGGTAGGCAGAGGGGTGTTCGTAAAAGTGGGTAATGGCATTGGCTTTACCAAGACCGGAAAGAAGATCGGGAAGTGTGGGATTCTTGCCTGTACTGGCAGAACGAATAGTGTAATAAGCAATAATATTAGAATACATCCACCCAAGAATTGAACTGTAACCCGTTTCATTTTTCCTCTTGATCAAGTTGATTGTAATTTACGGAACAAGTGGATTATATTCCAAAAATTCCTTTGACTTTAAGAAATATGGTTTGTCCAAGAAGGATGAGCATAGCGAGATTTTACCAATTCCTCTGCACGGACTTGTTCGGCAAGGGTGAGGGTGTCAGATTTGAATTCCAGGTGGAGAATTTCCTTGAAAGCAGTCTCAAAGGCTTGGGCGCAGTCTTCCCAGGTGATCTTTGCGCCCAACATTTCAGCGTTTGCAGCGTGAAGCAGCAGACGTTCTGCGGCGCGTTGACGAGCTGCTTCATCCACAAAATACAGCGCCTGGGTAATGCGTGTCAGGTCGCCAAAGAGGGGCAAAGAGCCATGCTGTAAAACGCCATCACGGCGGCGCAATTGCGCGCTGCCTACCAGCTTCTTGCCCTGTACCGTAATTTCATAATGAGATGGCACTTCAAAGCAAACCGGTCCTGCGGCAGCAGAGGCAATGGAGGCTTGCGGATGAGCCTGGGCATCCAATCCAAGCAAATGCAGCGCGCGTAACAATGCCTGAGCCAACCGTGCATAACTTTCTAATACGCCGCCTGCCACACGCGGTTCGTGCAAGGGCGCGATGACGGAATAGGTAAATTCGTCAGCGTGCAGAATGGCGCGTCCTCCGGTGGGGCGGCGGACAATATCCCATCCGTGCCGGTAGAGCGCGTTTTGATCCACATCCGAGAGTGACTGCGCATAGCCAATAGATAAGCAAGCTGGCAACCAGGAATAAAATCGCAAAACAGGCAAAGAGTCGCCCGCGCTTACACTCTCAAGCAGGGATTCATCCACTGCCATATTCCATGCGCCAGAGGCAGGTGAGGATTGGATAATCCGCCAGGGAGAAAGGGGAAAGGAAGGAAGAGTCATCATGCGCCCATTATACCGCTGCGCAAACAGAATACCCCCAGAAAATTTTCTGGGGGTATTCTTCCTTCATCACCGTTCAAAGCGGGTGAGAATGGAAATTAATGTCGGACGTTCGGAAGGAACGTATGGAAAGGAACTACCACGTTTATGCTGGCGCTGTTATCAGTCGCGTTTAAATCTCCCTCCGAAAACAGGAGGTCAAGCTTGACCAAATACTTTGAGCCAACGGTTGCATTTTCCGGCACGCCCAGGGTTATGGTTTGTTGAATTTGAGTGGCTGGTAAAAGTGGGTCTACCAGATTGAGATAAAGAACCGGGCCATTCCCATCCGGCGTCATCTGCTCTGTAGAACGAATGAACGTCAGCTGTGGGTCTCTAATCAGCGCCAAGCGAGCATTGTGCAGGCTAAACACACCCTGGCTGCCAAATGTCACAGGAATTGAAACTTGTCTACCTGCTTCAGCAAATATGACGCTTGGGTTTGATGAAACAAATCCATCAGCGCCTTCATTAAGGGACACATCATAGCTTGTAATGCCCTCTGGAAGCCCTCTTGTACTTACATCGGATGACTTTCTCAGGAAGCCTATGCTACCGACACTCTTTCCCTGATCATCCAGCGGAACATAAATGCCATCTCCCAGGTAGCTCGTCCCAATAAACACAGCCTGATTTAAGGATGTGCGGGTTGCGATCAGTGTGTCTATGCTCCCCTTCATAGCATAAGGACCATAAGATAAGATACCCGTGGCTGGATTAAGGGTATTTCCATCTAGCATCTGAGCTAGACTTTATCCAATGACCCTGGCTCTAAGGGGTATAACACAGGGCGTTGAGCCAGGAACGTAGTTCCGACAAGGGGATTTTTCGAATATCGCCCTGTGAACAGGATAACCAAAAATGATGAGACTGCCAAATCTGACGT
>JBBRAT010000002.1:0-189329 GCA_038206515.1 Anaerolineales bacterium | reverse complement strand
TAATGTTGGGGGTGGGGTTTTTTTTCTTTTGCTTTAATACAATTCCGTTGCTGTGTATAAATAAAATAAAAAAATGTTGGTTGTTTTTGCGCCCACACCAAAAAAACACCACTCTCTCTTTAGCGAGGAAATGTTATTTCTGACCTAAACGGGCGCGTTCTTCTTCAATGATTTTGACATCCAGCTTCTTGAAGAGCGGACCGGGTTGGTTGAGGGGTTGACCGGCAGGGAGGTGGCTTGGCTGCCAATGACCGGTGGCGGTTTCGCCATGATAGCGCATTACGGTATGCTCGGCAACGCTGTCGGTGATGGTTTCGGTGCTTTGCGTGCCAAACAGGGGCGCGCTATAGCCCAGGTAGGTATGCAATTTTTCGCTGCTGAAGGGCAGGAAGGGCGCGATAAGGATTTTGATGGAATCAATGGCGCGCAGGGCAACGTAAACAGCGCGAGCAGCGGCGGCGCGGTCAGTCTTGATCGCCGTCCAGGGGGCGGTCTGATCGAGGTATTTGTTGACTTCGCTTGCCAGGCGCATGGTTTCCCCGAGGGCAGCGCGCAGATGGACGGCTTCCATTTCTTGTGCAACGGTTTGGAAGCCAGCTTCCACCTGTTCGAGCAGGGATTTATCCAGGGCGGTCAATTCACCGGGTTCAGGCACCTGCCCGTCAAAGGTTCTATAGTTGAAAGCTAAGACGCGATTCGCCAGGTTGCCCCAGGTGGCGACCAATTCATCATTATTGCGCTTGAAGAAGTCTTCCCAAGCCCAGTCTGTATCCCGATTTTCAGGCATATTGACGGTCAGGTAATAACGCAGCGCGTCCGGGTCATAGCGGCTGAGGAAGTCATTTGCCCAGACTCCCCAATTACGACTGCCGGATATTTTTTGCCCTTCCATGTTCATAAATTCGTTGGCAGGCACATCAAAGGGCAGGTTGAGCGGCTCGGCGGGGGTGATTCCCATTTGTTCATCAAAGCCGGTGTTCATGCCCATCAGTTCCGCGGGCCAGATGATGGCATGGAAGGGGATATTATCCTTGCCGATGAAGTAATAGGTGCGGGCGGTGGGGGAATGCCACCATTCGCGCCAGGCATCCGGCTGACCGGTGATCTGCGACCATTCTATGCTGGCAGAAAGGTAGCCAATGACCGCCTCAAACCAGACGTACATGCACTTGCCCTGCCAGCCTTCCAGTGGGACGGGGATGCCCCAATCCAGGTCACGGGTGATGGGGCGACCGTGTAAGCCTTCCGCCAGGATTTGCCCGAGGCTGGGACGCAGAACGGTAGGTCGCCAGTAGCTTTCGCGTTCGCGCAGGAAGCTCGTCACCTGTTCTTGCAGCTTGCCGAGGTCAAGGTAATAATGCTCCGTTTGGCGCAGTTCAGGGGTAGAGCCATCAATGCGTGAATGGGGATGGATGAGTTGGGCGGGGTCAAGCAGGTTGCCGCATTTATCGCATTGGTCGCTGCGGGCGTTTTCGTAGCCGCAGAGGTAGCACGTGCCTTCTACGTAGCGATCGGGCAAGAAGCGATTTTGCGAAGGGGCAAACCACTGCATATCACTGGCGGGGTAGAGGAAGCCATTTTCCTTGAGGGCAGTGAAGACCTTCTGGGATACGTCAAAGTGGTTGGTGGTGTGGGTAGAGGTGAACAGGTCATAGGTGAGACCGAGCTTTTGATACAGCTCGATAAAACCATGATGATATTCCTGATAGACCTGATAGGGGGTCTTGCCTTCTGCATCCGCGCGGACGGTGATGGGCGTGCCGTGCGAGTCAGAGCCAGAGACCATCAGCACTTTGCGTCCACGCAGGCGTTGGTAGCGCGCGAATATATCCGCCGGTAAATAAGAGCCGGTGAGATTGCCTACGTGAATTTCAGCGTTTGCATAGGGCCAGGCGACAGCAACAAGCACAGTTTCGGTCATAAAAGCACCTCAGACAAAGAGTTAATTTTTCCGATTGTAACACAAGAGAGGGGAGAAAATGAAAAAGAGTATTTTTATGAACTGTGGCACGCCACGGTTCATAAAAATACATTCTTTTTTGGATTGCAGGTGGGTTAGAGATAATCTTTCAGTTGACGGGCGCGGCGGGGATGACGCAGGCGGCGCAGGGCTTTGCTTTCAATCTGACGGATGCGCTCGCGGGTGAGACCAAACTTCTGCCCGACTTCTTCCAGGGTGTAAGCGCGACCATTATCCAGCCCAAAGCGCAGGCGCAGGATGCGGGCTTCACGGGGGGGCAGGGTATCCAGGACTTCCTGAACTTTGTCACGCAACAGGTTGGAATAAGTGGTCTGGCTGGGGGTAGGGGTGAGCTGATCTTCGATGAACATGCCAAGCTCGGAATCTTCCTCATCATCGTTGATGGGGCTTTCGAGGGAGAGCGGCAGCCAGGATACGCGCATCATCCATTCCACTTTAGAAGTGTTGATGCCGATTTCTTCGGCGAGTTCATCTGTGGTGGGGACGCGCCCGAGGCGTTGTTCCATCTCATGGGTAGTGCGGTAGAGCTGACGGATGCGGTCTACCATGTGGACGGGGACGCGGATGGTGCGACCCTGGTCAGCGATGGCGCGGGTGATGGTCTGGCGAATCCACCAGGTGGCGTAGGTGGAGAAGCGGAAGCCGCGTTGATATTCGTACTTCTCAACGGCTTTCATCAAGCCCAGGTTACCTTCCTGAATGAGATCAAGGAAAGGCACGCCGCGGCTCATATAGCGTTTGGCAATGCTGACCACCAGGCGGGTATTGGCTTTAATCAGGTGTTCGCGGGCTTGCAAGCCTTCGTTGACCTGGATTTCAATTTCCTGACGTTTGGCGGCGGAGAGGGTAGAGCCAAGGCGGTTGAGTTCCACGCGCATTTGCTTGCCGCGCTCAATGCGCTTTGCCAGGTCTAATTCTTCGTCAATGTTGAGGAGGGGGACGCGCGACATTTCTTTGAGGTACAAGCCGACCGTGTCATCGCTGGAGATGCGCCCCAAGTCTGAATACGGGTCAAATTCGCCCTCGATGCCCAGGTCTTCGCTATCCTCGTCGGGATTTTCGGCTTCATCCTGGTCGAGAATATCCACCCCACGGCGGCGGAGAGCCATAATAATGGTTTCCAGCCGGTCTGCATCTTCATTGACTTGTGGGTCAAGTTCCATGAGGTCTTCGGTGGTGAGATACCCCTGGACATCTGCTTTTTCAAGCAGCATACTGAGCACTTCGGTATTATGTTTGTGGCGGGCCGGACTTGTCACGCATTCCCTCCTTAATCGTCAGCTTCCGGTAAAACGGACTTGCCAAAGGACCCGGATGGGTGGAAAAGATACCCGGTTAGGTCAAACGGAGAGGACTAAGAAAACTCCTGTTGTGTTTCAGAGGAACTATGTTCGCATTCCCGTTCATTTAAGTTTTGCCCGCAGATCAGGCATAAACCTTTGCAATCCGGGCTGCAAATGGGGCTAATGGGCATTTCAATGAGCAGATATTCGCGTACAATGGGTTCCAGGTCAATATTGCCATCTTCAGGGACGAGCAGTTCGGATTCGGTTATGGAACGTTCGTTAAAGGCGTACATCTCGTCAAAGGTGGTATGCAAGGGTTGAATAAAATTCGTCAGGCAACGGACACACTCTGTGGGGGTGCTGCCTTGAAAATCCCCGTGCATTAAAATACCTTGCGGGGTGCGGTTGACGCGCACAACGCCCTGAAAATTTGTTAGCTCAAGATCAGGCTTGAGCAAAAGAACTGGATATTCAAAATGAATATCCCGATAATAACCAATTTGTTGGTGAAGTAAGAAACCAACATTGAAGCGAAGTGGGTAACGGGGTATGTTCACTCTTTAAGGTCTTTTCAATTTTAAGATAGGCACTTTTGCTTCACGTATTATAATAATACGCGCATATTATAGCACGCCGAAAATAGTAAGTCAAGTTTGGTATTTCGCACAGATCACAGGAATGAGGAAAGATGAGCCAAAAACTTTTAATTGCTTCGACAAATAAGGGCAAATTGCGGGAATTTCAGGCAATTTTCCCGGCGGACTTGCCTATGGAGTTGATTTTACCGGCAAATTTGGGGTTGGTGTTAGAGGTGGATGAGACTGGGTATACGTATGCAGAGAATGCAATTCTGAAGGCAAAAGCGTATAGCCAAAGAGCGCCGGTGTGGGTTTTGGCGGATGATTCGGGGCTGGAAGTGGATGCGCTGGATGGGGAGCCGGGAATTTACTCGGCAAGGTATGCCCCCTGGGAAGGCGCTACGGATGCAGATCGCAGGCGATATTTGATCCAGAATCTGATTGGGAAGCCGCGACCCTGGACGGCACATTTTCATTGTTCGATTGCGATTGCTGGACCGGATGGGCAGCTGCACGTGACTGAGGGGGACGTGTATGGCGAGATTATCCCAGAAGAGCGGGGGAGCAATGGGTTTGGGTATGACCCGCTGTTTTATATCCCTGAATTGGGGATGACGACTGCGGAAATTCCAGAGGCGCAAAAAAATCGGATCAGTCACCGCGCATTGGCGGCATTGGCGGCGGTGCCGTTCTTGCGGAAGATTGCGTGAATGATGGTGAATTGTAAACGAGGGTGATCGTTCACAGAGAGGCTAAATTAATCCTTGCGGCGCAACTTTGCCCATTCTTGTTGCTGAGGAATGGGGGTAGGCATTGAGGTGGGCAGGCTGAGGTCGTTGGCAGCCGCTTTACGCACGGCGGATAGGGCTACCAGAAATTGCTGTAACCCCTGAGCAACCTTTGCAGGCTGTTCCAGCATGACCAGATGACCCGCCTGGGGGATGATCTGCAAGCGTGCGGCGGGTAAACTGCCTGCCAGGAAGTGGGCAAAGGCGACAGGAGTGAGGTGATCGTCACTGCCGACAATGACCCAGGTGGGCGCGTTGATCTGATTGACCATTGCGCGCCGGTCAAAGGCAGCGCAGGCTTGCCAATCCGCAGCGAGGACGCTCTGGCGGGTGGCGCGGAAGGTGTTCAGGCAGGTTTGCATCAAGGTAGGCGGGGTGAGGGCGGTAAAGGCGCGCTGCTGGAATAATCGCAGGGCGGCATCCAGCGTATAGGGGTTGGTGAAGGCTTCGAGCATTTCTTTTTCAGGGGTCAGGGCGGCGCCGGTAGCAATCAACCCTAAGCCAGCCACATAGGCGGGCCAGCGCAGGGCAACTTCCAGAGCAATTGCCCCGCCCATGGAATGACCTACCAGGACTGCCTGATAGATATTGAGCGCGGATAAGACTTCCGCCACGCGCTCGGCATGGGCGGCGATGGATTGCAGCCCGACTGCCTGCGAGCGACCATGCCCGGGCAGATCAAGCGCAAGGACGGTCTGCCCGTTTAATCGTCTGATTTCGGCGGGCCAGCTTTGGTGATCTCCACCCGCGCCATGCAGCAGCACAATCGGAATTGAATTGGGCTGCGCCCCCCCATTCCATACGGCATAATAACATCCATCTACACTCGGCATTGCTTTTCATCCTCTACACCTGCTCCGATGATCGAAGACAGGGAAATCCCCTCGGGTTGGATCAGGATTTGCTTTGCTGCAAACGGTCTGCGGCAGCGGCAGTGATGGGAATGAGCGCGAGAATGCGCGTTCCCTTGCCTGGCACGGATTCCACTTTTAGCGTGCCGCTGACCTGATCGGTGCGTTCACGCAAGTTGACCATGCCCAGGCTACCGCGGCGTTCGTAATTGTTCATCACTTCCGCAACGTTAAAACCAAGTCCATTATCAATAATTTCAAGCATTGCCACGTCAGCGTCCTCCGTGGAGGCATGTAAGCGCACCCAGATGCTGGCGGCTTTGGCGTGTTTGCGGGCGTTGTTGGCGGCTTCTTCTGCCAGATAAAACACCACCGTCTGACGGGTAGAATCCAGCCGGTCAGCAATGGAGGGCTCGACCACAATTTGCACGTTCTGCTGGTAGAGCTGGTTCATCTTTTCAGCCATTGTCTGGAGGGCAGCGGTCAGCCCCTCGGTTTCCATCACCAGCGGACGGAGGGTAAATAACATGTGGCGAATTTCATTGGTGGTGCGCCGCGCCAGGTCTTCAATGCGCATGAGTTCATCATCTGCCTCTTTGACGGAGCGGGTGAGGAGTTTGCGGGCAATCCCAATCCGCATAGCAATGGCGGAAATAGATTGGGTGGGACCGTCATGCAGGTCACGCGCCAGTTTTTTCTGAGCTTCCTCCTGACTTTGCACAATGCGCTCTTTTTCACTGGCTAAGTCTTGATATAAGCCTGCGTTTTGAATGGCAATCACCGCCTGATTGGCGATCATATCCAGCAATTCCAACCGATCTTTGGTAAAGAAATCCGGCTGAGGATGAGCGAAGAGCAAGACGCCGTATTGGGTTAAGCCGCGCATCAGGGGTAGGCAGACCACGCTTTGGCTATTTTCAAGGGTTGAAAATGCGTTTAGTTCAGGGTCTTTAGCGGGTTCTGTAAGGAGGCGATACGCGCCTTCTTTTAAGACCTCATTCAGGAGACCTTCTCGGGCAGGGAGCTGCGCACCCCAATCGCGTTGATAAAAACGCCGGGCTGTTTTTAATTCTAACCCATTTTCGCCAAAAAGGAGGACTGCGGCGGCAATTTCTTCCTCTTTGTCATGTCCAATCGCTTGTAAACCGGTATCCAGGGCAATTTCGAGAACATTCTGGTAATTAAGCGTAGAGGAAAAAGCCTCCACCATCTGAAAGAGGGCTTGCATGCGCTCTCTTTCTTGGCGTTGGACGCGCTGATCGGCTTCTTTGCGCTCGATAACTCTTTTTTGGTAGATGCGTCTCAAATATGCCAGAAGGGGAATTGCAAGCAGGCTGATGATGGCTGCGCCAACCAAGTTATATACGAGGATTAGCAAAAGAGGAAAGTAGAGGAGATTGGCGCCAACGAAAAAGTACGTCCAGGCTGCTTCGATGAGGCAAATGAGCAACGTTGCTAAAGCTGCGCCGCGCCACTCGTAATACAAGGCAGCAATGGCGGCAGGTAAAACAAAAATCCAAATGAGAGGACTATTGATGCCCCCGCTGAGGAAGAAAATTGCCAGACTAAAGAGCAGGTCAATGGATAAATTGACGAGGCGGTGATGACCGATCCGCAGATAAAAAATTGCCAGGAGGGAGACATAACAATTCCAGAGGAGCGGCAATGCCAGAGTCGCAGCAAGCCACTCATTTATTTTTCCGCTGAGACCTAACGCGATGGTTAATCCGAGAACAATGATCCAGCGAAAAGAAATGGCGAACCAGTCAGTGAGGTAAGGAGTATCCCAATTACGCATTAAAAGAAATGATAATCCAGAACCAGGAAGATGACTAGTTTCTGATGGGGGAATTTCGGGGTAGAATTGCAAAAAAGTGACAATTTCCGAAAAATGACGGTTGCATATCCGGCAACATAAGGGTACAATGAAATTATTCAGGCGACACGTTGAGGCCAAACAAGCGGGGGAAATTACCTTTCCGTCTGAAAGTCTCATTAATGTTAAATCAAATAAAAAATAAAGGAGCAGCAGGGATGGACCTGAAAACTGTTCGCATTGAAAAACCAGAAGTGATTAATTTTATATTCGGGCAGTCTCATTTCATTAAGACTGTAGAAGATTTGCACGAAGCCCTGGTGAATTCTGTGCCGGGGATTCGTTTTGGCGTGGCGTTTTGCGAAGCATCGGGCAAATGCCTGGTGCGCTGGTCAGGGACGGATGAGGCGATGATTGCGCTGGCGCAGAAAAATGCGTTGAGTGTGGGGGCGGGGCATACGTTTTTTGTCTTCCTGGCAGAGGGATTTTTCCCGGTAAACGTTTTGAATGCGATCAAAAATGTGCCGGAAGTGTGCCATATTTTCTGCGCTACCTCGAACCCCAGTCAGGTGGTTGTGGCTGAAAATGAGGGCGGGCGTGGGGTGATGGCGGTGATTGATGGGGAATCGCCGCGCGGCTTGGAGGTCGAGAGCGATATTACCTGGCGCAAGGGATTTTTACGGCAGATTGGATATAAAACCGCATAAAGCATAAGCCGTCCGAAAAGGGAACTTTTTCCTTGGTCGGGCGTTTTAGTAATAAGAAGAGAAATTGATTTTTTGAGCATACATGAACACTTTGAGGCAGGCGAGGAGAAGAAGATGAGGCGCATTTTCATTGGATTAACGCTTTTAGTGGGTTTAATGTTGGTGGGGTGCAACCTGGCAGTCCCTACGATTGGGGGGCAACCGACCCTGGTGGGCGTGGGGAAAGCTACGGATGTGCAAATGCAAACGCAAATCAGCCAGATGTTGACGAATATCCCTACCAATACGGTGATGCCGGATGTTGCTACGGCTACACCCAATGCGCCGGATGTAGTGGTAGAAAACCCAACGGCTACTGAGGCGCAGGCATTAGATACAGCCACCCCTGCGGATGCAACGAATACGCCGGCTGCTGTTGCAGCCACTGCTACGCCACAGGCAGCGACCTCCACGCCTACGCAGGCGACTGCCACGCAAGCAGCAGCCACGGCTATGCCCACCTCGGCGGCGACCATCAACCCGGCTTTTACCCCGGCGGCGGGTGATCCCCGTTCTCGATTGGGCAAACCTGCTGCTACGGATCCGATGAACGAGGATAAAAGCTGGTTGTGGCCCGTAGGGAGCGATACGTTTACTACTGGCGAATTTAAGGACGGTAATTTAATCCTCACAACGCTTACGGATCAGGAAGGGTGGCGGCTGGCAAACCCCAAGGGCAGTGATTTTGGGAATGTCTATGTAGAAGCCACTTTCCACACGCAAACCTGTTCAGGGTTGGATCATTATGGGATTATTGCGCGGTCTCCCGTTTTGGCAGACGCCAACCAGGGATATTTATTCGCGTTTAGCTGCGATGGGCATTATTTTGTGCGCAGCTGGGATGCGAAAGCTGCTCCCAAGGGCGTGATGAAGGACCTGGTGGCATGGAATACCAACTCGGCGATTGCGGCAGGGTCTAATCAAACCAATGTCATGGGCGTTATGCTGGTGGGCAAGCGTTTGCTGCTGTATGCGAACGGCAAACTCATCGCGGATGTGCAGGATGCTACTTTTGACAAAGGCTATTTTGGCGTGATGGCAGGGTCTATCCAGACGAAGAATTTTGCCATCAAGGTGGATGAAATGTCTTATTGGGAAAATCCGCAGCCATAGAGTTTTGCTATCTCCTGAGAGGGTGGATACTCCCCTGTGTCTCCTCTCGTCTAATAATCCTCTTCTCTGTAGAGAAGAGGATTTGTATTTTTAAAGGAAAGCTGCCTTAAGAAATTGTGGTATGATTCGGTATCTTAGAGCCTAGAAGAAGACGCGCGGAATAGAGCGATGGAAAGTGACATTGTTTCAGGGCAGCAGTCGGCATGGGTACTGCTGAAAAAGCTAGGTGAGGGGGATGCAGGCGAAGTGTACCTGGTGGAATCGCTGCTGGAAAAGCAGGAGGCGATCCTCAAACGACCAGGGCGGAGCGTTTTCGCCAGTGATATGATTCGGCAAACGGCGCAGATTACGGCGGAGGGGAAGATACTGAAGGCGCTTTCAGGGTATTTAGACCTGGAACCTGGCTTGGGCGTGCGCGTGCCGCATTTGATGGATCAAAGCAAGGCGGGGACTGCTTTCAGCGACCGCCTGTTTATTATTATTGAGCGCGCCACCGGGTTTGCGTTGAATGATCTGGCGCGGGTCAGCAAAATGGGGGCAATCAGCGGAGCGGAAAATAGCATTGAGTCGGTGGAACTGCGCCGATTTATTCAAGTGATTTCTGAATCAGGGGAAGGCTGTTTTTCCAACCGGATTGTCTTGCAGGTTTTATATACGCTGCTGGAAACGTTCGATCAGGTGCATGCGCATCCGTTTGATATGGACGGGCTGCCGGTGGATGGCATTTTGTGGAATGACGTGAAGCCCGATCACCTGTATTGGGACCCGCTGCGCGCGAAACTGACGATCATTGACTGGGGCAACGGTCAATTTTTGGAACGGGATGGCACCACCAAAGATCGGCGGTTTACGGCGTGGGAAGATTACCGTCAATGGCTGGAAGGGATGGGGAACTTCCTGGAGACGTATGCTGGGGGGTTATATGCCAGCCTGGAATGGCCACGCGGGGCGAATTCCGCCAGTCTGGAAGCGATTCCGGCATTGAAAGAACGCATCTGGCGGGCGTTACAGGTGGAATTAGAGGGCTTGCAGGCTGCCCGGCGTATGGAATTAGACTTGTTGCGCTCGGGGAATTCCGAGCTATCCTCGATGCACAATCCGCTGCAAGAGCTGGAAGAAATCCATCGGAAAATTATCAGCTATGGGGAACTGCCTGACTTTGCGGGGGAGCTGCATTTTGCGCTCTCGTGCGCGGCGTATTTTGCGCGCCAACAGTTGATGGAAGAAGTCCGCGAAGTGTGTGATTGGGCGGCAACCATGCCGGGCAGTCAGGCAGAAGGTTTGCAGTTGACGGGGTTCTTGGCGAAATTAGCCTCGCATAGCGTTGATCCGCAACAGCGGCGCGCTTTTGCAGATGCGGTGGAAGCCAGCCTGCAAAGCAATTGGGGAAATGTGTTATGGGATTTAACGATTGCTATGAAGGATTCACCCGAGCCGGAGTGGTGGTATGAGCTGGTGACGGCATTGAGGCGGTTGGCACTGCCTGCCGCTACGCCGGATGCGCAACCGCTGCTTTTGGCGCGGCGCATCTATTTCACGCTGCAATCCATGTGCAATCAATTACAAGATCATCCCGAGAGCGTGGATGGCGCGGCGTTGCAGCGGCTGATCCAATTGACGGCTCACTTGCGAACGGATATTATCCCCGGGTGGGTACAGACCGACCCATCCCCGCCGTATGCCAGCCTGATGTATCAGGATGTAGAAGATATATTGCCGGAGATTAGCGCATTCTTGCCGGAGCCGGGGCTGGCGTTGGAGGAGGCATTGCAACTGCCGCGTCAGCAGGTGAAAGAGGTGCTGGGCGAATGGGGGCAGGGTCATTTTCGGGAAGCAGCTGCCGGATTACGCAGTTTGCTGCTGACGGACCCGGAACGCCGGCGCGTTTTTCAGGCAGAGGAGGCATTGCTGACGGCTCCGCACTGGTTGGCGCGCGCGCAACGCGGTCCGCAGGCGGATGAACATTATTTACATTTCATCACGGATGTGGAATTTGAGGGGCGGCAGCTGCGCAATCAGATTGGGCCGGCGGTGTGGATGGATTTGATTTTGGAGGGCTGCCGTCAGTTACGGAAGGGGGCGTGGCCCGCGGATTTGTTCACCAGTTTGCCGAGGTTGGTGGAAGAGCTGCCCTGGCTGCGGCGCTTTGAACGGGCGGAGAAGTTGCCGGGGTATGTTGCGCCACCCAGCTTTGTGGGTTTGCCAGGGGTGGTCAAGGGGAAACTGGGCATAGAGGGGGATGTCGTCATGCTTGCACCATTGGATGCGTGGATCCCCGAGGCGCGCGGGTCATCGGCGCGGGTGTATGGCGGTCAGATACGGGATGCACAAATGAACCTGACCCCAGCGGCGTTGAAGTTGATGCGCATGGATAAGATTGATTACGCGCTGCCGCTGTTCCGCGAAGAAGTGTTGGTGATGAATGCCATGTTGGGCGTAGCAGGGGTGACGCCCTTGTTTGAATGTGGCTTCTTGAAATTGGATGGAGATAGCCGCTACCCGACCGGTGAGCCAGGGGAAGCGTTACCGGCTGGTCATGTGATACGGATTGCCCCCAACGCTTATGCTGAGTTTAATTATCAGCTAGAGGGTCGTATTGCGGATGGGTGGACACCTTATCTGGCGGAAGAGCAGCGCGACCCGAGTACGAATTTGCTGGCATTGTGTGACGCGAGCTTCACGGCAGGTAACTTTTTGCCGGTGGAAGACTTGCTGCAAATTTCTATTCAGATTGCTGATTTGCTGACGACTGCTCATGAGCGCAATGTTGTGTACCGCGATCACAAGATTTTGCATTATTATTGGTTAGAAGAGATTCGCGGCATCTATTCGATTGATTGGAACGTTGCCCGGCTGCACCCGGAAGGGCTGTCAGATTATGAAAAACAAATGGACCTGGTACAATTTGGGGCGCGCGCGCTGCATCATATTTTGACGGGACGAACTGCGCCAGGGGCATTGCCGCTTGGTCCAACTCGACCGGAAGAGATTGAGCAATCCGCCAAGGAATATCAGGCGCAGTGGACGTATGACGATCAGCGGCTGCCGGAATCGGTGCGTGGTTTGTTGGAACGCGCCCTGGCAGCAGAATATACCCGCGCAGCTGACTTGCGGGATGACCTGAAACAAACTTTCTTGCATCTCTTTGATTAGGAAAGAGGATTATGACTGAATTTGATACTTTACAAGCGCGCGCTGCGCGTTTACTTGCCCAAGAACCCCCTCCGCAGGCGGAAATCCGCAAGTTGATGGTGGAATTGGATGAATTCTTCGCCTCGCCTGATTTTCAATCTCTGTCGCGTGAGCAACGCAGTCAGGCGCAGAGCCAATATCAGGAGTTGCGAGCGGCTCAACGCGGACCGGATGTGAGTCCGGCAACCGTTTCCGCTGCCAGCACAGGCATCTTGGGGGCAAGCTTCCCCACTCCGCAAGCAGGCATGGCGGGGATGAAGACGAAGGAGCGCGAGCATAATCCGCAGGCAGAGCAGGAAATGCAGGAGGCGGAGAAGTATTTTTACGGGGGACGTTACGCGGAAGCCATCAAACTTTACGACCAGGTGCTGCAAAGCGAGTCGGATTGGGATCGTGCGCGGCAGCATCGCAGCGAATCCGAAAATTACCTGCGGACAGGTTACATCCCTTCGGTAGCTTTACCGGCTGAGGCGGCAACCTCGTTTGGGAAGGCGCAGTCTGCGGCGCGTTTGGGGCGGTATCAGGATGCAATGACCTTGTTGAACAAGGCGCAATCCGTCTTGCGGGAAATTGGCATCCAACGCTGGCAGGAAGGTCAGGAATTTGAGCAAAAGCTCCAGCAAAATATTGACGCGGAGAGCGTTTATAACGAAGGGGTGAAGCTCTTTGCGCATGGGTTGTTTGATGAAGGCATTGAAAAAGTGGAAATGGCGGCGCGGGCAACCGGGCTGCCAAAACATAATGATCGTGTGCAGGCGATGCGCCAAGTGAAGGAATCGCTGCATCAGGCGACCGAGATTTTAAATGCCTCCACCCCCACGCCCAAGGCAATTGCGCGCGCCAAGAGCATTATTGATAGTTTGATGCTCGAATATGGCGAAAATGCTACGCTGATCCGCCTGAAAAATCGGCTGGATTTGGTGATCCCCAAGGTATTGGCGCCGCTGCGCGAACAAGCGCAGAATTTACGGGCGCAGGCAGAGCAGGCGCAGACGTTAGAGGCGGCGCAAGCCAAGGCACAGCAGGCGCGGCAGGTGTTGGATCAGGCGCGCAGTTTGTCTGCCGGAGAAGAATATACCGAAGCGGCGCAGGAAGAGGTGGAGCGGCTGGTGCGCGAATTGCAGCGGTATCAGGATCAGCTAAGAGAAGCGAACACGGTACTCAACTCCAACCGGTCATGGCCCGTAGCGGCGGCGCGAGTCAGTCAGGAATTGCGCAACCGTTACCCGAATGACCCTGGCGTGATTGAACTCAAACGCGAACTAGGCACTTATCAAAATACCCTGACCGGGCTAAAAGTGGGCGGGGTGATCTTAGGATTGATTATTATTGGCGTGATCCTGTGGTTGGGGTCTATTCAGGTACGCGCTTATGTGATTGCGCTTACCCCCACCGCTACGGCGACCCCAACCGCCACGGAACTCCCTACGCGCACGCCCACCCCGACCTTTACGATGACGGTGACGCCGAAGCCGACTCTGACCCCATCCCTGACAGCCACTCCGCTTACAGGGACAACCGCGCGGGATATATGGGCGCGGTCAGGGTGTTATGAGACGAAAAACGCCATTGCGCGCATTCCGCAGGGAGCGATTGTGCGCTTCTTGCCCAAGGAACGCGAATTTGATAACTTCAACCGCGAGTGCGTGCTGGTGGAATACGTGGGCGATAAGGGATCGGTGATTGGGTATATCCTGATTGGCGACTTGGCTTCCCCATGAGCCTATTGAACCGCTTTTACCCGGAGGCGCGTTTCGGTGGATTTACTCACCTGGATGGCACGCTGGCATTTTACAGCCGGTTACAAGCTATGGCGCAACCCGATTGGGTGGTGATTGATTTTGGTTGCGGACGGGGGGCATATGGGGACGACCCGATTGCTTATCGGAGGCAGGCGCGTATTTTCCGCGGCAAAGTAAAAGAGGTGATTGGGCTGGACGTGACCGCCGCAGCGGCGGGCAACCCGTTTGTGGATCGCTTTTTGCCGTTGCAGGGGAATGCGTGGCAAGTGGCGGATGAGAGCGTGAACCTGGTCATTTGCGATAATGTGTTGGAGCATTTGCCAGAACCTGCGGCGTTCTTCCGCGAGGCAAGGCGCGTGCTGCGGGTGGGGGGGGTCGTTGCCATCCGCACGCCGAATCGCTGGAATTATATTGCTTTGATTGCGCAATTTTTGCCGCAGCGCGCGCATGCCGGGGTGTTGAAGACCGCCAAGAGCGAGCTGCGCGCGGAAGATGTTTTTCCGGCGCATTATCGCTGCAACAGCCTTAGCGCGGTTCGCAAGGCACTGATGGCGCACCAGTTTGAGCCATGTGTATTTGGGTATGAGGCAGAACCTTCGTATTTGTCTTTTTCCGCGGTGGCGTATGCCCTGGGGGTTTTGCATCAGCGAGTTGCGCCGGGGGTGTTTAAGGCGGCAATTTTTGCCTATGGGCGCAAAAATACTGATTGAGGGGAAAGAGTTTTCTTAGGATACAAGGATGAGGTGAGTGAGGCTTTGCGGCTGCTCACCTCATCCTTGTATCCTAAGAAGCTAGAAAGATTTCTTATATCCGCACAAAAAGAGTAAAATGATCAAAATAATCATAGGAGGCGGTATGCGAGAGAGCGAGCGTGTAAGGAGAAAAGAGAAATACCCTCACTTTTTGCCCATTTTGCTGGTTATCATTGGGGCGAGTCTGGTGGTTTTCAGCATGTGGTGGCTGCTTTCAGGGCAAAATAGGGGCGCTTTCGTGGAGAATACTCCGGTCGTAGAGAATTCTTACCCTGAAATTCAGCGCGTTACTCTGGCGGATGCGAAGGCGGCATACGATGCGAAGCAGGCAGTGTTTGTGGATGTGCGCGGAGACGCTTTGTATGCCCAGGCGCATATCCCTGGAGCGATCAGCGTGCCGTTGACGAGTATAGAGCAAGGGAATATCTCGTTGAATCAAAATGATTGGATCATCACGTATTGCACCTGACCGCAAGAAGAATCGAGCGCCCGTGCGGCGTCTCTGTTACGCGCGAAGGGATTTAAGAACGTCCAGCCGATTTTAGGGGGCTTTAATGGCTGGCAGTCCGCAAATTATCCGGTGACGAAGTAACGAAAGAAAAAGGAAAGGCGAAAGGTATGGCGCACATTTTGGTAGATCAACTGCGGTTTACGCGCAGTGAATTTGTACGCGGGCTGATGGGGGTGGCTGACCCGGAAGCGCAGCGGCGGTTTGGCACGATGAATTCCCTGAGCTGGATTGTGGGGCATCTGGCATGGCAAGAGCAACGCTATTGGTTGTGGATGGGGCAGGGAAAGGTGCTGCTGCCTGACCTGAATGAACGCTTGGCGTATGGAAAACCGGCTTCTACTCCGCCGGTTGAGGAGATGTGGGCAGCCTGGCGGCAAGTAACTAGCGCGGCAGACCCCTGGTTGGATGCGCTGACCCTGGAAACAATCTCCGTGCCGTTCGGATCCCCCAGCTATCCGTCAGCTGGTACGTTTCTTATGCGGGTGATTTATCATTATTGGTATCATCTTGGCGAGGGGATGGCAATTCGTCAGCAGCTGGGGCATCAGAACCTGGCGGAGTTTGTGGGGAATTTGGATGGGTTGGCGCCTTACCGACCGGAATCGGAGTTAGATAGCCACCGAATGCGCCCGGATGAACTCATTGAGAAAGTCCGCAGCGCGCACAAGGCATGGGATGCGCTCCTCTCCCCGCTAGAGGAAGATGACTTCATCAAGCCTATGGACGCGGGTGGGTGGACGTTGAAGGATGTGATTGCGCACCTCTACTGGCATGAAGAGCAAGTGGTTGGAATATTGCGCAGTCACATTTTAGGCGGTTCTGAATGGTGGAATTTGCCCACTGAGCAACGCAATCAGGCGATCTATGATCAGAATCGTAATTTGCCGCTAGCGCAGGTGCAGTCGGAAGCCAAAACGGCGTACGCGGATTTGTTGGCTGCGCTGGGGGGAGTGACGATGAGCGATTTGCATGAGGCTTCGCATTTCGCGCAAATGCCACCGGATTGGCTGCCCTGGCAGATCATCGCTCAAAATGCGTATGAGCATTACCTGGATCACCTGGGGTAC
This sequence comes from Anaerolineales bacterium, assembly GCA_038206515.1. GTDB lineage: Bacteria > Chloroflexota > Anaerolineae > Anaerolineales > Anaerolineaceae > DSYU01. The sequence continues at coordinate 172,906 of JBBRAT010000002.1, read as the reverse complement.
GTGGGGGAGTGGGCGAGGAAACAGAAATCAAGTTAATCTCAAAAAAACATCCTCAACCGGTTTGGTTGGGGATGTTTTTCTCTCTTCTCCATCCTTGGTGGGCGCGAGAGGGCTCGAACCTCCGAACCTCATGTGTGTGATACATGCGCTCTAACCAACTGAGCTACGCGCCCGAAAATGTCTGTTGCTGATGATAAGTTTACCACCAAGGGGTGGTGCCGTCAATGCTTTTTTGCCGGAAATTTATCTGTCTGGGAAGATTAATTGCCTTGCTCTAGCCACCCGGCGGCGATGGTGGGCAAGTCACGCATGGGACCTTTTTGCACCTGGCAGGCGGGGAGGGAATCGAGGAAGGCGTGACCGTAATTTTTGGTCAGGATGCGCTTATCCAGGATGGCAACCACGCCGCGGTCGGTTTGGGTGCGGATGAGACGACCAAAGCCCTGGCGGAAGCGCAGGATGGCTTCGGGGATTTGATATTCGTTGAAGGGGTCTTCAAAGGTTTCGGAGCGCGAGGCGATAATGGGGTCAGAGGGGACGTCAAAGGGGAGTTTGACGATGACCACTACGGAAAGCGCATCGCCGGGAACGTCTACGCCTTCCCAAAAAGAGCGCGTGCCAAGCAAGACGGCTTTTTCCGTCTCGCGGAAGCTCTCTAGGAGGGTGGTAGAGGATGCGCCATCCCCTTGCTCGAATACAGTGATGCCTGCTTCGCCTAATGCGGCGGAGATGTTGGTGGAGGTGCGCCGCAGCTGGGTATAAGAGGTGAAGAGGGCTAACATGCGCCCCTGGGTGGCTTTACCCAATTGGATGAGGCTTTGCTCTACGGCGTGTTGGTAGCCAACTGCGTCATTGGGTTCAGGGATGTCGTTGACGAGGAAGAGCAGAGTGGCTTTTTCGTAATCAAAGGGGGAGCCAAGCTGCAATTCTTTGGCGGTATGGGCGTTTAGGCGGCTGCGCAAGTAATCGAAGCCATCGTTGGTGGTCAGGGTGGCGGAAGTCAGCACCACGCTTTTCTTTTCGCGCCAGAGATGCCTTTCCATCAGGGGACCAACATGCAATGGGGCAACGTTGAGGGCGAGTTGATTGTTCCCCGGCTGAATCTGCGCCCAATAGATTAGATCCGCACCCGAGGAGGAAACCAAGCCATTGAGCTGAACGTCAATTTCCAGCAGGCGGCGATACGCGCTGGAGAGGGTGTTGAGCGTATCTTGCAGGTCTTCGGAAGTATTTTCTTCCGGGAGGGTGCTGCCCGTTTTATACAACTCTGCCAGCAGGTTAAGTAGCAGGTTGGCGGTATCATGCACTTCGTCCCAACTGACTTCCACGTTGGTCCAGACGGGCAAGGCGCGGGTGGCGGGTAAGATGCGTTCTTCCTGACCGTAACCTGTCACAGGGCGACCGTTGCGGCGTTCGGATAAAAATTCGCCCATCTCGTCAAAGAAGCCATGAAAGGATTGGTCAAGGCGGAAAAGCAGGCTGGTGGCATGTTCTACGCTATTCGCATAGCCAGCAAGCTCTGCCGGTTGCAGAATATCCTTCAGCAGGGTCAGCAGATAGCCGAGCAAACCGCTGGAAGTGCCGCCCAACTCGCGGATCAGGCGGATCACGTCCACCTGGGTGACTTTAAAGCTGAGGGCGTCGGTTGTGGCTGACTCAAGGTGATGACCTTCATCAATAACCACATAAGAATATTCAGGGATGACGCGGTTGCCAGCACCAATATCCGCCAGCAGGAGGGCGTGGTTGACGATGATGAGGTGCGCGCTTTGCGCCAATGCGCGGGCGCGGTAGAAGGGGCAGCCGCCCTCGGCATAGACGTTGCAATTTTCAGCGTGGCAGTTTTCATCTTCAGAGGAAAGTCGCCTCCAGATGTCACGCTCAACGGGACCGTTGAGGTTGATCTCGCCGCGATCACCGCTATCGCTTTCGAGCTGCCAGACGAGGATTTTGCCCAATACGCGCATTTCGTCCACAGAATTGGGTCCGCGCTGACGTAAAGCCTCTAACCGGCGCGGACAGAGGTAATTGGTGCGCCCTTTCATCACGGCAACCCGCAAATTCAGGCTCAACGCCCGGCATAGATCAGGAATATCCTTTTTAATCAACTGATCTTGCAAGTTGATGGTGTTGGTGGAAATTACCACGCGCTCGTTGTTTTGCAACGCCCAGAAGGCAGCGGGAATGAGATACGCAAAGGATTTGCCCGTACCTGTGCCAGCTTCAATCAGCAGATGATGCCCGTCTGAGAAGGCTTGCGAGATGGCGCGTAACATGCCTACTTGCTGCTCGCGGTGTTCAAACTGCTTGAAATAATGGTCGAAGGGTCCGTCTGGCTCAAGCAGCTTACACATTTGCTCTTCGTTGAGGGGCTGGGCGGGGTTGCGCGGAGAGGCGACCGCAGAATACACCTGTCGCCAGGCGGCATTTGCGCCAGAAGGCGGAATGGGGGTAGGTTTGACCTTTACCGGTTGGTGGATGCGCGCTTTTAAGGCTTGGGCAAATACCCAACTGCCGCCCCAATGGAACGATTCACTCAGGCGCACAAATTCTGAAAGAATGCCGGTGGGCAGCTGTAGCCCAGTTTCATAGAGCTGGAGGAAAAGATGATAGGTAGCGCGGGCGTCATCCAGAGCGCGATGCGTGGCAGGCTGCAAGACGCCCAGCTGCTTACTTAACGCTCCCAGGTTATAACGGCTGGCGGTGGGCAGCAGCACAGAAGCTAATTCATATGTATCTATGACCGGATTTGTCTTGAGGATTTTATAACGGCGCAGGAACGAGAGATCAAACTGGACATTATGCCCCAGGACGGGCGAATCGCCCACAAAATCTGCCAGTTGTTGAATTACTGCCTGGATGGGAGGCGCGTCATGTACCATATCATTGGTAATGCCGGTTAGCTGCACAATAAACGGGGTGATCACTTTATTGGGGTTAATCAGGCTGGTCCATTCACCTTCTACGTGGTTGCCATTGAAGCGCACCGCGCCAATTTCAATGATTGCATCGTGAACGGGGTCAAGACCGGTGGTTTCAATATCCAGGGCGACAATAGAGAGCATGCCGCCGATTATACCATCCTTGACGGGAGTATAATCAAGAGAGTGGAAAATTTAATCAATTCGACATTGCGATTCAACGGAGCGCGTCATGGAAGACCCATCGAGTAGCAGCGAGGCTTTAGCAGCGAGTTCGCCTTCTCTTCTGGAAGGAATTTCTTTTGGGGTCGGCACCTGGGCATGGGGGGATAAGCTCTTCTGGAATTATGGCAGCGGGTACACTCAGGAAGACCTGCGCCAGGTATTTGATTCAACCCTAAAATCAGGCATTTGGATGTTTGACACCGCGGAAGTTTACGGGCAGGGGCAATCGGAGCGGATGTTGGGCGAGTTCCTGAAGACAACGCCGCAGCGGGTGTTTGTAGCGACCAAGTTTATGCCGTATCCCTGGCGGTTAGGTCGCTCCAGCCTGATTAAGGCACTGCGCGGCAGTTTGAAACGGCTGGGGTTGGAACGGGTGGATCTTTATCAGGTACACCAACCGCTGCCGCCGATCACGCCGGAAACGTGGATGACGGCAATGATCGAGGCATATCACGCCGGACTGACGCGCGGGGTGGGGGTCTCGAATTATGATCGCAGCTGGATGCAGCGTTCACATGATACGCTGCTGCGCGAAGGGGTGCCGTTGGCGAGCAATCAGGTGGAATATAACCTGCTGAACCGCAAGGTGGAGAAGAACGGGCTGCTGAAGCAGTGCCAGGAAACGCATACTACGCTCATTGCGTATAGTCCGCTGGCAATGGGGCTGCTGACCGGCAAATATACCCTTGAAAACCCACCGCGCGGGATTCGGGGGCGGCGATATGCAAAACTGCTGCAAAAGCTGCCTGTGCTGGTTAGCCTGATGAATAAGATTGGGATGGCGCATGATGGCAAAACTCCGGCGCAGGTCGCGCTGAACTGGTGTATCTGCAAGGGAACACTGCCCATTCCGGGGGCAAAGACCGTCAAGCAGGCGGATCAAAACGCGGGCGCATTGGGATGGAAGATGACGGAAGATGAAGTGGTTGCTCTGGATGAAGCCAGTGATCAGGTGGTTGCTTGAAGTTTGGGCAATTTTCGCGGAAAATGAAAATTTCTTTTATAATGGGGCATTATGGATGACAATCAGGTACAATACCTTCCGTTTCACGCAATTAATGAATTTATGGTGCCAGAATACCGGCTCCGGGTCTTAAATACGGTTATGGCGGAACTGGGCAAGCTGCCTGGGATACGCCGGACAGCGATCAATAATGTGGTGAAGTCTGGGGTGAAGATATCAGGCTTTCGCAACAGCACCCTGGCGCCGGCTTCGGTGCGCGCCAAGGCATCGGTTACTTTGTTTGAGCGCAGCCCTGAATTTACCGGGTTAACGTTGCAAAGCTGGTCAGAACTGAAGCCGGAACTGCGCCAACAGGTCTTTGACTTTCTTATAGCGCGCGAGTGGGACATTGTGCCGGTGGATGCTGACCGTTCGCGGCTGCCGGGCTTTCAGGTGAGTTGGCCCAAAGGCGAAAGCTATGAGGTTTTGGGCGAAGCCTTTGCTGCGGCATACCCTGATCAAGAGGTGAATGAGGATGACCTGCGCTTGATGATCGTATGGTTGGGCAACTGCCTGCCTTATGATGTGGAAGAAGATGAGGAAGACGAGGCGGACGAATCCGCGGCTGAGTAAACATTCCACCAGAATAAAAAACAAGTTGGTTCACGAACCAACTTGTTTTTTATTCTGGTGGAATGGATTACTCGATAAATTCGAGCTGAGCATCGTCTTTTTCGTCCCATTCGCCGGTGGCGTTTAGCTCAATTTCGCCAAACAGCCCAATTTGATTGACGATTACCACGCCGCGTTTGATTAGCTCTAACATGGCTAAGAAGGTGACGACGACTTCCAAGCGATCATGGCGTTTTTTGAGGAAATTGGCAAAAGGAACGGCAGCCTGGGTTTGCAGGCAGCCAATCATCCAGCGGATTTTCTCGCGGATGGTGATGCGCGGGGCAGAGACAACCTGGCTGAGGGCGGGTAAGTTGGGCTGGCTGGTGAATATCTGGCGGGCAGCCTTGATTAAGTCGGCAAGGGTGACGTCCGAGAGGTCAAGTCGACCTTCTACTTTGATGGTGGGGGGCGTGAGGCGCAAATAGGTATGCAAGCCCTGTTCCTGGCGGGTGATGAGCGTTTCGCCCAGTTCTTTGACGCGCTTATAGGCGAGAAGCTGCTTTGCCAGGGCTTCGCCGGGGTCTTCTTCCTCGTCATCCGAGAGGACGATGGAGGGGCGCGGCAGCAGCGCAGCGGATTTAATTTGCACCAGGCGGGCGGCGATCACCAAAAAGCCGGAGACTTCCGCGGGGTTGGCGTCCGTTTCTTGCAAATTGCGCAGATACGCCAGGTATTGATCTGTCACCTGGGCAAGCGCCAGGCGGGTAATATCGAGTTCGGCGCGTTCGATCAGCTGTAAGAGCAAATCGAGCGGACCTTCGTAGAGGGTGGTGTTGACGCGATACCCTTCTACCTGATGCGCAGCCACTTGAAGACTCATAAGGCAAATTATAGCAGGGTTTTGCGCTTATTTTACGGATCGAGCAAGAACGATTATAATGAGCGGCATGAATAAACCGCGATTATCTCACCTGGATGAGACTGGACAGGCGAAAATGGTGGATGTGGGCAGCAAGCCTGATACGCTGCGCAGCGCGATTGCCGCCGGAGAAGTGCTTTTAAAGCCTGCTACGGTGGAACTCATCCGTCAGGGCTTGCTCAAGAAGGGGGATGTGCTGACGGTGGCGAAAATTGCGGGGATCATGGGCGCAAAACGCACCGCTGACCTTATTCCGCTCTGCCATCCGCTGGGGTTGACGCATATTGAGGTAACGCTTAAGCTGGATGATGATCTGCCGGGGGTGATCATCACCGCGCAGACGCGCACGCTGGGCAAGACCGGGGTGGAGATGGAAGCCCTGACGGCAGTGTCGGTGGCGGCGCTGACGGTGTATGACATGATTAAAGCGGTGGAAAAGACAGCGCGAATTGGCAATATCCGCCTGATTGAAAAGCATGGCGGTCAGAGTGGGGATGTGGAAAACGAAACATGGCAGCCTTAAAACTCCTCTTTTTTGCAACGTTCAAAGAACGCGCCGGACGAGCGCAGGATGAAATCAGCCTGCCGGAAGGCGCAACCGTGGCGGACCTCAAAGCCGCGTTGGGGGCGCGTTACCCGGCGATTGCGGTGCTGATGGGTCACGCCTTGGTGGCGGTGAATCAGAATTATGCGTTTGATGAAGAAACGCTGCCAGAGGAGGGGGAAGTGGCACTTTTCCCGCCGGTGAGCGGGGGTGCGGGAGAACCTTTGCCGCCCACGATTTTGCGTGTGACACATGAATCGCTTGACCTGGACAGCCTGCTAGAGCAAATTACCCTGCCGACTACGGGGGCAGCCTGTTTCTTTACGGGCATGGTACGCGCTATTACCGAACGCGGCGACCCTCACCGGACGATCAGCCTGGAGTATGAGGCGTATGTGCCGATGGCGGAGGCAAAAATGGCGCAAGTGGCGGAGGAAATCCGCGCGCGGTGGCAGACGGTGGAAGGGATTGCCATTGTGCAGCGGATTGGGGTGCTGATGGCGGGTACGCCGACTGTGCTGATTGCCTGCACTGCCCCGCACCGCGACACGGGCGTGTTCGAGGCAGCCCGCTATGGGATTGATCGCCTGAAAGAGATTGTCCCCATTTGGAAAAAGGAAATTGGACCAGAGGGGCAGGAATGGGTAGAGGGCGATTATATGCCCCACCGCGGAGAATGAGCGTGCCGCCGATTGTGCGTTGTACTCGCTGTCATCAAGCGTACCCCGCGGAGGGCGTGCCTTTCCTTTGCGCGGCGTGCGGCGGTATTTATGATTTTGATGCACCGTTCCTTTTCAACCCGGATGCAATAGACCTGAACGCGCCCGGCATCTGGCGGTATCGCAGCGGCTTTGGATTGCCGGAAGACGCGCCTGCTATCAGCCTGGGGGAGGGGAATACGCCGCTGATAGCCATGCAAAGCAATGGGTGCGAAGCCTGGCTGAAGCTGGATTCGCTGAACCCAACCGGATCCTATAAAGATCGCGGCAGCGCCACACTGCTCAGTTTTTTGCGGTTGCACGGGGTGCAGCGGGCATTGGAAGATTCGTCGGGGAATGCGGGGGCATCCTTTGCGGCATACGCGGCGCGGGCGGGGGTTGCGGCGCGCGTATTTGTGCCTGAAGCAGCAGCTGGACCCAAACGCAGGCAGATTGAACTGTACGGGGCTGATCTGGTGCAGGTAGCGGGGGCGCGATCCGCTGCGGCAGAGGCGGCGTTGGAAGAGGCGAAGAGGGGCGTGGCGTATGCCAGTCACGCCTATTTGCCTTTCGGTCTGCCTGGGATTGCTACGCTAGCGTATGAACTTTACGCGCAGATGGGCAGCGCGCCAGGCACGGTGGTTGCGCCGGTGGGGCATGGCGGGCTGCTTTTGGGGATTGTGCGCGGATTTGCGGCGTTGCAGGCGGCGGGTGTGATTCAGCAGCAGCCTTATTACGTGGGCGTACAGGCAGCGCGCTGCGCGCCGCTCTGGTTGGGGTTCACGCAGGGGATCGAGGCGATGGGAGGCGTGCAAGAGGGGCAAACGGTGGCGGAAGGGGTGCGCGTCCGTGTGCCGATGCGGGCTGAGGCGATCATTCGGGAAATACTGCCGCAAAGTGGGACGATGGTGGCGATTGAGGAAGAAAGGATTTTGCCAGCCTATGCTGACCTGGCGGCGCGAGGGGTGTACGTTGAACCCACTTCCGCGCTGGTTTGGGCGGCGTATGGGGCGATGGCGGAAACGCTGCCGCAGCCGGTGGTGATGGTCATCAGCGGGGCGGGATTAAAATATTATCCACAGCAATAGAATTCGTGGAACGCAAGCGAACTGACCTTCGCGGAAGTGTCGGGCGCTCGCGCTCCCTGAGTTCACAAAAGAACACTCAGGAGGAAGCATGGAAAATCAACGTATTCGTACCGAGTCGCCGCAAGAATTGGCGCAGCGGTTAGGGTTCACCTTTAAGAATTGGCTGCTCCTCAGCCGCGCGCTTACACATCGTTCTTATTTAAATGAACACCCTGAAGCCTTAGAAGATAACGAACGGTTGGAATTTTTGGGCGACGCCGTGCTGGATTTTACGGTGGGCGCGTGGCTGTATAACCGTTACCCGGAGATGGCGGAAGGCGACCTGACGCGGATGCGTTCCGCGCTGGTTTATACCGAACAACTGGCGGTATTCGCACGCCAGATTAAGCTAGGGGATGCGATGCGCCTGGGGCGCGGTGAGCTGCAAGGCGGTGGACGGGAACGTTCCCCGCTTTTGTGTGACACCTTTGAGGCGGTGGTGGGTGCGCTGTACTTGGATGGCGGTATTCCTAGCGTGCTGAGTTTTATTTCCCCATTGCTGGAAGGCGCGGCGGATGAGATTATTGTTTCGCGGAAGACCGAGGATGCTAAGAGCGTCCTGCAAGAGTGGGCGCAGTCGCATGGGTACAGCGCGCCGCGTTATCAAACCCGTGGATCGCTGGGACCGGAACATTCCAAGCAGTTTGAGGTGGAAGCAGTTGTGAATGGCGAAGTGGTGGGGGTGGGGTTCGGTCAGAGCAAACATGCTGGCGAGAAGGCAGCTGCCCAGGACGCTTTGCAGAAATTGGGATTGCTTTCAGAATGACGCCACGCCTGAAGTCCCTTGAATTACATGGCTATAAGACTTTTGCCAGCCGCACGGTATTTGAATTTCCGGGGGATGTGACCGCGATTGTGGGTCCAAACGGATCGGGGAAATCCAATATCGCGGATGCGCTGCGCTGGGTGCTGGGGGAGCAATCGTATAGTTTGCTGCGCGGTCGCAAGACGGAGGATATGATCTTTTCCGGATCAGAGCAGCGACCGCGGGCGGGGATGGCATCGGCGACTATCACGTTTTACAACGATGATGGTTGGCTGCCAATTGATTTCAACGAAGTCTCGATTACGCGCCGCGCATACCGGGATGGGCAGAATGAATATCTGCTCAACGGGCAAAAGGTGCGCCTGAAAGAAATTGCCGAACTGTTGGGCAAATCAGGGTTGGCGGAGCGCACCTATACGATTATTGGTCAGGGGTTGGTGGATGCTGCTTTATCTCTGAAGCCAGAAGAGCGGCGGCGATTTTTTGAAGAGGCAGCGGGGATTGGGTTGTATCGCGGGAGGCGGGAAGAAGCGCTAAACCGGTTAGATAGCACCAGCCGCAATTTGGAGCGGGTGTTGGATATCCTGAGTGAGCTGGAGCCGCGCCTGCACAGCCTGGAAAAGCAAGCCAAACGCGCCCAGGAATACGAACGCATCCGCGCGGACTTGCGTCTGCTGCTGCGCGACTGGTACGGCTATCACTGGCATCGCAATCAGCAAGAACTGGCGCGCGCCCGTGAAGTATTGCGCGTGCAAGAAGTCCGGCAGGATCAGGCGCGCAAGCGTCAGATGGAAGTGGAAGAGAGCCTGGGCAGTTTGCGGGCAAACGTAGTAGAGGTACGCAATGCGCTGAACGAGTGGCATACCCGTTCTGCGGCGCTGCATACCCGCTGGGAGCAAGCCAGCCGCAGCCTGGCGGTGATGGATGAACGTTGCCGGGCGTTGGCGCAGGCGCAGCAAAGTTTGCAGGTGGAGGATAACCGCTTGCAAGATGAGCAGAAAATGCGCCAGGAACGTGAAATTAACCTGACGGAAGAGCGTGACCGGTTGGCGGATGAGTTGAAAGATGCGCAAGAGCAAGCGGTTAATGCGCGGCAAAAATTACAAACACGGCTGGCGGAGCGCGCGAAAGTAGAGCAAGCCGTCCGTGAAGCACGCCGCACGCTGGTCGCCAGTGAAACAGCGCAGGTGCAACTGAAGGCGCATCAAAGCGAATTGACCGGGCGGATCGAGACGTTGCGGAAGAGTAAGATTGCGCTTGCCAATACCCTGAGCGCGGATGCGGAAGCCTTAAAGCAGGCGCAGGATACGCTGGAGCAGCGATTGAAGGAACGTCAACAGGCGGAAAAAGTGCATAAGGATGCCGAAACTGCTTTGCAGGAGCATCGCCGCCGGGTGAATGAGCAGGAAGCGCAGCGCAAGCAATTGCAAGATGACCGCTCACGTTTGGAAGCCGAGCGCGCCCGCTTGACTGCGCGGCTGGAAGTACTGGAACAGGCAGAGCGATCCCTGACGGGGATGGCGAACGGCTCAAAATTCATCCTGCAGGAAGCGCGACAGGGCAGGCTGAAGGGCGCGTATCAAGCTCTGAGCGGCAGTCTGATTGTCCCAGCTGAATTGGAATCTGCGATTGCCGCTGCACTGGGGGATTTTCTGGATGGGTTGATCTTTGACGCAAATACCGACCCTGAACGCGCCCTGGAATTGCTTTCCAAGGGGGATAAGGGGCGTGTGGTGCTGTTGCCAGCAAGCGCGCAAGCGACTGAGGTATTGCCAGCGATTGTTGACCCTGGCTGCCTTGGAGTAGCGGCGGATTTGGTGAAGATCAGCGGCGAGCAGACCGAAATGCTGCGAGCGTTGTTAAGCCAGGCGGTGATTGTGCGAGATCGCGTGGCTGCGCGGCGGATATTATCGCAGCTGCCTGCTGTGGCGCGGGCGATCACCTTGCAGGGGGAAATATTTTATGGCAGCGGGGTGATTTTAGCAGGTAAAGAGACGCGCGGCGGCGTACTGGCCCGTCCACGTGAGATGCAAGAGCTTAGAGACGTGCTGAAAGCGCTGGAAGAACGGATTGCCCAGTCAAAGGCAGCCTGGCAGGAGATGGAAGCTGGACTGGCGCAGCTGCATAAGCTGGCAAGTGACCTGGAAGCGGTGGTGAAAAACGCCGCACAATCCGTGAGCCGAATGAATCAGGCGCATCAGCAGGCGGTGCTGGCGGTGGAACAGGTGCGCCAACGGCACGAGTTCCAGGCGCGGCAGTTAGCGGGGATGGATGGGCAAATTCAGCGCGCAGAGCAGGAATTGCAGCAGGGGCAGGCTGAAATTGAGAAAAACGGTCAGAAAATGACCACGTTCAATGAGCAGGTGCGTGAGCAAAATCAAAAGCTGGGCAAGCTGCCGGTGGAGGAATTTCAGACGCAGGAAGTGCATTGGAATACCACTGCGGCGGTGGCAGGACGCGCCTTAAAGGAGGCAGATCGCCGCCTGACGGAACACTACGAGGCAGGCGTAAGCACGCGCAAGCAGATGGAGAGCATTGCCTTGCGCTTGAAAGAAGCTCAAAATACCCTGATCCAGCTGGATCGTGAAAAGGCGCACCTGCACGAAGAAGAGAGTGTGCTGACCCTGGAAATTAACGAATTGCGCGGGCAAATTGAACCCGCTGAAAAAGAAGTGGCGGAAGCCGAGGCTGCGTATTCCGCGCAGCAGGACATAATGACTGCCGCGCAACAGGCGGTGGCGGTGGCGGATCGCTATGTGACCCAGGCGCACATTGACTTTACGCGCGTGCGAGAGGCGATTGATGCCCTGCGGCGGCGCGTGGAAGAGGATTTTGGGCTGGTATCGTTTGAGTATCATCCTGAAACGAGCAGCGCAGCGCCATTGCCGCTGGAAGGCATGGTGGAACAACTGCCAGACCTGGCGGAACTTTCACCGGAGATTGAGGACAACATCAACCGCCAGCGCGCGCAGCTGCGCCGGATGGGACCGATCAATCCGGATGTGCAGACGGAATATCAATCAGTTAAGGAAAGGTTTGAATTTTTGACGGCGCAAATGGCGGACCTGAAAAAAGCGGATGCCGACCTGCGTGAAGTGATCACGCAATTGGACGACCTGATGCGCCGCGAGTTCAGTAAGACGTTTGACGCGGTAGCGATTGAGTTTAAGCAGATGTTTACCCGCCTGTTTGGGGGAGGCAGCGCGCGATTGACGCTTTCGGACGCGGATCACCCGACCGATGGCGGGATTGATATTGAAGCGCGTTTGCCGGGTCGGCGCGAACAGGGGCTTTCGCTGCTTTCGGGTGGAGAACGCAGCTTGACAGCGGTGGCGTTGATTTTCTCTCTGCTGAAAGTTTCTCCTACGCCGTTTTGCGTGCTGGATGAGGTAGACGCGGCACTGGATGAGGCGAACGTGGGGCGTTTCCGCGATTTGCTGATGGAATTAAGCGATAAGACGCAGTTCCTAATTGTCACGCATAACCGCAACACGGTGCAGGCGGCAAATGTGATTTATGGGGTGACGATGGGGCATGATTCAGCCAGCCAGGTGATTAGCTTGAAGCTGGATGAAATTAGCCCTGAAATGGTGGAGTAGAATTATTTTCCGTCAAGCAAAACAGGTTGGGTGATTGCATCCAGCCTGTTTTGTTTGACTATTCATGGAATCCTACAGCTGACAAATAAGGGTGTATTTCCCAGGTTGAGGTATGTAGCCCATTTTGCGGTTAATCGCCAGGATAGGCGCGTTCCGCAGGTGGGTGTCCGTTAGCAGGCTGTTCGCCCCATTCTGACGGGCATACCGGGCAGCCAGCACTTTGAGAGATGTGGCAATTTTCCGACCCCGATATGCACGTAGTACGCCAGTATACAAATTGTACGCATTGTGATTTTCGGGATACAGACTGACTGCTGCCATTCCAACCCATTGATCTCCATCCACTGCCAGGAGCTGCCCTTCACGGCGAAACCACGATGCCCGGATTACAAATTCCTCGAAAGTAGGATACGTCCAAGGGGTATTGGTGGTCGCGTTTTCAAGCATGTCACTGGTGTTCAGATCGTAGAGCTTGTGACGTGTTTCTGGGGTATCGGGAAAGTCAGCCAGGGCGCAAAAGCGGATTCCCTGAGCTTCGAGAGCAGCAATGGTTGGTAGGTAAGGGGTCTCATCAAAAGCCGTCAAGTTGAGTTCGTAATTAAAAAAGTGCCGATCAATGGCGAATCCGCGCCGCTCGGCAAACGCCAGACTTTGCGGGTCGTTATCATGGACATCTGAACCAAAGCGGGTTGCGCCGAGTTCTCGCAAGTCCTTCAGCATGGCGTCCCATAACGCTGAGCCGATTCCCTGACCGCGATGCTCTGGGGCGACAATGACCCACACCCTGAAGTGGTGGTCTGGAGTGCCTGCTTCGTGGACATAGCCGGCATAGCCGATGACAGCATCATTTTCATCTACCGGAACAATGCGGCGCTGAATTCGTCCGGGCGGGTTATATTGAAACCATTCACGCAGCTGGTCAGCGGTGATGGGTTGGTCTTCGTAGGGGTTGGTGATATTGACGATAGAGGGTAAATCAGTTTCGATGCGGGCAGCGCGAATTGAGTAAGCAGTCATGTTATTCTCCTTTTCAAGTTGTTTCAGCCAATTGTCCAAGCGTTCAATGCGCTCATGGTTATCACGGGTTTGCCCGCGCAAATCTGTGCGTTTGCGCTGAAGCAGTTTATGTACTTGTTGGGCTGGCATGGCATCTGATAGCACACGGGCGATCTCTTCGAGCGAGAAACCCAGGTCTTTCAATGCGAGGATGCGGTGCAGGCGCGCCAGTTGATCAAAAGTGTAATAGCGGTAGCCGGTGAAGTGATCGACTTCGACCGGTTTGAGCAAGCCAACTTCATCGTAATAGCGCAGTGTGCTGACTGGAGTCTGGCTGATGCGGCTAAAATCACCAATTCGGATCATTGGGTGTTTCTCCGTGTACAAGGGTATTTGTGATGATCATCTGCCATTAATATACAGCCTCAAGCCACTTGAGAGTCAAGCCCCTTTTGGGGATTCCTGAGACCAATTTTCCAATAAAATATCGGATTTTGCCTATTGAAATAAATAGAAACTCGTAGTATTATTTATTTCGCAATGTCTGTGAGATATGCAATTCTCGGTTTACTGGCTCAACATCCACGTCATGGCTATGAACTGCGCAATGCGTTTGAGGCTGTGGTGGGAGGAGAGCAAACCTGGAGCGTGAAACCCGCTCAGGTCTATGCTACGTTAGAGAGATTGTTGGAGGCGGGGTGGATTGCGGAAGAGATGGATCCGCCTGACCCGCATCCGGATAAGCGCGTTTACGCCATTTTGCCGGAGGGGCAGCAGGCGCTGGGCGAGTGGTTCCGCAGTCCGGTAGAGCCAGAGCATGAGCGGGATGAGTTTTTCGTCAAACTGATGATTTCCATCGTGACGGGGACGGTAGACCCGCGCAGGGTGATTCAAGTGCAGCGGTCTTATCTTTATCGGCAAATGCACCTGGCGACCACCCGCCGCGAGGGGTGTAACCCGCATACTGAGCTTGCGCAAATTTTGCTCTTTGACAAGACGTTGATGCACCTGGAAGCCGATTTGCGCTGGTTAGACATTACGGAAACGCGATTAGAAGAGGTAAAACATCAGCCTATCCCTGAACCTGAGATCCGTCCACGCGGACGACCGAGAAAAAAAGAATGAGAATGTTAAACAATCATAAGAGGAGAATGCAGGCATGTCGTTAATTAAGGTTGAAAATTTGACAAAGGTGTATGGAAAGGGAGCAACAGCAGTAACAGCCCTGGATCATGTCAATTTGAGCGTTGCAGCGGGCGAATTTGTTGCCATTATGGGACCCAGCGGCTGCGGCAAGTCCACGTTGCTGCATTTATTGGGCGGGCTGGATCATGCCACAGAAGGTCACGTGGTGATTAATGATGCGTCATTGGATGGACTGGATGACCAGAAGTTGACGGAACTGCGCCGCCGCAAGATTGGGTTTGTGTTTCAGTTCTTTAATCTCATTCCGGTGCTGACAGCTGCCGAAAACGTGGCACTGCCGATTACGCTGGATGGCAAGGGGGCGAAAGAAGCGCGCGCGAAAGCTGAAGAATGGCTGAAGAAGGTGGGTTTAGGCGACCGGATGAATGCGCGACCGGACCAGCTTTCAGGCGGTCAGCAGCAGCGGGTGGCGGTGGCGCGCGCGTTGGTGGCTGAACCTGCCCTGATTTTGGCGGATGAGCCAACCGGCAACCTGGATACGCGCTCTTCGGATGATATTGCCGGGCTGCTGCGCCAGGTGGCGAATGAGTGGGGTCGCTCGGTGGTGATGGTGACGCATGATCCGCGCATTGCGGCATACGCCGACCGGATTATATTCCTGAAAGATGGGTTAGTGGTGGATGAAACCAGGCTTTCAGGCAGTGGGGATGAATCCACGCGCGCCGTTAAAGAGAAGATGGAGACGCTGTAGCGCGTCTTTGAGAAAGGTGTGGTGCGCTATGTTATGGAATATGGCTTTTCGTTATTTGACCGGGCGTAAACTGCGCTCGGTGTTGACTACCCTGGCGGTGATTTTTGGCGTCATGGTGATTTTCGGCATGAATATTCTCATCCCTTCGATGATGCAGGGCTTCCAGGCGAACATCATGGCGGCATCGGGCTTGGTGGATGTGAATATTACGCACAAAACGGGCGGGTCGTTTGACCCTGGCATCGCGGATCAGGTGAAATCGGTGAGTGGGGTCAGCGCCGTCACTGTTTCGTTGAACCGAACAGTCAACCTGCCTGCTGATTTCTATGACCATGACCCGGCGAAGGTGGATAAGATCACCACGCTGGGGTTGATCGGCGTTGATGTGAACACCGCTCAGAGCGTGCGCGCGTATATGTTGCAGTCGGGGCGATTTTTACAGGCGGATGACCGTGACGCGGCGATTATTTCGCAATCGCTGGCGGATAACTTAGGGCTGAAATTGGGCAATACCTTGCCTATGCCCAGTACGAGTGGCGTTGTGAACTTGAAGATTGTGGGCATTTTGCCGCCGCATATTCAAACCAGCAATGAAGAAGTGCAGGTAACGCTGGCACAGGCGCAGGGTATGATGGATCAGGCAGGCAAGATCAACGCAATGGATGTGAATTTCAACACGTCTGACGTTGCCCAGCGTGACCAGATCAAGCAGAATATTGAAACCATGTTGGGCGCAGATTATCAGATTGGTTCGCTGCCCTCTGGGTCAGAGGCGTTCGCTTCGATTAAAGCAGGGCAAGCCGTTTTCAATATTTTTGGATTTCTTGCTTTATTCATGGGCGGGTTCATCATCTTCAACACGTTCCGTACCATTGTGGCGGAACGCCGCCATGATATTGGCTTGCTGC
The DNA here is from genome assembly GCA_038206515.1 of Anaerolineales bacterium. GTDB lineage: Bacteria > Chloroflexota > Anaerolineae > Anaerolineales > Anaerolineaceae > DSYU01. The sequence continues at coordinate 156,748 of JBBRAT010000002.1, read as the reverse complement.
GCGCCATTGGAGCTTCACGGCGTACTGTTGTTTCCGTGATCCTGATCGAAGGACTGCTGCAAGGCATAATTGGCACCGCGATTGGAATGCTCCTGGGCTATTTGATTGGCGCTGGGGCGTTGAGCGGCTTGTCGCAAATGATGAGCAGCTTTATACATATCCAGATTTCTGGAGTGATTGTTTCGCCCGGGCTGGTGGTATTGTGCATCGTGGCGGGGGTGGGGGTGACCGTGCTGGCGGGACTGATCCCTGCGTTACAAGCCAGCCGGGTGACGCCCATGGAGGCGTTGCGCCCGTCTGCGGCTGAAGTGGAGAATCGCCGCTGGTTGACGCCTGGATTCGTCATTGGCGCGATCTGCCTGGGTGGGGCATTCATCATGCTTTTCTCGAAGGATTTAGGAATCGTGTTATTGGGCAGCCTGCTGTTTTTGACTGGACTGGTATTGGTTTCGCCCGCATTAGTTCGCCCGATTGCCATTCTGTTTGGCGCGTTGTTCAACGTGATCTTTGCTCGCCAGGGAATTGGGCAGCTGGCGGAAGGCAACCTGACACGCCAACCTTCGCGGGTGGCGATTACCGCCAGCACTACGTTGATTGCCATGGCGATTGTGGTAGCGGCGGGTACGATGACCACCAGCATTAGCGGATCCATCACCGATTTGATGCACAAGACGCTTGGCAGTGACTATTTGTTCGTCCCGCCATCCATCGCCATTTGGAGCAGCGATATGGGTGCATCACAGAACTTTACCACGCAGTTACAAGGGGTAGATGGCGTGGGAGATATATCTGCCATGCGCTATGCGAGCAGCAAATACCAACAGGTTGCTGTTTCGGTTTTGGGTATTGATCCGGTCAATTATCCGAAGGTGAGCGGATTCCTGTTTTCAGAGGGGGGTGATAGCGCGTATCCACAGCTGACGCAGGGCCGCACGATGATCGCCAACGATATTTTCCTGGCGAGTGCGGGCGTAAAGGTAGGCGATACGATCCACCTGAGTACAATGCAGGGCGAAAAGCCGTATAAGATTATCGCTTCCGCAGCGGATTTGCTCAACATGAAGGTGAACACGGCGTATATTTCGCAAGAGAACCTGAAAACAGATTTTGGGGTGACGGAAGATATTTTTATCCAGCTTAATTTGAAGCCTGGCGCGGATAAGAATGCGGCGGATACGAAAGTGAGAGCGGTTGCCGCCAATTACCCGCAGTTTAATCTGATTTCGGGCAAGGCGTATTATGAATCATTGAGTGGCACAATTGATGCGGTGTTTATGGGGATGTACGTGCTGCTGGCGATGCTGGCGCTTCCCTCGTTGATTGCCATTTTGAATACCCTGGCGATTGGGGTGATTGAGCGCACCCGTGAAATTGGGATGCTGCGCGCGGTAGGGGCGACTCGTTCGCAGATTTACCGCCTGATTGTGATGGAGGCACTGCTGTTGGCTTCGCTGGGGACGGCGTTCGGTATTCTAGGTGGCTTATACCTGGGATATGTGACAGTACGCGGGCTGACGATGATGATGCCAGTGGCGTATTCGTTCCCTCTGCCGGGGGTGATTGCTGCGATTGTGATTGGCTTGCTGTTTGGGTTTATTGCGGCGATTATTCCTGCGCGGCAGGCGGCGCGGTTGGGAATTGTCCAGGCGCTGCGGTATGAGTAGGAAGTATTGATATAAAATCTCCTCTACCCGAACTTCAGGTAGAGGAGATTTTATATCAACTTGTTGAGACTTATTGCCCTGGAATGGTGCTGGGGGCGTTCGGGTTTTGGACGGGTTGTAAGAGTTCCGCCGGAACAGTAGGCTGAACCGGAATTACATCCTTCCAGCGGTCAAACATCTGGGCGTTCTTGGCTTTCTTCTGGGCGTCTAACCAGTCTTGGAAGGCTTTTTGCTTCGCCTGTGTAAGCTGGGAGGCGTTCAGAGGGCGATTTTCATGCCCGAGCGTCTGAATGACGTGGAAGCCAAAGTCAGACTGCACCGGCTGGCTGATTTCACCCACTTTGAGGGCAAAGGCAGAGTCTTCAAAAGGCTTGACCATTTGCCCGCGCGTGAACCAACCCAGGTCGCCGCCAGCGTCTTTGCTGCTATCAATGGAGACGGCTTTGGCAACGGCGGCAAAGGACTCGCCGCTGTTGATGCGCTGAATGGCTTTATCGGCTTCGTCTTTGGTCTTGACCAGGATATGGCGCGCCCAAACCTGTTCTTGCACAGGCTGAATATCCTTGGTAATTTCGGCGGTCATCTTTTCGCGCAAAATTTGGGCGCGGGTGAGATCGCGTAAATCCTGTTCGGTGAAGCCAAGGGTTTTGAGCGTGGTGAGATAATCGCTCTTATTTTTATTAAAGCCTTCCACCGTATAGGGGGTATTGGTAGCGGTTGGGGTGGGGCTGGGACCGGCAGTCGGGGTGGAAGTGGGGGGAGTGGTGGCGGTTGGACCAACGGTGGGGGTCGCGGCAGTGGTGGCGGTGCTGGCAGGGGTCGCCGTTTGGGCGGAAGTGGGCGTGGTCGTCCCTACGGTTGGGGTAGGACCTGTGGCGGTGACGGTGGCAGTCGGCGGGGCGATGGTGGGAGTCTCAGTGGGCGGCACCAGGGTCATCTGCTGCGAAGAAAGGGTGGACGTCAGCCAGGGGGAGGGGGAAACCGTGGGCGTTTCGGTACCTTTGGGGAAGAAGCCGAAGTTATCCTGAATGCGCTTGTCTACTTCAGCATCCGTGACGGTAATTCCGAGCTTGGCAGCTTCCTGAGCAATCACTTTGTCTTCCATCATCTGAGTCAACGTGGTTTGCGCCATGGTGGTTGTATCAGATAATTGAGACTGCATTTGCTGGATGTAGGAGCCAAAAAACTGCAAATACATCTGGTTCGACATAAATTGGGACAGGTTATCAATGGTACGTTGGCGGGAATAGCTGACTTGTTTCTGAAAATCGCCGGTAGAGATGGTATCGCTGCCGACAGAGGCAACGGGGCGATTCTTCTGGAAGACGTTTACATCCAATACGCCATATAAGACCAAAAGCACTACGGCAGCCAGAACAACAATCGCGCCAATGAGTAAAAGGCGTTCTTGTCGGCGTTCTCGCTCGGCGTGAGCGATATGTTTTTTGGTAACAATTCTCGGGGTTGGCTGTTTCGCCATGTTCGACCTCTCGTATTATTGATTGTGTATTTCATTTTCTGAAATAGAATGGGGCGCACCTCATTCTATTTCAGAAAATAAATACAGGCTCGTATTATTAAATAAGGGGCATAAGCTATAAAAGCCCATGCCCCAGATTGGTCTAAGGGATCTGGTTAGAAGCTATCGCCGACTTCGCCGGTGAAGGTGAAGGGGAGGAGAGCCAGATGGCGGGCGCGCTTGATAGCGGTGGCTAATTCGCGTTGATGCTTGGCGCAGGTGCCGGTTTGGCGGCGTGGGCGAATTTTTCCATCTTCCGTTACAAAGCGGCGCAGTTGATCCGCCTGTTTGTAATCAATCGTAGCATTCTTATCAACGCAGAACTGGCAGATTTTGGGTCTGGGAGTGTAGCGGCGAAAAGAGGGCTGCTCGTTTTCGTTATTATTCTCGTCACTCATAAGTGTTTCTCCAACTAGGTAAACGGCTGAATGTTTCTTAACAAAAGGTCATTGGTATACCGCCGTTTTCTTGAGTAATTCGCCTGGCAACGTAGCGTGATTGTAAAGTAACTTTCGGCGAATTCCTTGGGTAAACGGCTGAAATTGCTTAACAGACGAACATTCTTAATATCGCCGATTTCTTGGGGAATTGAACTGGTTGAGCAAATTCCCTAGAACGGGTATTCATCTTCCATCGGGGCATCGTCATCCGTAAGGGATGCGTCCCCGGAAGAAGGGGCGGAGGCTTCGCGGCGGTCGCCCAGAATCATCATCTCATTGGCGACAATTTCTACGCTGGTACGTTTCACACCGTCGCTGTCTTCCCATTTACGGGTTTGGAAGCGGCCTTCGATGTAGACCTGTTGCCCTTTGGTGAGATATTGTTTGCAAATCTCTGCCAAATTGCCCCAGGTAACAACGTTCACCACTTCGACTTCGGTGTGACGCTCGCCATCGGTGCTGTTCCATGTCCGGCTGGTAGCGACAGTGAAGGTCGTCACAGGCTTGCCGGAAGGCGTATAACGCATTTCCGGGTCTCGCCCTAAATGACCAATGATCATCACTTTGTTTAATCCACGGCTCATTTTCAGCTCCTTGTACGAGACATACCAGTAAAAAATTGCTCGTCAGAGGGGAAACGCCCACTCATTCATTCCTTGCTAATGATGGAGAAGCGCATCACGGGTTCTAAGAAGCGCAAGTTGCGCTCCAGGGTGGCGCTAAAAGCGGGGGCGAATTGGGCTTCTACATAAATATATTGCCCTTCGCGCTGCTTGTGAATGATGTAAGCCATTCGGCGCCGGCCCCATTGCTCTACTTTATCAATAGAACCGCCTGCTTCGCTGATCCAGGCTTGGACGCGCTCGAGTACACCTTTGAGAGCAGTTTCATCCAGATCAGGATGGACAATCAGAATCACTTCATAACTACGCATTGTGGGAAACCTCCTTTCCACGGGGTTGTCCTCTGCAAAAGTCGTTGACTCTCCAGAGAACGGAAAGTATAGACACCAAGTGTCTTTGAACGTCTCTTAGTTTAACATAGTCGCGCCATTTTGGGTAGGGAAAATTCACATTCTTTTGGGAATTTGCTCACCCTGGGGAGTATAATTCAGGCGCATCATTCTTATTGGGAGCTTCTACATGGCGAATATGAGTGCAGAGCAGGTTTTTTCCGCAAGGAAGAGCTTGTTGAGTTTTTTTGAATTTTTGCAGGATACTTTCTTTTATCCCCCTGACAGCCGTCTGGCGAAGCGATTAAATGCTGCCTGGATGCTAGGGTTATACCTGGTAGGCGTGTATTTATGGGGCATTTTCTTCAGCTGGGGCAATATTTCATTTGATTTCTTGGATTGGGCTGAGGTGACCGGTCCGCGCTATGCGCTGTTGCAAGATGCTGCGCGGCAGAATGAACTTCCGTTGCATGCGAATAACGATACGATTTTGCGCAACGTCACAGACCGCTATCTTGCCATTGCGGATACGCCGTTTTCACCGCAATTCTATCTGCTGCGCTTTATAAGCATGGGTCAGTTTGCGTTTGTGGATACCCTGTTGCTGTATACCCTAGGCTTTTTGGGGTTGGTGTGGATGGGGTTGCGCTATCGGTTTTCTCCCTGGGTTTTTGGGCTGGCGTGCGTTTTGTTCAATTTTAATGGCAGTCTGGATATTCACCTGGCGGTGGGGCATGAGAATTGGGTGGCGCAGTTTTTGCTGCCTTACTTTGTGCTGCTTGTGTTCCACCTGGTGGAGCGGCGGCGGGCTGGTTGGCTGTGGGTATTGGGGATGGTGATTACGTTACTGACGATCTTGCTGCAGGGGCATTTTCACCTGTTTGTGTGGTGTTTGATCTTCCTGGGGTTGTTGGGGATAGCGCAATGGCATTTGATTAAGCCTATTTTTTGGTCAGGGCTATTTACAGGGTTGATCTGCCTGCCGCGTTTATTGCCGCCCGCGCTGGTGTTGAAGGATATTACCCAAAATTATTTAGGCGGGTTTTCTTCTCTACTTGACCTTGTTGCCAGCCTGGTGATTCTGCGTGACCCAATTGTATCGGTCAGTTTGCCTTCGGATATGTACCCATTGAGCAGCTGGGAGGTTGACTTTTACATTGGGTTGATGGGCATATTGCTGTTGTTTTATTTTGGCATTTATCGCCCGCTGCGCCTAAGAAAATCAACGGACGGCCCGTATTTATCTATGTTTTTGCCAATTACGGGGATCACGGTTCTTTCGATTGGCAGCATATATGAGGTGATTCTTCATTTCTTGCCTGTTCCGCCGTTGACTGGGGAGCGGGTTACTTCGCGGATGTTTATTCTGCCTTTTGTTTTTATCCTTACGTATGCTCTGATGAATTTGCAGGGATGGTTGAGCGATATGCGTTCAGTGGAGAACGGGCGCAAACCATCGTGGGGACTGCTGGGAGGATTACTGGCTGCGACTCTGGTGCTTCTGCATGATTTATACCGTCACCTGGTGGGATGGCGCATCCGCAACCTGGATGGTTTGGTGCAGTGGTTTCCGAAAGTGCCTTTTGACCCGACGCGGGTGCAGGTTGCCAATCATGCCGACCCCATTTATACCAACCTGCTCCTGGGTGGGTTGGGGGTGGCGGTGCTGGCGTTGGTTGTGCTGGTGTGGCTCATCTGGCGAGAGAGGCGCAATCACTCGCTTTCGGCGATGTAGAGGAGCAGGGCGCGGGTGAGGAGGGTATCGGCGGTGGCACGATGGGCGTTGGGCAGCGAGATATTACATTGCTTGCCGGCATCTTCGAGAGAATGATAGCGATAGGAGCGGCGGACACCATCCCATTCACCGCGGAACTCTGCGTATAGTTTAAGTAAATCGTAGGTGTTAAATTTGTCCTTCCAGGGCAAGTTGTAGCGGGCGTGCGACTGCTGCATCATGCGCAGGTCGAAGTCCTGGTTGTAAAAGACAATCAGCCTGCCAAACATCACGCTGCGCAGTTGATTCCAGATGAGGGGCCAGGGGCGGGCGCGCTGCACTTCTTCGTTGCTAATGCCATGAATGCGGATGGCATCCTCTGGGATGGGCTTGGAGGGGCGCACAAGCGAGTTAAACAGGACGCTGCCATCGTGATCTACCACAGAGATTTCTACAATTTCATCAGTCTTGTTTAAGCCAGTTGTTTCGGTATCCATGTAGATGGGCTTGGCGGCGCATATCTGACGGGCGGCGGCAATTGCCTGCTTGCGGAGGGGGGTAAGGGATTGGGTCATCAGCTGCCTACTTTTAGGGGAGATTCCATAAACTGAGCGCAGTCATTTTCACGGTAAACCCGGCGGTTTTGTAGGGGGTGATAAACGCGCCAATGTAGCCTTTATCTTTAAAGCTGGTGTCTGTGACTTCTTTCAGAAGTTTGCCGTTGGCGTACAGGCTGATTTTATCCTCTTTGACCATTACACCCAGGCGATTGGTCTGGTTAGCGCCAGCGGCGATTGCGCCATCCGAGGCAGTGAGGGGGACAATCATTTTGTCCAGGTCATTAAAATTGGCGGCTTGTAAGAAGTAGCGTCCATCGCAGGTGAAGCCATAAAAATAGCCGCCGTTGACATCTGGGGCGCGGAACATGACCCCATATTGGTCACTGCCGGCGCAGGTTTGGGGATTGAGGGTCGCTTCCAGATAGAAATTTTTCGGCTGCTGGCTAAAAGAGAGGGACCAGCCCAGCCAGCCGTTGGCGTTTACACCGGTGAGCAAGAGTGCGCCATTTGCCTGGCTGATTTTGGTATTCTCGTTGTCAATTTTGCCAAAGGTTTTGTCCTTATCAAAATTTGCCTGCCAGGAAGGGTTGCCTAATGCGGTTTTCGGGTCGCCAGCAATGGAAGTAGGAGTGGCGCTGGCAACGGAGGGGGTAACAGTCGCCGCTGGGGTTGGGGTGGAGTTGGTTCCCGTAGCGGTGGCAGTCTCGGTTGGGATAGAGGTCTCGGTAGGGGCAAAAGTGGCGCTGGGCAGCATAACGGTGGCGGTAGGTTGATTGGTCAACATCATGCTTACCTGGGTGGCGACGGCATCTTGCTGCGGAGTGGGCGTAACGCTGGAGCGCGAGTTGCTGCATGCATTGAGAAGCAGAGCGGCTAGGCAAATGAAAAGGAGCGGTTTGCGCATATTTTTGTTTCCTCATTTTGAGTCAAAAATTAAGGCGTTTCAGGTGTCCTCTTCTAAAATGGGCACTCCCTTATTATATCGTAATCGAAAGAGAGGTCGAGAGGATCATTTTGTGCGATGCCTGATATTCCCCTGGTAAAATGGGGGTCATGACCGAATCCTTTAAGTATCTGATCTTATATAAGCCCTATGATGTTCTGACTGCTTTCACGGACCCGGAGGGGCATAGGACTTTGAGCGCGTTTGTGAATGTGCCAGACGTGTACGCGGTGGGGCGGTTGGATTTGGATAGTGAAGGGCTGCTGCTGCTGACGAATGACGGTCGCCTGGCGCATAAGTTGACGGACCCTTCTTTTGAGCATACAAAAACGTATTGGGTGCAGGTGGAGGGGGAAGCGACTGAAGCGGCTTTGGATACGTTAAGACGGGGGGTGGAGATTAAGGGTGGTTATTTGACGCGCCCATGCCAGGCAAGCGTGATTCCTGAGCCCGTTTTGCCGCCGCGCAGCAAGCCTATCACCCCGCACGGAGCGACTGCCTGGCTCGAAATTATGTTGACGGAGGGGAAGAAACGCCAGATTCGGCACATGACGGCGGCGGTTGGGCTGCCGACTTTGCGGCTGGTGCGCGCTGCGATTGGTCCATTGCGATTAGAAAACCTTCAGCCAGGGGAGTGGCGGTTTCTCACCCTGGCTGAAATCAGAATGATTCAGTCCTTTACCCGTTCGCGCAGACCAAAATAGATTACGGCTGGCGGAAGGCTTGCAACGTCTCTAAATAATGTTCAGGGATGCCAATATCATAGCGTTTGCCGTCAATCATCAAGCCCATAAAGCCATCCATCTGGCGCAGCTTGTCGAGGGCGGTGGTCAATTGAAATTCGCCGCGCTCGCGCAGGTTATTGTTGATATTGACTTCCAGCAGGTCGAATAATTCAGGCTTGAGGATATACTGCCCGAACACGGTGAGATATTCGTCTTCGGGGATACATGGCACATGCAGGTTGGTCTGGGCGTAATCGAGGGTGGGCTTTTCAGCAAATTCGGTGATGCTCAACACTTTGTTTTCTTCGGTCCAGACACCGGTGACGACCCCAAAGCTGGCAAGCTGATCCTGGGGGGTGAGTTTCATGCCGACAATGCTGGTGCCGTATTGTTGGTAGGCGTCCACCAGCTGCTGCGCGCAGGAGACGGAGGTATTGGAACGGTAAATATGGTCGCCTAGCATCAGAAGGAAAGGCTCGTTGCCAATTTCGCTGCGGGTGGTATAGACAGCGTGACCGAAGCCTTCCTGATTCTTCTGGATCACAAAGCGGACATGCTGACCCATCTCTAATATGCGGCGGGAATATTCCTGGAAGGCGACCGGCAGCTTGTTGTAGTTTTCGATGGAAATTTGCTGGTTGAAGAAGGATTGAAATTCATACAAATCGTCTTGCTGCACGATGATGATAACGTCTTCAATGCCAGCGTTGAGGGCTTCTTCCACAATGAGCAAGATGGCGGGCTTGGCAATGCCATCCCGATCCACCACGGGGAAGAGTTCTTTTTTGGCGGCTTTGGTGGCTGGGAACATGCGAGTGCCGAAGCCGGCGGCAGGGATGACCGCTTTGCGGACTTTCGGACCGGAATGGAGGGTCAGTTTGAGGGCTGGCATCTGGAAGTCTCGCTCCAAAATTTGGAGGATAGCATCCTGGTCTGCGGGGCTTTTGGCAAGGAATTGAGCCGTGCCATCGCCTTGAGAACCCACGCCTTTGCAGCCCCAAATGTGCTGCTGCAACGGGGGGTGACGCAAGACGTTGTGGAGGACGGGGGCGGTGAGTTCTTCAGGGCAGACGGGGGTGGCATAATCATCAAAGATTTTTTGGGCTTCCACCATAATTGCGCCCAGGGTTTGGGGATCGGAGTTTTGAATAGCCTCAATGGCACGGTGGGTAATTTCTTTATTGATGGGACCTAGCAAATCCTGCACGTGATGTTCCTGTTCGTTATCCGCAAAGGGAAAGCAGCGGTTCAGGCGGTTGAGGATTTCCATAGTATCTTTGCGGGCGCGCAAATCTACAATGACCATGTGAAAGTCTTTGTTGACTTGCAGCTCGCGGGTTTCGAGGCGGTCGCCATCGAAGGTCATTAAGACGGGGCGGCTGCCAAAGGCGCAGCCCTGATCCATGCGTCCACAGCGGGAAGGGGTAGTAATTTCGCCCTGGTAGGCTAATTCCATTTCACCACGCACGGTTAGCTTTAGGTCATACATGCGATTAAAAGCGCGAGCGGTCAGCACGGAAATGGCGGCGGAGGAAGAAAGCCCTTTTTTGATGGGCAAATCGGTTTGATAATTATCAATGATTAAACCGCGCACGTGGTAATTGGTGAGAACCTGATAGGCAACGCCCGCAGCATAGCTCCAGAAGCCGCCTTTTTGGGCTTCCGCCAACAGGGTATCCGGCAGCATGGGGATTTCGTAGGGGCCTACTTTGTTGCCTTCTGCATCGGTAGAGGTGAGTACGAGCGCGTTGGGGTGCTGCTCTACGTTGGCATAAATGCCCTGATTGGTGCCACAAATGAGGGCGTAGCCTTTTTCGATGTCTGCATTAATTCGGCGATAGCCACCTGCCCAATCGGAGTGTTCACCGAGCAGGCAGATGCGCCCTGGGACAAAAAGTTTCACAATTCCCTCCAAAAGCGAACGGGGTACGTTTCCAAGTCTCATTTTAAGAGTCTGAGAGGAATTACGCAAGGGCGCGGCGCAGTTTTGGGCAGGACTCAAGATTCTCCCTGATATAATAAAGAAGCGCAATGAAAACCTATATTGTTCAGCTCGAAACGCATGATGATGTGATCTCTGCCCGCGACAAGATTTCTTGGAGCAAGGCGCAGCGGGTGCTGCTTGTTTTGCCAAAGCGTGGGGGCATTCTTCAGCGGCGGATTGATTTGCTGATGCTGCAACGATATTGCCAGCAGTCAGGGTATCAACTGGCGTTGGTGACAGGCGACCGGCAGGTGAAGGAGCAGGCGGCATTGGTGGCGCTGCCCGTGTTTCGTTCTAAATTGCAGGCGCAGAAAAGCCTTTGGCATATACGGCATCGGAAAAAGTCGTTTTCTGTTGCAGAGCGGACTTTTCTTTCGCCGGAAGATTTGCGCGCGCAACAAAAGGTCGTCTCAACGGCGTTTGTATATCCCCGCGCGGCGCGGATTTTGGCTTTTGCAGCCGGGGTTTTGGCAATTTTAGCGTTGGCATTGTTTCTGATCCCTTCGGCACAGGTGCGGGTGCTGCCCAATGAGCAGGATCAACGCCTGACGCTTGCAGTTTGGGCTAGTCCGCAGGTGAACGCAGTGAGTATTTCTGGCGGGCTGCCGGTGCATGCCTTGCAAGGGGTGGTGGAGGGGCGCAAAACGGGGCAGAGTTCTGGCAAGACATCCTTAGCGGAACGGGCTGCCAGCGGATTGGTGGAATTTACCAACCTGACGGATCAGCCCGTGGAAGCGCCTGCGGGGGTGGTGGCGCTTACTGCGGATACGCCGCCGGTGCGCTTTGTAACCTCTCAGCCGCTCTATTTGGCTGGCAAGCCGGGGGAAAAGGCGCAGGTGGCGGTGTTGGCGGTAAATCCGGGGGTGGGTGGCAACGTGGCGGGCGGGGCGATCCGTGCAGTCGAGGGCGCGCTGGGCGCACGGGTGGCAGTGCGAAACCCAGCAGCGCTTCAAGGGGGAATGGCGCGGGTTGTGCCTTCGCCTACGAAGGGCGATTATGACGCCGCCCGGGAGAGCTTGCTTGAGACGTTACGTCTGAATGCTTATCAGGAATTGCAAGCGCAAAACGCATCCGGCAAGATCGTGTTGCTGCCGAGCGTAAAGCTGCGCAGCGTGCAAAAGGAGGCGGACTTGCCGGAAGCGGATCAGCCAGCAGATCAGTTCACATTGACGTTGCGGGCGGAATTTGACGCCTGGTATGTAGAGGGGGCGGATTTGCAAGCTGCGGCAGGCGAGGCGTTAAACGTTACGCTGCCCAAGGGATTTTCCGCGGTGGAGGGTTCTATGCAAACCCATTCCATTACTGAGCCTGCGGTTGATTCTGGCGGCGCAATTCGCTGGAATGTAGAGGTGACGAGAAGGGTACGCGCCAGCCTTGCGACTGATCGGGTTGTGGCGCTTGCAGCAGGCAAAACGCCTGGGGAAGCGGTTCGTCAAATGCAAGCTGTATTTGGATTAACCACGCCGCCGCAAATTCGCATTTTGCCGCAAGGGTGGTTCCTGACGCCTTTTTTTGCAGCGCGCATTCAGGTGGTTCAACCGTGAGCGGGCGGATTTTAGCGGTTGACCCTGGCGAGAAGCGACTGGGAATTGCGATCAGCGACCCAATGGGCATGTTGGCGCGTCCGCTGCAGGTGATTACGCATGTCTCTCGCGCTGTGGATGCCGCGGCGATTGCGCGGATTGCGCAGGAGCAGGAAGCGATCAAAATTTTGGTGGGCGCGGCGCTGGATGGGGAAGGGCAAATGACCCCGCAGGCGCATCATGCCGAACGGTTGGCTCAAGTGTTACGCACGCAGACGGTTCTTCCTGTAGAATTATGGGATGAAAGCGGCAGCACCCAGGCGGCGTGGGCAGCGCGTTTGGCGATGGGCGCATCTCGTAAAAAACGCAGCGGACATTTGGATGATGTTGCCGCAGCCATTATTCTTCAATCGTACCTGGATGTTCATTCATAGAGGAAATTCTGGATGCAACCTGTATCTCTAACACAACCATTACGACGCAAATCGGGTTCGGGGGGCTTTTCGTGTGGACGGATCGTGTTTATTTTGCTGGTGGTGGGGGGCTGCCTGGTTTTTGCAGGCGCGCTGCTGGCGTTGTATCAACTGCCGCGCATGGCTGCCAGTGATTTTGGAGCGGCTGGGGCAAACCTCAACCCGCTTCAGAAAGTGATCTATTCCGTGCGAATCATGCAAAACCGCGATGCGCTGTTAAATCCATTGAATCCGCAGGAAGCGCCGCGCAGTTTTGAAGTGAGCAAGAATGAAACGGTGGATTCGATTGCCATTCGGCTGGAAGACGAGCATTTTATTGTCAGCGCGGACGCTTTGCGCACTTATTTGATCTACGCCGGGTTGGACACGGGGATTCAGACGGGGAAATATCAACTCAGCGGCGCGATGACAACCGTGCAGGTGGCACATGCGCTGCAAGATGCCACGCCGCAGGAAGTGGAATTTAACATCCTGCCGGGTTGGCGGGTGGAAGAGGTTGCAGCGGCGTTGCCAACTTCGGGGATTGCCGTCAGCCCGGCGGATTTCTTGGATATGGTGCATCACCCGGTGACGGCAGTGCTGCCGGATGCGCTGCCGGAGGAGATGCAGTCGGTCCCTTCGCTGGAAGGCTTCTTGATGCCAGGGTCTTATATGATCAAGCGAGATATTCAGGCGCAGGGGCTGGTGAAGCTATTTTATGATCGGTTTAATCAGCAGGTGACGCCGGATATTCGTCAGGGATTTGCCGCGCAAGGGCTGAATCTTTATGAGGGGGTGACACTGGCTTCGATTGTGCAGCGTGAGGCAGTGGTTGAAGACGAGCAGCCCAAGATTGCATCTGTGTTTTATAATCGTCTGGCGCAAGATAATAAGTTGTTGCAGAGCGATCCAACGGTGCAATACGCGATTGGGTATGTGACCGCGGTGAAACTCTGGTGGAAAGTTCCCCTGACGGATACAGACCTGGGCGTTAATTCTGACTATAATACATATAAGTATCCGGGATTGCCGCCGGGACCGATTTCTGCGCCAGGGTTACCTGCGTTGCGCGCGGTGGCATTTCCAGCGAGGACAAGTTTTCTTTATTTTCGCGCTCTGTGTGATGGGTCAGGGCGGCATGCGTTTGCGAATACGTATGATGAACATGTGAAGAATGCCTGCCCATAAAGGCTGAATTGATGAGGAGGGACACGATGGCAATTGTATTAGGAATGGATATTGGTGGATCAGGGATGAAAGCCGCCCCGATCAACATCGAAACAGGCGAACTGGTTGGCGAGCGGTATCGCTTGCCTACGCCGATGAAGGCACGCCCAAATGACATGGCAGAAATTGTCACGAAGCTGGCGGCGCATTTTGAATGGAATGGACCCATTGGGTTTGGCTTCCCAGCGGTGATTCGCAAAGGGGTGGCGTATTCCGCAGCCAATATTGATGAGGCTTGGATTGGCACGCGCGTGGAAGACCTGTTCAGCAAGGCGACGGGCTGCCCGTGCTACGTGTTAAATGATGCAGACGCGGCAGGCTTGGCAGAGATTAAGTTTGGCGCGGGCAAAGATTACCCCAAGGGCGAAATTATTATGATTACGATTGGAACGGGTTTGGGGACTGCCATTTTTGTGGATGGCAAGCTCGTTCCCAATACCGAATTGGGGCACCTGGTTATTCGTGGGAAGGATGCGGAAGTACGCGCCTCGGATGCAGCTCGGCAGAAGAAGAAACTGTCCTGGCAAAAGTGGTCACAGCGACTGACGGAATATTTGCAGTATGTGGAGCGGCTATTTTCGCCTGACCTGATCGTATTGGGGGGCGGGGTGAGCAAATTAGCGGATGAGTTTATCCCTGAACTGGAATTACATACGGAAGTCATTCCCGCCCAGTTATTGAACCAGGCGGGAATGATTGGCGCGGCATTGTATGCAGGAATGCGCGCGCAAGAGGACAAAGCAAAAGCCTAATTAACCGCCGCCGCCCGCTCCGCCGACAATGCCGCCTTCTGTCAGGCGGCGCAAGTCGGTGAGCGCATTGCGGACTTCGTCTGCTGTTACCAGCTGGTCACTTTCACGGTGATGCAGCTGGTTTTTTTGCACCTTTTCAAGGGCGATGTCCATGATGGGCAGGTTGCGGGCGATGGCTTCTTTTACCAGGGCTGCGCCGGCGCTGTAGCCAATCAGCGGGTTTAGGGCTGTCACCACAATGGCATTGCGCGCCAGCCAACCCTGGGCTTTTTCACGGTTCGCTTGAATGCCTACTACACATTTTTTGCTGAAGGCATTGACTGCGCCAATGGTTATCTGCATCATCTCGAACAGGTTATGCGCCAGAATGGGCATCATCACGTTGAGTTCTAATTGCCCTGCCTGGGCAGCCAGCGTAATGGTGGTATCACAGCCGATGATGTGGAACATTGACATATCCAGCATTTCTGCCAGCACCGGGTTGACCTTGCCGGGCATGATGCTGGAACCGGGTTGAACGGGTGGCAGGCGGATTTCATCTAAGCCGGTGGAAGGACCAGAGGCGAGCAGGCGGAAATCGTTTGCCACGCGGATGAGGGTGACTGCCAGGGTGCGGATGGCGGCGGAAAAATCCACCATATCCGCCATAGACTGCATCCCCTCGAAGAGGTTATCTGATTCATATAGGGTTAGCCCAGAGATTTGGGATAATTTCTTCACCATGCGGGCGTGATATTCCACGTGGGCGTTTAAGCCGGTGCCGGTGGCGGTTCCACCAATGGGAAGGCGGCGCAAGCCTTCTGCGGCGCGCTGGATGCGTTCTGCGTCACGCTGGACGGCTTTGGCATACGCGCCAAATTCCTGCCCCAGGCGGACGGGGACGGCATCTTGCAGATGAGTGCGCCCGGATTTGACCACATCGTCAAATTCAACGGCTTTGGCTTGTAGGGCGGCTTGCAGGGTATGCAGGGCAGTGAGCAGCTCGTCTAAACGCCAGAGCGCGCCCAGGCGAATGGTGGTGGGGATGGTGTCATTGGTGGATTGAGACATGTTGACATGGTCATTGGGGTTGACGCGGTACTCGCCCAATTTGCCACCCAGAATGACGGTGGCGCGATTGGCGATGACTTCGTTGACGTTCATGTTGTGACTGGTGCCTGCGCCTGCCTGGAAGGGATCCACCACAAATTGCGCATCCCATTGACCATCCATTGTTTCGGTGGCAGCCTGCACAATGGCGGTAGAGAGAGTGGCGTCGAGCAGACCAAGATCATGGTTGACTTCTGCGGCGGCGCGTTTGATGAGTGCCATAGACCAGATAAACGCGCGCCAGGGACGTAAGCCAGAGATCGGGAAATTCAGGACGGCGCGTTGAGTCTGCGCGCCATAGAGCGCGTATTGAGGGACTTGAACATCGCCCAGCGAATCATGTTCGCTGCGGAAAGAAGGTTGTGTCTCAGTCATTCTCGCCTCCCTATTGACCGAAAATATGAAATTCCTCATGGATGATGAAAGACACAGAGTGTCTTTCATCATCCATGAGGAATAAGTTTAGAAATTACTTAGCAGCGGAATAGCCTGGGCCAGATTTGAAGAATGCAGCATTGGGGACAATATCTTTGGTCAGGTCTACGACTTCACCGGCTTTTAAAGTGCGGGTGGCTTCCAGGTGAACCGCTGTGCCATCGTGATCCTTGGCATCATAGATTTCGGTACAGCTGGGTGTGCCTACGGGGAAGGATACTTTTTCGCCGCCCTTGGCTTTATAGGATGATGGCACTTCTTCTTCGGGGAAGATCGCCGCGAAGGGGCATTCCGGCACGCATGCGCCGCAATCAATGCAGGTATCTGGGTCAATATAGAACCAAGGATATTCGCTTTCAGGGCTGCCAGGCACGATACATTCAACCGGGCAGACCGTGGCGCAGCCACCATCACGCAAGCATAAGCTGGTAATTACATAAGTCATTGAGGCTTCCTCCAGAGAAAATTTAGACGATCTGAATGAAATTCACAAATTGTCGAAATTGAGATGCAGTGGTCTTGCAAGAATTTCACTTGAACACTATTATAGTGACCATTCCCATTTTTATACAAGGATTTTTTGGAGCTCTTTGGGGGATTTCGCATCTTGAGGGATCTAGAAGGGTGATGACGAATGCAGAAGGATGATATGACCACTTTATCGAAGCCACGCCGTATTTCGCCTTTATGGGTATTGTTTTTGGGGATTCTGGCGGTTTCCACTGCCTCTATTTTAATCCGTTTTGCGCAAAAAGAGGCTTCCTCGTTGGTGATTGCCGCTTATCGGCTGTTCTTTGCATGGTTATTTTTGCTGCCGTTAGCGATTCGCAAGCATCGCCATGAATTTGCGCAGATTGCGCGGCAGCAGTGGCTATGGATTCTGCTTTCGGGCATCTTTCTGGCTTTTCACTTTGCGGCATGGATCACATCGCTGGAATTTACCAGCGTGGCTACTTCGGTAGTGCTGGTGACGACCACGCCGTTGTGGGTGGGCTTGTTTTCGCCGCTGGTACTGCGCGAACGGCTTTCACGCGCGTTGCTGATTGGCTTGCTGATTGCACTATCCGGGGGGATGTTAGTGGGGATGAGCGGGTCTTGCAGCCTGACGGCACAAGGGTTGGTTTGTCCTTCCATGTCGATTTTCTTCTCAGGCAATTCCTTTGTGGGGAATATCCTTGCATTAGCGGGGGCGGTTTTTGCGGCGGCGTATTTGTTGGCTGGACGCAAAGTGCGCGCGAATCTTTCGCTCGTCCCTTATATCACGATGGTCTACGGGGTTTCTGCGATCACGCTGATTGGGATGGCTGCTTTCAGTGGGCAGCGCTTTGTGGGCTTTTCCACAACCACTTATCTGATGCTGTTGGGGCTGGCGGTAATTCCGCAGTTGTTTGGTCATAGCGCGTTTAACTATGCCTTGCGGTACGTTTCGGCGGCGGTGGTTTCGGTAGCATTGCTTGGCGAACCGATTGGTTCTACGATTTTAGCCATGATTCTATTAAAAGAGACCCCCACCAACTTAGAGCTGGCGGGGGGCGTTTTAATCTTGATTGGGATTACCCTGGCGACCCGCGCCAAAGTGGAGGAATAGGTTAGTTGGCAGGCAACCCGCGCGCAAAGAGAGCGTTCATCTCGTGGATGCGCTCAATGAGGGTGTCATTCTGGAAAACATCGGCATCCATCCGCCAGTTCCAGTTGCCAGCGGCGCGACCGGGTTGATTCATGCGCGCCTGAGCGCCGAGTGAGAGGAAATCCTGCATGGGGGCAAGGGTGAAGATGGCAGGGGAAGCCCAGAGGGCGCGAATCAGATCCCAGGAAATATCTTCGCCGGAACGCCCAAGATAGCGGCGGACAAAATCACGCTCGACTTCGTTGATCGAGTCATACCATCCGCGCGAGGTATCGTTATCATGGGTGCCCGTGTACGCCACGCAGTTGATGGGGTAATTGTGTGGCAAGAAGGGATGCGTGCCATCGCCGGAAAAGGCAAAGTGCATGACTTTCATACCGGGTAGATCAAGTTCATGGCGCAGGTCAATAACATCCTGAGTGATCTCGCCCAAATCTTCGGCGATGATGGGCAAGCCGCCTAATGCTAGCTCAATTGCCTGAAACAGGCTAATGCCGGGTCCCTTGACCCAACGACCGTTCTCAGCGGTGGTCATGCTGGCAGGAATTTCCCAGTAACCGGCAAAGCCGCGGAAGTGATCTACGCGCAGAATATCTACCAGTTTGAGGGAAGCGCGGATGCGTTCAATCCACCAGGTATAGCCGCTCTGCTTATGAACATCCCAACGATAGAGGGGATTGCCCCACAGTTGACCAGTAGGTGAGAAATAATCTGGTGGGACGCCCGCCACCACGGTGGGCTTGCCTTGCTCATCCAGATAGAATAACTCTGGGCGCGCCCAGACTTCGGCGCTGTCGTAGGCGACAAAGATAGGAATATCGCCGATGATTTGAATGCCGTTTTGGTTGGCAAACTGGTGAACCTGCTCCCATTGGCGGAAGAAGAGGAACTGACGGAAGATGTGACGCTGAATAGACTGCGGATTTTCGCGTTTGAAGTCCTCTATGGCTTGTTTTTCACGCTTACGCAGGGCTTGGGGCCAGTCACACCATGCCACGCCGCCCTGGGCTTCTTTGATTGCCATAAACAGGGCAAAATCCTCTAGCCAGCTGGCTTCGCGGTCTTGGAACAGTTTCATTTCGGCTTTGAGGGCAGAGGATTTGCTTTTGAGGAATCGCTCAAAAGCGCGATCCAACAGAGTGAGCTTCCATGTGATGACGGGGCCATAATCCACCTGATTGGCGGGGAAGATGGGGCGATCCGCCAGGTCTGCTTGGGTGAGAAGGTCTTCATCGAGAAGGAGGGCGGGGCTGACCAGGTAAAAGTTGCCTGCGAAGGCTGAAAAAGCCTGGTAAGGGGAATCGCCATAGCCAGTGGGTCCGAGGGGTAACAATTGCCAGAGGGTACAGCCGCTCTCTTTGAGGAAGCGCACCCATTGGAAGGCTTCTGGTCCCAGGTCGCCAATGCCATCTGGACCAGGCAGGCTGGTGGGGTGGAAAATGATGCCAGCGGATCTAGTAAACTTCATTCGGCAGTCTCCGTGTTTGAATGTGCATGCCTGGGCGAACCAGGTTGCTTGAAAAGTCTTGTACGGCAACATCTACGCCAATGGAAGCGCCGGGTTGAATGATGATTCCGGCGGGCAGGATGGCATTTTTGCCAACCATAGGAATGGAAAGCTGACCATTTTGCCCGAGACCGATTTCGGCTCGGTCGCCAATGCAAACCCATTTGTCGAAGATAGCTCTTTCAATCTGGCAGTTTTTGCCAATGATGGTGTCATTGAGAACGATGGATTCTTCAATGACGCTGCCAGCCATGACGTGTACGCCGGGGGAGAGCACGCTGCGTACTATTCGCGCGCCCTCCTCGATGACGCAGCCATTACAAATGAGGCTATCTTCGAGCATGGCACCGCGCATCACGCGGGCGGGGGGGCGGTCTTCGGTGCGGGTACGGATGAGCCAGTTGCGGTTATATATCTCTAAGGCAGGCGGGTCACCTAACAAATCCATGTGCGCCTGCCAGTAAGAATTGATCGTGCCGACATCCACCCAATAGCCTTCATAAGGGTAAGCAAAGACACGCATGCCGCTGGCAATCATGTTGGGCAAGATGTCTTTGCCAAAATCATGGGACGAATCCGCATTTTGATGATCCTCCCACAAGACTTGATTGAGGACTTTGCAATTAAACAGATAGATGCCCATGTTGATCATGTTAGAAGGCGGGTTGGCGGGCTTTTCAACGAAAGAATTGACGCGATAATCGCCGGAGACGCCGACAATGCCAAACCGAGAGGCTTCGCTGATCGGCACTTGAGTGACAGCCATGGTCAGGTCAGCGTGGTGATCTTCGTGAAAGCGGATCATCTTGCTATAATCCATGCTGTAGACGTGATCGCCGGATAAGATAAGGATTAAATCGGGGTCGCCGCGTTTGATGAAGGTGAAATTTTGCTGAACGGCATCGGCTGTGCCGCCGAACCAGCTGGCGGCGCGCGAGCGATAGGGAGTATAGAGGCGAATACCGCCGCTAAACTCGCGGTTTAAATCCCACGGGCCCCCTGAGCCAATATGTTCAATGAGGGAATGGGGACGGTATTGGGCAACGATCATCACGTCAAATAGGTTGGAATTGACGCAATTTGAGAGCGGGAAATCAATAATTCGATACTTACCGCCAAAAGGAACGGCGGGTTTGGTGCGTTTGGCGGTTAATACGCCAAGACGGGTGCCTTCGCCGCCAGCCAAAATGATCGAGCGTACTTTCATAGTCGGTCCTCCTATAGAGGCTCTTGGAATTTATCGTACATTTTGGCATACGTCCGCGCGGAACGCTGCCATGAAAAATCTTGCTGCATGGCAAATAATTGTCTGGCGCGCCAGCTTTGGGGGTCAGCGTAGGCAGCAATGGCGCGGCGCAAGGCAGCTGCCAGGGCTTCAGGAGAGGCATCTTCAAAAAGAAAACCGGTGCTTGTTTCAGGGCTTTGGGTATCTTTGACGGTATCGCGCAGACCGCCCGTGGCGCGAGCGACGGGGATGCAGCCGTAGCGCATGGCGATCATTTGGGCTAATCCGCAGGGTTCATAGCGAGAAGGCATAAGGAGCATATCCCCGCCTGCGTACATGCGCCGAGAAAGCTGGGTATCGAAGCGAGTGACGGCGCGCACGCGGTATGGAAATTCGGTTTCCAGCTGGTGCATATTGGCTTCCAGGACGGGGTCGCCGCTGCCTAAGAGAATAGCTTGCCAGGGCAGCCCGCCGAGTTCACGGAGGGCATCCAGGGCAAGGTCTACGCCTTTCTGCCAGTCCATGCGGCTGATGAGGATCAGCAGAGGGAGGTCGAGGTTAGGGGGCAGGTCAAATTCGCGCATCAGGGCTTGCTTATTTTGGATGCGTTCCGGCAAGGTGGCGATGTTGAAGGGGGTATGTAAGCCTTTATCGGTGGAAGGATCCCAGGCAGCCTCATCCAATCCATTCAGGACGCCCACTACGCTATCGGAGCGTGAACTCAGGAAGTTTTGCAGTCCGCAGCCAAATTCTGCGCTGAGGATTTCGCGCCCGTAGGCAGGCGAGACGGTGGTGATGATGTCGGCGGTTGCCAGCGCCATGGGCAGGGGCTGATATTCGCCCCATTCCGGCAGACGTGGTTCTGACAGACGCGGAATGCCATAGGCTTTCATGGCATCGTCAATGCCTGCGCCCATGAAGGGCAGGTTATGGACGGTAAAGATCGAATGGGTGCGCTGAAAGAAGGGGTCTGTGGCGCGGCGCAGGTTGAGCATATACACGGTGAGGGCAGTGTGCCAGTCATGCGCGTGGATGACATCCGGCTGCCATTCGAGTTGGCGTACCAGTTCAAGCACTGCTAGCGAGAAGAAGGTGTATTTTTCGCCGTCCTTACGTGTATCCAGACTGTAAACGGGGGCATCCTTTTCAATGGGCGCGCCAGCAATGAGATAGACAGGTAAGCCATTATCATGGGTGAGGAAGGCTTGCGCCTCTACCTTTTCACCAGATCGCTTTACGGTGAAAGTGGCGATAGGGGCTGCATCCGACACTTTTTTGGCAATGGCGGAATGGAAAGGGATCACTAGGCGGACATCGAGGGTGTATCCTTCCGTATCTTCAGGAGACAGGTGGCGCAGCGCATGAGGCAACGAGCCGGTAACATCCCCTAGACCACCCACTTTGATAAATGGGTCAGCCTCTGAGGCGACAAACAAAATGCGCAGGGTGCGTTTTTCTTTCGGTGATACCGCTTGGTTGGAGCGATTTCCTTGCATTTACCCTCCTTCGATATCGTATAACAAGAGACTTTGCGTTACTGAGCGGTAACAACAACTTTATTATTTTAGTTCACCATTTCGATATAATCTCTGGGCGCCACTTCTCTGGCGCTTTTGACCAGCAAGTCCATCAATTCGGTGACGAGAGCGGCTTTGCCATTGGCATCGGCGCGACTCCAGGTGCGGCTTTTGATTTCAACAAATTTTCCCAAGGCAGGTTTCTTTACGGTATCCAGGTTGATGAAAAATTCGGTGTCGTGATAGCGCACGAGGAAACGCAGGCGATCTTTTTCTACTTCTACTTCGCTGGTAGGTCTGAAATATTCGCGGTAGAAGCGTAGGGTGTGGGTGGCGGGGGCATAGTAACGACTGCGTGAGAGCAGTACCTTTTGAGCGAAGTTATCTTCCGGCGAGCCGATGAGCGTCAGGCGGGCGCGGACATTGCCAACTTCGTTGTTGGCTTCCAGGAAATAATCTTCACGGAAGCGCAGGCGACCTTCTTTGGGGTCTGCAAAGGAGAAGTAGGTGTCGTATTCGCGGTAATGGCGGGTGCGCACGATTTCAATTTCGGGACCGAGCAAGGCGGATTGAACGGCTTCCAGGTCTTCCACGCGAATTTTTGCCTGCACTTCAAAACTTTCCTCTTCCATCGCGCCACCAATGGCAATGAGCTTGGAAAGCAGGGATTGTTCGCGCGCAATGAGGAAGGCGTCAATCTGGCGGGCATACTCTTTGGCTTGCTGCAAGAGGGAATCCACCTGAAGGGTGAGCAAGGTGCGCCCGCGCATCAGCCATTGACCATTGACCATCACGTCCGTTACATCGGTGGATTTAGCGGCATAGACAATCTGCGCATAGGTGGCGTTGGGGTCGTGGGAGAAGTGCGGGGAGTTGTGCAGGGTATCCAGGTCAATGAGGATCAAATCTGCGCGTTTGCCGGGTTCTAACGAGCCTGTGATGTTACCCATGTGCATGGCTTCCGCGCCCATGCGGGTTGCCATGAGCAGGGCAGTAGGGGCAGGGATGGCGGTGGGGTCGCCGGTAGAGCCTTTTGCCAGGAAGGCGGCTAAACGTATTTCCTCGAACATATCCAGGTCGTTGTTAGAGGCGGGACCATCTGTGCCAATGCCCACGTGTACGCCTTGGTCAATCATGCGTTTGATGGGGGCGATGCCGGAAGCGAGTTTGAGATTGGAAGAGGGGTTGTGAGCTACGCCCACGTTGGAGCGCTGCAGAGTGCGAATCTCGCCCTCATCCACGTGAACGCAGTGGGCAGCCAGCACCTTGGCGTCAAATAGGCCATGCTTTTTGACGTAGGGGATGACGGGAATCCCTTCGTCACGGCGCATATTTTCCACTTCAGAGGCGGTTTCCGCCAGGTGGGTGTGGAGGGGTACATCAAATTCAATGGCAAGCTGGGCAGTTGCGCGCAAAATCTCGGTTGTGGAGGTATAGGGCGCGTGGGAAGCAACGGATGGCACAATAAGTGGGTGTCCTTTCCAACGTTGGATGAAACCACGCGCGTAAGCAAGGGCTTCCTCGTAGGAATCTGCGTCAGGGGTGGGGAATTTCAACACGGATTCGGCGCAGAGGGCGCGCATGCCAGCCTGGGTTGCCGCTTTTGCCACTTCCTCTTCAAAATAATACATATCTGCAAAGCAGGTGACGCCTGAACGGATCATTTCGGCGCAGGCGAGCAGCGTGCCGAGGAATACGAACTCAGGGCTGACAAATTCACGTTCAACAGGCATCATATAGCCCATGAGCCACACATCCAGGCGCAGATCATCCGCCAAACCGCGCAGCAGGGTCATAGGGGCGTGAGTATGGGCGTTAATCAGCCCGGGCATAATGACCTTGCCGCCGCAGTCTATGGTTTGGGTGGGGTCGTAGCGCGAAACCAGGTCTTCTTGTGCGCCCACTTCCACAATTTTATCCTCGTGGATGGCGACTGCCCCATGCGGGTATTGATGCATGTCTTGGTCCATGCTAAGGACATTGGCATTGGTTAAGAGCAGATCAATGGTTTTCATGGCTTCCCTGTGATGGAGATGAAATTAGCGAGCGGCGGAGCAACTCTAACCCGCTGTTGATGGACCAGGGCGCAGCAAGGGCGCGTTCGCCGCCAAAGGAACGGGTAAATTCTGTCGTTCCGGCAGGCGTGACGATGACGATATATGCCAGGTGACGCTCGCCTTCCTCCACCAAGCTGATGCCAAGGGCGGCTTCTGCGGCGTTGCGCTGGCGGAACTGCTCAACAGAGTAGCGGAGTTCATCGGCTGAGAGGGGTTGGCTGTTGGCAATGGCGCGTTCCTGACTGAAGTTGGCGCGCGACATGCGCCGCAGCAACGCACTGCCTAAATTACACTCGACCAATGCCAGCGACCAGCCCAATTCATCTAGCTTTTGCCAGATGACGCCTTCCAGGGTTTCACGATCTACGCCATATAAGCCTTCCTGAATGCGCTCGCGCACCTCGGCTTCCATTTGGGCGATCATTGCGTCTACGGCTTCAACAGATTCACCTTTGGCGGTGATGCGTATATCCACTTGACCAGCGTGCGCTAATAGCCCAACGGTAGGGTTAGTGCGCATTTCAAGATCGCTGACCCATTCGTCAATGACGGATTCACCCACGCCGGCGATGTGCAGCACGCGCGCCTTGATTGTCCCGCGCAGTTGAAAGCGATCTTTAAGGTAAGGCAGCACCGCGCTTTGGATCAGATATTCCATTTCACGCGGAACGCCAGGGAGGGAGATGATGCAGCTGGTGGCTGTTTCGCAGATAAAAGCAGGGGCTGTGCCAACCGGATTTTCTACTGCGATGGCGCCTTTGGGGATAAACGCTTGCTTGCGGTTATTTTCGGTGGCGTGGCGGTTATAGCGTTTGAAACGGGAGATAATTTGCTCCCATAATTCAGGGCGGAATTCTGTTTCTACGCCCAGGGCGCGCGCTACCGCCCCGCGCGTGGGGTCATCCACCGTGGGACCTAAGCCGCCGGTGGTGATGATGATTTCGCAGCGCGACATGGCTTCGCGGATGACCTGAGCGATGCGCTCTTCGTTGTCCCCGATCATGCCGGTGCGATACAGGTCAATACCCAGGTCACGCAAAAAGCGGGCAAGAAACTGGGTATTCGTGTCTTGAATCTCCCCCAATAACAATTCTGTGCCGATGGCGATAATCTCAGCAGAAGGCATAGCCGTCCTTTTTTATTGGAATAACTCGAAACAGATCCGACAACCCTCGCCCCCTGCAGGATCAGGTACAATTCATTATTCGATTTAAGTTCAAGTGTAGCATGATTTTAAGAAAACGCAAAAAAGAGGATAACAGAAATGCCACAAACCAAACGCCAGAAGCTGGGTCAACGAGGCGAAGCGACGGCTGCCCAATTTTTAGAGCGGAAAGGGTTTACGATGGTGGCGCGGAATGCGCATACCCATTATGGTGAAATTGATTTGATTGCCCAACGCGATGGGGCGCTTTCGTTCGTAGAGGTGAAAACGCGCTCTAATTTGCGTTTTGGATACCCGGAAACCGCTATTACTGCCCAAAAACTGGAACACATGACGCATTCCGCGCAGGCGTGGATTGAAGATCACCCGGAATGGCACGCCTGTGCCTGGCAGCTGGATGTGATTGCCATCCAATTGGTGAAACAACCGGACGCAACGGAAACTTTACAGGATGTGGAGATTGAATATTTTGAAAACATTACCGGATAAATTTCCGCAGCCGTTGGTGGTATTGGTGGGACCTACCGCAGTGGGCAAGACGGAAATTTCATTGCAGTTGGCAGAACGCCTTGATGGGGAAATTGTCTCTGCCGATTCGCGCCTGTTTTACCAGGGGATGGAAATTGGGACAGCCAAGCCCAGCCTGGAGGAGCGCGCCCGCGTACCGCATCACCTGATTGATGTTGCTACCCCAGATCAACCCTGGAGCCTGGCGATCTTTCAAGTGGCGGCACACGCGGCGATTGAGGACATTCACGGCCGCGGGAAGCTGCCTTTCCTGGTGGGAGGTACGGGGCAATACGTCAGGGCGGTGATGGAAGCCTGGGAATTGCCACCGCAGGGGATAGACACCCATTTGCGGAGCTCTTTAGAGAGGTTGGCGGAGGAGGTGGGCGCGCAGGAACTGCATCGTAGATTGAGCCTGCTTGACCCTGCCGCAGGAGAATTGATTGATGCGCGCAACGTGCGCCGTACCATCCGCGCACTGGAAGTGATTTTCAGCACAGGCAGGCGGTTTTCAGAGCAGCGGCGCAAGGCGATTTCGCCGTATTCGCTGATGGTGATTGGGCTGACCCGTCCACGCGCTGAGTTATACGCGCGGA
Source organism: Anaerolineales bacterium (assembly GCA_038206515.1). GTDB lineage: Bacteria > Chloroflexota > Anaerolineae > Anaerolineales > Anaerolineaceae > DSYU01. Next base: position 130,568 of record JBBRAT010000002.1, on the reverse strand, counting down.
TTGATCAGCGGATTGAGGCAATGCTGGCAGGGGGACTGGCGGATGAAGTCTGCGCACTGCTGGCGCAAGGGTATACCCCTAACCTGCCTACCCTTTCCGCGATTGGCTATCGGGAAATGGTGGCTTATGTGCGCGGTGAAATGACCTTAGCGGATGCAGTCATGCAGATGAAACGGCTGACGCGCCGGTATGTTCGTCAGCAAGGCGCCTGGTTCCGCGAAGAAGACCCGCTGATCCACTGGTTTGAAGTGGGGGCAGGGACGTTAACGCAGATTGAGGCTTTGATCCGTTCGGGGGAAGGGTGGATCATGCCGGGCAGTCCGCTTGCGGAGGAGGAGTGAGGGATCAGCTCTGGCTGGATCTGCGAGTAGTACGCGGAGCGGCTGGTGTATTATAAAATTCCTGTTGAGATGAAATTCATCGCTGCGCTGCCGCGTTCGTCAGTGGGAAAGGCGCTGCGCCGTGAGTTGGTAAGGCTGGCTTGGCTTGAAAAATAACTAATCTTTGTTTGAAAAGGGGAAATAAATGGTTTATCCGGGGCAATCCCAGTTGGATGATCTGACCCAAATCAATCTGAAGGATATCTATTCTGGAATAGGGGTAGAAAATTCACTTGTGGGGCGGTGGGCTGCGCGTCTTTTATTTTACTCGGCAGCGCGGCAATTCGCCCAGCAGGTGGTGGGTTTTGACGAGAACGTGGGCGTGATGGGATTGCAGGGGGCTGCGCAAGGGATTCTGCCCTGTTTTGTGCAAGGGCTGAAGGTAGAAGGGCAACAGAACCTGCCGGAGCGCGGTCCGCTATTGGTGGTTAGCAATCACCCTGGCATGGCGGATACGCTGATTCTATTCGCAACCTTGCCGCGCGATGATCTTTATATTGTAGGGGCGGATCGCCCATTTCTACAGGCGTTGCCGCATGTATCGCAGCGGATGATATATGTGCCAGAAGACGCTGCGGGGCGGCTGGGGGTGGTGCGCCGGATGATTATGCTCTTGCAAGAGGGTCACGCCATTCTTACATTTCCGGCGGGGCAAATTGAGCCAGACCCGGCAGTACTGGGCGGTGCGGTGGAGTCGCTTTCTGGTTGGTCGGAAAGTCTGGCGATTTTTATCCGCAAAGTGCCACAATTTACCCTGGTAGGGGCAGTGATCAGTGGGGTATTGGCTCCGCAGGCTACGTTTCACCCAATTACTCGCTTGCGCAAGCGAAAAAAAGACCGCGAGCAGATGGGGGCATGTTTGCAGTTGGTTGTGAAGACGCTGTCACCGCGTACCTGGTCCCTTACGCCATCGGTGATGTATTTGCCGCCATTGCCTGCAAATCCATTGGCAGAGATGCGATCTTCGCAGGCAATTTTACAGGCGGTGTTGGCGTATTATCGGGTTGGCTTAAATGAAAAGTCTGGTGTGGAAAGTCTATTTTGCAGACTCTCCACACCAGACTCTCTTTTTATGGATTAGTTATTGGTGACGAGCGAGGGGGTACTATTGCGCTTTTCCACTGGGGCGGGAAAGAGGCGTTCAAATTCCTCGCGCGAGATAGTTTCAACTTCCAGCAGGCGCTGGGCGACGCGATCTAAGGCGTCGTGATGGGCGCGTAAGATTTCACGCGCGCGGTCATAGGCTTCTTCGACCAGTTTGCGGACTTCGCGGTCAATCTGTTCCGCTACCGCTTCAGAATAGTCACGCTGTTCTGAGATTTCGCGCCCAAGGAAGATTAATTCTTCCTTTTGACCGTAGACCATAGGACCTAAAGCATCACTCATTCCCAGGCGGGTGACCATGTTACGCGCCATTTGAGTGACACGCTCAATATCGTTGGATGCGCCAGAGGTGATGTCATCAAAGACGAGTTCTTCGGCGGCGCGCCCACCCAGCAGGCCGGTCAGGTCAGCCAGCAACTTCTTGCGGGGCATAAGGGTGCGATCTTCTTCAGGCAGGGATAAGGTGAAACCACCTGCCATGCCACGCGCAATGATGGAAACCTTCTGCACGGGGTCTGATTCAGGGATAGAGTGCATCACCACGGCATGTCCGGCTTCGTGATACGCCACGATCCGCTTTTCGTCTTCGGAAATAAGGCGGCTCTTGCGCTCGGGACCGGCAATCACGCGCTCGATGGCTTCTTCAAATTCAGATTGGGTAATGACCTTCTTGTTGCGGCGGGCAGCCAGAATAGCCGCCTCGTTGACCAGGTTTTCCAGATCAGCGCCGACAAAACCGGGGGTAGAACGCGCCAGAACGCTTAAATCCACCGAAGGGTCTAACGGCTTGCCTTTGGAGTGAACCTTGAGGATTGCCTCACGGCCGCGCATATCGGGGCGATCCAACACTACGCGGCGGTCAAAGCGACCGGGGCGGAGTAGGGCTGGGTCTAAGATGTCTGGGCGGTTAGTTGCCGCCATGATGATGATATTGGTATCGGTATCAAACCCGTCCATCTCCACCAGGAGCTGGTTTAAGGTCTGCTCACGCTCGTCATGGCTTCCACCTAAACCAGCGCCACGCTGACGACCGACCGCATCAATTTCATCCACAAAGACGATGCAGGGTGAATGGCGTTTTGCCTGGTCGAACAAGTCACGGACACGGCTGGCGCCGACACCCACGAACATTTCTACGAACTCAGAACCGGAAATCGAGAAGAAAGGTACGCCGGCTTCGCCTGAAACAGCTTTGGCGATGAGGGTCTTACCGGTTCCTGGAGGGCCTACAAGCAGCACGCCCTTTGGAATACGCGCGCCGAGTTGAATGAACTTCTGCGGTTCGCGTAGGAATTCAACGACTTCTTTCAATTCTTCTTTCGATTCATCCGCGCCGGCTACGTCATCAAATGAGACGGTAGGATGATCGCCGCTGAACATGCGCGCGCGCGATTTGCCAAAGGACATGGCTGCGTTATTCGAGCCTTGCGCCTGGCGGAAGATGAAGAAGAATACCGCGCCTAAAACAAGGAAGGGCAAGAAGTAGCCCAGCCCGGTCAGGACGCCCAACCAGGCGCTTGGCGGTTTAATTTCAATTTTTACTGCGCCAGGAGCTAATTTTTCTTGGGTGACGCCCAGATTAATTAACTGCTGAACCAGGGTGGCATTCTGCTCGATGGTTGCATCGCGATGAGTGCCGTCCTTATAGGTGACGCTGATGGTGTTTTCACTCTCAAGGATTTTGGCAACCGTTCCACTTTGAACGTCTGCCGCGACCTGATTGATGGTGAGCGCATCCTGGCTACCGCTGGACTGGAAAAAGTTATACACCAGCATCGCTATAATGGCGATGAACAGCAGCAGGTAGATGATATACGACTGATTACGTGAATTCACTTATGCCTCCCAATAATTAATCCCCACCCCCATTTGGGGGGACAACCGACCGAAAGGTCGAAAAATACACTTGTTCTCTCTATTAGTAACGATTATACCAATCTGCCAATCACTATTCTACATTATAGATAAAGAATCACCTGAATCTAATCAAACTCTTATACAGGTTTGCCAGATTTGCCTGTTTTTTGCTTGCCGCAGGGCGTTTAATCCTCGGCATGGGCTGCCTGGCGAATTTGCTGGATATGTGAGCGGTCATGGGTGGTCATAAAGCTGACCAACTCGCGCAAGGTGGTAGGACCAAAGATAGCATGGCGGGCGGGTAGCTGCCATTGCTCCGGGGTGAGGGAGGATAAGAGCTGTAAGAGATTCATGCGCACTGCGGTAAATTCACGCAGGGCGAGGATGCCATCTTGTTGGCAATATTTGCGCTCACTTGCCCAGGGGTCGCTATTAATCCCTGCGAGGAAGGGATTATCCCCACGCAGGACTTCTTGCAGGCGAGGGAGATTGACTTCCTGATCTACATCGCGCAGGTGGCAGAGGATTTCAGTCACGCTCCATTCTGCCTGAGCGGGACGCTGCTGCCAATCCGCCTCAGAAAGCATGCGGGAGAGGGTATCCAACGCGGCGGGGGTTGCCCGTAAGATGCTGATTAAGCCCTGGATGGTGGGTTCAACGGGTTTTAGGGTTTGTTTGCCAAGGGATTCCACCCAGGCAGGTACATCTTCCAACTGTCCCTTTGCGCTGAATGGGGATAAGCCAGCGGGCAGGTCGTCGGGTTGATCAGTCAGCCAGAAGCAAGGAATCCCCAACTGACTGGCGGGCAACAGGTCGTCTTCGAGGCTGTTGCCGATCATCAAGGGAATTTGATCTTTCCAGCCCAGCTGCGCCAAAATTTCAGCAAAGTAAGCCGGGTTGGGTTTGGTAAAGTGGAAGCCTTCATAAGAAGTGACCAGCTGGAAATTTGCGCGGTGACTGTCTAAGCCTGCCCAAGTGATGCGGTGTTCAATTGCCATACGAGGAAAAACAGGGTTGGTAGCAATCACAACAGTATGCCCTTGCGCCACTACGTGGGCGACGACCTGCACGGCGGTTGGTCGCAGGTGAGTGAGGGGGGAAAGGCTAGGGAAGACGTTGCCGTAAAAACTTTCCAAAGCTGGGCGCAATTCTTCTTTGCTTTTGCCAATGGCGGGGTAAAAAGCGGCATCAAAGGTGTTTTCGAGGGTTGTGCCAGGGTCATTATTCTCGACCATTTTTTGAGTGGCGGCTAATAATTGCGGCACCATCACAGATGGGTCTACGAAAGTTACCAGATGTTTGCCTAATGCTTTTAAGTAAGGCGGTAAGAAAATTTGAATGGAATTTTCAAGCAGGGTATCATCCAGGTCAAACAGCAGCGTAAATTTGGTCATGACGTGACCTCTCGTGTCTTGATAGAATAATGAATGCCCCAGCGGACCAAATGGATTAGGCAGATTTTATTTGAGTAAGATCAGGAATACATTCCTGATCTTACTCAAATAAAATCTGCCCTTTTCGTTCAGAAAGGGGGATCAATTGCAATGTTAAAAAATTCTCGCTCCCTCATTCCCCCAGGCGATTTTGAACGAGCAGCGTAGCTTAGACGCGGGTGACGTATGAGCCAGTGCGGGTATCAATGCGGACGACGTCGCCTTCTTTGACGAACATGGGGACATCCACCTGGTAGCCCGTTTCGACCGTCACTCGTTTGGTGACGCCGGTGGCGGTATCCCCGCGCACGGCAACATCGGCTTGAATCACCTTTAAATCCACAGAGGTGGGCAATTCGATGTCCAGTGGTTCAGTCTGGAAGAAGGTCAGTTTGACTTCGATACCTTCTTTGAGGAAGCCAGCCATATCCCCTACAATGGATTTAGGGATGCCGGGTTGTTCAAAGGTTTCGGCATCCATAAAGTAGTAGATATCGCCATCGGTATACAGATATTGAACGTTGTGATATTCCAGGCGAACATCTTGAATGCGGTCGCCGGATTGGAAAGTCTTTTCCAGGTTGGTGCCAGAGCGGATATTGCGCGCTTTAATACGAATAATGGCGTTCCCGCGCCCAGGTTTGTGATGGGTATATTCCAACACACGATAAAGGCTGTTATCCAGCTCAAAAATTATGCCTTTTCGCAGATCATTCACGTCAATCATAAAAAAACCTTGCCTCGTAAAATCTTAGAGTATCATTTCTGACAGTTGATTATAGCAAAAGCCTGAGTATGTGGCAAGATGCGCACATACTCAGGCTTTTGTTGATTACAGGGGGACGAAAAAGAAGGTTCTACCCAAGTTTCGGGTCAATCAAGCCATACGTTCCATCACGGCGGCGGTAGAGGACATTGACTGCGTTGCTATCGGCGTTATAGAAGACGAAGAAGTTTTCGTGGCCGAGCTGGATCATCTGCTCAATGGCTTCCATTTCATCCATGGGGATGAGGCTGAAGGTTTTGCGCCGCGCGATGACGGGCATATCTTCGTTGACTTCAGGAGGAGGAAGGATTTCCTCAGCAACTTCAGAGGCGGGGGTGCCATCGCCACGTCCATGAGCGCGTTTGCCCTTCATGCGTTCCATTTGGCGCTGCATTTTGTCCACAGCGGCGTCAATGGCGGTAAAAATATCTTCCGAGCGTTCTTCCGTGCGGAGGATATAGCCGCGCCCGCGAATGGTGATTTGCGCAATTTGCCGGTCGGAGGGATTGCGGGCAGATTTCAGGTAAGCCAGGTCTACTCGGGTTTCTTCGATGTCACTCAAAAATCGGTCTAGTTTTGAGACTTTGCGAGTGACATAGTCGCTGATTCGTTCGGTGATTTCCATGTTCTTTGGGAAAATCTCTACCTCTAGCGCCATATAAAACCTCCGTTGGGGGATGAATGTTGGTCAGGCTAGTCGTTGCGGTCATTTGAGAACATTGCCCGTGCGAGGGTGATGCCATAAACTTCCGCGGCGCCAGCCTGCGAAAGCGCCTGAGCGCAGGCGCTTATCGTTGAGCCGGTGGTGGTGACATCGTCAATGACCAGTACCACTTTGCCATGAACGATAGGGGCGGACGCGCTAAATGCGTTAAGCAAATTGGTGCGCCGTTGTTGTGCCGTTAAGTGTACCTGCGATGGAGTGTCTCGTGTGCGAAGGAGGATATTGGGTGTGTAGGGCTTGGAGATGGCATAGGCAAGGGGACGTGCAAGCAAGCCTGCCTGATTGTATCCGCGCTGTTTTTGACGATTGGCACTCAGAGGCACTGCGGTCACGAGGTCTACCTCCCACTTAACATCATTATATAGCTTGATGAGGTGTTTGGATAGTACCTCTCCCATACCCATATCACTTTTGTATTTAAGGCGCACAATGGCGTTCCGCAAGGGACCGCCATATTTGCCCCATGAGCGTAAGGCGCGATAGGGTGGAGGGGTATTGGCACATTCGGCGCAGACTTGTGCGGTTGCCTGGGGGAGTCCGCAAATCGGGCAGAGATTGCCGGTCAGTACATCGCTGTTGGTTTGACATGCGCTGCACCAACGCTCGCCTGTCTGGTCGCATCCTGCGCATACGGGTGGGAATACCCAATCAACCATATGCCAGATCAGTTGATAGGCGTGGTATCTCCAGCGGGAGGCTTGAGGGGAAATCATTTCAAGAGCATACTGCCCAAAGATGAATTGACCATGCGCAGGGCTGCGGGGGTCATCAGGGTAATCATTAAGGAGGGGAAAATCAACCCTGCCATGGGGATCAGCATTTTGATAGGGGCTTTATGGGCTTCTTCTTCAGCCAACTGGCGGCGTTTGATGCGCATTTGGTCTGACTGGATGCGCAGCACTTTGGAAAGACTGACTCCTAACTGCTCAGATTGGATGACGGCGGCGACAAAGCTGGACATTTCGGTAATGCCCAGGCGGTCAGCCATATCACGCAGGGCTTCGCGGCGCACCTTACCCAGCTGAATCTCTTGCAGGCAGCGGGCAAAGGAGAGGGAAAGTTCAGAAGCCCATTTTTCACTGACTTTTGCCATGGCAGCTTCAAAGCCCAAGCCTGCTTCTACGCAGATGGTAAGCAGGTCAAGCGCATCAGGCATGGCTTTGCGGACTTCTTTCTGGCGGCGCCCAATCTTGCTGCTCAACCATAATTGCGGCATGAAAAAGCCAATGATCGTTCCACCCAGCACGATGAGCATTTTTACCCCTAACGCCAAATCCATACGGGAAAAAGCCATCGCCAGAAACAACACCCCGCCGAAAGTCACTGCGGCAATAAATTGAATCGCCAGAAAGAGGGTTGGATCAATCTTGCCGGGCATGCCTGCTAACTCAAGTTTGCGGGCTATGGAGTTCATGGCATTCTGGGGGGTAAAACGCACCGCTAGTTCGCCTAATTTACGCGCCATGGGTAAAATAACGCGCTCCTGAAAAGGCATTGCGCGTTCCAGTTTTTCCAGGTTAACGGCTTCGCCGCGTTGGTTAAAATCTTCCAGCCGGGTGATTAAATCCTGTTCGTTGGCGCCGTTTGGATTTTTTAACCCAATGTACACCAAAAATGCGGCAACCCCAATGAGAATGGCGATCAGAACAATTCCTATAATGGCGAGAGGCATGGTGTTCTCCTATTCTTAAATTTCAATCTGTCCAATTTTTTGCATGGTAAGGTAGCCTGCCAGGATGAGGAGCCCGGCACATACCAAACCCATATATCCGCAAGGGAGGGTGGCGTTGTTGGCTGGCTTGAAGAATTCCATCATATAATCGCGGTTGAGGACGTATAAAATGCCCATGAGGGCGACCGGCAAGAGCGCCAGGATGCGACCAGAGTACATCACCTGAGTGGTAAGGACGCGGATTTCGCCTTTAATGCGCACCCGTTCACGAATGGTATAAGAGATGGTATCCAAAATTTCCGCTAGATTACCGCCGACCTCGCGTTGCACGTTGATGGCGGTAATGACGAGGTCAAGGTCTTCGGAAGGAATACGGCGCAGGAGGTTTGCCAGGGCTTGCTCCATTGGCACGCCTAATTGCATTTCGAGGACGACTCGGCGAAACTCATCGCTGATGGGGGCGGGGAGTTCTTTACTCACGGATTCCATGGCTTGCATGGTAGAATAGCCGGCGCGCAGACCGTTGACCATAAGACTGAGCATATCGCCCAGCTGTTCGTTAAATCTCACGAGGCGGTGCGATTTTTGGCTGTTGAGGTAAATGCGGGGGATAAAGAAACCCACAATTGCACCCAGGGCGGCGAAGAGAATGGAATTTCCGCCAATGAACCAGAACAGCATTGCCACGCCAAATGAGGAAATAATCAGCAAGGCAATGAACTCGCCGGGGGTCATTTTTAAATCAGCGCGCGCCAAGTCTCTCGAGATGCCTTCACCCCAGCTGGATTTACCTACCCGGTCGTTGAGCCAGGCAGTCATCACCTGCGAATTTTTCTTCGCTGCTTCGCGGTCTTCTTTGGTAGGGGTAAGGTTGGGTCCAAACTGATCAATGCGGCTTTGTACTTCGCGGTCACTATTTAAAGAAATGACCACTGCTACGATGAGAGCAATTAAGAGAAGAAATCCACCACCCAATAAAATATAGGTTGTTGTCGTCATCGCCTGCGTTCTCCAATTCCAAAAATCGAGGCTGGGAGATGAATGCCCGAGGCTTCGATGCGATCCATAAAGCGTGGACGTAGACCGGTGGGGCGCAGTCTCCCAACAATTTTACCGTTTTCATACCCCATTTGTTCGTATACAAATAAATCGGTGGTGGTGATAACATCCCCTTCCATGCCGGATACTTCGGTAATATTGACGATCTTGCGCGTGCCATCGCGCATGCGTTCTTGATGGACAACTAAGTCTATGGCGGAAGAGATTTGTTCACGAATGGCGCGCACGGGCAATTCCATGCCAGCCATCATGGTCATGGTTTCAAGGCGCGAGAGGGTATCTCTTGGACTGTTGGAGTGGGCGGTAGTCAGAGAGCCATCATGCCCGGTATTCATCGCCTGAAGCATATCCAGGGCTTCGTCCCCGCGGCATTCTCCAACCACGATGCGGTCTGGACGCATGCGGAGGGCGTTCATCACCAGGTCGCGGATGGAAATTTCGCCCTTGCCTTCAATATTCGTGGGGCGCGATTCGAGGGTGACGACGTGTTCCTGGCGGAGTTGAAGCTCGGCGGCGTTTTCGATGGTTAAGATGCGCTCATCGGTAGGAATAAAGCCAGAGAGGATGTTCAGCAGGGTGGTTTTTCCGGAGCCGGTGCCGCCTGAGACGATAATATTTAAGCGGGACATAACGCAGGCACGGAGGAAATCCATTCCTTCTTGGGTGACGGAGCCGAAGCCAACCAGCTGCTCTACGGTGATGGGCTTTTTTGAGAATTTACGAATGGTCAAAACCGGTCCAACCAGGGAAATGGGCGGAATGACTGCATTGACGCGCGAGCCATCGGGTAGGCGGGCATCTACATAGGGGTTTGACTCATCAATACGCCGACCTAACGGGGCTACAATCCGCTCGATAATGCGGTTGACGTGTTCGTTACTTTCAAAGGTGATGGGCACGCGATGGAGCTTGCCAGCCCGCTCTACGTAAATGTTTTTTGCCCCATTCACCATGATTTCAGTGACGGTTTCATCTTCCAGTAAAATTTGCAGTGGACCGAAGCCTTGGATTTCCGCAGCGATTTGCTCAAACATGCGCACTCGCTCGGGACGAGAAAGCACAATATTCTCTTCGGTTAAGATTTGCTCAAACAAGTCCTGGATCGTTTTACGGACTTCGGCGACTTTTTTGGTGTCGGTGTTGGGGTCAAGCCCGGCAAGGAGTTTGTTCTGGACACGCGCTTTGATGTCCTGATAACGATCCTGGCTAGCAGGAACGGGAGGAGCCATCACCCTGCGCGCTTGCGAGGCTGTGGCGTTATCGGGGTTTGCTGGCGCACTCTGACTGCCCGACTGAACGGGAGCGGAGTTGTTTTGTGTATTTCCGCCTTGAATTCGTTTTAAGATAGACATCTTTCTTTCACTTTCTGTAGAATTAGAAACGAATAGTTCTTGTTATTGATCTCAACAAGATCATTTCAGGGCGTTTTTAGGAACGCTTCTTGTTCCAACTTTGTCAGGCGATCTTGTGCTAAATTGGCTAACTGCTGGACTCCCTTTCCGATGGGTAAGGAGCGATTATTGTCGAGCATAAAGGGGATGCCATGATCTACTGAATTTTTCACCACTTTTTCATCCAGGGGAAGAATGACAGGGATCGGCTGACGCAAAGTCTCGCCGATTCGTTCGGCAGTAATGGTAATGCGCCGGTCGTAGCGATTCATGACAAATAAAATGCGATTGCGTGAAATGCCGACTGCATCCGCCAGTTGTAAGAATAGGCTGGCATTTTTAATGGCAGGAATTTCTTGGGTGGTGATTAAGATGATCAGGTCGGTGACATCTAAGGCGGACTGCACCACTTCGTTCAAGTCAATGGCGGTATCTATGATAATAAAATCGTAGACTTGGCGGAGGAAGCGGAGTAGTTTTGAAAACTGCTCACCGGTTACTTTTTCAGCCATTTCAGGGCGAGGAGGGGCAGCCAGAAGGTGGACGTTGGAGCCGCGATGGGCAATCATCACTTCGCGTACAACATCTTCCTCTAAGTCATCCACGCGGCTGGTTAAGTCCAGGATGGTATTTTTGGCTTTTTCATTAAGAAAAACAGCTACGTCACCGTATTGCAGGTTGCCATCTACAAGGGCAACTTTATTTTCAGGGGTTTTTAATGCCATTGCCAAATTGACGGCTACGGTTGTTTTGCCTGTGCCACCTTTGGGGCTATACACCGTGATAATTTTGCCATTGATGGAATTGCTTGCCAGGCTCTGAAGTTCATTCTGGGGTTGGCTGGAAAGTGCGACCGATTTTTTGCGCTCCTCCTGAGCCATCGCTCCAGCGCGGCGTACCGCATCGGTTAATTCGTCAATCATGGGGGGCTTGGTCAGGAAGTCACGCGCGCCAGCCAACATGGCTTTGCGCATGTAGCTGGGGTCATTTTGGACGGAGAGAATAACAACCTGAATATAAGGCTGTTTTTTCTTAATTTCCTGGGTTGCCGTAATGCCATCCATATCAGGCATGTTAATATCCATGACGGCGACGTCTGGTTTCACCTGTTGGCAAAGGTCAATGGCTTCTCGTCCGGTTCGAGCGCTTCCGATGACTTCGATGTTCAAATCAAACTGCAACATCCGGCGAATATTTTCGCGGGTTTCGGAAATATCATCTACGATAATGACTCGAACTTTTTCTTGAGAGGGCATCTTTCACTCCAACAATAAGAATTTCAGAGGACGTAATGCGTTTTTCAAACACCTCTATGAGCCATTCGTCTGGCAAGGGAATTTTCTGCTAAGAGGCGTTCTGCTGGTGATTTGTTCCCCGTATTTACCAGTCTACATGTATCTAATTGCCTGATAAATACGGGGATTATTTCTAAGGGAGCTATTTGTTCCCAGGGTTCGGTTCTGCGGTTGGCGTCAAAGCCGGACTAACTGGCGTTGCCCGGTTGGGGAGCGGGGTTGGGTTGGTGAGGAAGGGAACGGCTGTGCCTGTATCCGGGAATGGCTGGATAATATTATTAGCAGGCACTACCTCATCACTGCGTGGCTGCATTCCATAAGGCACTTTGGCAGGATTGGGGAACTTGTACTGATCCAGGATGAAGGGCAGGGTGACAGGGGATGTATCAACTACATCACTATCCCCGGCGCTGCGCATAACCAAGTTGATTTTTGCACCTGCTAGCATCAGGTAATTCAACGTTACCGCGTCTTGCGGGCTAACGATGAGGGTAATGACATCCGGTACGGGGATGGTTTGCTGCGGGGCAGGCTGCGCCGCTTGACCCGTCTGCGCGGGTTGGGCAGCAGCGCCTTGGGCTGCGGTGGTTTCAGCTGAGTTCCCTACAATGGGCTCGCCTTGCGGGAATATGCCCACCTGCAACACGGTGACATCTTGAATCAGCGTTTGGCTGACCAGACGTGGGCGTTGTTTTTCGGAGGGGTAGACGTATACGGGCGACCCAAGAGCGGAGTCATTTTCTGTGCGACCGACTACATGTTCATTGGTGACAGGGTCTACGCCGATGAGCACTGTGGCGGTAAATTGCTTTGCCAGATCACCAGGTAAGGTGACTACGGCGGAGCTATTGGGTAGGGCGCTTTGGAACTGTTGATCGAGGTCAATCAGTTCTAGGGAAGTGATCACATTTACATGATCGCCGGGTTGCAGCCCATAAGATACGGTGGAAAGTTTGCCAATTGGCATAGAGATGGCGACCATTCCTTTGGCAATGTCAAAGGCAGAGGCAGACCCTTTGTCGCCGATCAACAGGGCTGAAGTGAGAGGTGTGCCGGGCTGCATATTATACTTGGCGCGTTTTCCGACCACATCCTCTAATTTTTCAAAGAACGTTCCCTGTACATAGTCTTTGGATGGGATCGGGACTAAGGTGACAACGCTTTCCGTGATGGTTGCGCCACGCGGCATCTGCTGGGTGGTCATCACAATATCCACCGTGTTGACCACCTCGGTGGCGGTTGGCTGTGGTGCGTTGGTTATGACTCCTGGGGTGGTGGAAACAGGCGCTACCACGCGGGGTGATAACATGGGTTGAAGAAAGACGATCCAGGCAGCAAATGCCAGAACGAGCAATAGAAGTAAGACAAGGATAAGCAAAATAATCGTTCTGCCGCGTCGACGTGTAGCCATTTATAGGTCCTCCTAAAACAATTTTCAAATAGTGCGTATTGTATCGAACTGATTATACGTCAAAATAAAAACGGAAACAAAAGGGTAGCGCACACAATTTTGCAAGGTGAATGATTTTGTACACTTTGAGGATACAAAAGAGGCTTTGGAAGGTCCAAAGCCTCTTTTTAGGCCGTCTATCTTTCCGTTAAGAAAATAAAAGAATTAGATTTTGTTAACAATTCTAGAGAAAACGTTACCGATAGCGGGGGCCTAAAACGGTCAAGATCACGATGACGGCTACCCATACAAGGATCAGCGCTTACTCTACCAAACCCTGACCTTGTTCTTTAGGGGCGAATAACATGGGGGTGCCCTTTTCTGGGATAATAAAAGAGCTAGATTTTGTTGACGATGCTGGAGAAGACGTTGCCGATGGCGGGACCAAGTACGGTCAAGATCACGATGACGACGACGGCTACCAATACGAGAATAAGAGCGTACTCTACCAAACCCTGGCCTTGTTCTTTAGGGGCGAATAACATGGGATGCACCTTTCTGAGAAAATAAAAGAGCTAGATTTTGTTGACGATGCTGGAGAAGACGTTGCCGATGGCGGGACCAAGTACGGTCAAGATCACGATGACGACGACGGCTACCAATACGAGAATAAGAGCGTATTCTACTAAGCCTTGTCCTTGTTCTTTCGGAGCGAATAACATGTTGTCACCTCCTCTCTATCGCTTGAAGTTTCATTTAGTTCTTTGTGAACCTAAATTTTATTATAACCACTCTCTAAGTTTTTTCAATGTTTTTTTCTTTACAGGAACCTTACAAGAAAATTGCTTTTTTCTATCCTCTCTCTCTCTCTCTCTATATATATTGTGTTTTAGAGAAATATGGAACGCTGATCGTGTGCGTCTTTTTACAGAAATGTGTAAAATAGAAGCATTATGGGAATGCAACCCTGGCTACTCCAGAAACGTATATTGTTCTGGAACATGAATACAGATATAATCCAGGTAGCCACAAAAGTAGATATGAGGACGTTTAGGGCTATCGGGAATAAATTGTACCAGTGATGAGTCTTTTTATCGAAAGGAATTAGGAAAAATGAGCGACATCTTAAACCGGATTCGTGAACAGCAAGACGTATTTTCCAACCTTCTGAGCAAAGTTCCTGGGTTCAGTGGTTACATTGATCGTCAACAGCGCCGGGCAGCGGATAAAATGCTGCGCGAAAACATTGCTTCTCGCTATGAAGAACTTTGGCGGCGGGTTTCAGGTTTGCAGCGTGATCTCATCAAAGAGGGTGGGTTAGCACAGGTAGGGGATTTAGAAGCAGCGGCGATAAAGTTGCGCCAATTCATTGATCGGGTGCGAACTGCTTCGTATGGGTATGCGGGGTTTTTCGATGCGATCAAGATTCAATCGCAGGAGCTGGAGCATCTGTATCAATATGACCTGTGGATGTTGACTTTGGTAGATGAAATCAGCCGAGCGATTGATAATGTGGAAGCTGGGATGGGTACGGATGGGCTTTCAGCGGCGATTAAAAACCTGGTACGGCTGGCGCAAGAGGCGGTAGAAGCCTTTGAGAAGCGGTCTCAGGCGATGATGATGAAGGACGAAGCCTCTGCCCCGTCTGCGCCGAAACCGTATGTTCCACCCACCCCGGGCACAACGGATGTTATTGACGTAAAGTAAACCAATTCGCCCGAGATTTTTCTCTGTGTGATGAGCATGAAGGAGCTATGCAATGGCTAGAGTTTTTGATGTCGTTGAATACCCCAGCGAAATGCTGGATGAGATTGTGCATCGCTTTCCAGAAGCGGGCGTGGCAGACTTGCGGATGGGTTCGCAGGTGATTGTGCGTGAATCACAGCGGGCGGTATTCTTCCGTGACGGTCAGGCGTTGGATGTGCTGCCCCCCGGTCGGCATACGATCACGACTGCCAACGTGCCGGTATTGGTGGATTTAATCGGGCGGGCGTTTGATAACCGCACGCCTTTCACGGCGGAAGTTTATTTCGTTTCGATGCGCGAATTTGCGGATCGCAAGTGGGGTACTCCGCAACCGATTATTGTGCGCAACCCAGGGATGGGGTTGGGCGTGGCATTGCTGCAAGGGTTTGGCTCTTACAGCTTCCAGGTAGCAGACCCACAGCAGTTTGTGACGCAGATTGTGGGCGCGCAGGGCGTGTTCCGCACAAGTGATATTGAAAACCGGCTGCGCTCGATGATGCTTTCAAAGCTGCAAGATTTGCTCTCTACCACCTCTGGCAAAAGTAATGTGATTGAACTGGTGAGCCTGACAGAAGAATTGGGCGCGGCAGTGCGGGCGAAAGCTCAGGATGATTTTGCGGCGATTGGCTTGGCGTTGAAATCATTCTATATCACCAACTTGAAGCCCTACGAGAAGTCTGCGGAAGAATTGCGCGCGATGGGGATGTTGGATATGGCAACCTATACCCAATTGCAGGCGGCGGACGCTTTGCGGGATGCCGCGAAGAACCCAACCGGCGGGGCGGGTCTGACGGCTGGGATTGGCGCAGGGATAGGGTTGGGGAACATTATTAACCAGTCCTTACAGGGCATAGGGAATCACAATGCCCCAGGAGGAGCGCAACCTGGTTCTGCTCCGGCGGTGAACCCAGCCAACCTTCCTGATGTGATGACCCCGGCGGAAGCGGCTACTCTTTTGAAAGTGACGGAAGAGGACGTGATGGCTGCCATTCAGGCGGGCGATTTGAAAGCCCGTAAGATTGGCAGCGCGTATCGTATTAGCCGCGATGCAATTGATCAATTCCTGAAAGGGTAATTTCTAGCTGCGTTATTCATTACAAAAAAATACAAGGCAGAGAATTTTGTTCTCTGCCTTGTATTTTTGTAACGTTCAGGCTTTCCCCTGCGGAGACATCCATTCCCTGCCGGACTTGCTTCTACTCCCCTGTAAATAGAGAAACAAAATCTTCCAAAGAATGGGCGTGATTAACCTGAACGGTGAAGATGGCGCGCCCAATATCCGTGTTCAAACATATTATCCACCACTTGTACTGGAAAATTGTTCGCATTTGTGTTAGATTTTAAGAGTGACTATGCTGACCGTTGCCCAAGAGATCGAAGTTCACCGAGAAGTGGTACGAGCCACGTTTAAGGGCGCGTTAAGATTCACGCGACATGAGAATGTTTCATTCTTTGAACAGGTTGGCATCTCCAGGCGGTATTTTGAATATATTCTCACTGGTGAACACACGCCAAGCCCAGAAGTCGCCCGTCAATTGGTGAATGCAATTCCCTTGCCCCCGGAACAAAGGCAAGATTTATCGGAACATTTATCGCTTTTGTCGGTCAAGCGCGCAGAATATTTTCATCAGTCTCAGAGTCTTAAGGAATATGAGGCGCTTCAGCAAGTGATTAGGGAATTCCGCGATACGCATGATGTGGTAGCGTATTCACGGGATAGCCAAAGGGTTTTTACACTCTATCGGGCAATGGAAAAGGTAGCATCCAGCGTGGTGCGCAGCTTTAAGCCGCAACGAGACCCGCGCCTGTTTATTGATGTGTGTTTGCGGGCGATTGATATGGAAAGCGTCCTCAATAAGCATAGCACCGCGCTATGGTATGCGTTGATGGCGCAGGCGGTTTTGGCAAATAACGACGTGCCTGGCGATACGCGCGATTGCATCATCGATTCAATCCGCTGCCAGGCGATTGCCTATCACAACTTAAATTTAAATGATGACGCCACGCGCCTCTGCCGCGATTTGGAGGATCGGTTGCGGACGCCCGCGTTTCGGGAAAAAATAGGGATGTGGCAGCCGCATCTTTCCCGCGATTTGCTCAATAGCCTGTCTGAGACTAACCGTTTTAGCATTGGGGAAGCAGAAGCGGTTGCCAAGAGCGGGAAAGATGCCATGGAGCAAGGGTATTATGATAGCAAGCGTGATGTGATTTATGAAATATTGATTGATTTATCGCTGGCGCGCGCTTACTTAAATAAAGGGGGGAGCTTAAACCTCAAAAAAGCCCATGTGCTGATCCAGCGCGAGTTAGATCGCGTTGTAGATGTGGCTCATTTTGGAATGCTGCATACCGTGATGCTTTATCGTTTGACAGCCACCTATTATAACGCATTGGGGGATGCGCGTAGCCAGCAAGAGTATGCCTTGCGCGCCTTCCAAATCGCAAGTCAGGCGGGGTTAGCGCATCAACGGAAACTGATTATGCAGCAGTTTGCTGGGCTTCACCTCGATGAACCCCTAACATCATTACCAGGGCTAGCAGCATAAAGGCTGGCGCGACAATCATAATCAGGTTGTAATTATTGCCTGCTAGGGCGACAATCCAGCCATTGACGTTTGGTCCGACAATATTCGCCAGGGTGGAGAAGAGGTAATACAAGCCGGTATACATGCCAATACTGGCGTTGCTAGTCATATCTACGACCATCGGCAACGAGTTCACGTTGATTAAAGCCCAGGCAGCCCCTGCCAACATCATCAGCAATCCCACCACCGGAACAACGCCTAATACAGGAAGTTTGCTCACAGAGATCAGTAGGGTCTCTTTGGGAATGAAGAAGATACTGAGCATTGCGGCGATCATCAGTGCAATGCCAGTCAGGATGGTATTTTTGCGTCCTAATTTTGCGCCAATATAGCCGGAAGGCAGGGCAAAGATCACAAAGATGAGCGAAAGCTGACCGAGCAGGCGTGCCCCATCGCCATCGGGCAAGCCGAGTTGATTTTGGGCATAGAGGGTGAAAAAGGCTTCAATGGCGGAGTAGCCTACGAACCAGGAGAAAATTGCCAGGAAAATGCGCAATGCCGAACGGTCATGATCTGCAAAGATTTTGAGGAAAGACTTCCACAGATCAGGGGCGGGTTCATTGTTATCGGTATATTGCCTGGGTTCGCGGATAAAGATGAGCAAAAGTATGGTGGATAGGATGACTAATACTGAGCCAAGCCAGAAGGGATAGGCTTGATTTATCTTGAACAGAGCCGCGCCGCCCAAGGTGGCAATGATTGCGCCCAACCCGCCCATGAAGTTGATGATGCCATTCGCCTGTGAGCGATATTGCGAGGGGGTGACATCCGGCATGAGGGCAACGACGGGCGTGCGCCAGAATGCCATGCTCAGCAGCATAGAGATGGTGCAGGCGGAAAACAGGGGCAGGATGCTGGCAAGGGGGATGAGACCAAAGGCTAAGGCGGCAATCGGCGCGCCAATGAGAACGAAGGGCATGCGTCTGCCAAGGGGCGTGCGAAGTCGGTCAGACCAGGCGCCTACGGGCGGTTGGATGAACAACGCGGCGATGTTATCCAGAGTCATAAAGAAGGCGATCAGGCGCGGATCAAGCTGAAATTTATTGGCGAGGAAGAGGGGGACAAAAGCATTATAGGTCGCCCAAATAAGACTGACAGCAAAGAAGCCAAAGCCGAGTAGGAATGTTTTGCCATAGTTAAAACGCATTTTGGTTATCTCCCTGAAATTGAATTCGCATGAGTGAGGGGATAAAAGACGAATTTTCTTATCCCAGCGCTCATTTTAAGGTATGGTATCACCGAGTTGATGCTCTGAGGGAAGCCCTTCTTGAGCGACTTTGTCTAAGAAGATGCGGTCTTTTTTGGTCAATTCTATTTTTTCAAACATATCGGGGCGATGCGCCTGGGTGCGCAAGAGAGATTGCTGCCTACGCCAGCGTTCGATTTGGGCGTGATTGCCTGAAAGCAGTACATCTGGCACTTTCCAGCTGCGAAATTCAGGCGGGCGGGTGTAATGGGGATATTCCAGCAGACCGGTGGCGTGGGAATCATCCGCTGCGCCATCTGGGTCGCCTAAAACGCCGGGGATGAGGCGGCTGATGGCGTCAACCAGCATGAGGGCGGGCAGCTCGCCACCGGTCAGTACAAAGTCCCCGATGGAAATTTGCATAGTTACCAAGTGTTGGCGGACGCGCTCATCTACGCCCTCATAGCGTCCGCATAGCATTGCCAAGCGCGGATAGGTTACGAGTTCCTGGGCTACTTTTTGGGTGAAGGGGCGCCCTTGGGGAGTGAGCAGGATGAGCGGGCATGAGAGGGGCGTTCCGAGCGTGCCTTCGACTGCCGCAAAAATAGGGTCAGGCTTCATCACCATGCCGCCGCCGCCGCCATAAGGGGGTTCATCTGTGATGTGATGCTTGCCTTCCGCCCATGTGCGAATATCGTGGACGTTTACGGTAATTAATTGCTGCTGGCGAGCACGGAAGAGGATGCTTTCTTCCAAATAAGGGTTAATCAAGCCGGGGAAGAGGGTAAAAATATCAAATTGCATGCCTCCATTGTAGCATAAGCGAGTGGGTTACCGGTTAGCGAATTGTTAATTCTTTTTTCGTTGCCGTTTCTCTCATCCTTGACGCTTCATTTAAGGAAGTGGTAAGATGAATTTATGTACTTAAAAGGCAGTAATTGGAGTGTTGCGAAACCGAAGCGGCGCAGTAACCCGTTGCGTATCCTGGTTCTATTGATTCTGGTGGCGGGGGCGATGTATATCAATTATGCAGTTGTGCCATCCACGCCGCCTTTGTTTGTGGATACGAAGACGCCCACTCGTTCGCCGGAATCTTTTCTTAAGAATGCGAATGATCTGGCGGCGCAGGGCAAGACGGATGAAGCGATTCAAGCCTATCAGGATGCGATTAAGGCGGACCCGCGTAACCCGAATACGTATGTTTCCCTGGCGCGTTTGCAAGTGATGTATGGCGATTTAAAGGGCGCGACTGAGAACGTGCAGAACGCCTTATATATCAACTCGAATCATGCCCTGGCGCACGCGGTGAACGGGTGGATCATGGGAAAGAGCGGGAAGTATATCGAGGCAGAGGCGGAAATTAATTCTGCTTTGAAAATTGACCCGAACAGCGCGCTGGCGTATGCATACTTGGCTGAAGTCTATAAAGATATGATTGACAACGGCAAGTCGGACTATAACACCATTGATAAGGCAAGTACCGCTTCAAAGCAAGCGGTTGATTTGGACCCTAACCAGCTGGATGTGCATTGGGCGCGCGGGATGGTGTTAGAAGTGACCGGCAACAACCAAGAGGCGATTAACGAATATCAGGCGGCGATTACGATTAACCCGAACCTGGCAGACCTGTATATTGCGATTGCGCGGAACTATCGCGTCTACCCGAAGGATCAGCCCAATTATGGGGAAGCGATTAAATCCCTCAACCATGCCATTTCTTTGCGCCCAGATATTGCTGAACCTTACGCAGAACAGGCGCGCACCTATTTGACGGTCGGCGACTGGGCGAATGGGATTCAGATGGCAAAGCTGGCTGCTGAACGCAGCCCCGAAGACCCATTAATGCATGGGCTGCTTGGCACGCTCTATTTTCGTTCGCAAGACTTCCAGTCTGCGGCGGATGAATTTCAGCTGGCGGTGCGGGGTGGGATGACGAGCAAGGGTGCAGTGGTGAAGCCGATTCCGGCGGATGGGCAATATACGTTTGTGGTCTATTATGCGCGGTATGGCATCGCATTGGCGAACCTGGGGAAATGCACTGATTCATTGCAGCTAGCACAACAGCTTTTGCAAAGTGCACCGGATGATGAGACCGCCAAGATGAACGCTCAGGTGATGCAAGATACGTGTATGAACGTATTGAAAGGCACACCTAGCGGAACGACCACGCCCACAGCGAAGGCGGGCGCGCAACTGAAAGCAACTGAGACGCCGACCCCGGCGAAGAAATAGGAATGGACCAGGCGCTTCATGGCTCCACGTAAGTTTATTTTCCATAAGGAACGAAGACATTCCAACCCCATGCATATCCTATTGCTGCTGTTTTTGATTGTGGGGGGGATGTTGGTGAATCAGGCGTTTGCACGCAGGGATTTGAAGCCGTTGTTTGAACCGACCCCCACTGCCAGCCGGATGCCGGATTCATACGTACTGGAGGCGCGCACCCATTTTGATGCGGGCAACCTGGATGCGGCGATTAGCGCGTTTAAAGAAGCGATTGCGACAGACCCGAATAATGGCAGTTTGTATGCGGAAATGGCGCGCGTGCTGACGTATTCCTCCCAAATGGCGACGACCGAGCAGGAACGTCAGACGAGGCTGGAACAGGCGCGCACTGCGGCGGATCAGGCGGTGAAATTAGCGCCCAAGGATAGCACCGCCCAAGCCATCCGCGCCTTTGCGCTAGACTGGTACGCTACATTCGTGCGCGATACGCTGATGGATGATAAACAGGGTCAGGAATTGCTGTTAGAGGCAGATCAGGGGATTTCGCAGGCGACTTTTTTGGACCCGAACAACGTCAATGCGCAAATTTATTTTGCTGAAATTATGGTGGATACGGGGCGGTTTAAGCAGGCGGATCAGGCGTTAAGTGTGCTGCTGACGCGCGTGCCTGATTCGTGGGAGGCGCACCGCGTGAATGGCTTGTATTTGGAGAATCAGGGGCAATACGTTCCTGCAATGGATGAATTTAAGAAAGCCTCCAGCCTGGCGCCTAAAATGACTTTTTTATATATCAAGTTGGGACAGTCGGAACGGCAGTATGGGATGCGCATGCCTGCTGAAAGCGAAAAGCAAAAGCAATATTTTAATGACGCATTGGGGTATTTTGATACGGCTGCCCGGCTCAATGAAGAATTAGGGATCAAGGACCCTTATCCTTACCTGGGGATTGGGTATACCTACGCTCAAATGGGTGAATTCCTGGTAGCGACCAATAACATGATGAAGGCGCTTGCCTTTAACCCGAATAGCCCCAAGGTTTATGGGGATGTGGGCATGGTGGCGCGGCAGGGGCGTAACTATGAGTTAGCGACGATGGCGTTGCAGTGCGCTGTGCAGGGGTGCAGTTCAGATATTAGCTGCGAAGTGCGCCAATGTAACGTGGAAACGGATGCGCCCATTACGATTACGGGGATGCCCTTGAACTCGGTGACGGTTAGCTATTATTTCACGTATTCAGCGTTACTTTCAGGGTTATACGTGCCAAATGACTCGACACGCACAGATTATTGCGACACCGCGCTCAAGGTGATTGGTCAGGTGCGGGCAGTGCCGCGCTTTAACAATGAGCCGGTGTACGATAGCATTATGAAAGAAAGCGAAAATATTTGCGCATCCTATGGGATTACTGCGCCGCGCAAATAGGTTGAAGCAGTTTCTCATTTGTAGGAAATATATAAGAATATCCAATTGCCCCCTTGACTTTCCTTCAATTCAAATGTAAGATTTGGAAAGATTTAGCACTCGAAGCGAAAGAGTGCTAAAAATAAAGAACCCTTTGATTTCAAACCTTTGCAGGAGGCAATTGTATGGCAATCAACCTGAAACCTTTAGGTAGCCGCGTTGTAATTGAACCGTTGGAGCAAGAAGACATCACCGCCAGCGGCATTGTTCTACCCGAAACCGCCAAAGAAAAACCCCAAAAGGGCAAAGTATTGTCCACTGGTCCTGGCGATCGTGATGAATCCGGAAAGCGGATTGGAATGGATGTCAACGTGGATGACATCGTATTATTTGCCAAGTATGCAGGCACCGAAATTAAAATTGATGGCAAGAAATTGCTCATCCTTCGCGAGAGCGACCTGCTTGCTATTGTTCAATAAGAAATCCAGAAACAAGGAGAAATAACTTATGCCCGCTAAACAGTTAGTTTTCGGTGATGAAGCTCGCCGCCGCCTGAAGAATGGCGTTGATATTGTCGCAAATGCCGTAGCCACCACGCTTGGTCCCAAGGGTCGCAATGTGGCGCTGGATCGCAAGTTTGGTTCCCCCACCATCACCCATGACGGCGTGACGGTTGCGAAAGAAATTGAATTGGAAGACCCCTTTGAGAATATGGGCGCGCAGCTCCTCAAAGAGGCTGCTACCAAGACCAATGACATCGCCGGTGACGGCACCACCACCTCCACTGTCCTCGCGCATGCGATGGTCAGCGAAGGTCTGCGCAACTTGGCTGCTGGCGCCAACCCTATGCTGCTGAAACGCGGCATTGAAGCGGCTGCCCGCGAAGTTGCCAAAGCCATTTCTGCTATGGCGATTGAAGTCACCACCAAAGAAGAAATCGGCAATGTTGCCACCATCTCCGCGCAAGATCGCACCATTGGTGAATTGATCGCGGAAGTGATGGACAAAGTCGGCAAAGATGGCGTCATCACCGTTGAAGAATCTCGCGGCCTTGAATTTGAAAAAGAATATGTCGAAGGCATGCAGTTTGATCGTGGGTATATCTCTGCGTATTTCGTCACTGATTCTGAACACATGGAAGCGATCATTCCTGATCCCTATATCCTGATCTACGACAAGAAAATCTCTGCCGCGGCGGATATTGTGCCTCTGTTGGAAAAACTGGTGCAGATTGGCAAGCGTGACTTGGTGATTGTCGCTGAAGATATTGACGGCGAAGCCCTGGCTACCCTGGTGCTGAACAAACTGCGCGGGATGCTCAACGTTTTGGCTGTCAAAGCCCCTGGATTTGGCGATCGCCGCAAGGCGATGCTGCAAGATATTGCCACGCTGACCGGCGCGCAGGTGATTGCGGAAGAAACGGGCCGCAAGCTCGAAACCGCGACTATTGCTGACCTCGGTCGCGCTGAGAAGGTCGTTTCCGATAAGGATAACACCACCATCATCAGCGGTAAGGGCGATGAAGCTGCCATCAAGGGTCGCATTGATCAGATCCGTGTGGAAATTGATAAGACGACCAGCGATTATGACCGCGAAAAGTTACAGGAACGCCTGGCGAAACTTTCTGGTGGCGTTGCCATCATCCGCGTGGGCGCTGCGACTGAAACTGAACTGAAAGAAAAGAAGCATCGCGTGGAAGACGCTTTGTCAGCGACCCGCGCCGCTGTCGAAGAAGGCATCGTTCCTGGTGGTGGCGTTGCACTGATTAATGCCCGCGCCAAGCTCGATAACTTCAAGATGGATCACGAAGACGAACAGATCGGCGTCGTGATTGTGCGCCGCGCGTTGGAAGTTCCGATGCGCCGCATTGTTGAAAACGCTGGCAAAGATGGCTCTGTGGTCGTGGAAAACGTCCGTCAGATGCAGATCAGCAAGGGCAACACGAACTACGGCTATGACGTTCTGAGTGAACAGTACCAGGATATGGTCAAGAGCGGCGTGATTGATCCCGCGAAGGTAACGCGCGGCGCGTTAGAAAATGCCGCCTCGATTGCCTCGATGATCCTCACCACCGAAGCCCTGATCACCGACCTGCCCGAAAAAGAAGGCAAGGCTCCTGCTCCGCAGATGCCCGAGTACTAAAATCGAAGGTAGATTGAAGTAGCATGCTTTGGGTGGATGGTTTGCCGTTCAACGGTGAATCATCCACCCAATTTTTTCTTAAGAATTCTGTAAATTGTCTCAACTCCTCAGCGATGCGAGAAGCAAGTATAATCGGTACTATGTTCTCCATTAAACTTTCAACATTCCCCTTACTGGCTTTATTGGCGAGTTTGCTGCTGACAAGCTGCGGCGGCGGCTCTACGCAAGCTGTTTCTACCTCTCTTTCAACCACCCAAACGGCGGCGATTGGCACGGTGATGCCCGCCCCAGCGGCGACCGTTACCCCACAGCCTACAGCAACGATCACAGCGACGCCTGAACCGCTGGCGTTACGTCTGGGTGATCAAACCGTTTCATTGGCGGAATTTCAAACATCTTTAAATCAGCTGCAACAAGCAGATACTACGCTGAGCAAAACCGTCAAGGCGGAAGATCAACGCAAAGCGGTGATTGATCCGTTAAGCGCGTCTCTTATTTTGGCGCAGGCTGCTTTTAGCGGTGGGTTTAAGTTGGATGATAATGCTCTACAAGCGAAAATCAGCGCAATGGCTTCGCAAATGGGCGGCGAGGCTGCTTTGCAGGATTGGCTGACCCATTGGGGATATTCTGACGCATCCTTCCACCAGTCATTGCGGCGCGAGGCGGCAGCTGCCTGGGAACGGGATCAGATTGCCGCTGGCGTGCCTGAGCAAGCGGAGCAAATTCACGCCAGGCAGGTGATGGTCAGCGATGCGGACACGGCTGACCGCATCCTGAAGCGGCTGCAAACCCCTGACGTGAAGTTTGATGATTATGCTTTCAGCTATGACCCGCAGACGGGTGGGGATTTGGGCTGGTTTCCGCGTGGGTATTTGCTAGAGCCTGCCGTGGAAGAGGCTGCCTTTGCTTTGCAACCTGGGCAGATGAGCGCGGTGATTAAGTCGGGAGTGGGTTATCATATTTTGCACATTATTGATCGCCAGCAGCGCGCGCTTTCGCCGGAAGTGCGCCGTGCATTACAGCACAAGGCAATTGACGCCTGGTTGAAAGATCAATTGCAGAAAAGTCCTGTGGAAATCCTTGTCCCATAACCAGAATTGGATTGGAAAGTATCTTGGAGACGCGAGCAGAGCATATTCGCAGACGGAAGAATCAAGAGATGCGTAAATCCTCTGGTTCAAGCTGCCTGTTGAACGCGCTGACCGGGCTGGTGCTATTCGGGATTCCCTGTGTGCTGATGGTGGTTTACCTCATTTACACGAATCCACGCAGCGCGCTCAACCCGTTTCCGCCGCCTATCCAGGTCACTCCGCTTGCAATCACTCCGCGCGTGACCCCTACAATCCTCCGTCCCACGATCACAGCTACGCAGCTCCTTAGGGCAACGTCTACCGACACGCCTGCGCTGCCTGTATTAACGGCAACTACTGAACTTTCACCTACGCAAACGGATACGCCAGGTCCTAGCCCTACACCTACGATTAACTCAATCTATCCTTATATTGTAGATACGACCTCAGTGATTGCTGCTGATACCTTCCATACCGGGGAAGGCTGCAAGCTATGGCTGGCGGGGCAAACGTTGGATTTGCAGCGCGCGCCTTTGGTAGGGATTAAAATGCAGCTGGGCGGATCGTTGGATGGGTATATGATCTCGCAGTTGAGTTTGACTGGGACTGCCTTGCAATATGGGCAGGCGGGATATGAGTTTACGATTGCCAAGGCGCCAAAAGCCTCAAAGCAAACCCTGTGGGTGAGGTTGTTGGATCAGAGCGGCACGCCGCTTTCGGCGCGTACCTTTTTTGATACTTCCGAGGATTGTCAGAAGAATTTGATCTTGATTAATTTCAAGCAGGTGAAATAATTTTTTCACTTCCAATAAAAAAATCCCGTGAGGGATTTTTTTATAAATCTTCCAACAGAAAACCGCGCAATCTTCAGTTGCGCGGATGAATGGCGCTGTTAGCCTTGTGATTGAATATACTTTTCGACAGTTTCATGGCTGATATTCCCAATTGAACAAACAAAGTAGCCATCACTCCAGAAAGTGTGTTCTTTCCAAAATTGCCGCCGAAGTTCGGATGGATAATTCTGCCACATTTGGTGCGTGGATATTTGTTTTAGCCTTCGAACAATCTGCAAAGAGCTTATTTTTGGAGTGGACTTAACCAAAATATGAATATGGTCTTTGTCTACTTCCATTTCCAAAATTGAAAAGTCAGATTGGTCTGATATGCCCGAAAATATTGACTTAATCTCATCCCCAAATTGCGAAAGCAGTTGTTTTCGATATTTGCAAACAAAAATCATGTGGTACATCAAAGGGTATTTTGAATGTTCATCGTGGTCGTAATCCATGATTTCCTCGCAGATAATCGTGTCATTCTTGCGAATTTAGGAATCGGTTTCAGGTCGATTTTCATACAACTAATGTCCATCAAGATTGCGTATCCGGTTGACATTCTACCCTTGATAAAATATTTTTCCCCATTATATTGAACCTTATCAAACTTTCGAAACCCCCAAATTTTTCCAGTTTCAATACGTTGTTCACCGCGAATGCCTTTCGCCAACTGATAATCCCCATCTGCAACGCACTTTTTCAGAACAACTTGTGTAGTTTTGAACTGCAACGGGCTACCCTGAGATGCAATCGCCACCGCGTCAAAATAGTGTTCTTTCGGCAAATTCCAATATTGACGGATTTCCTTGGTGATATAGCCGAAGGTTTCGTAAGCGCCTGTCCGGGCCATTAGTTGCGTCCTCAACCCGTTCATTTGTGTGGCGTGTTTCAGGGTACCCTTTTTCTTTCCCGCTTTCTTGAGAGAAATCGTCCCATTGTGTAAAGCGGCATGACAGGTTTCGCAAAGAGTCAGGAGATTGCTTTCGCCGTCTGAGCCGCCATTCCGCCGAAAAACAAGATGATGGATGTGCAGCTTTGAGTCGTGAGATTTTCCGAAACAGTGTTGGTATGTGTAGTTGCCGCGGTCGAGAACAAATGCCTTAGTATTGGCGAACCCGAAATTCGTGCCGTGTTGGTAAAGCCATTTATTCGTCAGCACTGCTGGATTTTTGAGGGCGTGGGGGTCAAATGTGGCAGTCTCAATTATCAGGTTCGAAACAGGCAGAATCGACATTGCGAAACGAATTTCCCGCAGGTGGCTGTCCAGCTTGCTTCGCAGGGTTGGCGGGAAACGTCCCGACTTGATGCTGTTCTTGCGGTTGAGGAAACGCGGTTTTCGGTAGCGGGTCTTGCGATTGCGCCGATTGCGCCGATGCGTGGCGCGTTCTTTCATGTTTCCGGTCACATCGTTGCGCACTTCGACTTCGCCCATATAAACCACATCGCCACTTCCGCTGACGACCGCCGAGCCGAGTTTTGAGCTTCCCGTGTCAATGCCGAGTGTCAGCGGTTGCAGATATTCTTCAGATGGTTGCAAGAGTTTGATGGTAAATGGGCAACGCCGCACGACCTTCGCTCTGACTTCTTTCAGAAGAAGTCTGGCAATGGCAGGTTGACATGGCATCAGGGGTTCGTCATTCAAATTCAAGACGTAAACGAGCATAAGCCCTTCCCTAAAATCCCCGTGGGGATAAATACTCAGCCTTGCGGCTGGTTGTGCGTATTGAGCCGCTGTTACCACGGCTAAAATCCGACTTCACCTCGACAAGGATGAATGGGCTTTTTGCGTCTGCAACACCGGAGCTTCCCTCACTCCTACTTAATCACAGGCGACAGTGCAACGGTCTGGTGCGTCAACCGAGGGTGTCTTGACCCATCCATCGTAGTTGGCATTTCTGCCACTCAGTCTTGTAAACTCAGGCTTCCTCCTTTCGTGGAAGCCGCTCGGTCTTTAGCCGAGCAGTAGTTCACTGGTGTGGACTATCTGGCGCGTGAGCGGATGACGAAATCTTGTTTCTCTGCCAATAATCCATGCAGAGGGGCGGCGTCCAGGGCCATGACGCGGCTGTTGACGAAGAAGGAGAAGTTAAATTGAGTGGGGTCGCCAGCTACTTTGCCGGGGATGGGCATGAGCCGCGCCGTAAGGGGCTTGTTGAGGCGCAAAGCCAGGGCAGCAACATCCATTAGCAGCGCGTAAATCTGCTCGGCGGTGATATTGCCGGGCAGGGGGACGGTATCAATGCCGGTGCCACAGACGGCGGAGTACATGAGTAAATCCTGTACGCACAGTGTGCCTTCAGCAGCGCGCGCCGCGAGACCGGAATCTTCCAGGACGGGCATCATCAGTCCGTTGAAGCCTGCCCTCTGCCAGTGACCAGCATCCAGGGCAGAGGCAAGAAACGCGGCGGCGGCAAGCGAGCCAGATTTGCCCAGCGCGGGCAGCCCCAGGCTCTCTAAGGCTTTGCCTAAGGAACACCCATCTTCTGGAAAGGGGGCTAAGGAGAAGTCAATTCCGCGAAAGTCAACATCAAACTGATCCGCTAATTTGCCGGCAAGGCTGGTAAGCTGAACAGCCTGAGTTTCGAGAGTCTTGACCAGACTGTGCCGAAATTCCATCAGGCTAGTGGCGCGCTGCGCGAGGGAAAGGGCTACGTCTGCGCATTCCATTGCCAGGGCAAAGGCAGGGCGGGGACTGTCAGACGTGTGGTACGAGCCTGGGAAGAAAGGTCCACCAGGGGGGACGTTTGCCAGGGCGGCAAAGCGCAAGTTGGTGAAGCCATCGGGCGTGAGGGTGGCAGCCTGCTGGATGATTTGGGCGCAGGCAGAGACGGCGCTGGGGGCGAGGATTTCAGCTGCGCCGCCTGCTTCGGTGCGGGTCATTAATCCGCTGAGGAAGACATCCTGGGTGGCAGAGAGAATAGGGAGAATCTGCGCATAGCTTTCTGGATGATCAGGCAGGGCTGGACCTACCGATAGGTAGGCAAAATCATGGTCTTTGGCGCTGCGTTCCAGAATTTGCATTTCTTTGACCAGCGCATCGGTTTTTAAATGAGAATAGACGATTGGAAAAGGTGGGGTGGAAAGGCGGCGAGTCTGCACTTCCTGACCTGCCTGCGTAAAGGCTTGATAGGCTGCATCTGCCAGGCGGGCGACCTTATCCAGGGAGGCTTCGGAGCTGCGCGGGTTGTAAAAGCAGGTGATAGAGCGAATTTTCATAAAGAGACTTCTCCAGTAATTTCAGGATTAAGCGGTATGCCGCTGGCGCACCACTTCAAACAACAGGATGCCTGCCGCAATGGCTGCATTGAGTGACTCGCTTTTGCCGGGCATGGGGATGCAAATGGACTCATCTATGAGGGCGCGGGCTTCTGGAGTGGCGCCTTCTGCCTCAGCGCCAATTACCAAAGCCAAGGGGCGGGTAAAATCACACTGCCAGCATTCCTGGGCATTTTGCATTTCCGCCATATAGAGGGTGAGGGCAGGTTGGGATTGTTCTTTGCATAATGCGCGGATTTCATCCCAATTTTTGTGCAGGATGGGCATCTGAAAATGCGCGCCCATGCCACCGCGCAGCACTTTGGGGGCAAAAGCGCCAGCGCAGCCAGGGGCGAGGAGAACAGCTTGCGCTCCGGCAGCGGCGGCGGTGCGTAAGAGCGTCCCCAGGTTGCCAGGGTCACGCAACCCATCCGCGATCAACACAAAGTTGAGCGGGTTGGGTAGGGGCAGAGTGCGTTGCTGAAAGACGCCCAAAATGCCTTGTGGCGATTCGGTGCCAGCGATTTGCTCCATCAGGTGGGCGGGGATTTCGTAAAGTTCGGCGCC
Organism: Anaerolineales bacterium; assembly: GCA_038206515.1. Classification (GTDB taxonomy): domain Bacteria; phylum Chloroflexota; class Anaerolineae; order Anaerolineales; family Anaerolineaceae; genus DSYU01. The sequence goes on along the minus strand of JBBRAT010000002.1, from coordinate 100,486 downwards.
TGCCGCCGCGAACGAGTGGAGGAGGTCAATCCCGCGCTGCGAAAGTTGGTCGGTGAAGAAAACGCTTTCAGCTTGCCAGGCGGCGCGCGCGGCTTCTTCCATGAGGCGCACGCCTTCAATCACGAAGGCATTTTCGGCGCGGCGCACTTTGGACTGCTCTAATAGAGCGCGAATTCGTTGAATCTTAGGGTTTGTGGCAGAGGTAATGGTAGGGGGCATGTTATTCGCTAAACATTTCTTCTGCGGCTTGCAGAAAAACACTCAGGTCTGCGCTATCGCGCAGGATAATAGATACATCCCGTAAGGAGGAAAAGGGTGTTTGGGTGAAATAAGCTAGAATGGCTTGCATAAAAATGCGCGCAGCTCTGCTTTTAGGGAAGCCGTAAATTCCGGTGGAAATTGCTGGGAGCGCCAATGAATGCAGCTGTAATTGGTCCGCCAGACGCAGAGAACCGCTGATGGCATCCGCCAGCTTGTGATCTTCATCGCCTTCGCCCCAAATGGGTCCAACGGCGTGGATGACATATCGGCATGGCAGTTGACCCGCCTGGGTATACGCCGGGGTTTGCGGGGTGATGGGTCCATGTTGGCGCACCCAGGCATCGCTTTCTGCCTGGATCACGGGTCCACCGGCAATGGAAATGGCTACCGCCACGCCACCACCGTGCTGCAAGGAACTATTTGCGGCATTCACGATAGCATCCACTGTGAAGCGGGTCAGGTCGCCTTGTAGGATGTGCAAATGACACTGCGCGGAAAGGGAGTACGTTTGATGAGATACATTCATGGCGTATATTGTAACTTATTCTGGAATTAAAAATCTGTGGCTGCTCCCATTTCGAGCAACCACAGATGAGGATTCGCTGCCTGAAGAACAGGCTGCTCAGACCCTCGTGATTAATCCACCTTGGCGGCGGCAACAACAGCCGCAAACGTTTTGGGATCGCGTACAGCGATGTCAGCCAAGACTTTGCGATTGAGGGTAATGCCGGCGACCTTCATGCCATAAACCAAGCGGCTGTAAGAAATGCCATTGATACGCGCCGCGGCGTTAATACGCGCAATCCACAGTCTGCGCAGATCGCGTCTGCGGGTGCGGCGGTCACGGTAAGCGTAGTGCAGGCTTTTCATCAGCGCTTCATTGGCGCGGCGGAAAAGAAGATGACGAGAGCCGAAGTAGCCCTGGGTCTGTTTTAAGATTCGCTTATGATTGCGATAGGCTAAACTCTTAACACGAGTCATGAAAACTCCTTTGCGAACCCCTGGGCGTCGGTCTGTTTATGTTTCAGACCCGTTGCGAACACCCAACAGTCGCACTAAAAAACGTTGAATGCAATACCCCGAAATTAGCTCTGTTTTTTCAGGTAGGGGGCGAGCCGTTTGATGCGCTGAATGAGCGATTTACCCTGAACAGGCAGCATCTCGGCTAATAAGCGTTTGGTACGCTCAGAAGTGCGGCGGCGCAGATGGCTTTTGCCACCCTTGGTGCGCACAAGCATACCAGACCCGGTCAGGCGAAACCGTTTACTGGTCGCCTTATGGGTCTTCATCTTGAACTTACCTTCTTTAGTAGACTTGCGTGACACAGCAGACTCCTCTAAATGGTATCAATACGGCTGCTCTGTTTTCAGCAGACGCAGCCGTGTATTATACAACAAGTTCCCTCATTTGCAGAGGCTTTCAGTCAATTTTGGGACAATTGCTATGATTCCGGTGTTACGCTCGGATCAGCAGGCGCATTGGTTGGGGCTACCTGGGGCGTTTCCGCCTGAGGGGCAGCTGCTTGGGGCGTTTTTGGGGCGCGTGGAGCAGCAGGTTTGGCGGTAGCTTCCTTCTTTTTCGCAGGGACAGGTTTGCTTGGGTTGAGCATCATGCTCATCACGCGACCTTCTACCATGGGAGACTGTTCAACAATGCTGATGTCGGCAAGTTCTTGGGCAATTTCGCGCAAATCCTGCATGGCGATTTCAGGGTAGGTAATTTCACGTCCGCGGAAGCGAACCGTTACTTTCACTTTTTTCCCCTCTAGCAGCCAGCGTCGGGCATCGCGCGTTTTAAATTCACGATGATGCTCATTCGTTTTGGGTCTGAGCTGGATTTCTTTGACCTCGATCTTGGTCTGAGCTTTCTTGGCTTCGCGCTCTTTTTTGGTGCGCTCATACAAGAATTTTCCCAGATCCATGACGCGACAAACCGGCGGGGTAGCATTGCCAGAGACTTCAACCAGGTCTAATTCTGCCTCACGGGCGATGCGCATGGCTTCATTTGTAGAGATAACCCCAAGATTATCCCCTTTGGGTCCAATTAAGCGCACTTCTGGCACCCGAATCATTTCATTGACACGAAAATTTGTTGTACTGATAGTCCTCTTCTCCTCACTAAAAAGAAAACGAAACATTGTCCTGTCAAGTGACAGGATAATCGTGGACTTTATCATACCATAAAGGAGGGTCGTAAGTCAACGACCTGCGCCGCGAAAATGAACAGACTATGCCTTTTGTGCGATGGCGTTTTGGGCAAGGAGGATAAACTCGGCAAGGGGGATGGCGCCGGGGTTCTCGCCTGAACGCAGGCGCAGCGAGACGGATTGCGCCTCCATTTCTTTATCGCCCACCACCAACATATAGGGAATCTTTTGAGTTTGGGCGTTACGGATTTTGGCGTTCATGCGTTCACTGCCGTCATCCACCTGGACGCGCAAGCCTGCCTGCTTGAGTTGGACGGCAACGCTATGCGCGTAGTCAAAATGTCGATCGGCAATGGGAATGATCACTGCCTGAACAGGGGCTAACCAGACCGGGAATGCGCCCGCGTAGTGTTCAATCAGCGTGCCAAAGAAGCGTTCAATGCTACCAAACAGGGCGCGGTGTACCATATATGGGCGGTGGGGCAGACCATCTTCGCCAATATAGGTCAGATCAAAGCGTTCGGGCAGGTTAAAGTCAAACTGAATGGTCGAAAGCTGCCATTCCCGTCCCAGGGCATCTTTGAGCTTCACATCAATTTTGGGACCGTAAAACGCGCCGCCGCCTTCATCCAGTTCGTAATTGAGCCCGGCGCGTTGCAAGGAAGCCTCCAGAGCAGCTTCTGCGGCTTGCCAATCCTGTTCCGCGCCCACCGATTTGGCGGGGCGGGTGGAGAGATAGGCGGTAAATTCGTTAAACCCAAAGGCGCGCAGCATGTTGATGGAGAAATTAAGGGCGAAATCAATCTCAGCGGGCATTTGGTCAGGGCGGCAGAAGTGATGGGCGTCATCCTGGGTAAAGCCACGCACCCGCAGTAGACCATGCAGCGCGCCGGATCGCTCAAAGCGGTATACCGTACCACATTCGGCAAAACGGAGCGGTAGTTCACGATAGGAGCGCAGATGGCTCTTATAAATGTACAGGTGGAAAGGGCAGTTCATGGGCTTCAGGTAATACTGCTGACCTTCTATATCGATCGGGGCGTACATGTTTTCTTTGTAAAAGCCCAGATGCCCGCTCGTTTCCCATAATTGGGCGCGACCGATGTGGGGGGTATAGACAAAATCGTAACCGGCTTTCTGATGTTCAGCATTCCAGAAGTCCTCGATGACCCTGCGCATGATGCCGCCTTTGGGATGCCACAGCACCAGCCCACCGCCAATTTCCTCTTCGATGGAGAACAAATCGAGTTCCCGACCCAGGCGGCGGTGATCGCGTCTTTTTGCCTCTTCCAACCGCCAGAGATACGCTTGCAATTGCTCAGGCGATTCCCAAGCGGTGCCATAGATGCGCTGTAACATGGGGCGTTTTTCATCCCCGCGCCAATATGCACCGGCGACATTCGTCAGTTTTACGGCGTCAGGGTTAATTTGCGTGCTATTTTGGACGTGCGGTCCGCGGCACAAATCCGTAAAGCTGCCTTGCGAATAGAGAGAAATGACCGGTGCATCCGCGAGGGGCTGCCCGTTCTCATCTAAGCCGCCATGTTCCAGTCCGTCTATCAGTTCTTGCTTAAAGGGCTGGTCATGAAAAATTTGACGTGCTTCCTGCGCGGAAACCACGCGATATTCAAAGGGATGATCTTCGTGGATGATCTGGCGCATACGTTGTTCGATTTCGTCCAGGTCAGCGGGAGTGAGGGGACGGGGAAGGGCAAAGTCATAGTAGAAGCCATCTTCAATCGCGGGACCAATGGCAATTTTGGCATCGGGGAATTTTTCCAGAACCGTCTGTGCCAAAATATGCGCGCTGGAGTGGCGTATTCGATATAAGAGTGACTCTTCGTATTTTGGTTTTGCTTTCTTTTCCACCATCGTATCCTCCATGTTGGTAAACAGCTGGTTAAAACAAAAAAACTCTCACCCATTGGGGCGAAAGTCGTTAACACGAAGCTCGTGGTTCCACCCAATTTGATAGTTCCACGCAGGTTCTATCCACTTGGTTGCCGATAACGGGGCGGACCGTTCTGCTTTACTGGCAAGAAGTGTCTTCTTGGGTTCAGGCAGCCGCTCGCGGGTGGTTTTCTCTGGAGAAAAGCGCTGCATAGACTCTCAGTCGCGGCTGTGCCGACGATCTATGCTCCCTGTTGGCTCTCTCCGGGTACTCGTCCCGGTCTAGGCGTTTGGAATATGGTGGGCGGTATAGGACTCGAACCTACGAACCTCTGCTATGTCAAAGCAGCGCTCTAACCAACTGAGCTAACCGCCCCAGAATTAAGCTGAGTATACACCTCTTCTGAAAAATTGGCAAGGAATTAAAAAAAGGGGGTTTTGATCTTTGCAAGGGGAGCATCTGCCTCTATAATGAAAGTTATGAAAGATATTTCAGTGGTAGATCGCTTTATTCAACAAAATCATTTAGAAGCTAGCGCAGATGCGGTACAGGCGTTGCTGCAAGAATCCATTCGGCTGATTCCTGCGTCATTGGGGATGGTATCGGATGCGCTGGTAAGGCTGCGGGAAGGGACTTCGCACCTGGGCGGTCAACCGGATGTGCCAGAAGGCTTCACCTGGCCCGTCTACAAAGGCGCGCCTATGTCTTTTGTAGGGCAGGTGCGCCTGGAGGAAATGGCATCGTTCAAGGCTGCCAGGGAATTGCCTGACGCAGGGTTGCTTTCTTTCTTTTATGATAGCCAGCAAAGCGTGTATGGCGACCATTCCGCTGACCGGGGCGGTTGGCAGGTATGCTATACGGAGCCGCAATTTGCTTTGCACAGGGCTGAATTCCCCACAGAATTAGCCGAGTCTGGCAGATTTGCCCCATACGCGGTACGTTTTCATACAGAATGGACGCTGCCCGTTTCCGCCCAACAGATAAACCCGTTGTTGTTGTGGAGCAAAGAGGTGGTGCAGCGGTACGAGCAAATGCTTTCCGCTTCGTATAGTCAGGCAGAGCGACAAGTGCCCCATCATCGCATATTTGGATGGCCAGATCAGATTCAGGATGATATGCAGTTACAATCTGCCTTGAATGCGCACAGCATAGATCAAGATGACAATGCCGCAATTGCCGCCGCTGAAAAATCAAAGTCGGATTGGAGATTGCTGTTACAGGTGGATTCGGATGCTTCGCATGGCTTTCGTTGGGGGTCAGCGGGGATGATTTATTTTTGGATGGAGAAGCAGGCATTGGCTGAACGCCGCTTTGAAGAAACTTGGTTCGTATTGCAGTCTGATTAATCATTGTTCAAGGAGATTTTTTAATGCCTAGCACTCGTCGAAAGACAAATCAAACCATCAGCGCGTGGTCGATTCTTTTCCTGATCCTCGCTGCAATCGTTTATTACTTGACCCAACCCAGCGGCGCTCCGAATACACCGAGCGGAGGCGTGACCAGCGTACCCAATAATCGTCCATCAGCGACAGCTCCATCGTCACCGCCATCTGTGCCTCCTTCTGGCAAAATGCCCAATTGGGGCAAGCAAACCAAAACATCTGGTTGTGTGGCACCAGGTCCGCTGGCAGACTCGGCTTGCACGCCGGGGGATATTTTCCCAGAGGCAACCAAGGCGAAGATTTGTACCTCTGGTTACGCTGGTTCGGTGCGAGATGTGCCGCAGAGCCTGAAAGAAGCTGTATATGCCTCTTATGGGGTGAAGACGCGCACGACTGGACAGTATGAGGTGGATCACCTGGTGAGCTTGGAATTGGGTGGTTCAAACGATGTTTCAAATTTATGGCCTGAACCGGCAGATCCGCGCCCTGGTTTTCACGAGAAGGATAAAGTGGAAAATTATCTGCATGATCAGATTTGCTCAGGGGCGATGACAGTAGCCGAAGCGCAACGCCAAATTGCTACGAATTGGCTGGCAGTTTACGATAAAATCAAGTAATGACTTCTTATTTTGATCAACTCCCTGAAAGACGCTCCACAGAGAGCGTAAAATGGCGCGCCTATGGTAAGGATGTGCTGCCGATGTGGGTGGCGGATATGGATTTCCGTTCGCCTGAGCCGGTGATTCGTGCATTGACAGAGCGGGTGGCGCATGGCATATATGGCTACCCAGATGTTCCTGATGATCTGCGCCGCGTAGTGGTGCATTGGCTGGCAAAGCGGCATGACTGGCAGGTGAAGCCGGAGTGGTTGGTGTTTATCCCTGGTATTGTGACGGGGTTAAATATGGCTGCGCAGGCGTTTGTTAAGGCGGGGGAAGGCATTCTCATTCAGCCGCCGGTGTATATGCCCTTCCTGGATGTGCCACAGAATGCAGGGGCAATTCGTCAGGAAGCTCTTTTGCGTCACGAAGCGGACGGCACGTATAGCATTGACTTTGAGGCTTTTGAACAAGCGATTACCCCACAGACGCACATGTTCATTCTGTGTAACCCGCATAACCCTGTGGGGCGGGTGTTCCGGCGAGATGAATTGGAGCGACTGGCAGAAATTTGCCTGCGCCATCATGTTTTGATCCTCTCGGATGAGATTCACTCGGATTTGATCTTCAGTGGGCAAAAGCATTTGCCATTGGCAAGCCTGAATGACGAAATTGCCAGTCAAACGATTACGTTGATCGCTCCGTCCAAGACTTTTAATATTGCCGGGCTGTCTTGTTCGGTGGCGGTGATCTCAGACCTGGAATTGCGCAAGCAGTTTCAGCTGGGCGCGCATGGCATGGTACATGGTGTGAATGTGCTTGGGTTGACCGCTGCACAGGCGGCGTATGAATCCGGCGAACCCTGGCTGGATGAATTGCTCGTTTACCTGGAAGGCAACCGTAATTTCTTGACGGAATTTGTGCAAAAGGAATTGCCGGGGGTATCTATGACCGCCCCAGAGGGGACGTATCTTGCGTGGTTAGATTGCGCACAGGCACACCTGACCCCTAACCCGGCGCGTTATTTCCTGGAACATGCGCGCGTAGCGGTCAATGAGGGGGAAGCGTTTGGAGCGGGCGGGAAGGATTTTGTGAGGCTTAATTTTGGTTGCCCGCGCAGTATGTTGACGGATGCGCTGGAGCGGATGCGCAAATCAATCCAGAAATAAATTAGGTGGATTAAAAACAACCGGAACACTTGCAAAAGTGTTCCGGTTGACGTTTGACTGAAGGGGTTATCCCTTTCGGTCAGAGATGCACCAAAAAACTATTTTTCGATTGGGGTGACGTTGGCAGCCTGTAAGCCCTTGGGACCCTGTTCGATTTCAAACTCGACCTGCTGATCCTGCTTCAAGGCGCGATAGCCTTCCATGGTAATCGCAGAGAAATGAACAAAAACATCTTCGCCGCCTTCGCGGCCAATGAAACCATAGCCTTTGGTAGCGTTAAACCATTTCACGGTTCCAATATAGCGTTCGGACATCCTTACACACTCCATACAAAAAACTGATTTGAATATAGACGCACAATCTCTTTTCTCCAAAGAGAAGCGGAAAAAATCCGGTCAAACAAGGGGAAAATTGGGTGCGCCAAGCGACGCTGGTAAGGTTATCACTTCTTTGGAAGGGTGTCAAGAGCTTAAATCGCCCTGCCAATCCGCCCAAAAATAAGCACAAAAACGCGCTATAATGAACAAAATGCAGCCCAAAACAGGCTTTTTTTTGGTGATAAAGATGCTTTTGCCGCTTCTGGTGGCAATTGCATTGGCTATTTCGCCTGTGCCGTATCGTCTGGCAGAAGATTTGCGCGATGCGCGTTCCAGCCGCGCGCTGGGGCAGCATGCTTTGACGGTGATCTTTCTTCAGGATGCGCTGCGTATTCAACCCTGGCGGACAGATTTGCTGGAAGCGCTTGGTCAAGCCGCATATGCCAATAAACAAGAGGATGTAGCATTTGCTGCGCTGCAAACGGCCGAACGATCCGCCTCTCTTTCAGCGGATGGGCAGATTCTATTAGGGGATTTGTATGCCAAACGGGGAGATAGCTCTGCTGCGGCGCAGACCTGGCATACTCTTCTCAAGCAGGGGGGGCCGCTTCCGGCGGTGTATGGGCGGCTTTTTCACCTGTATACCTCGCAGCATGATCTTTCTGCGGCGGTGGCTACGTTGCGCGATTGGTTGCGCAGTGACCTGCAAAATGCGCAGGTGACGTTTTGGTTGGGGGAATACTTGTGCGTGTTTTCACCGGATGAAGCCTTGCCATTATTACAGCGAGCTGCCAACCTGGATGGTCAATTTAGCGCGGATGTACAGGAACTGCGCAAGGGACTGAGCCAGGGGGTAACCTCCCAAGGAAACGACCCGAATGAAATTGCATACCGCAATTTAATGATGGGGCGGGCGTTAGCGCGCATTCATGAATGGGAATTGGCGGAAGTGGCGTTTCAGCAAGCGACCGATGCAAACCCCAATTATGCCGAAGCATGGGCGTTTTTGGCGGAAGCGCGTTTTCAACTAGGCATGGGTGGAAAAGCGGAGCTAGAGAAAGCGTTGGCATTGGATAAAAATTCGGTGGCGGTGCGCGCGTTGCAGGCTCTTTATCTGCGCCGCAGCGGGCAGCCTGCCCAGGCGATTGAAACACTGACTGCTATTTCCCGCCAGGAGCCGCAAGAGGCGACCTGGGAAATTGAATTAGGCAACACCTGGGCGGAACAGGGGAACTTATCGGCGGCGTTGGAGCATTTTCAGGCGGCTACTCGCGTGGATGCGCATTCCTTGCAGACATGGCAGGCATTGGCGCAGTTTTCGGCGCAGTATCAGGTACAGCTGAGGGAGATTGGTCTGCCTGCGGCACGGCAGATGTTGGCAATTTCGCCGGATAATCCGCAAGGGTTAGACATGATGGGCTGGGTGTTGCTTTCATTAGGGGATAATGCTTCGGCGGAACGATTCTTGCAACGTTCTTTTCAAAAGGATTCTACTTCCGCTTCCACAGCCTTACACCTGGGCTGGCTGTATTTGAATCAAAACGATCCCACCCAGGCGCATCCATATTTAAAGCAAGCGGTACAATTAGGGGAAAAGAAGAATCCCAATGTCAGTAATACAGCGAAACGTCTTCTACTGCGTTATTTTCAAGAGGGTGAGTAATTTGAAACCAAAATCCTTCCTTTTTTACATAAGTCTAGGGGTTGCGTTACTCTTGTTTTGTGGGGGCTGTGACGCGATGTTAAATGAGACTGCCAGCGCATCGTCTTCGGCGCCGGGCGCGATTTTGTTCCAGGATGATTTTTCAAACCCTTCCAGTGGTTGGAAAGTCTGGAATCAGGATGGCGAAACGGTGGAATATCATAAAAATGAAGCCGGATTGCGCATTTTGGTTCAGGATAAACAATATGATTTCTGGTCAGTAGCGGGTAAAAATTTTGCAGATACGCAAATTGAAGTGGATGCGTTCAAATTGGGGGGGCCAGATGATAATGATTTTGGCATTCTATGCCGTTATGTAGATAAAGATAATTTTTACGCTTTTTTGGCGAGCAATGATGGGTTCGCGGGGATTGCGAAAATGAAAGATGGTCAGTATAGCCTGTTGGGCGAAAATAAATTAAAATACAACCGCGCTATTGCTCACGGTGATGCCATCAATCATCTGCGCGCCGATTGCAATGGTACAACCCTGCGGTGGACGGTCAACGGTCAGCTGATCCAAGAAGCTCAGGATAGCGACTTCACGGATGGCGACGTTGGCTTGCTAGCTGGTTCGTATGAAAACCCTGGGGTAGATATTCTTTTCCGTCAATTTATGGTGAAACAACCGGAGTAATTTGAAGATTTATCTGGATACGTTGGGCTGCCGGCTAAATCAGAGCGAGATCGAACGTTTTGCTGGGCAGTTTCGTTCTGCCGGACATGAAATTACCGCCTCTGTGGCGGAAGCGGATTATATTGTGGTGAACACCTGTGCAGTGACGGCACAGGCTGCTTCGGATTCGCGCAGTAAAATTCGCCATGTGGCGCAAAGTGGGCAGGGCAAGATTATCGTCACGGGCTGCTGGTCTACCCTGGAAGCGGAGCTGGCGCGCGGTTTGCCAGGGGTCAGTGAAGTGATTCCCAATTCCGCCAAAGAAAATTTGGTGGCTCAAGTGTTGGGGTTGAACTCGGAAGCCTTCGACCTGGAGCCTCTGGATCGCAGCCCCTTGCCTGGGGTGCATTTGCGCACGCGGGCATTTATCAAAGCCCAGGATGGGTGCGATAACCATTGCACATTTTGCATTACGCGCATTGCAAGGGGCAAGGGGCGCAGCCGTCCCGCCGAAGAGGTATTGAAGGATGCGCGTCATGCACTTTTTGGCGGTACGCGCGAAATTGTTCTTACAGGGGTACATTTGGGTTCGTGGGGGCGCGATCTCACCCCGCCTTCTTCGCTGCGCAACCTGATTGAATATCTTTTGAGCCAAACGGATGCTGCCCGGCTGCGGCTTTCTTCGCTTGAACCCTGGAATTTGGATGAGGTGTTTTTCTCGTTGTGGAGCGGGAGCCGCTTGTGTCCGCAGTTGCATTTGCCGTTGCAATCTGGGTGCGCGCGGACGTTGCATCGCATGGCGCGCAAGGTCACGCCAGAGCAGTTTGCAAAGGTGGTTGATCTGGCGCGTGGGGCGTCTGCGCAGATGGCAGTGACAACGGATGTGATTGTGGGATTTCCGGGGGAGACGGATGCTGAATTTGCTGAAAGCCTGGACTTTGTGCGCCAAATGAACTTTGCGGGTGGGCATGTCTTTGCGTATTCCGAGCGAGCGGGGACTGCCGCGGTGCGAATGCAACCCGCGGTGCCGCTGGAGGTACGCAAAGAACGCAGCGCCCAAATGCGCGCAGTAATTGCTAAAAGCGGCAGGCAATTCCGGCAGAATTTCATCGGTCAAACTGTGCGGGTGTTGTGGGAAGCGACCAATTCTTACGGTCCAGAGGGATGGCATTTACATGGGCTGACCGAAAACGGCCTGCGCATTTCGTGCGTGTGGGCAGAGCGTTTATGGAATACGTTCTCTATGGTACGCCTGACTGCACTCACCGATGAGGGCTTGCAGGGCGTTCTGGTGGAAGAATAAGCCCTGGAATTTTCAAAAAAGCCTTGATTGGTTGAAGTATAATTAAAAAACCTCACTTGTATGGAGGAGTATTCGATGACTGACTTAAAATGGTGGCAAACCGCTGTTTTCTATCAAATTTACCCGCGCAGCTTTGCTGATGGTAACGGGGATGGCATTGGTGATGTGAAGGGGATGATTGAAAAGCTGGATTACCTGAAAAGCCTGGGGATTGATGCCCTATGGCTTTCGCCGCACTATCCCTCCCCGAATTTCGACTGTGGGTATGATATTTCCAATTACACGGATGTTGACCCGGAATATGGCACGCTGGCGGAGTTCAAGCAATTTTTGGATGAAGCCCATCGCCGCAATATCCGCGTGATTTTGGATATGGTGTTAAATCACACCTCTGATCAACATGCCTGGTTCATAGAATCGCGCTCTAGCCGCGATAACCCCAAGCGCGATTGGTACGTCTGGCATGATGGCAAAGATGGGATGCCGCCGAATAACTGGTATTCCACCTTTGGCGGTTCTGCCTGGGAATATGATGAGACCACTGATTCGTATTACTATCACTTCTTCTTCAAACAGCAGCCTGATCTTAACTGGCGCAACCCAGAGGTGAAAAAGGCAATGTTTGATGCCTGCCGCTTCTGGCTGGAGATGGGCGTGGATGGCTTCCGACTGGATGCCATTGGTACAATTTACGAGGAAGAAGACCTGCGCGATCAGGATTCTGGTGTTACGCAGGAAGAGTTATTTCGGCGTAGTAAGGACATTGAGAATCCCGAGCAGAATAAGGAAATTGGTGAACTGTGGGAAGAAATGTTCCGCTATCAGCATGACCTGCCTGGCATTCACGACCTGATGCGTGAACTGCGCGAAGTGATTGAGGAATACCCGGATCGCATGTTGGTAGGGGAGACGGATGAAATTTCCTTCTATGGCACAGGCGATGACGAGCTGCAAATGGTGTTTAACTTCCCCATGCTGCGTACAGAACATCTGACGCCGAATTGGGTACGCGAGAATCAAAAGACCCGCCTGGCGTTGCTGCCCGAACTCGCCTGGCCCTGCAATACGTTGAGCAATCACGACTCGCCGCGCGTGTATAACCGCTGGGGCGATGGAAAGAATAACGATGCTTTGGCTCGTTTGAACCTGGTATTATTGCTAACGCTGAAGGGTACGCCGTTCCTGTATAACGGGGAAGAGGTGGGGATGGCTGATTATCTCATTACGGATGTTAACTTTATGCGCGACCAGCTTGCCCTGTTCTATTATGACCTGGCAACCAAGCTGGGCGGCGAAACGGCGGAGGCGGCTGCGATGTTGGCTGCTGCAAACAGCCGTGATAAGAATCGCACGCCAACCCAATGGGCGAACACTGCGAACGCGGGCTTTTCTCCGGCGGGGGTAACGACCTGGCTGCCGGTCAACCCGAATTATGCGGAAGGCTTTAACGTGGCGGATCAGGAAAAAGACCCGAATTCGCTGCTAAACTTTTATCGTAAGGGAATTGCATTGCGCCGCGCGACCCCTGCACTCGTTTCGGGTGGGTATCAGCCGGTGAATGAGGATGACCAGAATGTGCTGGCGTATGTGCGCTCTGGCAGTCACGAACACTGCCTGGTGGTGTTGAATTTCAGCGCGGAACCGCAGCAGGTGTCATTCCGGCTGGCAGTGGAGAGCGTGCGCACGCTCTTTTCCACCCACGCGCGCCCAGTAGGAGAGCCTGACCTGGATGGGTTGACTTTGCAGCCCTTTGAGGCGCTCATTTTGGAAATGAAGTAGAGAGTAATCGTTAATGCTCAGGCACCCCACGGACGGGGTCACCCCTGCGAATATGAGGAATGCCTGAGCATTAACGATTAATCCTTTGCACAGAAAAAAATGAGGCTATGGCAGCCTCATTTTTTTCTGTGCAAAACCTTCGGGTTAAAGACCCAGTTGCTGCGCCAGCTTCTTTAATACACGGGAAGAGTTTTGCAAGCCTTCAATTTCGCGTTTATTCAAGTTCAAGCGCAGGATTTTCTCTACGCCGCCGCCATCAATGACGGTAGGCAGGCTGAGGAACACGTTTTCAACATCATAGTAGTTGTCAATGAGGCTGGAAACGGAAAGCACGGTAGACTGGTCACGCAAGATGGCTTCAACAATACGCACGATGCCCGCAGCAACGGCGTAGTAGGTAGCTCCCTTGCGTTCAATGATGCCATAAGCGGCGTCACGGGTTTGCTCATAAATTTTATCCAGGACTTCCTGGTCACAGCCCATGCCGTTTTGCTTGCAGAAATCAGTGAAGTTCATGCCTGCAATATTTGCCAGCGACCAGACCGGCACTTCGCTATCACCATGTTCGCCGATGATGTAGGCATGCACGCTGCGCGCATCCACGCCAAAGTGTTGACTGAGCAAAAATCGGAAGCGGGCGGTATCTAAGATGGTGCCTGAGCCGAGGACGCGGTTTTTAGGCAGTCCGGAAATCTTCCAGGTTGCGTAGGAAAGGACATCCACTGGGTTGGTAGCGACCAACAGGATGGTATTGGGATTACTTGCCACCACCTGCGGCACAATTTGCTTGAAAATTTCCGTATTGCGCACCGCTAAATCCAGGCGCGTTTCGCCGGGCTTCTGATTTGCGCCTGCGGCGATGACGGTAATGGCTGCGCCGGCGCAATCCGCATACGTACCAGCCCAAATGCGGGCAGGATGGGTGAGCGGGACGGCGTGGTTGAGGTCCATCGCTTCGCCTTCGGCTTTTCGGGTATTTGCGTCAATCAGAACAATTTCAGCGGCGAGACCACTGAGTAAAAGGTTAAAAGCAAAGGTAGCGCCCACGTTGCCTGTGCCAACAATGGCGACTCGTACCGGTTTGTGGATTAAGGATTGTGTCATTGGATCACCCTCCTATCAATAATGAACTGCAATGTTGCCAGGTATTGTGTTAAACCTGTGTTATTCAGATCAATTATACAAGAAAAACCTCTTATGCACACCAGTGTGTAAGAGGTTTTTAGAAGGTTTGTGGAAGTGGAAAATGAAAAAGATTATTCTCTAGGAGTGGTAGAGGTCTCTTCGCTGGACTTTTCTTCTTTTTTGGCATCATCACCCTGGAGTCCGTCACGGAAGGAACGGATGCCAGTGCCTAGTTCTCCGGCGATTTTTCCAATGCGACCTACGCCAAACAACAAGATGACGATGACCAGGACGATGGCTAACTCAGGGATTCCTAATTGCATTTCCTTTTTCTCCTCTTAGCAAATTAAATTGAGATTGCTGATTATACCCTAATTTTTGACGTTTGTGCGGCAATCACGATATAATAAAAGCCGAACGCAGTATAAAGGCGGCCGGTGAGGAGAAGAAGCGTATGAAGATAATCGTCATTGGGTGTGGGCGGCTGGGGGCAGAATTGGTTGGTCGTCTATATCAACGTGGGCATGAAGTTTCAGTAGTGGATATTTTAAAATCGTCATTTGATAAGCTGCCCGCAGATTTTGCCGGGCGCACGAATGAGGGCGAAGCGATTAACCGCGAGGTGCTTCATCGCGCTGGGATTGAAAACGCCGATGCGGTGGCCGTGGTGACGGATTCGGATATTACCAATGCGGTGGTAGGGCATCTGGCGCGGCACGTTTATCATATTTCTAACGTGGTAGTGCGCAACCATGACCCTATCTACCGACCCATCTTAGAGGCTTACGACCTGCAGGTCATTAGTGCGCTCAGTTGGGGATCACAGCGAATTGAAGAGATGATCTATCACGCTGATTTGGAGATGATTTTTTCGACTGGCAACGGCGAAGTAGAAATCTACGAATTATCGATTCCAAAAGAGTGGGACGGTCGTTCTTTGCGCGAATTTATTGGCGAAGATGCCTGTTTGCCTGTGTCGTTGATGCACGCAGGGCGTTCTGTGTTGCCCACGCGCGAAATGCTTCTGGCAGCCGGAGATTTTCTATATGTTAGCGCCACGCTGGATGGGGTTGAGGCGCTGCGTAAGCGGATTTTCACCGCTACGCGGTAACGGAGCTGTTTCGCCGTTTTTAGAGGAGGAAATATGTTAGTTGTTATTGTCAGTGGCGGACGAACGGGGGCGCAGCTCGCCAACCTGTTATTAAGTCAGAATCACGATGTGCGCGTGGTTGAAAACCGCCCGGAAGTATTGGAGCGGATTCATCATGAACTGCCGACTGAGGCGATTATCGAAGGGGATGCGCTGCAAATGCGTACGCTGGAGCTAGCAGGCATCCAAAAAGCACAGGTATTGGCGGCGTGTACGACTAAGGATGAAGTGAACTTGACGTTGTGCTACCTGGCGCGAACGCATTATAACGTGCCGCGCAACATTGCGCGCGTGAATAATCCACGTGACCAGTGGCTATTCGATGAGAAGTTCCACGTAGATGTGGCGGTGAATCAGGCTGAAATCCTGGCAGGGTTGATTCAGGAAGAAATGTCGCTGGGGGATATGATTACCCTGCTGAAGTTGCGGCGCGGAAATTATTCTATAGTGGAAGAAGAAGTGCCGAACGGGGCGCGCGCCATTGGCGTAGCCATTAAGGACTTGGGGCTGCCGGATCACTGTGTGATTGCTGGTATCATCCGCAAGGGCGAGGTGATCGTCCCGCGTGGGGTTACGATCTTTGAAGCCGGGGATGAGGTGCTGGCGGTGACGGATTCGGATGGGGCGAATCGTCTGTCGGTGCTTTTTAGCCCACTGGTGGAAAAGAAATAGCTTTCAAGTGCGCTTAAATTAATTCAATCATTTGATTGACCCCTGGGGGACGTTCGAGTATAATACCCCTTCATGGGTTTTGCCTGAGAAATCATCTCGTGAGGGGAAAGCTCCTTGCGTGAAGATCAACCTTGAGAATACAGATATCTGAAAGGAAAGTGGAATGCCAAAGCGGACTTATCAACCTAAAATTCGGCGCCGTTTACGTGTACATGGTTTTCGCTCTCGTATGGAAGACCAGGATGGGCGCGAAGTCTTGAAGCGTCGCCGCCTGCGCGGTCGCCATAAACTGAGCGTCTCGATGAACAACCACGTGAAACGCATCCGTTGGTAAATCGTTCAAGAAACAGACATCTGGCTGGCTGTACTGAAATTTCAGGCAGCCTCCAGGTGTAAGATGGAAGTCGCAGCGAAATCATTGGTACTCTATTTGCGGCAGGTGATGGGGTGAAACGTCCGTTTCGCCTGACTCGGTCTACCGACTTCAAGCGGGTGCGGCGTACTGGCAAGTCCTATGCCCACCCGCTTGTTGTGTTAGTTACTTCTCCAAATGATCTTTTACAGACGCGCGTTGGTTTTGTGGTGAGTCGAGCGGTAGGTGGGGCTGTGCAACGCAACCTGGCTCGCCGCCGCTTACGCGCTTGTATGGAGCAGCAACTTGCGTGCCTTTGCCCTGGTTGGGATATGCTATTTGTGGCGCGGAAGCCGTTAGACCAGGCTAATTTCACCCAAATTTCCGCTGCGGTAGACTCACTCCTTAAGCGAGCGGGTGTATTAAAGGTTGGAGCATAAGATGCAAGAGCGTACCCCCCAGGAAGAACCTTCTCAAGAGGCGATGCCGCAAGAAGAAATTTTATTAGAAGGTACTTCTGATGAAATTGTAGATGAGGGGACGGAGGAGCATGGGGATCATTCTGATTATCCGCATGAGCCGCGCTTACGTGACCTGCCTTTTACGCTTTGGAATTTGCCACGATGGGCGCTTTTGCTGCTGATTCGCGGCTACCAGATGAGTTTATCAAAAACGTTGCCGCCGAATACCTGCCGTTTTTATCCAACCTGTTCGCATTATGGCTACCAGGCAATTTATAAATACGGCGCGTTGAAGGGTGGGCTGATGGCAGCCTGGCGGGTGCTGCGCTGCAATCCGTTTGTGCCGGGCGGTTATGACCCGGTTCCCTGATGACATCATTCAGGCGCGCGGCAGTTCCTCTTCCGGCGCATTTTCTCTCGGTTGAAAGATTTCGCATGAAAAAGTATCGTTTTCCTTTGCTCGCTCTTGTCACTATTCTTATTGCCGGACTATTGACTTCGTGCTCCGGCGCGACAACCATCAGCACTTACCCAGGGGTAACGGCTACCAAAGACGTTGCTTATCTGGCGGAACAGACGGGCGTTTTTGCCTTGAATACCCAAAATGGCACAATGCTCTGGCGTTTCCCGGATAAAGCGGATAATGCCAAGTTATTTTACGCCCCACCCGTGCTGGTTGGTGATCAGGTGATTGTGGGGGACTACACCAACAATCTCTATTCCGTCAAAACTGCCAAAGGCGAAGTCGCGTGGACATATGCGCCTGGGGTTGGTCATATTGTGGCTGCTCCGCTCCTCGTAAATGATACCGTCCTTGCTCCTTCTGCGGACCATTCCTTATATGCGCTTAACGCTGCGGATGGCAGCCTGCGCTGGAAGTTCCAATCCGGCAATGTGCTATGGGCAACCCCTGCCAGTGATGGCAAAATGATCTATTTACCAGGAATGGATCATGTTCTGTATGCGCTGAAGTTTGGCGATGGCACGAAAGTCTGGTCAAAAGACCTGGGCAGCTCGCTGCAGGGTTCGCCTGCTTTAGGCAAAGATGGCAGCGTGTATGTCGTTACTATGGAAAACAAGGTGGTAGCGTTGGATAGCAATTCTGGCGCGATCCGTTGGCAAACGGACTCCTTAGGTGGGCAGGTATGGAGTACGCCGATTTTGCAGGACAATACGCTCTACTATGGCAGCGCAAACGGCAAGGTATATGCTGTTTCAACGGAGACTAGCCCTGCCAATCGGGTGATATGGGCGCTTGACCTGGGCAGCCCGGTCATCGGCGGCGGCGCGTTGCTGAAAGATGGCTTGATCTTCCCAACCGAAGATGGCAGCGCGTATGGTGTGAGCTTTAAAGGCGAAAAGACATCGTTGAAAATCACCGTTAATGGTAAACTTTATAGCACACCTGTGATTACTGGTGATTTGATCCTTTTGCCGATCACGCAAGGCGATAAAGCCATGCGCGCTTTTGACCTGACTGGCACAGAAAAGTGGTCTTTTGAACTTCCAAAATAATTCCCGTGCATGTGGGAACGGGCTGGCTTGTAAGGAACGGGAGTAAATCTTATGTGGGATACGATTATTATTGGGCCGTTTACAAACGCGCTCATGTTTATCTATAATGCGACCGGGCAAAATTTTGGCATTGCGATTATTTTGTTCACCATCCTCATTCGCCTGCTGACCCATCCGCTGATGGTGCAGCAGATGAAGGGGACGCAAGGGATGGCGAAGCTGCAAAATGATCCGCGCTGGAAAGAAGCTCAGGAAAAATATAAGAACGACAAAGAAAAGCTCTCGCAAGAGCAGATGGCTCTGTATAAAGACCTGGGGATCAACCCATTTGCCTCCTGCTTGCCGATGCTCATTCAGTTTCCGGTGATCATTGGGCTATATCAGGCAATTATTCAGGTGATGGCAAATACGCCGCTGGATATGCTGCGCACCGTGCGCCATATTTGGCCCTGGTTGTTGAACGTGACCAGCGTTTTGCCGCTGCACAACACCTTCTTGTGGATGGATTTGGCTCAACCAGAACGCCTGTATTTGCCGTTCTTGCCCACGCTGGGTATTCCGGTGTTGGCGATTATCGTGGTCGTCACGACCTATTTGCAGTCGAAGTTGATGACTCCGCCCAGCACGGGTGGATCAAAAGACCAGACGGCGCAAATGACGGGCATGATGAACCTGTATATGCCTTTCTTCATGGGGTATTTGGCCCTTACGTTCGCTTCGGGCCTGTCGTTGTATTTTATCGTTTCCAATGTAGTCGGTATTCTGCAATCCGCTCTGTTAGGCAATATCAATTGGAAAACGCTCACCTGGCGGCAACTGATGCCCAGTCTTGGCTCTTTTGGCGCATTAGCGGGTGGAAAGACACAGCAAAAATCCATCGCCGGTGGAAGCTCTCAAAAATCGACTGCTCCTGCCGTGAAGGCAAAGCCATCACGTTCAGGCGCTCCATCTAACCGAGGCAAAAAATGAGTCAAGAAAAAACAACGCTGGAAATTATTGCACCAACGGTTGAAGAAGCCGTACAAAAAGGGCTGGATCAACTGGGTTTGCCATCAAGCGCCGTAGAAGTCGAAGTTTTGGATGCTGGTTCACGTGGGCTGTTTGGCTTAGGCAGCCGTCAGGCGCGTATCCGCTTGAGCATCAAGCAGACGGGCGGTACACAAAGTTCAACCCATGCTGCTCCTGCAACCGCCCCTACTGTGGTGGATGTTCCCGTTGAGCCATCTGAAGCAATCCCGCCCGTCGTTGTCACGACCCAGTTT
The DNA here is from genome assembly GCA_038206515.1 of Anaerolineales bacterium. GTDB lineage: Bacteria > Chloroflexota > Anaerolineae > Anaerolineales > Anaerolineaceae > DSYU01. Next base: position 80,784 of record JBBRAT010000002.1, on the reverse strand, counting down.
GATCAGGTGGTGGTAAAGGACGAAGAGGCGCCTGTGGAAGAGGAACAACAGGAAGCCATTGACACTGCGCAGCAGGTAGTCCGTGATTTGCTGGAAAAAATGAATATCGTTGGCACAGTAAAAGCGCATTTCCGCGTTCCGCAAGAAGATGAGACCGAGTCTGTGTTGCTGATCGACATTGAAGGGGATGATCTTTCGATCCTCATTGGACATCGTTCTGAGGTGTTGAATGCTTTGCAGTATATCTCTAGCCTGATCATTGGCAAGCGGCTTAATCGCTGGATGCCGGTGACGCTGGACGTGCAAGGCTTCCGCGCGCGTCGTGAGCGTGTTTTGCGCCAACTGGCGCGCAAGATGGCGGATCAGGCGGTGCATACCGGTCGCCGTCAGGTGTTGGAGCCGATGCCCTCGAATGAGCGCCGCCTTATCCACATGGAATTGCGCGATCATGCTATGGTAGCGACTGAATCTACGGGTGAAGAGCCAAACCGCAAAATCACCATTTATTTAAAGAAGAACTAATTTCTCTGACCTCTTTTCTTACTGGGTAAAGCTCAAGCTATGGGCTGGGCTTTACCCAGTAAATATTTGCATATCGAAGGGGAAAATAATGCGAGCTGTTGATATTATTATCAAAAAGCGCGATCATCAGGAGCTTTCTTCTGAAGAGATCGCTTTTTTTGTGAATGGACTGACGCACGGCGAAATTCCTGATTATCAGGTTTCCGCCTGGGCAATGGCTGTTATGCTGAATGGCATGAATGAACGTGAAACGACTGACCTGACCCTAGCGATGGCGCATTCTGGTGAAATATTGGAGCTTCCGCACAGTGACGGCGTGGTGGTGGATAAGCATTCCACTGGCGGCGTGGGCGATAAGACGACCCTGGTGGTTGAACCAACGGTTGCGGCATGTGGGCTGTCAGTGGGGAAAATGTCTGGCAGGGGATTAGGCTTTAGCGGTGGAACGCTGGATAAGATGGAAGCAATCCCAGGGTATCGCACAGACTTGAGCCGCGAAGAATTTCTGGCGCAGCTGGCGGAGATTGGGTTAGTGCTGACCGGGCAAAGCGGTGATTTGGCCCCAGCGGATGGTAAGTTATATGCTTTGCGAGACGTTACCGGCACTGTGCCTTCTCTGCCATTGATTGCTTCCTCAATTATGAGCAAAAAGATTGCCGCAGGGGCGCAAGCCATTGTATTAGACGTGAAAGTGGGCGTTGGCGCATTTATGCAAACCCTGCCGGAAGCGCGTGAGCTTGCGGAGCGGATGGTAGCGATTGGGCGTTTAAGCGGGCGTGAAGTGGTTGCGCTTCTTTCGGACATGAATCAACCGCTGGGGGAGGCGGTGGGGAATGCACTGGAAGTCCGCGAAGCGATTGATACGCTGCATGGCGGCGGACCTGAAGATTTTCGCGAACACTGTCGCGTGGTTGCCAGTCAGATGCTGGTACTGGGCAAAAAAGCTGCCTCGCTGGAAGAGGCGCGCGTGATGGTGGAGCGCGTGATTGCGAATGGAGATGCCTGGCGGAAGTTCTGCCAGCTGGTGCAGGCTCAGGGTGGGGATGTGAGCTATGTGGAACACCCTGAGAAGCTACCGTCTGCGCCGGTGCAACAACTCGTCCCTGCGCCGCAAACAGGTTGGATTGCGAGGATTGATGCGCGGATCGTGGGCGAAATGTCCGTTGCCCTGGGGGCGGGTCGTGAGCGCAAGACGGATATGATCAACCCGGCGGTGGGTATTGTGCTTTCTCATAAGGTGGGGGATTATGTGAAGATCGGCGACCCGCTATTTACGGTACATGCCAGCCGTCAGGATGAGGCTTACGATGTTGCGGATCGTGTGATTGCTGCGTATGTTTTTCAAGATTGCGCTTGTGAACCGCTGCCCTTATTTTATGACGTGATCCGTTGATTGATTTTTTTGTGATCCTGTGGCATAATCAGGGACATAGAGAAAAGCGATGATGGAAACGAGTAAACGAGTCATTGCCGTCAGCGAACCCGGGATGGTGAGAGCCGGGGCGGCAACCTTTGTTGAAAATCCTTCCAGAGCTGCAACCTGAACCCTTGTATTTTTTAGAGGCAGTAAGAGCGCCGGTTGCCTGCCGTTATATGGGCGCAGGTATCCCTGGGGTAGTCCGGGCGTACCTGAGTAAGAGTCTGACCTCTGATGAGGTTAGAAATCAGGGTGGTACCGCGGGTTATTCCCGTCCCTGCGCCAATTTTGCGCAGGGATTTTTTGTTAAAAGGACTTTTGCATTCAAATCTGATTTATTTGATTAAAGAGGCGGCAAATGTTTAAAGAAGTACAAACGAAAGTTGATTTTCCAGCCCAGGAGCGTGATTTGCTCCATTTTTGGAAAGAAAATGATTCTTTCCGCAAGCTGCGTGAATTACGCGAGAATGGGGCGCACTGGTCCTTCATTGACGGTCCGATCACGGCGAATAACCCGATGGGCGTGCATCATGGCTGGGGACGCACCTATAAGGACGCTATGCAGCGTTTTCACGCTATGCAGGGGCAGAAGTTACGCTATCAGAATGGATTTGACTGCCAGGGTTTATGGGTAGAGGTGGAAGTGGAGAAGGAAAAAGGCTTCACTTCTAAGAAAGACATCGAAAATTTTGGCTTGGAAGAATTTGTGCGAATGTGCAAGGCGCGTGTTTTGCGCTATTCCGCCATTCAAACCGAGCAGTCCATCCGCCTGGGCTATTGGATGGACTGGAACGATCCAGATTCCTTGCGTGGGTTAGCGGATCAATTGATGCAGGACCCTGCGCAGAAAATTACCGTGCCTGGTCCACAAGGAGAAGTGACCGATTCGGTTGAGCAGATTGTAGGTCGCCTGGGGATGCCTGAGTTGGGCGGAAGCTACTATACGTTCTCGAACGAGAATAATTACATGATCTGGACGTTCCTGAAGAAGTGTTGGGAACGGGAATGGTTATATCGTGGGGCGGACGTGATGCCCTGGTGTCCACGCTGCGCGACTGCCATCAGCCAGCATGAGATTGTTACGGATGGCTATGCTGAATTGACGCATAAGAGCGTGACGGTGCGCTTCCCGCTGATTGATGCGGGCGGGGTGGATCGTGTAGACGCGCAGACCGGTTTGACGGAATCGCTATTAGCCTGGACGACCACGCCGTGGACGCTTTCCAGTAATGTGGCGGCGGCAGTGGGCGCGGAATTGACTTACGCTAAAGTGCAGCAGGGGGAACAGGTCTTTTACCTGGCAAAAGGCACGCTATCCATGCTTAAGGGAGAATATACCCTGCTGGGCGAGTTGAATGGGCAGGAAATGGTTGGCTGGAAGTATCGCGGTCCGTTTGATGAACTGCCGGCTGAACAGATGCCCGGCGGTAACACGGATTTGAAGACGCTGAAGGTCAACGTTACCAGCAACGCCCAAACCGCGCATCAGGTGATCGTTTGGGAAGAAGTGGGCGAAACAGAAGGGACAGGGATTGTGCATATCGCCCCTGGCTGCGGCGCGGAAGATTATCAGCTGGGACGCAAGTATGGATTGCCGATTGTTGCGCCGTTAAATGAAGAAGGCTACTTCATCAGTGGGTTTGACTGGCTTTCTGGGCAGCACGTTTCTAAGGTGGCGGAACCCATCTTTGAATCGTTGCGTCAGAAGGGGCTGCTTTATCGGGTTGTCAATTATACCCACCGTTACCCAACCTGCTGGCGCTGCAAGTCTGAACTCGTGTTCCGCCTGGTGGATGAATGGTTCATCAGTATGGGCGAAGTGTATGATAAGCCCCGCGAGCAGCTGACCGCCGAGGAAAAAGAACGCAGCCTGCGCTATCAGATCATGGACGTGGTGGATCAAATCCGCTGGATTCCTGATTTTGGCTATGCCCGTGAGATGGATTGGCTGTATAACATGCACGACTGGATGATCAGCAAGAAGCGTTATTGGGGGTTGGCGCTGCCCATCTGGTTATGCGATGATTGCGGGCATTATGAAGTGATTGGAAGTGAAGATGAATTGAAATCCCGCGCGGTAGAAGGCTGGGAGACGTTCGAGGGGCATACCCCGCACCGTCCCTTCGTGGATGCGGTCAAAGTGGCTTGTCCGAACTGTGGCGCAAAAATGAACCGCGTGCCGGATGTGGGCAACCCCTGGTTGGATGCGGGGATTGTGCCGTTCAGCACCCTCAGTTACCGCACCGACCCGGACTTCTGGCGGTCATGGTATCCGGCGCAGTGGATCAGCGAATCGTTCCCTGGGCAGTTCCGCAACTGGTTCTACAGCCTGTTGGCGATGGCAACGGTGATTGACCAGTCTGCGCCGTTCCTGCAGAACTTTGGCTTTGCCACGCTGTTTGCTGAAGACGGCCGCCCGATGCACAAATCCTGGGGGAACTCAATTCAATTCCAGGAAGCGGCTGACAAGATGGGCGTGGATGTGATGCGTTGGCTGTATTGCGGTCAGAAGCCTGAAAATAACCTGCTGTTTGGGTATGGCGTTAGTGACACCGTCCGCCGTCAATTCTTGCTGCCTTTGTGGAACGTCTACAGCTTCTTTGTGATGTACGCCAACCTAGATGGCTGGAAGCCGGATTTTGCCTTCGACCCAGATTATCCAGAAGGCCCGACCCCACAATCAGAGAATTTGCTGGATCGATGGGTGCTGGGTCGCTTGAATCAACTGGTGCAGCGCGCGCAAACCTGCGTGGGGGATTCGGATTTATATACGATGGTGATGCTGGTCAATGCTTTTATTGATGATTTGACCAACTGGTATGTGCGCCGCAGTCGCCGCCGTTTCTGGAAGAGCGAGCAAGGCGCGGATAAGACCGCCGCGTATGCCACGCTGTATCACGTGTTGGTCAAGCTGATTCGGATGCTGGCGCCATTTACGCCATTCTTTACGGAAGAGATGTATCAGAATTTGGTGCGCAGCGTGCAACCCCAGGCACATGAGAGCATTCACCATACCTTGTGGCCCAAGGTAGACGTTACTACGCTGGATGAGACCATGCTGGCACAGATGGCATTGGCGCGTGAAATTGCCAGCCTGGGGTTGGGCGCGCGCGGCGCTGCGAATATCAAAGTGCGCCAACCGCTGGCAACCGCGATGGTTTACGTTTCGCCCACCAGTCCGTTAGCCCCCAAGCAGATGACCTTACTGCCTGAACTGGCGGATATTGTGGTGGATGAATTGAACGTTAAGCAGTTTGAATTTGTGTCCGAAGCGGGCAAGCTGGTGAATTATCATATTTTGCCGGATAACAAGGCACTTGGACCGCGCTTTGGGGCGAAGTTCCCCAAGGTGCGCACTGCCATAACCAAGATGGACCCAGCGGCAGTGGCGGCGGCGGTTCAGGCAGGGCAGCCGGTCAGCGTAGTGGTGGACGGTGAGGCAGTTGAATTAACGCCGGCAGAAATTCAGGTGCAAACATCCCCGGTGAGCGGGCTGGCAGTTGCGACCGATCATGGGGTGACAGTGGCGATGGACGTGACGCTTACGCCCGCGCTGCGCAATGAAGGGTTGGCGCGTGAGGTAGTTCGCCGCGTGCAGGATTTGCGCAAGAGCGCCGGGTTGGATGTTTCTGATCGCATTCGCCTGAGTTATCAGGCAACCCCCACCCTGACCGAAGCGGTGGAGGCGTTCCGTGAGTATATTATGGCTGAGACGCTGGCTCTTGAGCTAGCAGCCCAGCAGCCGCGTTCTGAAAGCGCAATGGTGCAAGATTCATTCGATGGAGAAACAATCACGGTTGCATTGGAACGGGCCACTTCGGTCTAATCTGATTGCTCATCTTCCGGCGCTGCCAGGCAGTTATGGTTTAATGCTGGCAGTGCCGGAAGAGTTTCAGCTCAAAGTGGGGCGGCTAGGAATTTGCACGTTCCCATCCGGTAATTTTGTATACCTGGGTAGTGCGCATGGGGTGGGTGGTTTACGGGCGCGGTTGGCGCATCATAGCCGGATTGCGCAGGCGCCGCACTGGCATTTAGATTATCTGCGCCCGTATGCCGAGATCACAGGCGGGTGGATGGTGATTGAAGCGCAAATTAATCACCCTCCCCTGGAATGCGCCTGGAGTCTTTCGTTGGCGGCGATGGCAGGCTGTTATGCGCCTGTGGCGGGCTTTGGCGCATCGGATTGCGTGTTCGGTTGTCCGGCGCACCTTTTTGCTTTACAAGAGAAAACTCTGTAGGTGGATTCTATGATTATTTTTATCGTGCAGCGATAAAAATAATCATAGAACTATCTCCATGCCGTCAAAGGCCACTTCCACGCCATGCGGGTTGAGGATAGCTTCTATTTTTTCGTGAACGGGGTTATTGGAATGCGACATGTGATGGGCAATAAAGCGTCCACCGGGGCGCAACATGCCCAAGGAGCGCATCTTATCAGCGTGTTCTAGGAAGCTCTCAAAGCCCATGTGCTGATCATACTTCCCGTCGCCGAGGGTTTCTTCCAAGATAATCACATCAAACGTTTTGCCCATCAATGCTTGCCAGGTATCTTCAGGGAACGCACCGGTATCGGTGGCGTAGAGGAAGGCGTGTTCGTCCTTTTCCACGCTGTAAAAGAGGGCTTCCAGGTCGCCAAGGGCATGATGCGCGTGGAATGCCTGGAAGGTATAGCCGCCACTTGTCCAGCGGTCAAAGGCGTGGACGGTGTGAGGTTCTGTCCGAAAGTCGGTCAGATTTGGAAATTCTTTTTCAAGCTGTTGTTGGACTTCTGTGGGTCCATACAGGCGCAGCATCGGGATGGTTTGATGGTTGGTAAAAGACCCTGAGCGCATTTCAAAATTGGACGTATAGAAATGATCTGAATGAGCGTGGGTGACAAGTCCGGTGGTAACGCTGGAAAGGTTCAGGTTAAAGCGCATGGCAGCTGCCAACAGATCAGGACCGAAGTCAATCAGGAGATCATTATTCACCAGCGCAGCCGAGCGAAAGCGGATATTTTTCCCGCCCAAGGCGCGAGCTTCGTTGCAGTGGGTGCAATTGCAGAAAATGCCTGGGTATCCTTCGGCTGCTGCCGTTCCTAAGAAGATAATTCGCATAGGTTAACCTCTGTCAAAGTATAGGTGATGTTAGGTGCTCTTGTCGGTGTAGTGGCTTCCGGCAGGAAGCCTGTTACTATTCAAACCATACTCGCCGCAAAATAGAAATTCCCTGATAACGATCATGCTTCCTGCCGGAAGCCACTACACCGACAAGTACCCAAACAATTACAAAGTATAAACGTAAAAGATAATATTCTTACCCCGTTTACGGGGTAGGTTCAACGGTAACGAGCAGCTTGAGGCGATTAAACGTTGTTTGACCAATGCCCGGGATTTGTAAAAGGTCTTCGATACGCTTAAAACTCTGGTGTTCCTCGCGGTATTTGAGAATATCCTGGGCGCGGGTGGGACCAATGCCGGGGAGGGCATCGAGCTGGTCAAGGGTGGCAGTATTCAGGTCAATGGGAAAAGTGACGGTGGCGGTTGGGGTTGGACCCGTCTTGGTGTGTTGCGGGGTAGGCGTGCTGCCGCCCGTTTCGGTGACAGGCGCGGCAGTGGGGGTTGGGCGCAGAATAATTAGCTTTTCGCCATCTTTCAGGCGAGTTGCCAGGTTCACGGCAGAGCGGTCTGCCTGATCGGTCAACCCGCCCGCACTGGTAATGGCATCACTGACGCGACTGTTTGCGGGTAACGTATATATGCCGGGGTTGCGCACTTCCCCAGCCATCTGAATGACCAGGTTTGTAGGGGTAGAAGTGGGTAATAGAATTGCCTGTTGGGGTGTGCGTAGCGTCAGGAACATCCCAGAGGTGAGAATCACGCCAACAAAAATGCCAATGAGGGTGCTTTGCCAGTTTTTCATTGACCTGCTCCTGGGTTGCCCATTCCCTCCGATTATTCCAGAAGGGAATGGGCAATTGCTTTTAGGGGGATGGGTTAATCTGCCGGAAGAGCAGGATTGAAGACAGCTTCTTTTTCGATCATCGCTTGAAAGGAGGCGATGGCGACTTCCACCACGTCAGCGGGTGGGCGGCGGGTGGTGAGGGTTTGCAGCGCAAGGTTGGGCTTCATCAGCCAGCGGGCTAGCAGCAGATCGCGGTGATTCGCCGTCCAGCGGATCAGCTCATACGCCATGCCTGCCAGTACCGGAATGAGAATCACGCGGCTGAGGATGCGCCAGATGCCGGGCATGGGTCCGAGCAGGGTATAAACGAAGATGGAAAGCACCACCATCGTCAGCAGGAAGGCGGTGCCACAGCGCGGATGCTCTAGCGATTGGCTCATCACATTCTCGATGGTTAGCTCCTGGCGAGCTTCATAGGCGTTGATAGTCTGATGTTCCGCGCCGTGATAGGCAAAGACGCGCTGAATCTCTGGCATTCGCCCCACGCCCCACATGTAGGCAATGATCCCAGCCAGGCGGATCAACCCTTCCAGTAAATTGCTCCACCAACTATTCCAGCCCAGCCATTGGCTGACGTATTGGGCGATGACCGCAGGCAGGACGAAGAATAGCAACACCGTGATAAGCAAGGAAAATCCAACCGTTAGCAGACTGCTGCCCTCGTTCAGGACGACCCCAAGCGATAAGGTGAGCAGAGTGGTGAGGGTAGGAGGCGTTTTGGTCTGGTCTGGTGGGGTTTCATCGCCTTGCAGTTCAGCGGACATCATCAAGAAGCGCGTCCCTAAGCCGAGCGCATCCCACAAACCAACCAGACCGCGTACAAAGGGCAGTCTCGCCCAGCCTGCGCGGTAAATGCCGGTGAGTTGCTCAGTGTGAATGATAATATTGCCATCCGGGGCGCGCATGGCAGCGGCAACCGCGTGCGCGCCGCGCATCAGCACTCCTTCGATCAACGCTTGACCGCCATATGCAGGTAAGCGCAGTTGGGAATCTTCCATTATTTCTCACCCATGTTATAGAAAAAGTGAATGAGAGCATCTATGCCGCTGTACCAAGTGGGCAGATGCAGCTTCTCATTGGGGGCGTGAACGTTATCGGAAGGCAAACCGAAGCCGGTAAGCACAGAATCCATGCCCAGGATTTCCTGCATATCGCCCACAACCGGAATGCTTCCGCCTTCGCGCTTGTAGACCGGTTTCTTGTTCCAGACAGTTTCTAAGGCTTTAGCGAGCTTTTGAGTGGCGGGCAGATTCGGGTCAGACATGCTGGCTTTGCCGCCCTGCATCTCAATTAACTCCCAGCGGATGGATTTGGGCGCATTTGCGTGCAAGTAAGCTAACAATTGTTGATAGACCTCTTTGGGGTCCTGGTCAGGCACCAAGCGGCTGGAGAGTTTCACCATTGCAACGGCAGGGATGACCGTTTTGGAGCCTTTGCCGGTGAAACCGGAGAGTAGCCCATGAATTTCCAAAGTGGGGCGCGCGCCGGTGCGTTCGGCGGAGGTATAGCCTGCTTCCCCCCAGGTGATGGGGGAGCCGGTTTGTTCCAGATAAGATTCATCTGTCATGGGCAGGCGGGCAAGTTCACTGCGTTCCTGTTCAGAAAGCGGACGGACGCGGTCATAAAAGCCGGGGAGGGTGACGCGACCTTGATTATCGTGCATTCCGGCGATCAACTCGCACAATGCCTGGGCAGGGTTGTGAATGACGCCGCCGAAAATGCCGGAGTGCAGGTCATGGGCGGGTCCGTAAACGCGCAGTTCAAAGTATGCCAGTCCGCGCAGTCCGTAAACGATGGTAGGCAGGTCGGGGGCGATCATGCCAGCATCCGGGTTGAGGGCGATGTCGGCTTTGAGCAGATCGGTATGTTCCTGCATAAAAGCAGCCAGGTGAGGCGAACCAATTTCCTCTTCGCCTTCGAGCATGAATTTCACATTGACCGGTAGCGGACCCTGTTTGAGGATGGAGTCAATGGCGGAAATGGCGGCAATGATCTGCCCTTTCATATCAGAAGTGCCGCGTCCATAGAGATTTTCGCCGCGCACTTCGGGGGTAAATGGTCCACTGTGCCATTCATCCAAGGGTTCGACTGGCTGAACGTCATAATGCCCATAGATTAATACGGTTTCAGCTTGAGCGTGCAGCCAATCCGCGTAGACGACCGGATGACCGGCGGTGGGGTAGATCTGAATATGCTCCATGCCAATCTGGCGCAAATGATCCGCCAACCAATTGGCAGTGCGGAGCATATCGTCTTTATGATCGGGGTCAGTGGAGATAGAAGGGATAGAAACCAGGTCTTGCAGGTTTTTGAGGAACGCCGCTGCCTGAGAATGTCCATATTCAAGGGTTTTTACACGATAATCAGTCACAGTCTTTTGCCTCTTGTTGTAGAATAAAGTGATTATAAACTCTTTTTTCGTACAAGAAGAGGGAGAAAGAAGGTTTCATGACAGATGGACTTTTGATACAGCATGCGAACGTAATTACGTGTGAGCGACCGAATCGCATATTGGCGGATCACGCACTTTTAATAAAGGAAGGGACGATTGCTGAGATCGGACCAAGCGCGGAATTAGAGGCGCGGCACCCGGGCGTAGAAGTATTAGATGCGCATAGCCAATATGCGATGCCTGGGCAGATTTGCGCGCACACCCATTTTTACGGGGCGTTCGCGCGCGGAATGGCGATCCCAGGGGATGCGCCAGATAGCTTTCCTCAGATTCTCGCCAAATTGTGGTGGCCGCTGGATCGCTCTTTGCGGAGGGAAGACGTGTACGCTTCCGCGCAGGTCTGCCTGGTGGATGCGATCCGCAATGGGACGACCACGCTGATTGATCACCACGCTTCGCCGAATGTGATTGATGGTTCGTTGGATGAAATTGCGCGCGCGGTGGATGAAAGCGGCTTGCGGGCGGTATTATGCTACGAAACCAGCGACCGAGATGGACCCCAGAAGGCGGCGGCTGGCATTGCTGAAAATATGCGCTTTTTGCGGCATGTGCAGCAGCCTGGCGCGGACCGTGAACGGCTGGGCGCGATGTTTGGTCTGCACGCCAGCCTGACTCTTTCAGATGAAACCCTGGCGCGTTGCCGGGAAGCGATTGAAACGTTATCAGAAGAAGCAGGCTTTCACATTCATATTGCCGAAAGCCGCGTGGATGAAGAAGATTCGCTGCAAAAAAGTGGCATGCGGATTGTGAACCGGCTCAATCAGTTTGGCATTTTAGGCAAAAATACCCTGGCGGCGCATTGCGTGCATGTGGACGCGCAGGAAATAGAGCTGTTGGCCCAAAGTGGGACGTGGGTCAGCCATCAGCCGCGCTCGAATATGAATAACGCGGTTGGGCTGCCACCGGTCGAAGCGTTGATGGACGCGGGGGTGAAGGTGTGCCTGGGCAACGATGGCTTTACCAACGCGCAGTGGGAAGAGTGGAAAGCGGCTTATTTGGGTCATAAGCTGGCGCATGGTGATCCGCGCTGGATGTCTGCGGGGCGAATCGCGGAAATAGCATGGTGGAATAACCGCGCCCTGGCGGAACAGCTGCTGCCAGGCAGTCCGCTGGGAGTGTTGCAGGCAGGTGCGCGGGCGGATTTGATTTTGGTGGATTATCACCCATTCACGGCGCTTACCGCGGAAAATTTGCCCTGGCAGATTGTGTTCGGCTTCCAGGAAGGGATGATTAGCACGACCATTGCTTCGGGCAAGATGCTGATGCGCGATCATCAACTGGTGAATATGGATGAAGAGAAAATAGCCGCCCATGCGCGCGAATTATCGGCGCAGGTGTGGGAAAGATACCGTCAACAAGGGAGAAACGCATGACAGAGCAGACAAGAACCATCTATACTATTGGAATTATTGGTGGAACGGGTAAGGAAGGCAAGGGATTAGCCTACCGCTGGCTAAAGGCTGGACATCAAGTGATGATTGGCTCGCGTCAGATGGAAAAGGCTGAAGCGGCGGTGGAAGACCTACGCGGGCGTGTGCAGGGGTTTAGCGGCTCGGTTTGGGCGGTGACCAACTTGCAGGCTGCCAAAGAGGCGCAGATCGTGGTCATTACCGTGCCATATATTGCACACCGCGAGACGTTGGAAGGCTTGAAAGATGCCCTGGCAGGGAAGATTCTTATTGACGTGAGCGTTCCGCTCGTGCCGCCCAAAGTGACGCGGGTGCAGATGCCCGCAGCAGGCAGCGCCGCCCAGGAAGCCCAGGCGATTGTAGGAGAGCGCGTGCAGGTTGTATCGGCGTTTCAAAACGTCTCCTACGAAAAGCTGCTCGGCGACCACGAAGTGACTTGCGATGTGCTGGTATGCGGCGGGAACAAAGCGGCGCGGGCGGCGGTGATGGGATTGGTACGCGATGCGGGGCTGGTGGGGTATGATGCCGGTCCGATTGAAAATTCAGTGGTTGCCGAGGGGCTGACTTCGGTGCTGATTGGTATTAACAAACAGTTTGGGGTACAATCAGCAGGGATCAAAATAACTGGACTGCCTGGCGACCAAACCTTATGACCCTTACGATTCAGCCTGTACCTGACATTCCAATGATAGAGCCGGGGGATGACCTGGCGGCGATTATCTATGCTCAGCTGGTGGCAGCGAATCTTCATCTAATGGATGGAGATATTTTGGTTTTGGCGCAGAAAATTGTGTCGAAATCCGAGGGGCGGCTGGTAAATTTGACCGAGGTGCAGCCTTCGGCGCGCGCTGTAGAATTGGCGCAGATCACGGAAAAGGACCCGCGCTTTCTTGAATTGGTGTTGCGCGAAAGCATAGAAGTGCTACGTGTTCGACCGGGGACGATCATCGTGCAACATAAGAACGGATTTGTATGCGCAAACGCTGGCATTGACCATTCTAACGTGCATGGGGCGTGGGGCGACCAGGAGGATTGGATGCTGCTGCTGCCTGAAGATGCTGACGCTTCCGCGGAGCGCATCCGGCAGTCCTTGCAGCAATTAAGCGGGGCGCAGTTGGGGGTGATGATTATTGATTCGCATGGGCGCGCCTGGCGGAATGGCACGGTGGGGGTCAGCATTGGTTTGGCAGGGATGCCAGGGCTGGTGGATATGCGCGGTCAATCGGATTTGTTTGGCTATACCTTGCGGGTGACGCTGGTGGCGGCGGCGGATGAATTGGCAGCGGCGGCTTCCCTGATGATGGGGCAGGCTTCAGAACGCCGTCCGGTGGTTTTGGTACGAGGGTTTCCGTATCCGCTGCGTGAAGGCAACCTGACAGAGTTGATTCGCCCTAAAGAATTGGATATGTTCCGCTAAAGGACGTATGTATTCAATCGCTTCCCTTCTTGATCCGGCTTCTGCTGAAAGCGTGCGTGCACTCTGGGCGCGTTTGGAGGCAAGCTGTGGGTTGACAGGCATTCAAGAGACGCCTCTGCCGCACTTTTCGTGGATGAGCGCAGATTCTTTCTTATTTGCGCCACTAGAGCATGATTTGCACACGTTGGCGATGGATGTGCAGCCCTTTTCGGTGCGTACTTCGGGATTAGGGATTTTTACGGGCAGCTTTCCGGTGATTTACCTGCCGGTGATTAAAAACGCTGCATTGATTGAGGCGCATGAGCGCATTTGGCGATGCGCCAGACCTTATGCCGTTGTGCCCAATGGGTATTATGAGCCGCGGCATTGGGTGCCGCACGTTACGCTGGCGTATCGTGAGATTGACGCGGGGCGATTGGCGTGCGGTATTGCGGATATGGCGTTCCAGAAGGTGGAATTGGAAATTCGGGTGGATCACCTTGCGCTGATTTATCACACTGCAGGGCAGGGGGGAATACGGAATCAGTTTCTTTTTCAGAAAGGAAAAGAAGAATGAACATTCCTGAACAATATCAAGATTTACTGCGTGATGAAACGAATGCCTTTTTATACCTCAGCACGATTATGAAGGATGGTACGCCACAGGTGACGCCCGTCTGGTTTAACTGGGATGGACAGAACATTTTGATTAACTCCGCTAAAGGGCGGCTGAAGGATAAAAACATGCGCGCGCGTCCACAGGTGGCATTAGTCATTGCTGACCCGAAAAACCCCTACCGCTATATTCAAGTTCGCGGCAAGGTGGTGGACGTGGTGGAAGAAGGCGCGCGTGAGCATATTAATGCATTAAACCTGAAATATACCGGTTCGTCTGACTATCCGGGTCCAAAAGATGAAGTGCGCGTGATTTATCGGATTGAAGCGGAACATATTCAGCTAAATGGGTAAGTGACGGATGAAGATCGTGGCTCTGGCAGGCGGAGTGGGCGGCGCGAAGCTGGCGCATGGTTTGGCGATGGCGCTGCCCTCCGCCGATTTGACGGTGGTGGTCAACACGGGCGATGATTTTACGCATCTAGGGCTGCACATTTGCCCGGATGTGGATACAGTTTGTTATACGCTGGCGGGGCTGGCAAACCCGGTGATGGGTTGGGGGCTGGCAGGCGAGAGCTGGAATATGCTGGATAGCCTGAAACGATTGGGCGGTCCCTCTTGGTTCAACATGGGCGACCGAGATATTGCTACGCACCTGGAGCGGACGCGGCGCTTAGAGCTGGGCGAACCGCTTTCTGGCATTACCCGCGCCTTTTGCCGGGCGTGGGGCGTGCAACCAGTGGTTCTGCCGATGAGCGATGACCCGGTGGCTACCTGGGTGCAGACGGTGGCGGGCGAAGAACTGCCTTTCCAGGAATATTTTGTCCATCAGGGATGCGAGCCGCAGGTGACAGGCTTTCGCTTTGTGGGCGCAGAAGCCGCCAGGGCTGCGCCTGGGGTGGTGGAAGCCATCCACAACGCGGATGCGATAGTGATTTGTCCCTCGAACCCCTGGGTGAGCATTGCGCCGATCCTCTCTGTGGCTGAAATCCGTGAAGAAATTTGGTCGCGGCGGAAAGCCGGCATGAAGATCGTTGCGGTATCGCCCATTATCGGAGGTAAGGCGCTGAAGGGTCCGGCAGCCAAAATGTTCGCGGAGTTGGGGATTCAGCCGACTGCGCTGGCAGTGGCGGAAAAATACGCCGGGCTGCTTTCAGGATTTGTGTTAGACAATGTGGACGCAGATCAGGCGCAAGCAGTGAGGGCGCTGGGCATGGCTGCTTTGGCAACCGACAGCGTGATGAAATCGGATGACGACCGCCGTCGTTTGGCGGAGATAACGCTGGCGTTTTTAGACGTTTGTTAATTTGATAAGATGGAGGATCGGTACCTTTTTATGGGCTTATGGGCAATTGTGCCGGTAAAACCTTTAAACAGGGGCAAAAGCCGCCTGTCGGGAGTATTAACCAAAGATGAACGCGCAGCATTGAATCATTCTCTTTTAGAGAATACGTTGAATGCTTTGCATACTCCATCGGTTCAACAAACTTTGGTCATTAGCCGTGATCCGGCGGCGCTAGCGCTTGCCCGCGAATTGGGCGCTCGAACGGTGCTTGAAGACAGCCATTCTGAGCTAAATTTGGCGTTGCAACGCGCAACGGTAGTGGCTACCCTAAGTGGGGCGGAACGAATCCTCATCCTGCCTGCTGACTTGCCATTGTTAGACACTACTGTCGTTGATTTTTTGGTGCAATTCAGTCTGAAAGCGCCTGAAGTCTTAATTGCCCCAGATCGACATGGCATGGGGACAAATGCGCTGCTGGTGAATCCGGCTGGTTTGCTGCAATATTCCTTTGGGCCTGGGTCTTTTCAGAAGCATTGCGAACAGGCACGGCACGCAAATGCTCGTTTGCAAGTGGTAGAACATCCTTCTTTAGAATTAGACCTGGATACGCCTCAAGACTTAGATTTGCTGCGCGTGCGGCAGGGTACTCCAAGCTCATCCATTTAAGAGTGCGGGTTGCTTTTGCGGAACGGTTGAAACTCATCCATCAAAAGGGAGAAAAATATGGCAGAACGAGTTGCTCTTTATCTGCAAGATGCACATGATTTGCGTGACGGGCTGGACTATGTGCGCTACGCTGAACAACGTGGTTTTGAAGCCGTCTGGCAGGCAGAAAGCCGCCTGGTGCGGGATGCCATTGTGCCCATGGCTGCGTATGCTGCCGTGACGGAAAAGATCAAGATTGGCTCTGGCGTCATTAACAACTGGACGCGCAATATTGGTCTGTTGGCAGCTACGTACCTGACCCTGGATGACCTTGCGCCGAACCGGATTATCTGCGGCATTGGGGCATGGTGGGATCCGCTGGCGCGGAATGTGGGCATTACCCGCAGCAAACCCCTGACTGCCATGCGTGAGACGGTGATGGTTCTGAAGCGTCTGCTGAATATGGAGCGCGTCAGCTTTGATGGCAGCTTTATTCACGTGGATGGCATCGAATTAGATGTAGTGCATGGTCGCCGCGAGCCGCGCAACGTGCCGATTTATATTGGCGCAACTGGCGATCAAATGATGGAAATGACCGGTGAAATTGCGGATGGGGTGGTGCTGAATTACTGTGTCTCGCCGGATTACAACGAAAAGGCCCTGGAACTGCTGCAAAAGGGCGCGCAGCGCGCAGGACGTAATTTTGACCAGATTGACCGCCCGCAGTTGATTGTCTGCTCTGTGGATGAAGATCACGATAAGGCGATTGATACCACGCGCGGATTGCTGACGCAATACTTGGCGCAGCAGCCGCACATTGCCAAAGCGTCTGGCGTGGCGGATGAGGTGGTGACGCAAATTCAAGCTATCCTGGGATGGCCCGCCACCCACGAACAGATTGACCGCGCCAAGCATCTGGTGCCGGAAGAGTTGATTTTGCGGATTACCGCATCCGGTACGCCGGAGGAAGCCCGCGCCAAAGTGGCAGAATATCGCAAATATGGCTGCACCTGCCCGATCCTTTATCCAGTAGGCGGGGATGTGCGCGTCTTGATTGATACGTTTGCCCAAGAATAAGATTGTGTATTTCATTTTCTGTAAAATAGAGGGCGTTCCCCTCTATTTTACAGAAAATTAGAAACATCGTCAAGAATAATTGTAAGGAATAAACCAACCTATGAAAGAACTGCAACCAAGCGCTTCGCATTGCTTTGTGTGCGGCGTTGAAAATCGTTTCGGGCTGCACATTCGCTTTTATGACACTGCCCCCGATGAAGTAATGGCAGAAATTAGCATTCCGGCGCAATATCAGGGCTACCCTGGCATTGTGCATGGTGGAATTATCGCCGCAATGCTGGATGAGGTGGCTTCGCGCGTGTATTTTCGCGGAGAGCCGCCGCGTGTGGTGGTGACAGGCAAGCTCAACGTCCGATATCGCAAGCCGGTGCCGGTGGAAACGCCGCTGCGCCTAGTGGGGCGAGGGGTCGAAGATAAAGGCAAAATCTGCCTGGCGAAGGGCGAGGTTTGGAGCATGGCTGGTGAATTGCTGGCAGAGGCGGATGTGACCGCTTTTGAAGTGCCAATGAACTTCCTGGAGGGTTATTCGCCGGTGAGTGCGGACGATTGGCGCATATACCCTGAGCAGACTGAATTAGAACGAGGTGAGGCATGATTGTTGAATATTATCGTCCTGAAACGTTAAAGCAGGCGAGTGAATTAATTGCGCGCGCTGAGCCGTTGACGCTGCCGCTGGCTGGGGGAACGACCCTCAGTCGCCAGGGGCAGAATCCGGCGGTGCAGGTGGCTGTAGTGGATATGCAGCGCTTGGGGTTGAATGAGATTCGCAAGGAAAACGGCTTGTTAATGATTGGTGCAGCCGTCACTTTGCAACATTTGGCGGATCACGAGCTGACGCCGGCGGCGCTGGCACATAGCATTCGGCAGGAAGTGGGGTTGAATGCGCGGAATCAGGCAAGCGTGGGGGGAATGCTGGTCAGTTGCGATGGTCGGTCGCCGTTTGTGACAACGCTGCTTGCGCTTGACCCGCGCCTGGTTTGGTATAACGAAGAAGAGACGCAAACCCTGGGTGATTACCTAGCGTTGCGTGGCAAAGCGCGGCTTGATTCTACGCGCGGGCGGCTGATGACCGAAATTCGCGTGCTGCTGAATGCAAAATTACGCTACGAGGCGGTGGCGCGTTCGCCGCTAGATCGCCCGATTGTGTGCGCAGCAAGTGCGCAGTGGCCCTCTGGGCGGTCACGGTTGACCTTGGGTGGATGGGGCAATGCGCCGATATTAGCATTGGATGGACCGGAAGCGGGCGGAGCGGCAGCAGCTGCTCGAAATGCGTATATCCACGCAGAAGACACCTGGGCAAGCGCGGAATACCGGTCTGCCACAGCGTCGAGATTGGCGCAGCGTCTTTTTAGCAACGCAGAAGCGCAGGAGGAATCATTATGAAAATTCTTTTACTGATCAACGGTAATTCGCTGGAAATAGACGCGCTGCCGGGTACCACGCTCCTGGATGCGCTGCGGCATGAAGGATACTTTGGGGTGAAGTTTGGCGGCTGCCAGAAGGGGGAATGCGGCGCATGTACGGTGCTGCTGGATGGCAAAGCGGTCAATTCGTGTTCCATGTTGGCGGCGCAGGCGGAAGGGCATGCCATCAGCACGATTGAAGCGGTTGGGCAGCATCCTGATCAGGGGTGGAAGAAAACAGAGGGGTTGAGCGTATTGCAGCAGGCGTTTGTGGATAGCGGCGCGGTGCAATGCGGCTACTGCACGCCGGCGATGATCCTGGCGGCGCAATCCCTGTTGGCGCGTGAGGCGAATCCCACCGAGCAACAGGTCCGCGAAGCATTTTCCGGGATTTTATGCCGCTGTACCGCTTACCTGAAGCCGATTCAGGCAGTGCTGCGCGCGGCAGCGATTTTGCGCGGGGAATATGTGCCGCCGATCAATGGGCAAGCCGGGGAACGCAGTATGCCTGCGCCGGATTGGCCCACCGGTGCGCCCGAATCGCCCTTGAATGAAGACGGCAGCGATACGCTGATGACCCAAACCAGTCTGCGGTTGATGCCGAAGATCGTCACGACACCGCAGAGCAGCCAGTTGACCACGGTCGGACACCCGGAACGCAAGGTGGACGCGGTGAAACTGGTGCAGGGCAAACCGGCTTTCACGGATGATGTGCAAATGCGCGGAATGCTGATCGCCAAAGTGCTGCACAGTCCGGTGGCGCATGCGCGGATCAAGCGGATTGACGCTTCCAAGGCGCGCGCGTTACCAGGGGTGGCGGCAGTCCTCACCTGGCAGGATATTCCGCGCGTGGTGTATTCTACGGCGGGGCAGTCTGACCCCATTCCGGGTCCATTGGATTCCTTCTCGCTAGATCATAAAGTCCGCTTTGTGGGCGACCGGGTGGCGTTTGTGGCGGCGGATACTGAAGCGATTGCCGAGCAAGCCCTTAAATTGATTGAGGTGGAGTACGAAGAGCTGCCTAGAGTGATTGACCCTACTCAATCCATGCAGCCGGGCGCGCCGGTGCTGCATGATGAGCCGGAATACGTGCCGTTTGCGGACTGCGACCCGCAGCATAACCTGGCGGCGCGCATCCGAATTGATATTGGCAGCGTAGATCATGGGTTTGCCGAAGCAGACCTGATCTTTGAGGATGATTTTGAGGTGCCGAAGGTGCAGCAGGTGCATATTGAGCCGCATATTGCGATCACCTATTGGGATGAGGACGACCGGTTGGTGATCCGCACCAGCACGCAAGTCCCCTTCCATGCGCGGCGGATTTTGGCGCCGGTGTTGGGGCTGCCGATCAAGCGTATTCGGGTGATTAAGCCACGCATTGGGGGTGGGTTTGGCGGCAAGCAAGAGGTGTTGATGGAAGACGTGGCGGCGCACCTGACAATTGCCACGCGCCGCCCGGTGCGTTATGAATATACGCGCGAAGAGGAATTTATCGCGGCGCGCGCCCGTCACCCTATGCGCATTCACATGAAGACGGGCGTCAAACGGGATGGCACGATCACCGCTAACGAGATGATTGTATTATCCGATACCGGCGCGTATGGCTGCCATGCCCTGACGGTGACAGGCAACACCGGGCAGAAGTCTATGGCGCTGTATGTGGGGGATGGGGCGTATCGCCTGTCGCCTAATATTCGTTTTTATGCGGATGTGGTGTATACCAATACTCCACCAGCGGGGGCGTATCGTGGGTATGGCGTGCCGCAGGGCTATTGGGCAGTGGAACGGCAAATGGAAAAGATCGCTCGTGAATTACACCTGGACCCGATTGCCTTCCGCTTGAAGAATGCGGTGCGGGCTGGGGAGCTGCACCCGTTCAGCACATCCTGGAGCGAAGGACGCGCGCCCAAACCGGAAATTATTCACACGGTGGGGCTGGAAGAATGCGTGCGTCAGGGACGGGCGGCGATTGGCTGGGATGAGAAATTTGGCAATTCCGGCTGGCATACTGTGAATGGCAAGCCTGCCCTGCGACGCGGGGTGGGTGTCGCCCTGATGATGCAAGGCACCGCCATTCCGTACCTGGATATGGGCGGAGCGAGCCTGAAGATGAACGATGACGGCTCCTTTAATCTACTGGTTGGCGCGACTGACCTGGGGACGGGGTCTGATACGGTGTTGGCGCAAATGGCAGCCGAAGTGTTGGGCGTGCCGATAGAAGATATGTTGGTATATTCTTCAGATACGGACTTCACCCCGTTTGATAAGGGAGCGTATGCTTCCAGCACCACGTATATTTCGGGTACGGCGGCCGTTCACGCGGCGCAACAGGTGGCAGAGCGGATTCGTCTGCGCGCGGCGCGCATGTTGAATGACCAGGGCGGTGGCGGAAACGTCACGGCGGAAGAAATCAGTCTGGCAGGACGAAAAGCCATCGCGCCAGATGGTCGCTCGGTGACGTTGGCGGAAGTAGCGCACGATGCCCTGCATTACACCGAGCAGGAGCAGATTATGGCGGTAGCGTCCTATGTTTCGCCGGTAGCTCCGCCGCCGTTTGCTGCGCAGTTTGCGGAAGTGACAGTAGACATTGAAACCGGCGCGGTGACGGTGGATAAGCTGGTCATGGCGGTGGACGCAGGGGTAATTGTCAACCCATTGACTGCCAGTGGGCAGATTGAGGGGGGCATGGGGCAGGCGTTAGGATATGCCGTCTCGGAAGAGATGATGTATGACGCGGAAGGTCGCGCCCGCGAGCGTGATCTGGTGGATTATCACATCTTCCGCGCGCCCGAAATGCCTGAATTGCAAGCCTTGTTTGTGGAAACCTACGAACCTTCTCACCCATTTGGGGTCAAAGCGGTGGCGGAAATCCCGATGGATGGAGTGGCTCCGGCGGTGGGCAATGCCATTTATGATGCCTGCCAGGCGGAGATCATGGTAAATCCGGCAACCCCTGAGCGGGTCTGGCGGGCGATTCGCAAAGCAGCAGCGGATCAGGAGAAAACAGCATGAGCGCAAGTTCAATCACGATCTTAGGAGCAGGCATAGCCGGGTTGGCGGCGGGCATTTATGCACAGCGCAATGGCTATCAGTCCCGAATTTACGAGATGCACAGCCTGCCAGGGGGGTTATGCACTGCCTGGAAGCGCAGTGGCTACCTGGTGGATGGCTGCCTGCATTGGTTGTGCGGCTCAGGCGAAGGGATGGGGCTGCATAGCGTCTGGCAGGAACTGGGGACAGGGGAATTGGAATATGTCAATCACCCCATTTACCTCTCGTTGGAGCTGCCGGATCAGGTGTTTAACGTCTATACGGACGCGAATGAATTTGAAAGCTACCTGAATTCGATTGCGCCGGAAGATGAAGAGCCGGTGCATGAGTTTTGCCAGGCGATTCGAGATTATGCGGCGTTTGGCGGAGAATTCGTCACGCCGGAAGCGCAGGAATTTGTGGCGAAGTGGTCCAATACGCGCATGGGCGACCTGGTGGCGAAAATGAAGAACCCCAAGCTACGCCAGGCGTTCCCGATTGCATTTGCCAATCCCATGCCGGTGATTTTTGCGCTATTGCCGCTGGGCTACTCGCACGCCAAATCCGCCGGCTACCCGATGGGCGGCTCGTTGGAATTTTCGCGCGTGCTGGAGCGATTATATTGCCAGATGGGTGGCGAGATTCACTACCAAGCGCGGGTGAAAAAAATCCTCGTGGAAGAGGATCGTGCGGTGGGGCTGGAATTGGAAGATGGCAGCACGGTGTGGGAGCGCGAAGGGGATATTGTTTCAACCATTGATGTGCGCACCGCCTTTTATGATCTGCTGGATGGACGCTACTTGAATGACGGCATCCGCGCCTGGTTTGAGCATATTCCGGTGATCGGGTCGCCGGTGATGATTACCCTGGGGGTGAATATGCCCATAGAGGATGCGCCATCCTCTACCAATGGCTTCTTATATGCGCTGCGCCAGCCGATCAAACTGTATGATCAGCCAGTGCATCTGTTAAACGTGGAAGTGTTGACGTTTGACCCGGCTTTTGCGCCAGCCGGGAAATCGGTGCTGCGGGTGAATCTGCCGGGGGATTACAACTACTGGAAGCAGCTGAAACAGATGCCAGAGCAGTATGAAGCGGAGAAGCTGCGTTTGGTGACAGAAGTGATTCATGCCCTGAATGATCGTTTCGCAGGGTTGGATGCGCATATTGAGATGACGGACGTTGCTACGCCGGTTTCATTTGAACGTTATACCGGCAACTGGCAGGGCGCCAGCCAGGGATGGATGCCTGTGCCGCAAGCCTATCAACTGATGGGTAAATCGGTGCAGGAAGGCAACTGGCCCGCCACGCGCGCCTTGCCGGGGTTGGCGCATTTCTATACCTCTGGGCAGTGGGTAGAGCCGTTCGGCGGCGTGCCCAGCGCGGCGTTGACCTCGCGCGGGCTGATTGAGATGCTCTGCAAGCGGGATGGGAAGGTTTTTCAGGCGAAATAGATTTTTTCATACAACAAAAGAGAAGAGAGGCACAAGCGCAACTCTTCTCTTTTGTTATAGATATGTAGGATGAATGATGAAAAACTTAAAAGTCTTGCTTGAGAATGTAGAAACATCAATCTTGGCATCTGTTCCTGCAGTATTAGGAATAATAATAGGAATAATATGGGGAAGGATTAGTCAAGTGCAATATCAAAATCAACCCCCAAAGCCAATGAATTCGTTTATTGTAGGGATTATTTTTTTAATATGGAGCCTTAGCTTCGTAATTGTGATATGGCGTAAAGAATTTCCACAAATACTTACAGCGAAAGGAAATACGGCTCTTATTTATGGATGGTTAGGATTAATTACCTGTCTATTTTTTGGTATAACTCTAATGGGTAAAGCATTTTTTTACTAACCCATAATTTTGCATAATATTCTTGTACTTTAATTCTGGATAGTGTAAATTTGTTTCTATAAAATCGAGTGAGTTGCTCTCTTCTTATAAGGTAATTTCGCTCTGATATGGACAGGGGCGACCGCACCCGTCTCTCGGTTACCGGGCGTCATTAAGAATTCTTGAAAGGAGAATTACATCTTAAATAACCCTGATTCCCTGTCGAAAAACCTTGACCACCATAATATGACAATCTTTGCTTTTTGTTCGGCTGTGTAATGTTTTCGCATTGCTCTTTTTCCACCTTATTTTTGCCCTCTTTTGTGTCTGAATTTACTTTACCACTTAACTTTGAACCCGTTGCGAATTTCTTCTTAAGTCATAAGCAATGATACAATTGGAAGGCTCTACTAAAAAATAAAGGTGGTTTTGTGTATGTCTGAAAATAAAGTGATTCAAATGGCTGAACCACTGCCAACCGTAGAAATTCATTTGCCCGATGGTCGCGTATTTGCTGGGGAGCGCAGTCAGCCGGTTGAAACTTTTTTGCGTGCCTTGCCAGAATGGCAAACGGGATCGCCTATTATGGGAGCAATTATCAATGGCGAATTGCGCGAACTAACATACCCCATTCAAATGGAAGCGCGCGTGCAGCCGATCACCATGTCTGATGCGGACGGCGCACGTATTTACCGCCGTTCGCTCATCTTCCTGGCTGAGGTTGCTTTTGAAGATCTGTTTTATCCAGGCGAACTGACCATTGACCATTCGGTTTCTTCTGGCGGATATTTCTGCCAGGTATCCGGACATGCCCCACTCAGTCAGGCTGACTTGGACGCCCTGGAGCAGCACATGTACGAGATGGTAAAAGCCGACTTGGGCTTTTGCCGTCAGGTTGTCCCATTGCAAGAAGCGGTTGATTACTTCGAATCGCAAAAACAAGATGATAAGGTGCGTCTGTTGCGATTCCGCAATAAGGATCACCTGGTGCTATATACCATGGGGGGGCATCGAGATTATCATCATGGCTATATGGTGCCTTCTACCGGATATTTGAAATGGTTTGCCCTACGCCTGGAGGGTGGGGAAGGTTTTATTTTGCAATATCCGCGCCGCCATGCCCCACGCGAATTGTCCCCCATGTCTGAATATCCCAAACTGTTGGCAACGTTCCGCCAGTATGGGCAGTGGCTTTCGCATCTGGGAATTGATAGTGCGGGCGCTTTGAATGAATCCATTGAGAGCGGTAGAATTCGTGAAATTATTCTGGTCTCTGAAGCATTGCACGAACAGCGCATTGTCGAAATTGCCAACCAATTTTTGGAGAAAGAAGGGCACCCCCGCATTATTCTGATTGCCGGGCCTTCTTCTTCGGGCAAAACGACCTTTTCCAAACGTCTGGCGGTGCAGTTGCTCGCGCAGGGGGTAACGCCCTTTGCTCTGGAAATGGACAATTACTTCGTAGACCGCGAATTGACTCCCATGGATGAAAATGGTCAATATGATTTTGAATCCATTCTCGCGCTCGACCGTACCCGCTTGGCTGATGACCTGAAGCGCATGATTGCCGGGGAAGAAGTACAGATGCCCCATTACGACTTTAAAACCGGGCGCAGCTTACAAGGCGAAAAGGCGCGCATGAGCGAGGATCAGGTGATTATTCTGGAAGGGATTCATGGGTTGAACCCTGACCTTTTGCCCGCTGTACCGACTGATCAAACTTTCCGCATTTACGTGTCATGCCTTACCCAACTCAACCTGGATCGCCACAATCGCATTTCCACCACGGATACTCGCCTGATTCGCCGCATTGTGCGCGATGCGCGCGAGCGGGGCTACCCTGCTAGCATCACCATTCAACGCTGGGAATCCGTGCGGCGGGGTGAACGGCTGCATATCTTCCCCTATCAGGAAAATGCAGATGTGATGTTTAACTCTGCGCTGGTTTATGAATTGGCTGCGCTCAAATTTATGGCAGAGCCGTTGCTGCGTCAAGTTCCTTTTGGCACGCAGGAATACATTGAAGCCAAGCGTCTGCTCACCTTCCTGGAATGGTTCTTACCTTTGGATATTGACCTAATTCCGGATAATTCGATTGTCCGTGAGTTTTTGGGTGGCTCGATTTTGAAAGAATTTAAACTTTGGGAGCGCACCCCGCGCCCTAGCACTTAGTTTCGCATTACATCATGAAGAAGGAAGACCTATACGTCTTCCTTCTTCATGATGTAATCTTGTGCTACTCCCCTAATCTTTGAATATGCGCCCCAAGCGAGCATAATTTCTCATCCACGCGCTCATAGCCTCGTTCAATTTGCCCAATGTTGCGGATGGTAGACTTGCCCTTGGCAGAAAGCGCTGCCAGCAGTAACGCCATGCCCGCGCGAATATCTGGGCTTTCCATATCTTCCCCACTTAACCCACACGGACCTTGAATGATACACCGGTGCGGATCACATAGGACGATTTGCGCCCCCATGCCCACCAGCTTATCGGTGAAGAACATTCGGCTTGGGTACATCCAATCATGGAATAAGATAGAACCTTGCGCCTGAGTGGCAACGACAATTGCAATGCTCATCAAGTCCGAGGGGAACGCGGGCCAGGGCATATCGCTGATGTATGGAATAGCTCCGCCCATGTCTGGTTCTATTTGCAACTTCTGCTCTGCTGGGACAAGAATATCTTCCCCATCTACCTGCCATTCCACACCCAACCGACCAAATACCAGGCGAACCATATTCAGGTATTGCGGTCCAGCTTTGCGGATGCGAATAGAGCCATGCGTGATGGCTGCTGCCCCGATAAAGCTGACTACTTCCAAATAATCTGGTCCGATGGTAAATTCTCCACCGTGCAAATGGCTCACGCCTTCGATCTTGAGCGTATTGGAGCCAATATGGCGAATCTTTGCGCCTAACCCATTCAAGAACTGGCATAACTCCTGAATATGCGGCTCTGAAGCAGCATTGCGGATAACGGTGCTGCCTTTTGCCATAACTGCTGCCATAATGGCATTCTCAGTACCGGTAACGCTCGCTTCGTCCAGGAGAATATCCGCGCCGCGTAACCCTTTGGGAGCAGAAAAATGAAAGCTGCGCCCATATTCCACTTGCGCGCCCAGGTTTTGCAAAGCAATGATATGCGTATCCACTCGGCGGCGACCAATCACATCCCCGCCAGGAGGGGGAAGCTGCAATTCGCCAGCGCGGGCGGTCATGGGACCAGCCAGCAAAATGGACGCGCGAATTTTACGGCATAAGTCAGGGTCTAAACTGGCTGGGCGCACCTCTTTTGCCTGCACCTGCCAGGTATGCTCATCTACATTCGTAACGGTTGTTCCCAGGCTTTCCAGTAGGGCGCGCATCGCCTGAACGTCACCGATGTCTGGCATATTGTGCAAAACAACTGGCTCATCCGTCAGCAAGCAAGCCGCCAAAATGGGCAGCGCCGCATTTTTATTCCCGGCAGGGGTCACTTCCCCAGAAAGCGGATAGCCCCCTTCGATCACGAATTTTTCCACAAAACCCTCCTTGTGAACTGAGAATACTGAGAATCAGGAATTAAGTTGAGTGATGAAGTCAGACAGGTCAGTGACAGGCAGCTTGCAGGTAAAGCTTTCACACACAAATGCAGTCGGGTTGCCGCGTAAAACGGTACGCCCCCTTAATAAACCTGGCAAACCTTTTCGAGATGCAGAGGCAGGTGTAACAGCCACTACCGTATGCGGACGATAGGTCTTCCAGAATTCTGTCAGAAACTCACCCGCTTCAGATAAATCGGATGGGGTGAGGATAGCGACTTGTTGCACGGGTCCAAGCGCAAAATCCAGCGCCTGCAAATTCATGCCAAAGGCAGTGGGGTATTGGCTCATTTGGGTTTCCAGCGCAGCTAGCATCTGTTCAGGTTGATCGCTTTGGGCGTTTTCATCCAGAGCAGCCAGTTGCAAGAGGGCAAGCGCAGCTAGGGCGTTGCCAGAGGGAACAGCGTTATCTTGGATTTCTTTGGGGCGAGCAATCAGTGTGCTGGCATCAATGCGCGTGTCAAAAAAGCCGCCCGCTTCGTCCGCAAAGGCGCGATTCATCTTGTCTGCCCAAGCGGTCGCTTGTTGCATCCAGCGCGGGTTGAAATCGCTTTGATAAAGAACCAATAGCCCCAAAACCAGCCCGGCGTAGTCTTCGAGGTAGGCAGCGTGATGCGCTTCCCCAGCTCGCCAGGCGCGCAGCAAACGTCCTCGCTTGACCATTGCCGTCAGGAGGAAGTCGGCGTTCTTTTGCGCTGCAGCCAGGTAGTCCGCGCGGTTCAAGACTCGTCCTGCTTCAGCCAGCGCGCGCATCGCAAGCGCATTCCACGATACTAAAACCTTATCGTCTGTGGCAGGGCGCACGCGCTGTTCGCGGATAGCATAGAGCTTCTGGTGAATCTGGTTGGTATGCGCAAACCATTCTTCCGCAGAAACATCCGCTTCATGTGCCAGGGCAAACGGGCGATCCCTGCGCTGCAAGATGAGTTTACCTTCAAAATTACCACGTATATTAAGGAAGTAGGTCTTTTCCATCCACTCATACTCTTCCTTTGACAAAGCATCGCGGAGCTGCTCCACGTCCCACAGGTAATACTTGCCTTCTTCGCCTTCTGAATCAGCGTCCAAACTGCTATAAAAGCCACCTTGTGGGTCCGTCATTTCGCGCAGCACAAAATCAAGCGTTTCCTGACAAACTTGCCGAAAGCTGATTTCACCTGTCAGTTGGTAGGCATGCAAATATACCAACGCAAGCTGGGCATTGTCGTATAGCATTTTCTCAAAGTGAGGCACTAACCAATTATTATCGGTGCTATATCGATGAAAGCCGCTGCCCACCACGTCATACATCCCCCCACGTGACATGGCGAATAAGGCATGGCTCACCATTTGCAGGCATTCTTTTGCGAATGGCTCGTCTTTGCGGGTGGCGCGCATCAGCAAAAATTCTAACGCCATCGGCTGTGGGAAACGCGGCGCCTGTCCCCACCCGCCATGTCTGCCATCGTATTGATTGAGCAGGGTACGCATGGCGGTTTGGGCAATTTCAGGACGAATTTGTCCCTCTGGGGATATTTCAGCTTGCAGGGAATTTCTCACTTGCTGAACTAATTCCGCGCTCTGCTGTCGAATTTCGCCTTGCTGCGTTTGCCAGGCGCGATGCAGCGCCATCAGCAGTTGCGGGAATCCGGGCATTCCATATTTTGGTTCAGGGGGAAAATATGTCCCACCATAAAAGGGTTCGCCCTCTGGGGTCAGGAATACGCTCAAGGGCCACCCGCCTTGTTGAGTAAGCGCCACCACTGCGCTCATATAAATGCTATCCAGGTCGGGGCGTTCTTCACGATCTACCTTGATGCACACAAAATACTTATTCAGCAAATCCGCTGTAGTCAGGTTTTCAAATGATTCGTGCGCCATGACATGACACCAATGGCAGGCGGCGTATCCGATGCTGAGAAAGACGGGTTTATTCTCTCGGCGCGCTTTATTGAGCGCCACATCTCCCCACGGATACCAATCCACTGGGTTATTCGCGTGCTGCCGCAGGTAAGGGGAGGTTTCATTCTGTAAGTGATTAGGCATGAAAAATAGAATCCTGCTTTCTGAGGTAAGACCTTTCTCCGATTATAGCGCAACCTATTCATATCACGTTATTGATTTCGGGGTCGCAGAGGCTAGGTAACGTATCAAAAATACCTGAAGTGAGAGAAAGAAGCCAATCAGGCGCTTTTGGCGCTGATCGAGGAAGAACACCAGTCTATTTGACAGATGTACGAAAACCCATGGTTGCATATCATTTTGTGGCGCAAGGGAGTGGTGTGCAGGCATCATCGGATGGCTTGCCGGATGTATTTGAATGAAATTGCAGTTCTCAAACAGCGGAAAACCATCCAATCACAAATAGCGCAAGAGTCTTTCTGTAAAATAAGAAGGGGGATCCTAAAGATTGTAAAAGAACAGATAAATCAAAGAAAGAAGAGCAATCAGTCGTCTGAAAGGGAAAGATAGACTTAACCGGATTCCCACTCGTCACGAAAGTTGATTACAAAAGAGGTAAAAAGTAGTTGCAATACCTGAATTTATGAGTATAATATTTTATTAGATAAAATTAATCTTATTCGTAAAAGTCAATAACGGTAAAGACGGGATAGAAGCCAGGCGATGGGGGCTGGGATGAGAAGAGTGATTTCTCTTATCCACATTAGGTTATGGAGGGATTCTTTATGAGGCAAATTGGAAAGCATTTCTTTGGTTTGCCAGTATGGCGTTTCGTATTGCTTATCTTACTCTTGGGCACGTTATCCTTCGGGGGACAGTGGATTTTAAGTGGGAAAGCGCAGCGGGCGTTGTCACCGCAAATATATATTCCCCTCTTATATAGCGATAGTCCAAACATCCCTGTTACGCATGGGGCGTACGCCCTGTTAGGGTGGAATGACCTGGGGATGCACTGCTATAACCTGGATTTTCAGGATATTGCGGTGTTGCCGCCCTATAACACGTTGTGGGCGCAGGTAATTAAGCGCGGCGACCCTCCACAGATTGTCACCCAGGGAATTAGCGTTTCGTATTCGTTCCCGGATAACACGATTTCTTCCACCAAGACCAATTTCTGGGATTATGCGAATAAGTTATTTGGAATTACTTTGGCGAAAGACGTGGGATTGAAGGGCAAAAAATTAGCCGATGTGATGGATATTAACCTCACCGGCACGCCGCACTTCATTGCAGAAGGGATTCCGCTCACGGAATATACCGACAAAGATTTGGCAAACCGCTATCCCTACCAAAAGGCTCAGATGGTGGCAAAGGATTTAGCCACCAATCAAACCTTAGCTACTTTGACGGTGGTGGCTCCAGTTTCGACTGAAATGCACTGCGAAACCTGTCACGCCAGTGGGAAAGACCCTGGCGGCAACCAATCGCGACCAACTTTGAATATTTTGGCTTTGCATGATGGCGAAGAAGGCACTAATTTGTTGAATAATCGCCCCGTATTATGTGCCAGCTGCCATAGCTCTAATGCGCTTGGGCTGCCAGGCAGAGCAGGTTTGCCTAGTTTATCAAATGCGATGCACCAAAAACATGCTGGAAGAGTCCCAAACTCAACCGATGGCTGCTATAGTTGCCATCCTGGACCGTCTACCAAGTGCATGCGCGATGTGATGTCACAAAACGTCACATCCAAGCTTGACCCTACCCGCAAAATGAATTGTATTGATTGCCATGGAACGATGGATCAGGTTGGTCAGAATACCAGCCCGTGGTTGAATGAACCACGTTGTGATACTTGCCACACCGACCCGAAATACGCGCAAAATAATGCGCTGTATCGTTTCTCCACCGGGCATGGTGGGGTGGCGTGTGAAGCCTGCCATGACAGCACCCATGCCATTGCCACCAGCCGCGAGCCGAATGATGCGATTAAGTTCATTCAGCTACAAGGTCATGCCGGGACGCTCTCCGATTGCACCGTTTGCCATTTGACTAAACCGACCAGCGGTGGCCCTCACCAATAAAGATTGTTCATTAAATAACATAAAAATCGCCCCAATCAACTTGGAGCGATTTTTACTTAAAAGGTATGCTATCTTCAGGTGGGCGATACAGGACTCGAACCTGTGACCTCCCGCGTGTAAAGCGGATGCTCTAACCAACTGAGCTAATCGCCCTGGACGCGCCAATTATAGCATACCCTGGGGAAAAGTGGGAAGGAATTCCATTTTTTGGCAGTAAATCTCCTGCCCACTTTTTGATTTAAAAATACCTACTTCCAAACCTGCTCGACCATCATTACATTCTTGGCGGGGTCCCCGGAGGGGTTGGGCATTGTTAAAAGCACCATGATCTCATTTTCATTAGACCATTTCTGCATAATGATGCCGGAAGGGTCATTTGTGCGCCCTCCATCTTTCCAATCCGTTAGCTTATTGGTGAAGAAAGAGGCAATATCGTCAAAAGCAGCGTCCGTGGTGTATGCCTTAACCTCAACATTCCATCCTGGAACGTTCTTCTTTTCGGCATCCTCGGAGCTTTTTCGCAGGTCTTCAAACTTCCCTGTGCTATCCAGGGTGGCTTGTGGATAGAGAGGCAGGGTTGTTTTGACCGGTTTCGCGCTACAGGCAGCCAGTAGCAAGGGAATAATGAGTAAGAACAGGGGAATGATGCATAACGTTTTCTGTTTCATAGGGATTCCTTTTATTTCAGGTATTTGGCAAAGAACCAGCGTTTGAGCAGCTCGGCAAAGGTAAAGTAGAGCGCAACCATGCCAAAGACGGCGATCAAAAAGGTGAAAGGCAGCGGGGCAAACCCCAGGATGGGAGCAAGGGGCGTATAAGGGACGAGCAAGGTAAGGAATACCACGACCCCGGTAGCGATGAGCATAGCGCGGCTCGGGCGGCTCTTGTAGAAGGGTAGACGAGTGCGCAGGGCAAAGACCACCACTGCCGCTGATAGCACCGATTCGACAAACCAACCGGTATGGAATTCGGCTTCGCCTGCATGCAGACCCCACATCAGCAGGATGAAGGTGAGGTAGTCAAACACAGAACTGAGCGGACCAAATACCAGCATAAAGCGGCGAATAAAGCCAATATCCCAGCGATGAGGACCCTGGATATAGGAATCATCCACGCGATCACCGGCGATGGTCATTTCTGGCAGGTCGGTCATAAAGTTAATCAAGAGGATCTGCTTGGGAAGCATGGGTAAGAAGGGCAAAAAGAGAGATGCGCCCGCCATGCTGAACATATTGCCGAAGTTTGCGCTGGTTGCCATAAAAATATATTTGAGTGTGTTGGCAAACGTGCGCCTGCCCTGCAAAATGCCATTTAAAAGCACATTCAGGTCTTGCTTAAGCAGCACAAAATCGGCAGCTTCCTTGGCAACATCTACCGCGTTCTCGACCGAGATACCAATATCCGCGCTATGCAGGGAAGGGGCGTCATTAATGCCATCGCCCATATACCCCACCACGTGACCAACCTTTTTCATCGCCATGATGATGCGTTCTTTTTGATTGGGGTCTACTTCGGCGAAAATTTCAGCCCAATCTACGGCGCGCAGTAATGCCTGATCGTCCATATTATCCATTTCAGCGGAAGTGACGACATCCGTTTCATCAAACCCGATGGCTTTAGCAATATGGGTGGCAACCAGACGATTATCCCCGGTGATGATTTTGAGCGTGACCCCGGCAGCCTTGAGGGATTGAATGGCTTTCTCTACGCCGGGCTTGGGAGGGTCGAGGAAGAGTAAAAAGCCAATGAAGGTCATCTCTTCTTCATCGGCAGTTTTATAGGGCGTGGATTGATCGGTCACGACTTTATCTGCTACGCCCAAAATACGGTAACCCTGCGTGCTCCAATCGGAATAACGCGCCAAAATTCCTTTGGTTTGGGCTGCGTCACAGGGCAGAGTTTGGTCTCCAACCTGAATTTGAGTACAAACTTCCAAAACTTTTTCTAATGCGCCTTTGGTAATCATCCGGTTTTGGTTGTTTTGGCGGAGAACCACGCTCAGACGCTTACGCACGAAGTCATAGGGGATTTCGTCTACCTTTTCAGTGTTACCCAGGTCAGGCTGCTGACCTGCCAACAGAGCCTCATCCAATGGGTTGGGTAAGCCTGTCTGAAAATGAGCGTTGAGAAGCGCAGCCCGATGCACCGTGTCTGAGGCTGTGCCTTGCGCGTCCATTGCGCCATCTAGCTGCACAACACCAGCAGTAATAGTGCCGGTTTTATCGGTGCAAAGCACATCCATTGAACCAAAATTTTCAATTGCTTCCAGTCGGCGCACAATGACGCCTTCTTTTGCCATTGCCTGCGCGCCTTTTGAAAGGTTAATGTTGATAATAGCAGGTAAAAGTTGCGGGGTTAGTCCCACTGCAAGGGCAATGGAAAAAAGCAGTGAGTCAATAACGGGTTTATGAAAATAGACATTCAGTGCGAAAATGGTGATGACCAGAACAAACATCACTTCCGTCAGCAAATATCCCAGACCTTTAATTCCGCGCTCGAATTCGGTTTCAGGGGGGCGCAAATTCAGTCGATCGGCGATTTTCCCAAAAGCCGTATTGACACCAGTTTGCACGATCAACGCGTGGGCGGAGCCGGAACGCACGTTTGTTCCCATGAAAATGGTATTGCTGCGCTCATTGAGGGCGGCTGTTGCTGCGACTGGGTTTGCTGTTTTCTCAACAGGAAATGTTTCACCGGTAAGCACTGCCTGGTTGACGAAGAAATCATTGGTTTCAAGCACTACGCCATCTGCTGGGATGAGGCTGCCTGCTGAAAGCAAGACAATATCCCCCGGAACAATGGAATCGGTCGGTACGGATTCTTGTTTTCCGTTGCGCAAAACAGTGCTTTTAACCGAAACTTGATTCTGAAGAGTTTCGGCGGCTTTGTTGGCGCTGTATTCCTGCACCAGGGAGAGCGCGGCGCTGCCCAATATAATGAGCAGAATAATGGTAGCATCCACCCAGTCCCCTAACCAGGCAGAGATGCCGACCGCGAAGAGCAAGATAAGAATAATGGGGCTGCGAAATTGTTCGATAAAAAGCCCTAAAAGCGTAACGCGCTTTTTCCCTTTGAGGGTATTTGACCCATATTGGGCGATGCGCTTTTGCGCCTCTTCATCGGTGATTCCCTGCGCGGAGGAAGAGAGATCACGGAAAAGATCTGCTGGTGGTTTACTCCAAAAAGGATTCGTAGGAATTGATTCGCTCATAAGTTGATAAAACCTCCCTTACTTATGAAAATGTCGTGCAGAGTTGATTGTAGCTTCTATGGATAAAGGAATGCAAGTGTAAATCTCTATTCCAAAGACCCTGGATAAAATCAGGTATAATATATCCTTAAATGTCCGAAAATGAAATGAAGTCCTGGATTGCTTTACGCCAAATGACGCCCGAGAAATACGCCCTGGCACGCCTAATTTTAGAGGAGGTGCGAGCAGGGGAAGGGTTGATCGAAGCTACCCGCCATCACCCGCTACCAAAGGGCGGGTATTTGCCCAAGTCCATGCTGATCGAGACGTATCGAGACTTGATCGAGCGGGGAGAATGGGCAATAGAGCCAAAGGTGATGGCTTCTTTGCGCATGAAACCGGTGCGCACGCTTTCTGGGGTGACAACTGTCACCATTCTCACCAAACCGTATCCTTGTCCGGGTCAGTGTATTTTCTGTCCAACCGATGCGCGGATGCCCAAGAGCTATTTGCCCGATGAGCCGGGGGCGATGCGCGGATTGCAGAACCAGTTTGATCCCTATAAGCAGGTGCGCTCGCGCTTAGATGCGCTGGAGGCGGTGGGTCATCCAACGGATAAGATTGAGTTGTTGATTTTGGGGGGGACCTGGTCAGCGTATCGTAAGGATTATCAGGAATGGTTTATCTTGCGTTCCTTTGATGCCTTAAATGGCGAGGAATCCGACACGCTGGAGATTGCACATCAAAAGAATGAGATGACTGCCCATCGCTGCGTGGGATTGGTGGTTGAAACGCGCCCGGATGAGGTCATTGGTAATCATGCGGCGGATGAATTAGCCTGGCTGCGCCGCCTGGGGGTGACGAAGGTGCAAATGGGCGCGCAATCCTTGGATGATCGCGTGCTGGCGCTTAATCAGCGCGGTCACACCAGCGAGCAGACCCGCGCCGCCATGACCAATTTGCGGGCGGCTGGGTTTAAAATTGTGCTTCACCTCATGCCGAATCTACTGGGCGCAACCCTGGAAAGTGACCGCGCTGATTTTATCCGTTTGTGGCAGGATGGCTTCTGCCCGGATGAAATTAAGATTTATCCATGTCAATTATTAGAGAGCGCGGAGTTATATCACTATTGGCAGCGCGGCGAGTATACCCCCTATACGCAGGAAGAATTAATTCAGCTGATCGCGGATATGAAAATGACCATTCCGCCTTATTGCCGCGTGAATCGGGTGATCCGCGATATTCCTTCGGGGCATGTGGTGGAAGGCAACCGGCGGACTTCATTGCGGATGGACGTGTTGGAAGAACTGGCGCGCCGCGGGCAGCAGTGTGGCTGTATTCGCTGCCGCGAAGTGCGCGCTGAACAGGTGGAAATTGCTTCTTTAAAATTAGTGGATTTCGTTTACCGTGCATCTGCTTCGGAAGAACATTTCCTGCAGTTTGTGACATCAGAAGACCGCATTGCCGGGTATCTGCGCTTATCCCTGCCCATGGGGGATTCACCTGATTTCACGAATGTACTAACCGATCTACAGGGCGCAGCCCTCATCCGTGAAGTCCATGTTTACGGGCAGTCATTGGCAGTGGGGGAAGAGCAGGCGGGTGCGGCACAGCATAGTGGGTTGGGCACGAAATTGCTGCAACAGGTAGGGGAAATTACCAGGTTGCATGGTTTTGCGCGCCTGGCAGTGATTGCCGCAATTGGTACGCGCCTGTATTATGAGCGGCGCGGCTTTCAACGCGGGCAGTTGTATATGTATCAAGAATTATAAGAACGATTAGTTTAACAAAAACGACCTTCTCATTATTTGCTGTGCAGCAAATAATGAGAAGGTCGTTTTTGTTAAACTAATCGTTTATTTCGGACGGTAAATATACACGTCACCGACTCTGTCAGTCATTTTGTAATACGTGACGATCATAGATCGCTGACCAGAGGTCCAGCGAGCCTCTACCGCGCCTTCCCAGGAATTTGGCTGATACCAAAGGATCATGTCAAATTTGTGGTTGGCGATATCCAGCAGGAAGGGCATTTCATCCCAAACTTTGCCTTCGGCTAACTGTTTATATTCAAAGGGCTGGAAATAAAGTTGCTTGCCTGCCAATGGCACCAACCCCATGTATTCATCCGCTAAGACAATGCCTGGAGTTTGGCGGATCATTTCTTCAAGGGTAGAGATGCTATCGATTTGTTGTTCGCGTCCCGCCCGATAGCCACTAAAGTTCTGTTTTTGCCAATCCACCATTACATTTGCCTGGTAAGCGATCAACCCAATGATGAGCAGTTGAAAGGCGGCGCGCGCCCACCAGGTTTTCCATCTGCCGACCCAGGCTAAGGCTGCGCCTGCGCCCAGGCTGAGCGCTGCGCAGAGTTCGAGCAAGTAATTGACATTTGAGCCATCCTTGCCAATGGTGATCGAAACGCTCGCCGCGCACAGGAAATAAGGCAGCGCCAACGCCCATGCACTAGTATATTCGGGGCGGACGCGCTTCCAAAACAACCCTACCAGGGCGGCGATGGATTGCAAAACAATGAATCCAGCGGTGAGGGCGATCAGCGGCCAGAGTTTATCTTGGATTTCTTTCAAGTAATTCTGCACCGTTCTCCAGAAAAAGGCATTGACGTTAGCGGTGACGATATTCAGGTAAAAGCCGCCTTGGGTGAACAGGTTAATCGCCACGAAAAGCAGCAGGACAATCAGGCTGACTGCAATCCCAAGCAGGATAGCGCGTAGGATGCGCAACCGCCAGCTGCCGCGCGTGCCAAAGATCAACCAGAAAAACGCTGCCACCGGTGCCGCCAGGGCATAGGTCTGGCGAGTGTAGATTGAAGCGACAAAGAAAAGGACGGCTGCCCAGAAGCCCGCGCGGCGCAATTCGTGGCGTAAGAAGGTCATCTCTTGCCCACGTTGATAACCAGGGGTTTCGCGGTTGCCTAAAAAACGTACTGTGGTAAAGACGGCAGCCCAACTCAGCACCAGGGCGAGTTCGTCAATACGGGTGAACATAGACCAATGCTGGACATAAGGAAAAGCAATCAGAATTGCGCCACCAACCAGCGCGCCAGCCCAGTCATGGGTGAGTGTATACAGGGTGAAACCAATTAACAGGGCAGTAATAATGACGCTTAAGATGGAAATCAGCCGCCCATACCAGAAGGCTGGACCAAAAATCCAGGCAAAGGGGACTTGCGCCAACAGAAAGAGGGGAGGATAGTTTGAGATGGTATAAGGCGGCTTGGTCAGATCGTTATGGTAAATATTCTCGAAGTGCGCCAGACGCATAGTCTGGTCAAGCAGCGGACCCTCGCCATAATCCCAGGTATAAGGGTAGGTGAGCGCCTGCTGCGTGGCAGTTGCGTATTCTGTATAGGCTGGAAAGAGCTGCGTAGCCAGACCCAATAGAGCGACCAGCAAAATAACCAATGAGAGAATCGTTGTCGATTTGCGCATCGTAGCTGCCTTGAGCAAGAAAATGAGTAAAAAAGAGTGCTGTCTGCACGCTGGGCGTAACAAACAGCACTCTTTGAGGTCATCCACCTCTTTTGAAAGGTTTCCTTCTAAAGAGGTGGAATAAGGATCAAATCAGCCTTACGCCTTTTCTTCAATTTCTGGCGTAACGGGGTTCTTGTGGAACCAATTGCGCCATTCGCGGTTTTCCCAAACTACCAAGATCGGGGAAGCGTTGAAAATGGAAGAGTACGTTCCACTGAACACACCGACCAGCAGGGTGATCACGAAAGTATGAATGGTCACGCCACCAAACAGGGCGAGAGCTAACAACGTGAGCAGAACCGTCAACTGGGTGTTGATAGACCGGTCTAAGGTTTGCACAATCGAGTGGTTGACAATGGTGTTGAAGGGCAGGCGGCGATGAATGAGCGTATTTTCGCGGATGCGGTCAAATACCACAATGGTATCATGCACCGAGAAGCCGATCACCGTCAGCAGAGCGGTTAGGAAGAGCGAGTCAATCTCCCAATGGAGGAAGTGACCCAGGATCGCGCCCATGCCCACCACAACCGCCACATCATGCAACATGGCGATAATGGCTGCCACGCCGTAGCGGAAGGCGTGCTGTACCCCGCGGAAGGCGAAGGTAATGTAAAGCAGGATGCCTAATGAAGCGATGCCAACTGCGAGGGCTGCACTGCGCGCCACCTCACCCGAAACGGTAGGACCAACCGTGTTAAATTGGTTGACGGTGGGGGTGGTGTTATAGGTTTTCTGAATGGCGCTCAGTACCTTGTTTTTGGTCGCTTCGTCAATTTCTTTCGAGCGGATGATGAGCAGGTTATTGGTGGAGGTTTGCACCTGCGCGCCGCCTTCGATGCCCAACTGATTGTAAATTTGGATGATTTGAGCAGGTTGCGGAGGCGCGCTGGCAAATTGCAGTTCTAACATCGAACCGCCAGAGAAGTCAATGGCAAGCGGCAGACCCCATGCGATGAGCGCCAACATACCTGGAATAATCACCACCAGTGAGATGGCGAAATAGAGGTAGCGATGGCGGATAATATCGAGCTTTGGTCGCGCCAGCGGGTTGGCAGCAGCAGCGACTTCACCGACAAACCAGCGCGGGTGTTCCGTAGCGCGGATGTTATCCAGCACGAGGTGCAGCAGGCTGCGGGTGACGAAGATGGCGGTAAATAAGCTGACCAGAACGCCCAGCGCCAGGGTAAGCGCGAAGCCCTTCACCAGGGATGCGCCGAAGGCATTGCCGAAGACAAACAAGATGAAGCAGGTGATGAGCGTGGAGATGTTCGAGTCACGGATGGAGGGCCAGGCGCGCGTCCAGGCGAGATCAATTGCCTGGCGCAAGGGTCTGCCTGCGCGGAGTTCCTCTTTCAGGCGGCTGAAAATCAGCACGTTTGCATCCACCGCCACGCCAATACTCAACACAAAGCCCGCAATGCCTGGCAAAGTGAGGGTAACGGGGATGAGGTAGAAGATAGCGAAGGTAATGCCGGCATAGAAGAGCAGCGCAAAGTCAGCGACT
The DNA here is from genome assembly GCA_038206515.1 of Anaerolineales bacterium. GTDB lineage: Bacteria > Chloroflexota > Anaerolineae > Anaerolineales > Anaerolineaceae > DSYU01. Next base: position 42,024 of record JBBRAT010000002.1, on the reverse strand, counting down.
ACACCGGGCAAGCGATAATAGATGCCCATGAACAGGATGATAATAATCATCCCGACCAAGCCAGCGGTGGCGCTGCGGCGGACAGAATCTGCGCCGAGGGTTGCGCCCACCTGGCGAGAGTCGGCAATTTTGAAGGGGACAGGCAGCGAACCGTAGCGTAACTGGGTTGCCAGCACGTTGGCGGTTTCGACTGTAAATTTCCCCTCAATCATGCCTTGGCCTTTATCAATAGGGTTCTTGATAATGGGAGCAGAAATAATTCTGTTGTCCAACACGATCGCAAGATATTCATTGGTGTGCAGGGTGGTGTAATCCGCAAAGATTTTAGAGGCATCGGATGTCAGAGTGAAATTCACCACGGGTTGGTTTAACGCACCTACACCCACAGTAGCAGAAGTAAGCCCCGCGCCCGTCAGAAGCGGGAGATACGTTGGGGCGGATGGATCGGTGATGGGGGTGGTGGCAGCAGCCTTTGGATCAGGCGTGGGGGTGGGGTTCGTGGTCGTTCCTGCTGCGGAGGGGACAACAGCCGTAGCGATTGGGTCGCCGGTGGCTTTATCCGCAGTTACTGGGTTTGCCAGGTCCACGTTGAGGAAAGTTCCTTCAGGTAAGGGGTTTTTACCCAACGGCACGAAGCTCAGTTGGCCCACTTGCTGAATAGAGTTGACGACATCTTCAATGTTTTTTGCGCCTGGGAATTCGCATACCACGCGGCCCGTTCCGGCAGTGGAGCAATTGACTTCGCTGACGCCCAAAGCATTGGCGCGGTTTTCAATGATTTTAACCGCGTTGTCTACATCCGCCTGGGTATATTTTACGCCAGCAGGCAAGTTGACCTCTAAGAGGACGGTCAATCCGCCGCGTAAATCTAAGCCTTCTTCCAGTTTCAGGTCTCGGTTAATACCTAAGACGTGAATGCCGGGGTTATTGGGGAAAAGGGTGTAAATTACCGCGGCAAGTAAGACAACAATTAAAACGAGATTGCGAGTCTGGTGGTTCTGCATGAATTATTTCTTCTCCTAGCCTAGAGTCCTTCCATTATACCCCTAGTAGGGATACGCGGAAAGGGGAAACGCAAAAATTAGATGTCGGTAGACAGAATGATTAAGTCGGAGCGTTCCAACCAGCCGTTTGCATTCCAAAACGCCTGCCCTGCGCGATTTTGTTTATAGACAAACAAGTGGCATTTCTCTATTCCCTCGGCATCTAACCCGGAAAGAGCTTTTTGAGCTAATGTTTTGCCAATTCCCTGGTGACGGAATGGTTCAGCCACTGCCAAATGATGCAAAAACCCGCGCCGGCCGTCATGCCCGCATAATATTGCGCCAATGAGCTGCACATCGTAATATGCCACCCAACTGAGTCCCGGGTTGCGCGTCAGATAACGCTCAATCGCTGCCCGTTCATCCGCATCGCTGAGTCCCACGCCTTCACTGGATTGCCACAGCGCCAGGGTTGCATCGTAGTCTGCCATTGTCATCGGGTGATACGTGATATTGCTCACTACTCTTTATTCTCGATTTCTGTGATCGCATCTAAGGCAGAAACTCCGGCGTAAATCACACGCATCAGCCCTGAAAAATACCGATCCATCGTCAGCACGTTGGCATAGATGAGATGACGAATGACGGCTTGCTGGATTTCAGAGTCTTCTGTATCCACACTGGTCTTGTAGCGAACTTCGCCATCGGTATAATCCAGCTCAAAGTTACCAATGACCATGCCATAATTGACGCGGGTGGTAAATTCTGCGATTTGCGGCAGGAGTGCATCCGGCACGCGCACCGGAAAAAGGGAATAAATGACGAGTTGCTGCTGCTCTTCACGTTCTTGAATATAGCAGGTGATTGAGCCATTATCGCCTTCAAAGGCAGTACGATAAACGGTTTTGCCGTTTAATTGATTATAGGGCCATTTATCTTCTTCTAAGAATATTTTGACTGCTTCTAAAATCGTCCCCATGAATTTCTCCCTGAAATTAGGATATGTTGATATTGTAGCGCAAATCGTAATTATCCCATACGGCGGACGTCTGGACGGAAGATCCAAACGAGCGTGGCATAAACGCTCAGGAGAGCAGCGCAGATGATGGCCGTATTCACTTCGCCAATGCGATCAGCAGCTAATCCAACAATCAGCGCGCCAACCGGTCCGCCACCCGTGAACATCAACGAGTAAAGCCCCATCACTCGCCCGCGCAGTACGTCAGGCACATAGAATTGCACCATCGCATTGCTATTATTCATCACGGAAACCAGCCCAAATCCCATAAATACCATGCACACCAGGGCAAGGGGCATTTGACGAACTGCTGCGAAAAGGAAAAGGATAGCTGGGATAGCAATGCTGCCGAACGCCCAAATTTTGCCGCGAATGCGCCGGCTGCCTAGGCTGGCGATCAGCAATCCGCCCAGAACGGCGCCCGCTCCGCGCGCCGTGAGCAATGCGCCGTTGGTTGTAACGTCCCCGCCCAATACTTTCACTGCCCATGCGGGGATGATAGCCATCAACCCGAAGCCGAAAACGTTATAAATGAAGACAGTCAACATGAGGATAATGATGATCGGCTGAGTGCGTACAAACTGCACGCTCTCTAGAATCGCTTTCATTGCAGATGAGGGCTGCTTGGGCGCTGCCATTTGCGGAATGTGCATCATGGCAAGAGCAATGATCACCGCCACGAAGGATAACCCATTGATGATAAAGCACCAGCCTGGACCGGTGAGGGCATAAATAATGCCCCCAATTGCCGGACCAACAATAGCTCCGGTGTTAAACATGGTGGCATTCAGGGCAATGGCATTGGTCAAATCCTCTCGATCTACCAATTCTGCTACCAGGGATTGGCGCGCCGGCGTATCAAAAGCGTTAGCGACCCCTAATAATAAGGAAAGCACCAGAATGTGCCAGGGCTGTACCATGTTCAGGAAGACCAGTGCCGCCAGGACAAACGCCAGGATCATCATCATCGCCTGGGTGACGATCATCAGCGCGCGACGAGAGACGCGGTCAGCCACCACCCCGCCATACAGCATCAACAGCCAGGCGGGAACGCCAGAGGCAAACCCAACATAGCCAAGGTAAGCCACCGAGCCGGTGAGGGTGTAAATGAGAAAGCCTTGGGCAGTGTTTTGCATCCACGTACCCACCAGGGAAACAAGTTGACCAATAAACCACAGGCGGTAATTGCGATGCCGAAAGGCGGCGAAAGTACCGCCTGTCAGCCGGTTAGGGGGAGCAGAGAGCGATGAACTCAAGGAGGCTTATCCTGCAATATGAGAATGGAAGATGTGCGGCGTGAGTCTTATCCCTAAGAAAGCGCGACATCCAAGAATAAATGATACCACCTGCGGGTGATTTTGACTGCTTTTGTGCAAAGCGGTTCTATAATCAAAGGAACTTTGAAAAATTGGAGGATTCGATGAATACTCCCTTACGATTTGGGATTATTGGCTGCGGGGTCATTTCACCCACCCATGCTCGCTCGCTTGCGGAACTGCCCAGCGCGGAACTGGTAGCCGTATGTGATGTGGTGGAAGAAAAAGCGCGCAATTTGGCAGCTTTTTATGCAGGGATGCGCCTGGAAGCAGGGCGACCGCAGGTATTCCGTGAATATACGGATTTGCTGGCGCAGCCGAACGTGGATATTGTCATCATTTGCACGCCATCTGGGATGCACGCTCAAATGGGGATTGTCGCGGCGAAGAGCGGCAAGAATGTGATTGTTGAAAAGCCCATTGACGTGAACTTAAAGGCGGCTCAAGCCTTAATAGATGCCTGCCATGAAGCGCACGTTACCCTTTCGGTCATCTCACAACATCGCTTTGACCCGCCCATTCAGGCGTTGCGGGCAGCCGTGGATGAGGGCAAGCTGGGGCAGTTGAACTTCGGCAGCGCGCATACCAAGTGGTATCGCGCTCAGGAATATTACGATTCGGGCGGCTGGCGCGGCACCTGGGAGCTGGACGGCGGCGGCGCATTGATTAATCAATCCATTCATTATGTGGATTTATTGCGCTATATGATGGGTCCGGTGGAAGAAATCAGCGCGTATACTGCTATGCGCGCCCATCAGCGGATTGAAGTCGAAGACATTGCTGTGGCTGCCGTAAAATTTAAATCTGGCGCAGTTGGGTTTATTGAGGGAAATACCGCTGCCTATCCCGGGTTTGTAGCCCGTTTGGATATTTACGGGTCCGATGGGTCAGTGATTATTGAGAATGATCGCGTCTCTGCGTGGGAATTGCGCACCGGAGAAAAATATACCCAGCAGGACGCTCCGACTAGCTTTATTGGGGGAACGTCCAGCCAGAACATCTGGCATTATGCGCATCGCAGCCAGCTGGCGGATATTATAGACGCGGTGCAAAATATTCGCCGTCCATTGGTAACGGGGGAAGATGGCTACCGCGCCTTGCAGCTAGTATTGGCAGTCTATGAGAGTGCGCGCGAACATCACGCAGTGCAGGTGCAGTAATTAGGGGTGCGATATCGCCAAATTGCCTAACACGCCCCAGGATGCCAGGAAGGTATCAACGTCAGCGGCATACTCCTGACCGCCATCCAGCACCGTGACACTATACTGCGTATAGCCAGTGACAATCACGGTGTGTTCGTAAGAAGCAACGGATAGCGTTTCGCTGTCCGAGGCGGTATAGAGCGATGAACTTCCATACCAGATGTGACCGATCACCCAGGCAATCACCGGTTTTCCCTGTGTAATTTCGTGACGTAAATCATCCCAGCTCAGGTTGCTAACCGCCTGCGCTGGGATGCCTTTTTGCATGAGCAGCGCGGCAACCGGGGGTGGGTAAACGCCATAAGAGGCGGGTGGGATTTGCCCAGTAAGTCCATTGGGGATGCCTACAAACCCACGATTGGGGTTATCACTGCGGGGTAGCTCGTTTTGAAAATCCATCTCTGCCAGGTCTACGTGAAAGAAACGCGCCCAATCCACCGCGGAACGGGATTCGCAGGAGAGGGGAAGCGCCTGATCTACGCCAGTAACGCCATCAATTTGGGCAGATAGCGCGTAATTGGGTGGCGTTTGGCTGGCTGTGGGCGTTTGTGTGACGGATGCCGTGCTTGAAGGAGTCCACGTAGGGGATGGGGACGCGGTCATGGTAGGGCTGGGGGTAAAAGTAACGGTAGGCGTGAGGGTTGCTGTAGGTGTAGATGTCACGGGCTGAAACGGCGTTTGGGTAATTTGCTTGACGGAGCGAATTAATATTGGGGTCGGAGAATTCTCTGGCGGGGTGGCAGTAAAGGTAGCGTATGCTTCCGCTGTTGCCCAGGCGAACCCTGAATTGTTATTTGTGGCACAACCTTGCAAACAGAGAACAATCAGACATAAGAGGAAAATAAAGCTAAGATTGATTCGGCGGGAGAAGAAAGTCACCTGAGTTGACATATTTGTTTGGTGAAAAGAACTATCGGAATGGTTGACTTTCTTCCATTATCGAGTAAAATAGAAATTGCCGGTCTGCTGGATGCCCCCCTCATCCAGTGGGCCGGCACTCTTTAATTTCCACTGCGATCTTTGATAAGAACATTCGTTTTCACATGACCGGGTCTTTCAATCAGGGCATCAGTCTTCGCTTGAGTCATCCCTTGAAAAGCAGCATAGAAAGGATGATAGCTGCCATCCGATTTAATTATACTGATCATTGGTGAAGCCGGAGTAGTGCTAGGCGTGCTGCTCTGTAAAAATGCCATTCCCATATACAGTTGTGCGCGTAATTGTGAATACACGTTGCGCAGCCATACAGTTTGCTCGTTTTCGTCCGTCATCCCCGCAGGAATCCCCAGATGCGTTACCCAAAGCATCCCGTTTGCATGACCATTGGCTACCATGATGCGCCGCACTTGTTCGTAGTGACGCAAACGAAAGGGGTCGCTATCTGATGCAGGCAGCAGCGGCTGGGCAGTGATTTGAACGAATTGCAGGCTGAGAATGGGCATATAGGGCTTTCCGCCAGCTTTATAGATGCCTTGAAGAAACTCCAGGTCGTTCATATCCCCTTTTTGAGGGTGCACCGCTAACGGTTGCAGTCCACCTGCAACCAGGAGTGGAGGATTCGGTAGTCCACTCAATTCCTGTGAGACACTTTTTAACAGGCTTACGTATCCTTGCGGAGAGGCGTTTCTACCCCATCCTTGGCGAGTATTGGCGCGTGGAAAGAGTTCAATGGCAGCGATTTGTTCCGGGTAACGGGTTATCAAGCGGTTTACCAGCTCAGTTGTTTGCCCTTCATCCGGACCCACATCCGTAAGCGCATAGTCAGGGGCATGTTGTAGGCTGATGGCGATACTTATGTCATTGCGGGAGGCGAATTGCATCACCTGATCCAGCGTTTTAAAATCGCCTTTGCCTGGTTCGGGATAGGTTTTTGCCCAATCTACTGGCACATATACCCAATCAGGATTCATGTGTAGGGTAATAGTGAATGCTTTGCCCAAAGGTTTCCCAGTGAAATTTGGATCCAGAATTGTACCGTAGCCAAATTCCGCAGAGCCTGGCACTCCTTTTGACGCCTGTACCTGGTTCGCACAGAAGAGCAGCGCAGTGACCAGTAGCAGCGACAGAAGCGCAATAACCCATCCCTTGCGCATGGGTTTATTTGCCTCCTAAGGTCAGGCAAAAGGTTAAATAACCGCTCAGAACACCCATAGACCCGGTAAGGCAAAGCGCCATGCCCCAGAGTAAGTTGCGTTTCTCGCATACCATTGTCACAACCCGTGGGTCACCGAGGAGGTTAATGGCGCGGTCTAAAACCCAAAGTTCACACCTGTGAAAGATTCCATTTTGAGGGGAGAGAGTGTTGTTCAACATGCGGATTCCTTTATAAGTGGGTCAAATAACAGAAAGCGGTCACTGAAAGACTGGCCTAACGACTTTTGTTCCGTAAGAAGGCGGGCAGATCAATATCGCGTGGCAAGAAAGAAGAGTCTTCTTGGCTGGATGAAGCAAAGTTAACCTGTTTTTCTTGCGCCGGGTAGCTGCCGAAATCTCTGGTAGAAGCAGCGGGTTGGCGATCTTGTGATGCCGGGCGAACAGGCAAGCTGGTTTGAATGACCCTGCGAGTGACCGGGGTAGCCTGTGACTGAATTGCTGGTTGGGGTGTTTGAGCAGCTTTGGACGGGCCAAATCCGCTAATGGAGGTGGCGCCAAGCCCAGTGATGACCAGAATCACCTGGGCGCGATAATCCAGGCTGGGGTTGCAGGTGAAGCCGGGGATAATTTCCGCGTTCCCGTCCGTCAGCTGCTGCAAGTAATTCATCGCCTCCACCGCTTCGCTGAAGGGTAAGTCTTCGGCGCTGGTGAAGTTAGCGATAATGCTGGTAGCGCCGCTGATGTCAATATCTTCCAACAAAGGATGGTGCAGCGCTTTTTGAACGGCTTTGAGGGCGCGATTTTCGCCTTCCCCAAAACCAATGGACATCAGTGCACCGCCGCCATTCTGAATCACCTGGCGAATATGAGAGAAATCCAGGTTCATCAAGCCGGGTTGGGCGATAATTTCCACGATGCCCTGAATCCCCTGGCGGATGACATCATCAGCAAGCTGAAAAGCCATATCTATGGTGCTATTGGGGGCTACTTTCAGCAGGCGATCATTGGGGACGGTGATGAGGGTGTGGGTATGTGGTTGCAGGCACATCAGCCCATCTCGAGCATTCACCTGACGGCGACCCATTTCAAAGCTAAATGGCGTGGTCACGACCGCAGCGGTGACGGCGCCCGCTTCACGAGCTGCGCGCGCGGCAACCGCAATCGAGCCAGTGCCAGTGCCGCCGCCCATGCCCGCCGTCAGAAAGACCATATCCGCCCCGGAAAAGGCTTTGAGCAAGGAGCGGTAGCTTTCTTCAGCGGCGCTCTCCCCAATTTTTGGATTTGCGCCCGCGCCCAGTCCTTTCGTCAGGTTTGGACCAAGCTGTACCTTATTGGGCGCAAGGCATTGGTTGAGTGCCTGAATGTCGGTATTGGCAGCATAAAACTCGACCCCTGAAAGACCTGAGTCCACCAGGCGGTTGATGGTATTTGAGCCGCCGCCGCCCAGGCCCATGATCTTAATGACAGGTTTATAAATATCGCCCAGGGCAGTATGTACTTGATTCGTCACCGGTTGATTGAACATGGTATTTACCTCTCTGCCAATTGTGTTGCAATAGTCGTGCCATCCCCATCAATCCACTCTACCTCACAGCCTTGCTTCTGCAATTCAACGAGCGCTTCGCGCGTAAAGCCCGGAACATTTCCTACTACGGTTACACGATCCGATAGGCGCGCTTCTTGCAGGGAAAAGCCAATGGTGGGGCGGAATTTCTTGATGAAAGGACGAGATATTTCCAAATACCAATCTGAAACACCCCATTCGTAGCCAGGGAGCAGCAGATAATGGCGGATGAGCGCTTGCGAGGTGGGCGTAACTTTAGGCAGGCTTGCTTTGGCAATTTGTCGTTTGCGCCAGGCTGCCGCAAGGGCGGATTCTTGGATACTGCCTTGTGAGTCAGTCTGTAAGGTAAACCAGGCATGAGCGTGGTAGGGTTGGGTTTCTTCAGCAGCCAACAGCCAGAAGCAGCAAGCCACTACTTGGGGCGGTAGCGGTTCGCTTGTGATTTGCTCTTCTTCCTCCTCCGTGAGGGTGGCGGGGCGTTGCGCCAGCATTTTGCCAATGGCGAGCAGCGTTTTTTCATCCGCAGCATCTTCGCCGGTGGTTGGGTCAGAAGGATTGCCAGCCTGGAGCAGGAAAATGGGGCAGCTGCGCCGGAGAGCCGCCTGTGCAATGGCTTCATACCAGTCAAAGATGCGGAATCCACGCTGATCTTGCCCTTCTGGGGAAACCTGATAGGCGCGCGCCTGGGGCCAGCGTTCCGGTCCGCCCTGTCCCCAATGCAGCGGATGACCACCCGTCCAGGCGTAAGCCGAGAGCGCCAGGTTACGCAGCAGGTCATCTTGTTCGCGGCGTTCCATTTCTTCCAGAGCAGTGCGTAGGAAAGCCGTATCCCAGTAACTGCCGCCGGGTTCGAGGGGCGGGAAGATGGGAGTTAATCCGAAAGATAGCGCCAGGTTTGCCACCGGCAAGAAGCGATCCACAAAGCTCTTCACTGGGTCTTGCTGCACCCAGTTCCGTGAGGGCCAGGTGCTGCGCACGTTGGGGCGATCATAGAAAATGACGTAATGCACGCCCCAGCGCGCGTAAACTTCCAGCAATGGGCGGACTTCGCATAAATCGAAGGCTACGTTCGTTGCGGTGGGGGTAGCGCGCGCAAAGTGGACGATGGGTTCAATGCCGGCTTGCTTAAGACCATAGAGAAAGGCTTCTGGAATAGCACGTCCGGTTTCTGATTGCAAAATAATCCAGGCAGCATCCAATGCTTTCAAGCGCGGCAGCCACATCGCCAGGTCTGCCTCACGATAATGGAGCGTATCCGGGAAATAATGAAACCCCATTCGCTGCCCGCTGGATAAGGGAGAATGAGTTTCTGATAAATGATGAATGATGGGCATAGTCATTTGCGCTTCTATATCCTTTCCGATAGTCTATTGGTAGCAAGTTTTGTGCCAAATAGGGAGTAAATTAAGTAGAAACTCCCTCCAGGTTTGGCATTGATGAAAAAGGGAGAATTCTTTACAATAAGAAATATGCGTACTCAGATGGATTCAAATAAATGGTTGATCTTACTGGCAATTGGCATTGGTACTTTTATGTCAGCATTGGACGGCAGTGTGGTCAATACCATTTTGCCGGTTCTCAATAAGGTTTTTCAGAGCGATATTGCCGCTATTGAATGGGTGATAGTGATCTATCTGCTTGTGGTCAGCGGATTATTACTGACCTTTGGCCGTCTGGGTGATTTACGCGGCAACCGTCAGGTGTACTTGTGGGGATTTGTTATTTTCATCGTGGGGTCTGGGTTGTGCGGCATGGCGCCAAGCGCACTCATTCTGGTGATTTGTCGTGGATTACAGGCGTTGGGGGCAGCGATGCTCTTTTCCAATTCGCCAGCGATCCTCACCAAAGCATTTCCGGCGCAGCAGCGTGGGCAGGCGTTGGGCATTCAGGCAACCATGACGTACCTGGGGCTGACGGTGGGTCCATCGTTAGGCGGATGGTTGACCAGCGCGTTTTCATGGCGGACGGTATTTTACATTAATGTGCCGGTTGGCTTACTGGGCTTATACCTGAGTTGGCGATTTGTGCCGCGTGATGAAGTGGCGCGCACAGAACGCTTTGATGTGACCGGCGCGATCCTGTTTATGGCGGGACTGGTAGCGTTGCTCTTGGGGTTGGATCAGGGCGCTGCCTGGGGCTGGACTTCCGCGCCGATTCTGGCGTTGCTGGGGCTGGCAGTCGTGTTACTTGCGGCGTTTGTGTGGGTGGAACTTCATCAATCATCGCCTATGCTGGACCTAACGCTTTTTCGCGCCTGGCCCTTTAGCGCATCCGTCCTCAGCGCGCTGGCAAATTATATTGGGCTGTACGCTCTTTTGTTTCTATTGCCGTTTTACCTGATCAATGGGCGCGGGCTATCCCCGGCGCAGGCGGGACTCTTGCTCTCGGCGCAGCCCATTGTGATGGCAATTGCTGCCCCGATCAGCGGCACGCTCTCTGATCGGGTGGGGGCGCGTTGGCTCTCGACCCTGGGAATGCTTATCCTGGCGGGCGGCCTGTTTTTCTTATCCACCCTCGTGGCAGATACACCGTTAGGATGGGTGGCTGCCGGGTTGGCAATATGTGGGTTGGGAACGGGGATTTTTATCTCGCCCAATTCCAGCGCGTTGATGGGGTCTGCGCCGCGCAGCAGGCAAGGGATTGCTTCTGGGGTGCTGGCAACTGCGCGGAATGTGGGGCAGGTGTTGGGTATTGGCATGGCGGGCGCAATCTTGAGCAGCATGGCTGCCGCACAAGGGAGCGGGGCGCTCTTTGGCGCGATTCACGTGGGGATGATTGCCGCAGCCGGGGTATGCGTGGCGGCTGCGGTCGTTTCTGCATTCCGGTAATTCCAGGATTGGGGATTCTATGACAACATTATTGCTCTCTGTTGATGATTTTCTGACGCGCTCCTCCGCAGAACTGGCGGATATTGCCCTATCCCCTTGTCCATTGTGCGGCGCGGAACATCGTATTCCATTCCGCGCGATGCTGTCAAAGGCTGGCGTGATGGCAGAGATCCCTGAACGGGTGGAGGCGCTGCTGGGGAAGAAGATTGAACACCCGGTGGTGATTTATGACGCGGTATTGGCTGATCTAGTGGAACATCAGGCTCTTTCTGCTTGGCGCGCTGCCTGGCAGGGAGTACGCGGCTTTCCCATGCAGGGCGAAGCCGGACATTTGCTGGATTCTGGATTGATGAATGGCAATGTAGCCGCCGCAGAAATTGCCACCCTGGGCGCTGATTTGTTGGTGGCGGTTGGCTCGGGGGTCATTTGCGACCTGACCAAATGGATCGCCACAGCCCTTGGAATCCCTTTTGTATTATGCGGTACAGCCCCTTCCATGAATGGCTACACCTCGATTACCGCAACCATCACCGAAAATGGGGTGAAGCTCTCGAAATATCTCGATCCGGCACAGGCAGTATTTTTGGATGTGAACGTGTTGGCAGATGCGCCCGCTGCCATGATCCGCTCAGGCATGGGCGACTTGGCTGCCAGGACGGTATGTAATGCCGATTGGCGGCTTTCTCATCGCATCAAGGGGACGTATTTTTGCCCGTTGCCCTATCAAATGACCGCACTGAATGAAATCCGCTGGTTAGCGGCGGCAGATACGGTATTTTCTGCGGATAAAGATACGGCTTGCACTGCGATGCAGCATCTTTCTGAAGCAATTTTGCTCTCAGGGCTGTCTATGACGGCGTTGAATGGCGAAACATCTCCTTCTTCCGGCGCGGAACACGTTCTATCTCACTTTTGGGATTTACAAAGTGGTCTGCGTGGCTTGCCGAAGAATTTTCATGGCACGCAGGTGGGTGTATCTACCGGAATGATGCTGCGCGCTTATCAACTAGTGCGTAAACTAGACCCAGCAAAGATTGATCCGCAGACTGCGTTGCGTAAGCGGCGTTCCTTGGAAAGCATTGAGGCGCACTGCCGTAAGCATTACGGTGCGCAGGCAGATGCGTTTATGAAGGTTGCGCGCGAGAAATACATCCCGGACGGCGAGTATGTGGGATATGTGCGCGGCATCTTGTGCAATTGGGAGTCGATCTGGCAGGATGTATCCGCGTATGCAGCCGAGCCGGAGCAAATTCTTGACCCCTTCCGGCGCGCGCATGTGCCTACCACCATCACTGCCATTCAGCGCACCCGTGAAGAAGTATTGGAAAGCCTGTTGTGGGGCAATATTTATCGCCCACGTTACACTCTGCTAGATTTGTTGTGGGAATTGGGGCTGTTCCCTGAGATGGCTGAGGAAATTGTAGACAGCGTGGTATAACACCACTCTATGCTATTAATTCCCTTTCAGAATCTGGGCAAATCGCTCCAGACTAAATTCGCGTTTAATTTCGCGGCGGGGTAAACAGTAACGTAAGGTGAGCGATTGGCGGTTGGATGGAAAGACGCATACCGCTGCCAGATACCCGTAACGTCCAACTTTTTTGCGCGTGATCTCTGAAATATTACCAAAGGGATAGGCAAATATCAGAACTGGGGTGGAAAGCTGTTTTTGCAAGTCCAGGCGGGATGGATATTAGGGGGTACTTTCGGGTGTGGGCGTGGCAGTTGGATCGGTGGGCAATTCCAGTAGTTTTTGGAACGCGGTAACGTCCAGGCTGTGATATACCTCGCGGCGGCTGAGGTAAAACAAGGAGCGGGGACCATGCAGGTTGAAAATTCCTACCCCGACCGCTGAGGTGTATTCATGGCTGGCTGCCTGATCCATCATCCAGCGGTTGGCAATGGCAAAGGGGTAAGAGAAGGAAAGTACCTTGATCTTGAATTTCTCTTCCAGAATTTTGCGAGAGTTATCAAATTCATTCCCTACGCCAATTTTGGAGTCCTGCATTTTGGTATGCGTTACGCTGTGACTGCCAATTTCCCATCCAGCGGCGACTAGCTGATTAATCTCATCTTCCTGCATATATCCATAGGATTTATCAGACCCCAAGGTGTTGGTGATGATGTACATTGTGGCGCGAAAACCATGCTGCTGAAGAATAGGAAAGCCATTTTGGAAGACGTCATAGCAGCCATCATCAAACGTGATCGCAATGGGATGCACGGGCAGTGTACCGCCAGAGTTAATCACATCCGCCAGTTCTGAAATGGTGATCGTGTGATAGCCCTGATCCTCCAGGAGTTGCATTTGGGCAGCGAATACGTCCGGGGCAACTGCGTACCGCTGATATTTTTCCTGATCGCTAACATGATGATATAGAAGGATAGGCAAAGCCACCGCTCCTGCGGAATAGTTTACTTCTTCAACAGTAGGGGTGACAGTTATGGTTGCTGTTACGGTGGCGGTAGCAGTAAGGGTAGGCATAAACGTAGCAGTCGCGCTTGGTTTCGCCGGTCTAAAGAAAGTGGGAGTGTGCGAAGGGAGAGTGCTTGGGGTAGGCGAAGAGGAGGAAGTTTGGCGGGCGATCCGCTCAGGCGTAGCATCCGCTATCAGTTTTTGTACCGGAGCAGAGGCGAGCGAAGCGGAAGGCGTGCAGGCTGCTAGAATCAGCGCCGCACACAATAATCCCATAAGCCTTACCCGATAAGAGAAGGTCTTCAAAAATTGCATATTGCTTTCAAGGTTTCCCGATAATCACGTACTTTCACTGTGCCTATTGTAACGTAATTCCGCTAATGGTCACGACCGAAGTTTGCTGCTCGTCCGCAGGGCAAACCGCATATCCCCATTGCTGCCCAATCGTGGGGGTCAGAATTTGCAAGGTGTGGTAAATGGGGGCTACTCCACACACGTTATTGCGGTCTTCATTCTGTAAAATGGACTGATAAAACCGATCCGCATTGCCTGCGCAGATAGACTCAATCAAGGCTGTGTCAGCGGATTGCAGCTGGGCGCGGAACGCATTATCCACCGGTTCTGTATCAAAGGCTGGACCCACATGCGAAAGGTCACCAGCGGCAATGATCAGGGCATTTTTCCCGTTTATGGCGCGGCGCAGCACATCATAGATGGCGGATAGCGAAAACTCAGAAGAATGTAGGGCGGTCTCGAGCGATCCGCACAAAATAGGCAGCATTGCGATAGGTTCGCCGCCGCGTAAATAGTGCAACCAGATAGCCGCCAGCTCTACCGAATGTTCGCGCTGGTGATGCAATTCTCCGCGAAAAGCGGATGGACCAATTGCTTGCGAGAGGTCATTTAGCAAACCGGTGGGGGTTGGAAGAATGCCAAAGGGGGTAGCGTAACTTTGATGCGTGAGCGTGAACGGATAGCCTTCGCTGAAATGATCCGTGCCTAAGATAATGGCAAGCTCCGCCTGACGAACTGCTTGCGCTGCCGCGCCCCACACCTCAGCATATACGGTTCCGCCGCGCTCATAGTCAATGTGTGGGCTGACCAATCCGCGAATATTTTTTTGCGGGGCAGGAAGTTTGCCATTCACTTGCTGAAAATAGCCTTGCAAGGTTTCTTTTAGCGCAGTGGGTTCTTCCGGGTATGATGCGCCTGCGCTGGCTGGGGCGCGGTTGGGCGCAGCGCGATATTGGGCGGTGGCTTCCGCACGGGCCGCCTGCGAATGGGCATTTTCAAGCAAACAGGCTGAATCCAGCGCGTCAACAAAGGTTTTCAGGCGTTCGTTGGTCAGGAAGACCCCATAGCGCAACGCCAAAGCGCCGCGAATGGCAGCCAGGGTATGTGTGCCATCACATAAGGATAGGGCAGGGATATAGGGTTCTGGGATGAGCAAATCCTGGTCTGAAAGGGAAAGCGGATCGCGCAAATAAAGATAAGATTCGCCTTCATATATGAGGGGCTGCGCGTCTACCATGCGCAATTTTGGATTTTCAGAAGATAAAGAGGTCATTGTGCCGTATCCTTAAGAAACCTATAAGTCGCGCTGACCAAAGCGCCGCACCGCAATCCCTAATAAAAGCAGCAAATACAGAACGGCATAGACCATCATCAAGATACTTGGCTCTGAAGCCGCCGAGAAGGGATTGACCCCGAGTAAGTTAAGGAGAGGGGAGGACATCATCGTAGAAGCCTTGCTCCACACCGCTTCGGTAGGCAGCAGCAAGCTGGAGAAGATACCCAGGTTGGTGGCGGTCGTGTCCTGCACCAGCGTACCGATGCGTTCCACCCAGCCGCCCAGGAAAGCCACGCCATACGCCCCAAAAACTGCGCCGCCAGTTGCTAGGGTGGAAAAGGAACTGCTCAGGGCAAGGGTGAGGGTCATTACAATCAGGCTGTTCAGATAGATGAGAGCAATCCCGCCGAGCCAATTTGGGGCGATAACATTGCCAAACACCCGCACGATAATGACCACGCCACCGCCCATCAGCAGCAAATAAAGGAAGAGAAGGAACGCCTGCCCCAACCATTTGCCCAAAACCACCCCACTGCGGCGGATCGGTTTGGTGACGGTTGCCTGGATAATGCCGGATTGAATTTCCCCCGCCAGGCTATCGGCAGAAATGAGCGCGCCGGAGGCGATGGCTAAGAAGTTAATCACATACATCCCGGCTAACAGCAGGAAGTAATTTGCCTGTTGGCGATATTGGGCGCGCATGGCAGTTACCCCCATGACTTCTCCCTGATAGGATTGTTGAATCATAAAGAAACCTACGCCATAAAGCAGCAAAAAAACGCCCCCTAAGAGCATGACTGCCAACACAATTTTGCGCCGAACGGCTTCACGGAAGGTAAGACGCGCAATGACCAGAATGGTATTCATAAGCCTCCGTCTGTGCCAACGACCTGGATAAATAAATCTTCGAGGGAAAGCCGCTGTGGCACGATGGAATACACATCTACATGCTCTTCAACCAGACAGCGATTGATGGCAGGCAGCGCTTCTTCTTCGTGGACGGACATGACGATATTTTCGCCATCTGCGCGCACATCTCGCCCCCATTGGGCTAATTTTTGCAGTATTTCCGGGGTAAAGCCATGCGCATGAATGGTGACGGTGGTTTCTCCGTCAATCAGAGCGCTGACGGCGCTGACGCGCACGACCTCGCCATGTTTGATGAATGCCACTCGGTCACAGGTGATTTCAACTTCGCTAAGAAGGTGGGAATTAAGGAAAACAGTCGTCCCTTGCGAGCGCAATTGGCGGATAATATCCCGAACCAGGCGGCGACCGACCGGGTCAAGCCCAGAAGTCGGTTCATCTAGGAAGACGATGGAAGGATCGTTGAGCAGAGCCTGCGCCAAGCCAATTCGTTGGAGCATTCCTTTAGAGAAGGTGCGCAATTGTTGGTCGCGGAAGGGAGTCAGGCTGACTAACTCAAGCAGTTCGGGGATGCGCGTTTGCAGACGCACATTATCCATGTGATAAAGCTGCCCGTGCAGGCGTAGAAATTCCGCCGCGCTTAACCAATCGTGAAAGCGGAAATGCTCCGGCAGGAAGCCTACATGCGCGCGCGCGCTCTCATCTCTCAGGGGGCGACCCAAGAGCTTTGCTTCGCCAGAGGTTGGTTTCACCAATCCGAGCAGCATTTTGATCGAAGTGGTTTTGCCCGCGCCGTTGGGTCCTAAAAAGCCAAAGACTTCGCCACGTTCCACCTGGAGCGTCAACCCGCGCACGGCAACGTGCTTGCCAAATTCTTTGCGCAATTTTTCAGTTTGAATGGCAGGTTCTTGAGTCATGCAAGGATTTTAGCACATTTAGAGTCTCATTTGCGCAGTGCCCTAAAATTTTGATAGCGTTTGACACTTAAAAAAGGATCAAACGCTATCAAAAAGTCTGTACTTAACTTTCGTAGTGAAGATTGCTAAACGATTCGCTCCTCCCACGCTTGGCGGATAGAAGATTGGAAGCGATCCCAGGTATTGGGCTGCTGGGCTTCCCAATCCTGACGCATATCCGCTTCTACTTCATTCCAAGGGTGGTTTTCAAAACGCGGGTCGGTGCGCATTTGGTGTCCGTACCGATAGGCTGGCAGATAGTATTCATAGTCATATCCACTGGATGCCAGTGTGGTTTGGTAATGCTGCTGATAAACGGCGTTGGTTTCATCGAAACTGGCAATTTCAGGTTCGGCCGTGATGGTAGGGGCAACCAGAGGATAGACAGAAACGCCATTATTCGTCATCAGAATAGGGGGTATGTTGCCCTGTGCCGCAGCAACAGAGGGAATAGACATCTCTTTGTCTCCGTTATTAGAGGTATCCATATTATTTCGATAGGGGGCTTTCCAGCCAGATTCGCGCCATTGGGGGATGCGGTCACTCAGGTTCATGGGATGGTGATGATTGAGCAGCAGAGAAATTTGGTCGGCATTATATTCATCCGCCATGACCGTCACCAAAATGCCGCCGCGCCGAACTCCTTCGGCATAATATTCTGCCTGATCTTCCGGCACGCCTACGCCAATCAGCGCGCCGAGCAATCCACCGGTTACGCCACCCGTCACCGCCCCTACGCCCGCCCCCGTCAGCGTAGAAAGAGCGATTGCAAGAGGTCCCACTGCCAAAACGGGACCCAGACCTGGAATAACCAACGCGCCTAGCCCGATCAGCAAGCCGCCAATGCCGCCTAATGCCGCGCCAATGCCTGCGCCAACCCCCGCGCCCTTACCGCCATCATCCCCAATGCTATCGTCAGCGGGGTGGTCATTACTTGCGGTAGTTACGTTGCCTTTTTCATCATTGGCAACTAGGCTGATGCTATTGCGTGGAAAGCCATTATCCACCAGATCACGAACGGCTTCATTCGCGCTCTGAAAATTTTCATATATCGCCACTACTGTGCGTGCCATATTCCTCCTAAAAGGGGTCATCAGACCCAAAAGAGATTAATTTCATCCCTATTACTTTAAGAGAGGAAGAGGCGAGAGGCAACTCGGTTTCTCCCCGCACTGGAGTAGGATTGTCCCTAGCGTGAGACTTTAAGAGAGGAAAGCCAATCCAATGCAACCAGGACCGACATGCGTACCGATCACCGGGGAAACGGGGGCAACAATCATATCCGCGCCCTCGTGCAAGCCCAGGCGTTTGTGTGCGCGTTCCAGCAGCTGCGCGGCTTCTTCTGGAGCAGAAGCATGAACGGCAGCAATGCGTAGGGAGGCACTATTGGGGGTGTTATGTTGGGCGAGGACTTGCGCTTCAAATAAATCTAACAGGCGATCCATTGCTTTAGACATGGTGCGGACGCGCTCCACCGCTTCGATGCGTCCATCCCGCAGCTCCAAAAGGGGCTTCAGGTTGAGGACTGTGCCTAAAAATGCAGCCGCTCCGCCAATCCGTCCGCCGCGCTTGAGAAATTCCAGGGTATTGACGGCAAAAAGCACGCCAGTATGTCCTTGCCCAGCTTCTACAATGGCTTTACATTCCGTCAGGGTGGCTCCCTGTTTGGCAGCGCGTGCAGCCGCTAACACCTGAAACCCCATTGCCATAGAGGTGGTGTTGGTGTCCACTAGCTCGATGCGCTGTCCTGGAAACCGCTGGCGCGCCTGCGTGGCGGAATCAAATGTCCCTGATAGGTAAGCGGAAATATGCACGCTTAATATCTCATGTCCTTGTTCCAATAAATTCCGGTATACCTCATAAAAAGCTGCTGGCGAGGGCTGCGAGGTGGTGGGCATAACCGCCGCAGACTGCAAGCGTGTGTAAAATTCATCCGGTTGCAGGTCAACGCCATCACGGAAGGTTTCATTGCCCCAGATCACTTGTAAAGGGACGACTTCAACAGGCAGTGGTTGAATCAGTTCAGCAGGGATATAGGCAGTGCTATCTGTAACAATCACAACAGACATAAGTCAGAGTCTCCTCAGAAGAACATTAAGGGTTATTTCATTAGCAAAACCCTTGGCGAATGCGAAAGTTACGTTCTGGCGTTTCTTTAGAAAAACCTTGACGATTCTCTCATTAAGCAAGACAATACTGTCTACATGCTATCGGAGCATAAGCGAGATGACGCTGCTTTGGCAGTTTCTCAATTTTTGATAAAAAAGATGCCCATCATTGGGCGGTACGTTAAGGGGTATTCATTTTTGGAGGAGCGTTTTCGATGGTTCGTACATTAATTTCAACCGGAGTTATCTTACTTGCTGCCAGTGCATTATTCCTGGCAAGTTGCAGCCCTGCTCAACCCGTTGCACAGCCTACTGTGGATGCGAATTTGGTTTATACGCAAGCCGCGCAAACCGTGCAAGCGCAGATGAAAGCGAATGCAACATCTACGGTTGCGCCTACCAATACTGTAGCGCCAACCAAGACTGTTGCAGCTTCACCCACACCCAAGGTAACCGCTACTGCCACGCAAGCAGCTGGCAACGGAACACCCACTGCTACCCAAACGCCAGCAGCCGCCGTGCCTGCGTCTACCGCTACTGCCGCGGGTGGGGCAGAGCTACCGCCTGCGCAAACCTCTGGCGATAAGTGTGACTGGGTCAGCCAATCCCCAACAGATGGTACAAAAATTGGCAAAAATTCTTCGTGGGATATGACGATTCTGGTCAAGAATAGCGGCACGACCACCTGGAATAAATCCTACGCTCTTAAGTTTTATGCGGGGGATCGCTTAGGCAGCCCGGCAGATTATTTCGTACAGAAGGATGTCAAACCGGGGGAAATGTATAAGTTTGCGTTCGCGATGAGCGCGCCAGATAGCACTGGCAAGAAACAAGCAAATTGGGTCATTCAAAATGCGGATGGTCGTAACTTCTGCCCCATCTTCCTGCAAATTGAAGTGACTCCATAAGCAGCTCAGAAAATAAACGAAAGAGCGCGCATAGGGGATACTCTCTTTCAAGATGGACGCTGGGTGATGATGTCACTGATTGACTTTTTACAAGCCGAGGCGATACGTCTCGGCTTTCTGTTTGTGGGAATAACGGATGCAGGCAAGCCGCTGCACGTTGCTACTTATGAACAATGGGTAGCGGCTGGGCGACATGCAGATATGGCATACCTGGCGACCGAGCAAGCCATTCAACGCCGCACAGATCCGCGCGTCCTTTGGCAGGATGCGCGTTCCCTACTGGTGGTGGGCATGGCTTATCCCAATCCATCCTCTTTGCCTGAGGCTGAAGGCATGACCGGTAAAGTGGCAGCCTATGCCTGGGGGAAAGATTATCACGGGGTGATCGTTCCTCTTTTGGATGAATTGGTGGCACAGGCAGGGCATTATGTGGGTCATCCGATTGCAGCGCGAAGTTATACCGACACAGGCGCAATCTTAGAGCGTGATGCTGCCCAACGCGCGGGGCTGGGTTGGCATGGTAAAAATACCTGTCTGATTCATCCACAAAAAGGATCGTACTTCTTTTTAGGGGAAGCTTTGTTAAATGAAGAAGTCGCGCCCAGCATGCCATTTATGGAAGATCGTTGCGGAAGCTGCCGCCGGTGTATAGATGCCTGCCCAACCGGTTGCATCCGTGATGATCGTACCCTGGATTCAGGGCGGTGTATCTCCTACCTGACGATTGAAAATAAGGGCAGCATCCCGCTGGAATTGCGATCAAAGGTAGGCAAATGGGTATTTGGCTGTGATATTTGCCAGCAAGTTTGCCCATGGAATATCCGTTTTGCGGATAAGAATGGTTCAGCGGCGCTTGCCTCTGATGGAGCAATTGCGCGCTCGAATCTGTTGAATGAAATGCGGCTTTCCGCGCCAGAATTTACCCAAAAATTCCGCGCCAGCCCGATCCGCAGGACAACGCGGCGTGGTTATTTGCGGAATGTAGCGGTTGCTTTAGGAAATATAGGCGATCAAGAAGCAACGCCAACCCTCGCAAGCCTATTACAGCAGGAATCGGAAAGCCTGGTGCGCTCACATATAGCCTGGGCGCTTGGAAAATTGGGTGGAACAAGGGCGCGGTACGCTTTGGAAACCGCCTATCGAAATGAACCGGAAGACGTGGCGCGGGCAGAAATCCGCAGCGCGTTGGATGGAATTTGTTAAAAATCGAGGAAATGATGAAAACAGTTCGTGTCCCTTTTGTTTTTCTTTTACTGGTATTTGTCTTAACGTTTGCTTCATGCAGCCCGGCAGCCCCGACTGTGGACGCTAATCAGGTGCGGACGCAAGCCGCGCAAACCGCCATTGTGCAATTAACCGCCGCCGCAACGCTCTTGCCTCCGGCGACCGCTACCAAAGCGCCTACCAATACTCTCGCTCCGTCTGCTACAGCGGCTGCAACCGATACCCCAGCTGCGCCAGCGACCGATACCCCCGCAGCAGCTGCGCCAACGGCTACCCCCACCACCGCAGCCCCGGCTAGCGCGGACGATATGGCTGCGTTTGTCACAGATGTCAATTACCCTGATAATACCCAGGTGTCCGCAGGCGCGACCTTTGAAAAATCTTGGCAAATTAAAAATATTGGCAAATCCACCTGGACAGTTGCGTACACGCTGGTATGTATTGACCCAGGCAAGATGCAATGCACCGACAGCAGCGCTTTCCCCAAAGAAGTGAAGCCAGGCGACACAGTGGACTTAAAAGCCAAATTGACTGCGCCCAGCGCGAATGGAACATATCGCGCTTATTTCCGTTTGCGGAATGCCGCCGGGCAGTTCTTTAAACTAGATAAGACTGGTGATTTGTGGGTACAGATTGTAGTTGGTCCATTGACGGCTACCGCTACGGCAACTTCTGAAGCCAGCGCGTCAACCGCCACCCCTGCGCCAACCGTTGCGCCCACCGCGACCGAAACGCCAAAACCCTAGCTCTTACGTTTTATAGAGTAATCGTAGCAAGTTTGTTGTGATTTTGTCACAACAAACTTGCTACGATTATTATTTCACCTTTGGAATCCAGGTGGGCAAAGCGGCATCCTGCGCCACGAGCGTAGTGACGCCGCTTTTTGCATCCCATACAAAGACTTCTGGGCGGGCATCTGAATTTCCAAGCTCGATGCGTTGAAAAAGCAATCGCGCGCCAGTTGAATCCCACGCCAGCGCGCCATGCGCATAGCGATCCGCAGTGGTGACGGGGTGGATGGACTGCCCAGTCAGGTAGGCGGTGAAAATTTGCTGCCCAACAGATGATCCGCCTACACTAGCGGTAAAGGCGAATCCATGACTGTCGGGGGCAATGGCTGGCAGATTATAGCTGCCTATGTCGGGGGTATCTTCGCCAAATATAGTATGCTCTTTGCGTGTAGTCATGTCATAAAGGTACAGAAAGACATATACTTGCTCATCCGAACGAACGTGCGTGCGGGTGAAATAAAAGGAACGACTATCCAATGACCAAGCAACGCTATTTCCTTGATCCGATTCGATGGAAAGCATTTCCTTGGTAGAGAGATTAAATACCTGCACCGTCTGATCGCGCTCATCCGCATACGCCATCCATTGCCCATCCGGCGACCAAACCGGTTGGATGCCGGTGTCCGTAGGCTTAGGAAGGAGGGATTGGCTGGAAAGATCAGCCAGATGCAGCAGCCAGATGGAAGAGGCGGTTGTATCCAGGGTGAACAGTCCGCCTTTGGGTCGGTGGCTATAAGCCAGCGTGCGCCCATCAGGGGAATAGGCAGGCTCAGTACACACATCTTCCACGCAGGCAAGCAATATGCGCAGATTTTTGCCATCCATGCCTACCTCCCATAAGTCCACCCCTTGCTGCTCATTATGGGCGGAATATGTTAGATGGCTACCATCCGGTGCAACGGCATAATCATAAACTTTGCCACCAGTAAATGTGATTTGAATCGGCGGCAGGCTCAGATCAATTGGCAGTCGCCAGAGGTCGGGTTCGTCAACGCTTTTGAGGAAAACAATTTGCTGTGCAGAGGTTGATGAAGGAATTGCCGTTTGAGGTGGCGCAAGGTCAGGCAGGGTGGTTGGGAGAGGTAACAGTTTCCAAAGCAGAAGCCCCATTCCAATGATGAGAATAATGAGATAAATTAATCTCTTGTAGACCCAAAATTTTGACATAGGTTGCAATACTTCTTCTTAAAAAAGCAGGGGCAGCCCCGTTATCAGGACTGCCCCTGGCATGGTTAAAAATGAATTACGGTTTCTTGGTAGCCGTAGGGGTATTGGTCGCCACTGCGCCTGCCTTGGGTGTCTTGGTGGGGGTAGCCGTTACAGTATTGCTGGTAATGGTCAAAGAATCGCCAGCTTTAATAGTATTCTCATCTTTCACGTTCGGATTCTCTTTTAAGATGAGTTCTCGCGTAGTATGGAAGGTAGCAGCAATTTCTGCTAAGGTTTCACCCGTCTTCACATAATATGTATATTTTTGGCCAGGACCAAATGCAATGGGCGTTTCGGTGGGGAGGGTAGTATTCGGCAAAGGAATCAGGATGGTCATGCCAGGGATGATTGGACATGTACCAGGGTCATAACCATTGATTGCCAATAGCACATCTGGGTTCACTTTATTCTTCACTGCCAGATCGTAGCAGTTATCCCCTGATTGGACTTTGTATTCCACTGGTCCAGATGGGGTTACCGTGACGGTGATGGTAGGTGAGAGGGTGACAGTGGGTGAGAGCGTAAGCGTTGCCGTGGGTGGGATGGGGGTATTGGTGGTCGTTGGCGCTGCGACCGTTGCGGTGATTGTTGGCGTTACTGTAGGGGCGGCAGCCAGCCCACCTCCGCGCATCCATAGGAAGAGGATTACGCCCCCCGCAATAACCAGCAGAAGGGATAGTCCACCAATATAGAAGGGAGTCATCTTTTGGCGCCGGTGGTAGGAGTCAATCACGCTTTCGGGCGAGTCTTTGCGGTTCATAAATGGGTTCCTGTTCTTCAATTTAAAATCGTAGTGTTGCTACTTTCATCCGTTTTTTGTTGCCATGCGGTGATCTCTCTTAATTTTACCTGAGATTCGCTGTTTTGGGGAAGTGTCAAGCCCCCAAAGCCCCAAAGATGCCCGAAAATGGGGTGGGTTTAGATGCCTTCGCCTTCAACCAGATGAGCATAAGGGTGTTCATCATACAAATAACGCTGCAAGAACTGACCGGTATAGGAATTTTTCACCTTGCAAATCTCCTCTGGCGTACCAACTGCCAGAATCTCGCCGCCGCGGTCGCCGCCTTCAGGGCCCAGATCAATGAGATAATCAGCGGTTTTGATAATATCCAGGTTATGCTCAATGATAATTACAGAGTTGCCAGCATCTACCAGACGTTGTAAGACTTCGATCAGGCGGTGAACGTCCGCAGCGTGCAAGCCAACGCTCGGCTCATCCAAGACATAAATGGTCCGTCCAGTGGCGCGGCGTGAGAGTTCTTTGGCGAGTTTCACGCGCTGCGCTTCTCCTCCCGAGAGGGTAGGGGCGGGTTGACCAATGCGCACATATCCCAGCCCCACGTCTTGCAACGTTTTGAGCTTGTTGAGGATGGATGGGAAAGCGGCGAAGACTTCTACGCCCTTATCCACAGTGGTATCCAGCACATCCGCAATGGAAAGTCCTTTAAACTGCACCTGCAACGTTTCGCGATTAAAGCGCGCGCCGTGACAGACATCGCATGGGACGTAAATATCAGGCAGGAACTGCATTTCAATCCGTAGTTGACCCTGCCCCTGGCAGGCTTCGCAGCGCCCGCCATGTACGTTAAACGAAAACCGCCCCGATTTATACCCGCGCATCTTACTTTCCGGCAATTCGGCAAATAGTTGGCGGACTTCGTCAAACACGCCGGTATAAGTGCCGGGGTTAGAGCGCGGCGTTCGCCCAATGGGAGATTGGTCAATATTGATGATTTTATCCACATTTTCAATGCCATCAATGCGGTCAAACTCGCCCGGCTGGGTATGCGCGCCGTTTAGCTGCCTTGCCAGGGCGCTGTAGAGAATATCTACCATCAGAGTAGATTTGCCAGAGCCAGAAACGCCGGTGATGCACACCATCCGCCCCAAGGGAATATCCACAGTGACGTTTTTGAGGTTATTGGAACGCGCGCCCACCACTGTTAGCACTTTACCATTGCCCGTGCGACGTTCGGCAGGCAGCGCCACTTGCAGCCGGCGCGAAAGGTATGCTCCGGTGATCGAGTTGGGGTCAGTGAGGATTTTTTCAACTGGACCTTCTGCGATTACTTCGCCGCCATGTTCGCCCGCCCCCGGACCCAGGTCAATAATCCAATCGGAAGCCAGGATGGTTTCTTCATCATGTTCCACTACAATAACCGAATTGCCGATGTCGCGCAGCCCTTTGAGAGTTGCTAATAGGCGGGCATTATCGCGCGGATGTAAGCCAATGGATGGCTCATCCAGCACGTACAGCACCCCCATCAGGCGCGAGCCCACTTGGGTTGCCAAACGAATGCGCTGCGCTTCGCCGCCAGAAAGGGAAGCCGCCGAGCGGCGCAGGGTCAGATAATCTAAGCCGACATTGACCAAAAAGCCCAGACGTGAGCAAATTTCCTTCAGGATTCGTTCGGCAATTGCCCTCTGACGGGTGGTCAGCGGTGATTCTTTGCCGTTCAAGCGTTCTGCCCAGGAAAGGGTCTGCTGCACAGGCCATTGGGTGGCTTCCACGATGTTTACATTGTCTACCGTGACCGCCATCGCTTCGGGGCGCAGGCGCGTTCCCTTGCAGGTGGGGCAGGGGCGATCACTCATCAGCTCTGTGATTTTGTTGCGCAAAAAGTCCGAGTTGCTCTCGCGGTACCGCCGTTCCAGGTTGGGGATGATGCCTTCGAAGGCAGTGTTGTAGCTGGTCTGTTTGCCATTCCTGCCCTCAATATGGATGCGCACTTCTTCCCCCTGCGTGCCATAGAGAATCTTCTGCAATTTGTCTTCAGGAATATCGCGTACCGGGGCATCTAGGTCAATGGAATATTTCTTCGCCACTGCCTCAATCGTATTCCAATAATAATTGCCCTGGTCGCGCGGACTTGCCCATTCCAAACCGATAATTGCGCCATCACTCAGCGGACGCTCAGGTTCGGGGATGAGCAGATCGGGGTTAATTTCCAGACGGCTACCCAGTCCCTGGCAATCCGGGCAGGCCCCATGGGGTGTATTGAAGGAAAATGTGCGCGGTTCAATTTCAGGCAGGCTAACGCCATGCTCCGGGCAGGCTAAATGCTCTGAATAGAATAAGTCCTGGGTGGGCTCAACCGAAAGATTTTGGATTGTCAAATATCCTTCGCCCACTTTCAGCGCGGTTTCAACTGAATCAGTCAGACGTGAGCGGAAGGTGCGTTCTTCCTCTTCATTTTCCGGATGATGCAGCACCAGGCGATCTACCACCGCTTCAATGGTATGAATTTTGTAGCGATCCAGGCTGATTTCATCATCCAGGTTATACACTGTGCCATCTACGCGGGCGCGCACAAAACCAGCTTTGCGGATTTCTTCAAAGACGGCTTGATACGTGCCTTTGCGTCCGCGCACCACGGGAGCCAGAATAAGCAATCGACTATCCGCGGGGAGCTGTTCAACGACTTCAACAATTTCCTGGGCAGATTGGCGTACCACTTCGCGCCCACAAACGGGGCAGTGCGGGATTCCTACGCGCGCATACAGTAGGCGCATATAGTCATAAATCTCAGTAACGGTGCCAACGGTGGAACGGGGGTTACGTGAGGTGGCTTTTTGATCAATGGAAACCGCCGGAGAGAGTCCTTCAATGGCATCTACATCTGGTTTTTCCATCTGTCCTAAAAATTGGCGCGCATAAGCAGACAGACTTTCCACATAGCGGCGTTGACCTTCCGCAAAGATCGTGTCAAACGCCAGGGAGGATTTGCCTGAGCCAGAAAGGCCCGTAATGACCACTAATTTGTCGCGTGGAATTTCTACCGTTATATTTTTTAAGTTGTGTTGGCGTGCGCCAACCACTCGGATCACGTTTTGAGACATGTTCTGTCTATCCTTTTCTGATGCCATAACCAAGCCAGCAAACCCTAGAATCCGTTGCCGGAAGGGTTGCAAAAGTATATTATACCAGATCACATTGATACTTGTTCTAAAAATACAGAGCAGTAGAACGTAAAAGACTCTACATGGAGGAACGCGAATGAAGGTGGAGTAGGACTTCTAAGGTTTCTGTGAATTGGCGTGGCAGTAGTCAAGAGGAGCAATCTTTCCCTCCTGACTACTGCCACGCCAATTCCCGATGAGCCGGGATTCTATCTCATGCTATAATTCAGCAGACAGGTACTGAAAAGCCCATGAATTTAGACATTAAAACTGGCGTTCAAACTGCGTTTTTCTTAGCCCTACTCTTTGGGCTACTTTTCTTATTGCTAGGCTATCGCACCATTCGCACTGGAATGAAAATGCCCTATTTTCACAAGCGGCGGGTGCTTTTGGTGCGCGGCTGGCGGATGATCCTGTTGGCTTTCGTATTTGGTATCCTTTCCGTTACGGTGAATTTATTTGCGGAACCAACCGCCTACCGTTTTTATCCACCCTCCCCAACCGTGACGTTAACGCCCACCGTTACCATCACGCCGAGTATTTCGCCAACGCCATCCATCACGATGTCGCCTACCATCACCAACACCCCTTCGATTACCAACACTCCGTCTGTGCCGGAGGATATTCAGCAAGAATTTAAGTCCACAACGACCCCACAGGGCGTTCCCATCTTCAGTGGGGTGCGTTTTGCCAGCGAAATTGACAAAAATTATCAACCGGTTGACCCGGCAGTGACCTTCGCAAACCCGATCACCAAAGTTTACGGTACGTTCAGCTATGACCAGATGACCGCCAAAGCGCAGTGGACGGCGATTTGGTACCGGGATGGTGAAATTGTCTTCCATGAAACGCTACCCTGGAACGGCGGTACGGGTGGCGTGGGGTATAGTGAATACCAACCCAGCAGCGATGCCTGGCTGCCTGGCACGTATGAAGTGCGCTTATTTGTGGGTCCAGATTGGATAAAGGGAGCGTATGGTAAGTTTACGGTGACAGGTAACCCACCTACCCCAACCGTCACCATTCCGCCTACTCGCACGCAAACCCCTACCATCACGCAGGGTCCATCCCCTACGCCCACGCCAACGTTTACGCCAACGGTGACGAATACACCGACCATCACATTAACATTGGTGCCGTCCAATACGCCAACGATTACGCTCACCCCTACCATCACGTTGACGCCAACGATAACCTGGACGCCGCGCCCGACCGATACGCGCTGGCCCACCCTCAGCCCAGAGCCGCCACACAAATAAAAAAAGAGGTTGGCAGTTCAAATGCCAACCCCTTTTGTCCACACAGACAAGGAAAAGCTAAATCACCTTCCCCGAATGACTTTGCAGCGACTTGGCGATTTGCGCAGCCAGGCGGGCATTGTTTTCGAGCAAGGCAAGGTTGGTTTGCAGACTGGCTCCCCCACTTAATCGGCTGACCCGATCCAGTAGGAAGGGGGTAACCGCGGCGCCGGTGATATTAGCTGCTTTCGCTTCATCCAATGCGCGGGCAATCACCTGTTCAATTTGGGCGCGCGGCAGAGCAGAGGCGGCGGGCGGCGGCTGAACCACCAGAACGGCGTTTTGCAAGCCCAACCCCCACTGTTGGCGGGCGATTTCAGCCACTTCATCGGCAGAATCAGCGCGGGCAGTGACTTTCAATCCGCTTTCCGCTGAGTAAAAGGCGGGAAACTCTTCGGTCTGATAGCCAATGATCGGCACGCCCATTGTTTCCAGATATTCTACAGTAGCGGGCAGGTCGAGGATGGATTTTGCCCCGGCACAGACCACCACCAGCGGGGTATGGCTAAGTTCGGGCAGGTCGGCGGAAACGTCAAAAGGCGCGTTGCGATGCACTCCGCCAATGCCGCCCGTAGCAAAGACCTGAATACCTGCCATGTGGGCGGCAATCAGCGTTCCGGCGACTGTTGTCCCGCCGGTTTCTTTTTTTGCCAGGGCGATACCAAAATCGCGGCGGCTAATTTTGCGGTCAGCCTGCTCATTGGCAAGCTGCTCTAGCTCTTCGTCTGATAACCCAATGTGGATTTTGCCATCAAAGAGCGCAATCGTTGCCGGAACGGCTTCCTGCTCGCGGATGACGCGCTCAAGGGCGCGCGCGAGCTGTAAATTTTCGGGGCGGGGCAATCCGTGCGTAATGACGGCGGATTCTAACGCCACAGTTGCCAGTCCCATCTGGCGCGCAAAGAGAACTTCTTTGCCAAGGGAAAAAGAAGGGGGGAGCTTGTGAATATCCATGCCTTATTTTACAACGTTGTCGGCCAGTGGGGGAAGGTTAACAAGTGGTTCATTCAGACCTAATAAACCACTTGTTAACCGGTAGCCATCTCAGGCGCGTTCTACGATGACGGCTGTGCCATAGGCAAGCACTTCGGTGACGCCATCCATCACTTCGTTGGCATCATATCGCATGCCGATGATGGCATTCGCCCCCATCTGATCGGCGTGACTCATCATAATTTCAAAGGCTTCCTGGCGAGCGTGTTCGCATAGCTCGGTATAAATGGTGATATTGCCACCGAATATGGTTTGCAGGCTGCCAACCATATTGCCGACTACGCTGCGCGAGCGAACCGTTACGCCGCGCACCAACCCGATATTGCGCACGATGCGCACGCCGGGCAGTTCAAAAGCAGTGGTTATCATACTGGTATTCATAAAAATTCTCCTTGTTTGATTGATCCATAGAATCTACGTAATCTCAGTCTGTTGTGTTGCAAAGCAGGCGTCGTTTGGGCTGTTCTCAAAGAAGTATGCGGGTATAATGATAAGTATATCCTGATCCAACTTTGAGGAGATTTATAGCATGGCATTGAAATCAAGCGTCACCTTAACTCCTTCGCGGACGATTGGCAAGATTGACCCGCGTATTTATGGTTCGTTTATTGAACATTTAGGTCGCGCGGTGTATGGCGGCGCATATCAACCCGGGCATCCTAGCGCGGATGAAGATGGTTTCCGCGGGGATGTGCTTGACTTGGTGCGCGACCTGGGCGTGACGATTGTACGCTACCCTGGCGGTAATTTTGTCTCTGGCTATCGTTGGGAAGATGGCATTGGACCCAAAGCCCAGCGCCCGCGCCGGATGGAGCTTGCCTGGCGCTCAATTGAAACGAATGAATTTGGCACGGATGAATTTATGCGCTGGTGCCAAAAGGCGAAGACGCTGCCTTTGATGGCGGTTAATCTAGGGACGCGCGGACCAGAAGAAGCCCGTCAGCTAGTGGAATATTGCAACTTCCCAGGCGGTACAGCGCTCTCTGATTTGCGCATAGCCAATGGCGGGCATGATCCTTATGGAGTGAAAGTCTGGTGCTTAGGCAACGAGATGGACGGTCCATGGCAGATTGGGCATAAGACGGCGGAAGAATATGGTCGCACTGCTACCGAATCCGCAAAAGTAATGAAATGGACGGATCCTTCCATTGAACTGGTGCTATGCGGCAGTTCTGGCAGCGGGATGGCTACCTTTGGCGCGTGGGAAACGACTGTGCTGGATCACGCTTACGAACATGTGGATTATATTTCGCTGCACACCTATTATGGCAACCGAACTGGAACGCCCAATTTCCTGGCGAAAAACCTGGATATGGATCGCTTTATCACTTCAGTCGCGGCGATGTGCGATGCGGTGAAGGGAAAAAAACATTCCCAAAAGACGGTCAACTTATCCTTTGATGAATGGAATGTCTGGTTTCATAGCAATGAAGCGGATAACAAGCTGCCTTCTTGGATGATTGCGCCGCCCATGTTGGAAGATCACTATACCCTGGAAGATGCGTTGGTGGTGGGGTGTATGCTCATTACTCTAATCCGCCATGCTGACCGGGTTAAAATTGCCTGCCTGGCGCAGCTGGTGAACGTAATTGCCCCCATTATGACCGAGCCTAATGGCGTTGCTTGGAAGCAGTCTATATACTACCCATTCCTGCATGCAGCCCGCTTTGGACAGGGGCAGGCATTGGATGTAGAAATGCGCTCCCCTGTATACACCGACCGCGAATTTGACCAGGTGCCTTACTTGGAGAGCGTGGCGACTTATCAACCAGAAGACGGCAGCATCACCCTGTTCGCCGTCAACCGCAGCCTGGATGAGGCGATGCAGTTAGAAGCGGACGTGCGCGACCTGCCCAGCTGCCGCGTGGTAGAGTCGTTGACCCTGACTGGCGATGATTTGTTAGCGGTCAACAGCGCGCAAGACCCTGACCGCGTCCATCCCCAGGTGGTGAATAACGCGGTGATTGAGGACGGTATATTGCGCGTCACGCTGCCCAAGGCTTCTTGGAACGTGATTCGATTGCAAACAGCTGTGCGTTAGCTTTTGCTTTCATCATAGGATATGTTGGATTACCTTGCTGGATGCGGTCGAAAACGGGCGGAGGAACATCTGCCGAATTTGCTCACGGATATGAAAGCCATCGTGGATAGCCAAAGGCAGGTCGATCCGAGCTTTCGGAGTCAAAGGCTGTACACGTGCCTGAATGCCAGCGAAGTACGCCAGTAACTGATCCTGCGGAAAGGGTACAGCGACGCAGAGTTGCCAACGTTCGTAACCCTAACGAGCAAGCTGAATGGCATGGGGTACTACTCGTAAATCAAGACCCAGAAACGTTATGCCTCTCGATGGATTCCAAAGCGACCGTCCAAGTAGTCCCTTTTGCGCGGGGTGGGAAGAGCCGTACGGAAACCAAGGGCTGCGACCACGATTTCACCCCAGAAGATACTGTGACGCCAGTGGAGATTTTTCTGCCCAAAAGTGACGAGCTATTTATCTACGAGGTCACTTCCAAAGTCACCAGCGATTGCTTGGTCGATTGCTTAGCCCAGTGGTGGAAAACCGTGCAACCGCGGTAACTTTTCACAGAGCCATATCTGGCAGGTTTGTTGTTTAAATTGCCAGATATGCCAGATATGGGTGGTCAATTTGCCTTAAAAACGCTCAGTTGCGCAATTTTATCATAATAAGGCGGGCGGAACCTCCATATATGGGGCAATCGTGCTTCTTGCGGGCAGATAGGGCATATATACCCCCTGAACGATTACGACTATTGTTCATTTACCAGACCAGGTTATCCGCCATGTTACGCCATTGACTGATTTGCAGACCCGCATTTTGGTATTGCTTGGGTTATCGGTTGACACTTATACTTGACTGGCGGATAATTAATGAAAGTCAAAGTCATTTCAGCGAATGGACATAATTAATGTTGTCTCCCACTCAACCAATAAGGAAGAACGGATGAAAACACTCGCTATCGCCCTCCTGCTTGGCTGCCTGCTGGCACTGTCCGTGGGCGCCACCATCCCCACCCGCTCGGCTCAGTCTCAGAATGACCAGATTACTGCCGGAGCAGCATTCCACAGCCTGCCGCCCAATTATGTCTGCATTGGCGACAGCTTTCAGTTCCAGGCAGGCGCCGCAACCACCTGGCCAGACCTGCCGCCGGATGAAAACGGTAACGCCATCCCGCTGGCGCCGCTGCCCGTCACCAACATTGCCATCAGTGCCGCGCTGGGCACAGTGACGCCGGTTAAGATCTACTACCCCGGCGAAGTAATCGAATTCGGTTTCACGTACACCGCCCGTCAGCCCGGCACAGAAACCGTCACCCTAACGGTCAACGACGGACTGGCAACCGCCATCGAACGCTTCGAGGTACATGAAAAATGCGATTATGATGCCTACCTGCTGACCGTCATGCACTTGAGCGTCGATTACGGTGATGGACTACAGGAATACCTGGCGCGCGTGGTTGGGACGGGCATCCTCAAGCGCGATCGCGAGGGCAGCCAGTTCTTACAGGGGGACGGCCAATGGCACCTGCAAGAAGTGATGCTGACCAAACCCTCGATATGCGTGGAATGGTACTTTCCGCCCCTGCTGTTGGACGGGCCCTTCGAGCTGGACGGGCGTATGGCGGATGAAGGCGACAGCCTGGATGTGAAACTGACCTTCCAGCCCTCCGGCAAGTCGACCTACCACGGCAAATCCGTCTGTGTGGATGAAAATGGCGATGTGGGCGAAGGCTGGAGCCAGTCCGCCGGCGGCAATCCTAGCCTGGCAGCTCAGATCAACAGTACCTACCCGCTCGACGGTGGCTCGAACCAGGTTGAGCTGGAAGGCAAGGGCATGCAGATGGTCCAGGCGCAGAGCCAGATCGACTACCAAGCAGTACTGACAATCATTCCACGGTGAAAACCATGCCAACAAACCGCCCCACCTTATATCTTCCCATCCTCCTGCTGTCCGCCATACTGCTGATCACCGGACTAGCCTGCCTGGTGCTGATCCCAACCCCGGGCGCGCCCCTCGACAGCAGCCCCCAACCGGCCGGCACT
Organism: Anaerolineales bacterium; assembly: GCA_038206515.1. GTDB lineage: Bacteria > Chloroflexota > Anaerolineae > Anaerolineales > Anaerolineaceae > DSYU01. The sequence continues at coordinate 8,717 of JBBRAT010000002.1, read as the reverse complement.
GCCCGCCAGCCTACCAACGGACAGGCTACGCCCGAAGAATTCTCTGGGAGCAACCTGAATGAAAGCGAACTGCACGGACCCGGCGACTACAACCTGCCCGCTCCCTCTGCCGGTCTGAACGGGTTGGATAACTACACACAAAACTTCACCTATACGTTGGATGCCACCCTGAATGGTCAGCCCTATCAAGCCCACACCCTCGTCCGGCGCATCGTCTTCACCGCCGGCTCGTCCCTAGGTGTGCTCGAAGCCACCCGTACCGGCGGCCAGCCAATTTACCGCGCCGCCCTGCGCCAGGAGGGCGGGCTGTTGTATGTCCAGCAGGCTGCCGGGCAGCCATGCCGTGCCAGCCAGGATCCAAAGCGCGCCGACGCGGTGACTGACCCCAGCTTGCGCCTGCCGCCGGTGTATGGGGCAGAACGAATCGGGCGGGACGAGATTGAAGGGCTGCCGGCCATCCATTACCAGTTCGACCAGCGCGCCGTGCGCTACGCGGCCGGGCAGAGCGGCACCGCCAGCGGTGACCTGTGGGTGACAGAAGGCAGCCCGCTGGTGCTCAAATACAACCTGACGATCGAGAGTACAGAAGGCGAAGCGCCTGGTGTGCAAACCTGGGAATACAGCGTCAGCCATGTCAACACATCCGAATCCGTCAGCCTGCCGCAAGGCTGCCTGACCCTCCCGCTCGATCTACCGCTGCTGAGCGATGCCCAGAACGTTATCCTGCTGCCTGGCTTTGCGCGCTATAGCAGCGCCAGCACCCCCCAGGCGGCACTCCAGTTCTACCGCGACGAAATGACCCGGGCCGGTTGGAGCGAAACGCCGGTGGATGAGAGCGCCGCAGGCCCGCTGGCGCTGACTTACACCCGTCCGGATGGCGAAGGCGCGCAGCTGGCGAGCGTGCGGATCGAACCAGAGAGCGCCGGCGTGCAGATCATCATTCAGTTGATGCGGCTTAAGAACGTGCCGAACAGCGCTGCGGGCAATGCCCCCGTCCCGAACGCCAGCCCAACCGAAACTCCCTAGCAGACTACCAGTCCCGCGCCGCCCGGTAGTCCTGCCCGCCGGACTGCCGGACAATCCTTCCCATCTATCCGGGTGGGGGTGAGCTGACTCAAAATGAATTTATCTTGATGTACATCAGCGCTGACCAGATCAGCACAATCTCGGAGTTCTACCAGCAAGAACTTGAGTCCCTGGGCTGGACGCGCACGGTCTACATGGATATCGCCAACATGGTCACCAGCCGATTTTTTATCCTTACCCAGCGATTGCCCAGACCAGGGCGATGCCATACACAATGGCAACGATTCCAACGACCGTCAGGGCAATATCAATGATTCTTAGGATGCGAGCAGAGGGGTTAAGGTCGAGCAAAATACCGCGCAACCCGACCAAAGCGTGGCTGACCACGAACACCAGGAAGGTAATTTCCATAATGCGCACCGCAGGGTTGGCATAATAGCGCACGACATCCGCGTAGGTAAGTAATCCGCCTGGGGCAACCAGGTGATTGACTACAAAGTGAACGCCCAGCAGGAAAACAATCAGCAAACCGGCGACAATCTTAAAGAGCCAAAGACTAGTACCTTCGCGGCGTTGGGCAATGGGAGGCGTGTTGATTAGGGTAGGGGCAGACATTTTTTATTCTCCAAAGAACATTTTATAGGCAAAGAAAGCGCTGCCAAGGATGGCGAGGATCATCAGGGCAATGAAAATGGCACGTTGGCGGCGGACGCCAATGCCCAATGCGTTGAGGGCGATCCGAATGCCATTCAACCCGTGAATGAGACCAGCGGCAATCACCAGCATTTCGCCCATCTTGACTACCGGCTGTCCGGCAAACGCAATGAAGGAATTATAGGCTTGCTCTCCCTGCGCCAGCTTGCCCAGCATCATCAGGTGCAAGAACAGGTAGAGAGTCAGTCCCAAGGCTGTGACGCGATTTAGGATGAAGCCCCATGTGCCGATTGAACGCCAACGCGGGTCGAACCAGGCAATCCATTTGGTAGGGGCAGCGTTATTTTTCATAGTTGGGTTTCTTTCCAAAAAATTGTCCCACGCGATTGGAAATCAGACGTTTGCGCAAGTCCATAATGCGCCAGGCAGGGTCTACGTTAGACGGACAGACAGCGCTGCACTCATACGCGCTATGGCATCGCCAAACCCCATCCGCTTGATCCGCAAAGGCAGCCAATTCTGGGCTAAATCGCTGCGACAGGTTATCTTGTAAGGCAGCCAGCACCGCTGGTCCTAGATAGGTGGGGGTGGTGAGTGCGACCGGACAAGCCGAGATGCAGCAGCCGCATTCGATGCAATCTACCAGTCGTTGCATGCCGGCTTCTTGTGTTGAATCGGCTTCATAGGGCAGATTCGCCTCGTTGACTGCCTCTACGGGAACGGCTTTTGCCTGTTCCATGTGAATATAGAAGCGGCTCATATCCACCACCAAGTCGCTGACCACCGGGAAATTGCGCAGAGGTTCAACCTTCAGGCTGCCGCCATCATGCGTGACAGAGCGGATGGTGGTAATGCAGGTCAATTTTTCCACGCCATTCACGCGCATCCCGCACGCGCCACAGGTGGAATGGTGGCAGGCATGGCGGAACATCAGGCTGCGGTCGTGAAAGGCCCATACCCGTTCCACCGCATCTAGGACCATTTCATCGGGGTCTACCTGCATCTCAAAGGATTGCGGATAAGGGGGGTGTTCAGTCCCCTTTTGGCGCAACAAAATTAAGGTAATCTTCCAGGCTTCAGACATGAATTCTCCCGCCTCTACACGTAAAAATTGCGATAGGAGAGCAAAATTTGCTCTTTGGTGCTGCATTCGGCTGTAATGCCCAGCTTGGCGCAAACCACGTCAGCGGTTGTTTCAGCCATGGCGCGGCAGGTGGTGGCTTTACCGCCGGTGATCGTCACCAGACCTTCCACGCCATCGGTTGCGGCATGGTCAAAGCATTTGAAGGTGCGCGGCAGGTCACGCTCATCCCCGGCTGCACTTGCACGACCCACCAACGGACGGGCGGACATATACGCGCCCCGTAGGTGACTGCGCTCAATGGCGGGCAGCAGTTCCACCGCGCTAGCATACATTGCCTGCACCTGCTCTTCCAGGACGGGGATATAATCCAGGTTTTCCACTTCGTAGGAAGTTGTGCCAATTACCGCCATGCGCCGCTGCGGGATGATAATATCGCCATCGCCGGGAAGCGAGAGGCGGTTGATGACGTGATCCGTTAGACGCTGATCGTAAGCCACCATCACGCCAGGGGTAGGCGTAACCGGCACATCCACTTTGGCAAAGGCGGCAATTTGCCCAGCCCACGCGCCGGTGGCGTTGATAACGATGTCCGCGCCAATGTCCAGGGTCTTATCATTGGCGCGATCCCAAACTGTGACGCCGGTAACGCGCGCGCGCCCATCCATGCGCAACCCCTTCACTTCATGGTAGGTCAGGAAGCGCGCGCCTTGATGTTTGGCAGTGGCGGCAAACGCCAACGCCAGGCGAAGCGGATCAAATGCTCCGTCTGGCACGGTGTATGCCAGCAGCACGCGATTCGTCAGGTGGGGGATGCGTTCACGTGCCTGGGTAGGGGATATTTTCTCAATGGGAATGCCGCAGGATTGCGCGCCTTGCTCAAACCTGGGCGCATACGAGAGGTCTTCATCGTTGAGCGCGACAAACAAGCCTCCGTTAAATTCAATGCACTGGGCGGCAATTTTGCGCAATAAAATATTTTCTTCAATGCACTCAATGGCGGATTCGCGGTCGTTGACGCAATAACGTGCGCCGCTGTGCAGCAGCCCGTGCGTTCGCCCGGAAGTGCCGGAGGCAATTTCGCCGCGCTCCACCACGGTGACGGCAAAGCCGCGTAAGGTCAGATCGTGTGCCAGGGCGCAGCCCGTAAAGCCTGCGCCGATAATAATCACATGCGGGGTATCGCTCACAAAAGCTCCTTCGTTACTCTTTTTATTCCATCCAATTAAAAGTGCGCGTAACCGCCTTTTTCCAGCGGGCGAACAATTCATCCGCAGCGGCGCGGTCAGGGTTGGGTTGCCATTCTGCCTGCTTTTGCCAGTTTTTCCGCAGAGCATCCTGGTCTGACCAGAAGCCTACCGCCAGTCCGGCGGCATAAGCTGCCCCAAGCGAGGTTGTTTCAGCTACTTTGGGACGCACGACCGGCACGCCCAGCTGATCAGATTGAAATTGCATCAGCAGTTGATTGACAACCATGCCGCCATCCACTTTCAGGGTGGTGAGGTGCAGCTGCGAGTCTTTTTCCATGGCTTCCAGCACTTCGCGGGTCTGATATGCCACAGCCTCCAGCGCAGCGCGGGCAATATGACCACGATTGGCAAAGCGCGTGAGCCCAGCGATCACCCCGCGCGCATCGGTGCGCCAGTAAGGGGCGAATAACCCCGAGAAAGCCGGTACAAAATAAACATCACCGTTATCTGCTACCGTGCGTGCCAGAGGTTCGATTTCCGTGGAGGAGCGAATCAGACCCAGGTTATCGCGCAGCCACTGAACCAGCGCGCCCGCAATGGCAATCGACCCTTCCAGGCAGTAGACAGTGGGCTGATTGCCAATTTTGTAGCCCGGCGTGGTCAACAAACCATAGCGGCTGGTTAAGGGCGTTGTGCCAGTGTTCAGCAGCATAAAACAGCCTGTGCCATAGGTATTCTTAGCATCACCCGGGTCAAAGCACACCTGACCAAACAAGGCGGCTTGCTGATCTCCCAGGTCTCCAGCAATAGGGATGCCTTCCAGCTCGCCAGTTGCGCGACCGTAGACTTCCGCGCTGGAGCGAATTTCAGGCAGCAGACTGCGCGGAATATTCATCTCTGCCAGGATTTCATCATCCCATTGCAGGGTTTGCAGGTTCATCAACAGCGACCGTGAGGCGTTGGTGGGGTCTGTGACGTGAATACCGCCGCGCGTGCCACCGGTTAAGTTCCAGATCAGCCAGGTATCCATCGTGCCAAACAGAACATCACCCCGTTCTGTGGCGGCGCGCGCTTCAGGGTCAGCATCGAGCATCCAGCGGATTTTAGGACCGGAGAAGTAAGTAGCCAGCGGCAGCCCCGTCTTTTGACGGAAGCGATCCTGCCCGCCCTCCCGCGCCAGTGCGGTGATGATTTCATCGGTGCGCGTATCCTGCCAGACAATGGCGTGACCGTAAGGCTGCCCGGTCTTGCGATTCCACAGCAAGGTGGTTTCGCGTTGGTTGGTGATCCCCAGAGCCGCGATTTGCTCGCGCCGGATGCCAAAGCGGCGCAGAGCAGTCTGAATGACGCTTTGGGTATTCCGCCAAATTTCCATCGCATCGTGTTCCACCCAGCCGGGGCGCGGGAAAATTTGCTGATGTTCCTGCTGATCAACGGCTACCACGTCGCCATGCACATCAAAGACGATAAAGCGGGTGCTGGTCGTGCCTTGATCAATGGCAGCAATATAATCTGTCATGGGAGTGCCTCCAAAGTTGGATTGTACTGCTTGAATTATACTCACGGATGACGCCTGGAACAGAAAATTTGCGGGTATAATTTAGAGCAGATTGTTCAATTGATTTTTCAGGAGCTAGAAAATTCTTATGGAAGATTCGCATACCATTTCTTTGCCGTGGGGGCAGGAACCGATTCAACTGACGTTGCCAGCGCGTTGGCGTGTTCGCGGGATTTTAGAACCCCGCGCGCTCCCTCCGGTTTCGGACCTGGCGGAAGAAGTCTGGCGGGCGTTGGCTGCGCCGGTGGGCAGTCCGCGCCTCGATGAATTGGCGCAGCGGGATATGCGAATTGCGGTGGTGATGGATGATAGCAGCCGACCTACGCCTATGCCCTTAATTCTGCCGTTGGTACTGGCGGAGCTAGAGCGTGCCGGGGTCAGCCATTCGCAAATCACTCTGGTTCCAGCGATTGGGCTGCACCGTGCGATGGATGCCGAGGAAATTAACCGCCGCGCAGGGGTGGATGGGTTGCAATACGAAAACCCGAATTGTGATGACCTGCAAACCATGAAAAATTTAGGAATCACGCGGCGCGGCACGCCTATCTGGGTTAATCGCATCGTTGCCGAGGCGGATCTGGTCATTTCCATTGGCTGCATCGAACCGCACATCATTGCCAGTTTTGGCGGCGGCTATAAAAATCTAGTGCCAGGGGTAGCAGGACGGTTGACAGTGGCGCATAATCATTCCCTGAACTGCACGCCGCAAACGTTTAATATGGTGGGGCAGCCGATTGATCAGAACCCAATGCGCCTGGACCTGGAAGAAGCCGCTTCTAAGGTGAAGGGCAAAGTTTTCATCGTAAATGTAATCCTGAACTATGCACAGGAGTTGGTGGCGGTGGTGGCGGGCGACCCTGTCCTGGCACATCGCGCCGGGGTGCAATGCAGTGCGTCTTTGTATGGCGTGCCGGTAACGGCTCCCGCTGACCTGGTGATCACCGCTTCGCATCCAATGGACTCGGATTTACGTCAGGGCGTGAAGGCATTGGCAAATACAGTGCGGGCGGTTAAACCCGGCGGCATGATTATCACCCTGGTGAAGGCGGAGGAGGGGGTAGGAGTATTCGGTTTGGCAAACCGTAAGCTGCCGGTGGGTAAAGGGATGCTGCGCCGATTGGCTCCGCTGCTGGTCCGCTTTGTGCCGCGCTTAAAGCTCAATGGCATCGGGGAGGAAGACCGCTTCTTCCTATACTTTGCTTTGCAAGCCATGTGCCGCGCGCGCATGATCATGTACGCGCCCACCATCCCTGCGGTGACTCAGGAGAATCTGCCCTTTGTGGATTTTGTCAGCAGCCCGCAGGAAGCCATGTTGGCGGCTCAGGAGCGTTTCCCTGGCGCGGCGGACGTGCTGGTATTCCCGCATGGCGGCATTACCTATCCACAGATGGGAGTGCGCTAAATGACCAATGCACCTGCGCCTCTTCAGGGAATGCCGGTACTGGGTGGCAGCATCAGCCAGGCATTGGATAAATTAGAAATTTCCGTAGAGCATCTTGAACGATTAACCCCTGAACAGGCGGCGGCTCTCTTGCAAGAAATGGACTCTCTTCAAGCGCAAATTGACCGGTTGGAAGGCAAAATTTCTCGCAAAACGGCGGAAGGGCAGTTTGAGATGGCGTTGGCGCGGTTACGCTCGCAGACAGGGGCGTTTTTGCAGGCTGTGGGCGGCGCAGCGGCTATGCAGGCTCTGCGGGCAACCCATTCACCTGATCCATCTCATTCCTGGTGGTTTTTGGATGAGTGGGTCGCACAGCGGAAACTCGCGCGCCGCCGGGTGCTAATCCTGGGGGCAGCGGGCGTATTGATTGCCCTGGCATTAGTGGTGGTTTTGTATCAACTGGTATTTCGCCCTGATCCAGCCCTTGAGGCGCGGTATGCCCATGAACAGCGTGCACAGGATGCTCTGCATCAGGCAAAACTTCCGCAGGCGCTGGATGAGGTGACCCAGAGTCTGACTTATGCGCCTACGGATGCCAGCCTGCTGGTGCTAAAAGGGGTGATCCTTGAGCTTTCCGGTCAGGCGGATGCTGCTGCGCAAGCCTATCAATTAGGGGAGCAGAACACTGGCAGCCGTGAAGCATTCTTAAACCTGCGCGGGGGAGATTATTTAACGGCAAATCAGGCAGATAAGGCTTTGGCGGATGCGCAAGCCGTATTGCAGATGGATGCGAAATCGTATAACGCGAATTTAATTGCTGGGACGGTATATGAGGCAAGGTCTGATTTGATGAAGGCGCTTGATTTTTATGGCAGAGCCTATGACAGCGCAGATTCGCAGAATCACGCCTCCCAGGCGGCGGTTGCGCGGTCGCGCATGGCGTCAGTTCTGCAAAAAATCAACAGCCCAGCGGATTTATATACCCCAACCCCGAAGTAAAAGACAATCGCTTTAGCTTTACTGCTCTGGAATACGCACGGTAAAGCGCGTCCACTTATTTTCCTGGCTCTCCACTTCAATGGTGCCGCCGTGATGTTTGATTGCCCGCAAACAAACGGATAACCCCAGCCCTGTACCGCGCCCGGAAGATTTGGTGGTGAAAAAGGGCTCAAAAACGTGACTGAGATGATCTTCTGGGATGCCTTTGCCGTTGTCCATGATGGCAACCGTAAATTCGTGACCGTTATAGCGTGAAGCCACGCTAATTTCTCCCAACGGTTTATCAATGGCATCAATGGCATTAATCATCAGGTTGATCCATACCCCTTGCAGTTGATCCTGGCTGGCAACGACCATGGGCATTCCCTCTTGCAGACTGAGAGTTACGTCAATGGGGCGTTTAATCAATTCATGATGCACCAGGGTGAGGGCATTGTGGAGGGTTTCGTTGATATCCACCGGTTCAAATTCATATTTTTCTTTGCGTGAAATACCCAACAGGTTACGCACCACCTGAGAAGCGCGAACACTGGCGATTTCAATGAGTTTTGCCGATTCCATCAGGTCTTCCTGATCGGAGGGGATATCGCGGCGCATGAGCTGCACGTTGGCGAGGATGGCGGTGAGGGGGTTATTGATCTCGTGGGCGATGCTGGCAGCAAGCTGCCCTACCGCAGCCAGTTTTTCGGATTGAATCAGGTTGGCTTCCAGATTGCGCTTTTCCGTAATATCCTGTTCAACCACAATGGACTGAGAAGGGACGTTTTGGTTGTTGTAAATGGGATATGTGCTAATTTCCCATTCGGCGAATTTATCATCATCCAGGCT
>JBBRAT010000001.1:0-209775 GCA_038206515.1 Anaerolineales bacterium | reverse complement strand
TGCGGGGTGAAGTCACGGGTAAAATACAGGACGCGCATAACGGCAGCCGGTTATTCCCCGATCTTTTCCCAAGTCAGTTCCTGCCCGGCTTGCAAATCCACCTGGACGCGCTTGCCCAGCGCTTTGTCCAGCTCGTATGGCAGGATTGCCCCCGGGGTCGCCGGACGCAGGACATCAATCAGGTCACGGGTCAGGACTTGCCCGGCGCGCAAGTCGCAGGCAGCCCGCAGGCAGCGGCGTTGCAAAATGACCGTCTCCTGCTCATTGCCCGCCAAAAATTTCTCCGCGGATCCCAAAGCGCGTTCCAGGCGGCGCGTATTTTCCACCATCTCCGCCCAATCCGCTGGGTTCATCGCAAATTTATGGTCAGGACCTACGCGGTTATTATCATCCGTGAAGTGTTTTTCAATGCAGCGCGCGCCCAAAGCCACCGCCCCCAGCACGGTAGCATGCCCGGGGGTGTGATCCGAAAGCCCCAGCACCAAGTCGGGGAACATCAACCGGTAGGTTTGCAGTACGTTCAGGTGAATGTGATCAAAGTTTTCCAGGCTGGCGGTGTAATTGGTGTTGCACTGCATCAGCACCAGCTGCGGATTATATTTGAGGATCGTATGCACCGCCCGCTGCACCTCGCCAATATCCGATGCGCCCGTTGCCAGCAGCACTGGCTTGCCCTTTTTCGCCATGCGTTCCAGCACTTCGGGCCAGGTGATTTCCCCAGAGCCGATTTTGTAGGCTGGCACGTAATTGTCTAGCTCATCAATGGCTTGAAAGTCATACGGAGAGGAGAAATAATCAATGCCCACTTCGTCACAGGTGGCTTTCAGGGTTTCTGTCCATGCAAACGGAACGGACGCATCCTGATATACCTGAAAAACAGACTTTTTCCAGCTTGATTGATGGGATTGCTGCCCGCCCAACGCCCGAAAGCCATAATCCGAAACGATCTTGGACGCGCTGAAATTCTGGAACTTAGCTGCGTCCGCGCCGGCTTGTTTTGCCAGGCGGATCAACTCAACCGCGCGCTTCAGGTCGCCGTCATGGTTGGCGGCAATATCCGCCACAAAGTAGGTGGGGTGATGATTCCCCAAAAGGTGCGAACCAATCCGAATTTCCATTCTTTCCTCCTACTCTTCTGCACTTTTGAGCAAGCCGCGCAGCATCTGCGGGCGAGCGTTGCAAAATTGATCGTAAAAGCAGCGCATAGATTCTTGCTGCCCTGGCAAAGGATGAGTCAACACTTGCGGCAGGCGCACACTGCGCAAATTAAGCGACCTGGATCGCACCGCCCTCAAGTCAGTAGGTTGGTAGCTGGTGGGGGTAATTAGATTTTCATCCAGCCCAAACTGACGCGCCAACATTCGCCCAAAGTCATATTTGCAAATCGGCTCTGGGCTAACCACGTGATACACCCCGTTCTGCTCGGCGGTTGCCAATTCCAGCAGGACTTCCGCCAAATCCGTGACCAGCAGCGGGCTAAACAGCACATCCTGAAAGCCTTTCACCGCTTCCCCTGCCTTTAGATGGTTATAAAACCATTCCGCCAAACTGCGCTTGCCAGACCAGCTCCAGCCGAAGAAATTCACCCGCGCGATGAGGGCGTTCGGGTCTGCCTGAGCCACGCGGCGCTCGCCTTCCAGCTTGGTGCGGGCATACACGTTGATGGGGTTCGGGGTATCTTCTTCGGTATAATCGCCGCGGCTGCCGTCAAACACTGCGTCCGTGGAAATATGCACCAGCTCTACCCCGCGCCGCGCCGTTTCCTGCGCCAATTTTTCCGGCAGCAGGGCGTTCATGCGCATGGCGCGTTCGGGTTGGGATTCGCACTCGTCAATTTCGGTCAGGGCGGCGCAGTGAATCACCACGTCCGGCGTGGAAGCGTCCAGCAAGCGTTCCACCGCGCCCTCTTGCAGCAAATCCGTATAGACGGGGTGAAAGCCTGGCAACTTGCCTACTGCCACGCGCTCACGGCGCAAACTGCCCCATACCTCATAGCGATCCGCAGCCTGCAATACCAGGGTTAACCCCAGCAAGCCGCTGACCCCTGTCACCAAAAGACGTTTCACTCAAGTTTCCCCTGTTGATAAGCCAATTCAATGGGCGCAACCAGTTCTTGAATTTGCCCAATGGTCAGCCACTGCGGGTTGGTGTTGCTGGCATAGCGGAAGCCATCCGGCAGCGGCTTGCCCAGCGATTCCCAGCTGTGTCCCAGCGGAACAGACTTGACGTTCAGCAGCATGGCGGGCATCACCACGAACATATCGTCCAGTTCCACCGCTGTACGGGCTTCATCTTCAGAAATCAACACTTCGTGCAGCTTTTCGCCAGGTCGAATGCCGGTAATTTCCAGGCGAGCATTGGGGGCAATCGCCCGCGCCAGGTCAGGCATCGACATGCTGGGGATTTTCGGTACAAATACCTCACCGCCATTCATCTGCTCAATGCAGCGGATGACAAAGTGAACGCCCTGCTCCAGCGAAATCCAGAAGCGAGTCATGCGCTCATCGGTGAGGGGCAGGCTGCCGCTAGCGCGTTGTTTGATGAATGTAGGCACCACGCTGCCGCGACTGCCCACCACGTTGCCATAACGGGTGCAAGCCATGCGGGTCACTTTATCACCGGCGTAATAATTGCTCTGCACGAACAACTTTTCCGCCGCCAGCTTGGTTGCCCCATATAAATTCACAGGGTTGACGGCTTTATCCGTGCTGAGAGCCAGCACGCGCTCCACGCCCGCATCCAGGGCAGCATCAATCACATTGCTAGACCCTAAAATATTGGTCTTGATCGCTTCCATCGGGTTATATTCGCAAGCTGGCACCTGTTTCAGGGCGGCGGTATGTACCACAATATCCACTCCCTCAAATGCGCGCTTCATACGGGTCAGGTCGCGCACATCCCCAATAAAATAGCGCAAAGAGGGATGATCAAACCCCGCCATGCGCATTTCGTGCTGCTTTAATTCGTCACGGCTAAAGACAATAACCTTGCACGGATGATATTCTTCCAGCATGGTGCGAATAAATTTCTTTCCAAAAGACCCTGTGCCGCCTGTTACCAGCACAACTTTGTTCGACCAGTCAATCATGTTTGCTCCATTACCAAAAAATAACTGGATAGATGCTTACTTCCGTATCACAATCAGCGGATACTGACCCTCTTCGCCAAAATAATGGGGAAAGCGACCCTCCAGCCAAAACAGCAGACGCAACGCCAACTTTCCGCCGGTGGGGGCATGGATGAGGGCGCGCAAAAAACGCACGCTGACGCTGCGCCAGGCGTAAATTTCAAACTGCATCCGCCCGCCAAAGCGTTCTTTCAACCAGGCGGCATCTTGCTTGCGGATAAACGTGCCAACCGGCGCTTCCGCGGGGGCAGCGGCTTTTTGCGCGGCGGATTGCGGCGCATTCCCTGCGCCAGCTTCTTTTTTGCGCCCAAACCGGCTGCCGAAACGCTCCGCCAATCGGATAAAGGGCAGCGCGCGTTGCATCAGGCGTGACTCCGTCCACCCGTTGACAACCACCGCCTGACAGCCCGGCTTGAGTACGCGGTAAAGCTCCTCATAGGCTTTTTCTTGCTCTGCCAGCGGCAAATGATGCAGCGTATGTAACGAAACTACCCCCTCAAACGGCTCCGAGGTAAACGGCAGGTTGGCAACATCCGCCACTACATACAAGCCATGCTCGCCCAGGCGCATCTTCGCTTCTTGTAAGGCAACCAGAGAGATGTCCGCGCACACCCGATAGGTGTACCCGGCGGAATATTCCAGATATTCGGCGTATTGCACCGGACCGGAGCCAGCATCCAGCAAAAATTTGCCGGTCGGCTTCAGGAACTTCTTCACGCGCAAATGGCAGCGGCGGATATATTCCGCTGAGACGGGGCGCAAATCCTCATACCGCGCATTCTGATAATGCCCATCCCCCGCCATTTGCCAGCCTACGCGGTCATAAAACTGGCGCACCCGCTGCTTGACGTCCACCTCACTCATTTACTATCCGCCTTGACAATGGATTGCCAGTCCACTGGGTCGCCAACTAGGTAGCGGAAGGTATCGCCATATTGCGCCATGCCTTCGGGGCTGCATACCGCAGAAAGCGAGCGTGCGCGGTAATCCTCCCACATCCGCACCAAGTGCCAGGGGAAGGGACGCGGATATTCAAAGAAAAAGCGGTAAGCGTATTCCCACGCGCTTTCTACCTGCGGACGGGTGAGGCGGAACGCGGCAGGTTTGGCTAAGATTTGCCCGAGCAGCTTGAAATAGCTTACCCACGATTCGGGGTCATACGTGAATCCCCGTCCGCGATAATGGGTACGCCCTGCTACCAGCACCGGCACGCCACCCATCGCCATTTCCATCCCAACGGTGGTGGTATAGACCAAGCCAACATCCGCCACTTCCATCAAATCATAGGTATTGATCTTCTCTTTAGGTCCGATCAGGCGAATATGCTCCGGCAACTTCGGCAGCACCTGATGGACAATGTTCATCATGGACGTGCCGTGCGTCAATACTTCGCCAGGGTGAACGCGGATGACGAACTGCACATCCGGGCGACCCGCAAAATACTGTACCGTGCGCTCGATCCACTCGGACATAGACTGCGAAAAGACCTGGCGACCCAGGGTCAGGCTATCCCCTAGGACATTGGTTGCCAGCAGTACTACCGGGCGGCTATCCAGCCCCAGGGCAGCGCGCGCCTTTTCGCCGCCTTCTGCCGGAGTATCCTGCCACAGGCGGGCGAAGTTTTCCCATAACGCTCCACGCTGACGCGCCATGAACAGCGAGCGCATCTTTTCCATTTGCTCTGGCTGCAAACTGGTAACGCCCTCTTCGCGCGCCTGCCATAAACCATTCGTATCCTGGCGCATCACTTCTGAATTCTGCGCCAGCCAAATGCGCTGACGTTGATCGCCAAATTCATAGGTGACGGTGGGGATATTCAAAGAACGCGCCACGCGGTACACCACGCCCAATTCCTGAATCGTGCCGTTGGGGATGATGACCACATCTGGGCGATTGGCTTTAAACCAGCCCAAGACGGCGCGCGCCACCTCGGTATTACGTTCCAGGCGCAGCTTATAAATATCGCTGTGCAGATCCACTGTTTCCATTTGCAGCGTGTATTGAGTGTCGTACTGGCTGATTTGATTGACAGCGGTCATTACGTCTTCAGGGATGCGGGTAAACATCGAGCGCGCCGTCAGGAAAGACACCGTTTCCATAATCGGCGCGGTGATGGACAGCACTTTCTGCGCATATAAATTCTGGCGGCGCAGGTCAAAGCGGTTGATGGGCATGCGCCATTCCGCATAAGGCAAGTATCCCAACGTCACCTTATGCCCCTGAGCGGACAATGCAGCGCTGAGGAGCGCGGCGTGTTCGATCCAGTAATGCAACGTGGCGAACACAAACACCTTGCGCCCCACTGCGGCTTGACTTTTGAGTGCAGCAGCTTCCTTCACAATCTCAGGCAGTTCTGCTTGCAGATGGCGAAGAGAAAAGCGACTTTGCAGCGGCTTATTGCGCTGCCTTAACAGCCAGTAAAGTTCTGCCGTGAAAGGAACTTCACCTAATAATTGCTTAACAGCTTCTTTGCCTGCGGCTTTCATCGCTACAATACCTCAATTTCCCAATCTAACCTCGGTCTGACAGCCCCCATGCGCGGCTCAGGCCACTGCATCCCGGGCGCGCCAATGGCATCTACGGTAAACGTGAGCGCCTTTTCGTCCTGGAAATATCGTTTTACGCGGTAAGAACTGGCGTTGACCCCAATCACAAACCGACCTTCGTTCAAGAAATCCGCCGGAAGAATACAGCGGCTGACGTAACGCCCTGCGGCGCGAGTGGGCAGCCTTTCAAAGCGATCCGTCTCATCGGTATCAAACGAAGTGAAGACGTACTCGCCGCGCGTACTCATCAGGTAAACGCCCACGCGCAGCCCAGTGACGGCGGATTGCAGCTCATATTCAAATTCAATGGCGCACGGCTCTACCGAGCGGACGGTATCCACTACCCTGCCCTGGATATTGGTCAAACGTACCGCCACCGGGCAGAAGGGCGCAGCCTCAGAAGGGACTTCCTCTGCCGTCCAAAACCGCTGACCTTCCTGCGAATAGCCCTGTGAAAGGTAATAATCCACTGCCTGCGGGGTTGGCGCGCGCATGCCCATCTTCCCCTTTTCAATCACAATCGTCTCTTGGGTCAGGCGCAAAATGGCGGACATATTATGGCTGACGAACAGCACAGTGCGCCCCTGCTGGGCTACATCGCTCATCTTGCCCAGACATTTTCGCTGAAATTCCGCATCGCCCACTGCCAACACCTCATCCACCACCAGAATTTCCGGCTCAAGGTGGGCAGCCACCGCAAACGCCAGGCGCAGGTACATCCCGCTGGAATATCGTTTGACGGGGGTATCAATAAACGCGCCGACTTCCGAAAAATCGACAATTTCATCAAACTTGCGGGCAATTTCAGTGCGGTGCATCCCCAAAATCGCGCCATTGAGGAAGATATTCTCGCGTCCGGTCAGCTCAGGGTGAAAGCCAGTGCCGACTTCCAACAGCGAGCCAACCCGCCCCTGAATTTCACCAAACCCCTCGGTGGGGTCCGTCACCCGCGAAAGAATTTTCAGCAGGGTACTCTTCCCCGCCCCATTGCGACCGATTATCCCTAATACCTGCCCACGATTGACCTCAAAGGAAATATCTTTGAGCGCCCAGATGGTGGTATGACCGTTCTTTCGTTCCGCCGGTTCCAATTCTGACTTGCGAAAGAGATTCAGCGGCGCGCGCGCAACCTCAATGACCGTATCACGCAGCGTACGATAGCTCATCCCCAGCGTACCGATGCGATATTGCTTGCCTAACCCATCCACGCGAATAACAACATCAGAAGCCATAGCCGCCTACACCATATCCGCGAACGTGCGCTCCATCCGCCGGAAGTAAAACAGACCGGAGATGAGGAGGAGAAGAACCATTAAGACCGATGCAATCATCGATTCATTTGGCGGCGTACCGCCCAACAACGCCCAGCGGAAGCCTTGAATGACCCCCGTCATGGGGTTCAGGCTATAGAGGAACCGCCAGGGACCCTTTGCAGGGATCATATCAATCGAATACACCACTGGCGAAGCGTACATCCAGGCTTGCAGCAAGAACGGGATCATCTGCTGCACATCACGGTATTGCACATTCAGCGCGGAAAGCCACAACCCCACCGCCAGCGAACTGAGCAGCGCGAGGATCACCAGCGGGAGTATCCAGAACATATTCCACTGGAAAGGCACGCCGTAATAGATCATCAAACCGGTTAATACCAAAAACGCCGCGCCAAAATCCACCAACCCAGCAGCCACCGCCGAGAACGGGATGATGAGGCGCGGGAAGTAGACTTTGGTCAGTAAATTAGCGTTGCCCACCAGGCTGATTCCGGCGCGCTGCAACGCCCCTTGGAACATCTGCCAGGGCAGGAGCGCGGCAAAGCTGAAGATGGGGTACCAGCTTTGGGGAATATTTGCATCCGTCTTCAGTCCCGCCAAGCGACCGAAGATGAGGGTAAAGATAATCATGCTGATCACAGGCTGAATGATCGCCCAGGTGATGCCCAGGGCAGCCTGTTTATAGCGGACCTTAATGTCGCGCCAGGTTAAAAAGTACACTAGCTCGCGGTACGCCCACAATGCCGAAAGGTTGAGTGGAATCCACCCACGCGCCGGGCGCAAATAGGTAACAGGGATGCTGCTCTGCTTATTCAGTGCGTTCCTCCCACTCGATAAATACTTTTAAGCCCTGTACGCGCAAAACAGGCAGATGATCAGGCTGTGAATGGAGATCAATGCCCTTTTCCAGGCAGGTCAGGCGGCAAATTTCCGCCACATCGCCTTCGCCTTCCATGCAAACAGACGAATAACCCGCCTGCTGCACCTGGTGAATGGCAAGCAAAGAACGTTCGCGCACCAGCCGGTAAACGCGAAAGGAATTTTGGATAAAATCTAAAGTCAGGTGGGCACGGAGCGCCAACCCTTCAGGGGTAATGACGTAACGTAATTTGCGGCGGTCCACACGACCTGCCTTCAAGTAGCCCTTTTCAATCAGGCGTTTCAAGTGCCAGTTGACCGTCCCCACCGCCACGCCCAGCTGCGAAGCCAGGGTTGCCTGGGTGATTTCAGGGTCTTGTTCAATTTGTTCCAATAAGGCGAGGTCGCGGCTCAGGTCAGCGCCGTCTGCATCCGATAAGTGGGTCATAAGGCTTTGCCTTCAATATTCAATGGCTGAATTATAAACTCACCCGCCATTTGGGTCAAGGGTGAAGAATGCTTTTGTGTTATCGGCGCGCAAATCACACCCGATAACACAAAAGCCTTTTCTTTTAAATCTCCGAATCATGGTATTTAATTTATCACCTCTATGCAAATCAAAACATTACCCATAACTATGTTTTTTCTTACATATTCGTTTGTTATTTTTTAGTAATTTTCTGATAGTATGGAAATGCGTTTCAGATAGATAAGAACAAAACCTAAAAGTGTTTTGTTTCGTAGCAAGTAAATCTTACCGTATTGTCCTATGGGACATAAGAGGATAATTATGAAGTATCAGAAGTTTTTAATGTCTTTAGCGATTGTCACATTGATCTTTACCCAATCGTTTGGGCAAGTTTCTGCGACAAACATTGCCCAGCAACAGGATCCAAATACCACATCTACCACCTTCGATCACTATGCGTTTCTTCCATTGGTAATGGTAGACGTCACACAATCTCCTGCTGGAAATTCAACATCGACACCAACCCCAGACTATTCAACCAGTCGCAGACGAACACCTACGTCCATCCCTACTAAGTGGGCTACCGCAACGAAATTGGCCTCTGCTACCCGACAGCCTACGGCTACGTCCACCCTGCCACCCACCGCCACTGCTACCCGGCAGCCTACGGCTACCCAGATTCCAAGCGCCACCCCAACTGCGATCAGCACGCCCACGGGGCATGTTTTATATGTCTCTACAACGGGGAACGATGCAAACCCTGGTACGCAGACTCTTCCTTTCAAGTCCATTCAACACGCTGTTGATTTGACATCTAACCCGGGAGACAAAGTCCTGGTTTTCCCTGGCGAATATCGTAGCACCGCCAGCAGCGGCTCAGATGGAATTATCGTCGAAAATAAGAATGGACTCGCCGGGCAGGAAATCGTCATTCAAGCCTATGATCTACTCAATAAACCTGTCATTGTAAACCGCACAGTCGGGTTCCGCGTCACGCACTCTACTTATGTCATCATTGATGGTTTTGAGGTGAAAGACTTTTACAATGCGGGCTTTTCCCTCAACCTTTCCAGCAATATTATCATTCGCAATAACTATGTTCACCTTGGTTTTCAAGGAATGTGTCAGCCAGGGGAAGGGCTGCCCATGTGTAAGGCGGATGGTACTGGCGTTGGGACGCCAAAAGGACGGCTGGATAACCTTGGGAAATATATCCTGGAGGATGACGGTTTTCAAAATATTGGGATTTACTTGTGCAAATCTCAGAAGAACACATTATCCAGCAATCGAATTGAGGAAACGGACGAAGGCATTTATGTAGGGAAAGCAAATTCCATTATCAATTATGCCTGCTCCACCAATTACCCCGCGCAGCTCTGGTCTTTTGGGAACGTGGTCGAAAATAATATTCTTCAGGAGACTCACAATGAAGGAATTGAGCTAAAACCTGATGCGATCCGCACTATTGTGAGAAATAATGTGTTGAAGAATGCTGCCGGAGTAGAGTTAAGTGGCATCGAAGTACGCTCCGCGTATAATGATATTTCTGAAAACGTCGTCTTTGGAGATAACGCATTTTCAAAAACAGGCATTCGGTTGATGAACGAAACCGGCACAAATGGATGCTACAACGCGCCAAACGATGAACTTGGGAATTCGATGCAGAAATATAACATGACCGGCGGGTATACCTGTTCCTTTGAAAACAAAGTGCATAACAACTACATTTACTATACGCAAGGGAACAATTATCTTCCTGCCATCAATAACCACGACTCATCGGCAGCGAATGTGATCGACCACAATACCATTGTCGGCGGCAATGATTTTGGGATCATCAGCGATGCCTTATCTTCGACACTTTCCAATAATCTCATTCTGGGAAGCCGTGCGCTGAAAGTAGCGTTACTTACTCAGATTGCCGCTACAAAACCCGCCTCCAGCAATTTCAATGCTTATTACCCCGACCGGAAAAGCAACGGAGGGTGTAACGTGAACATTACAGGATCATCCATTTTCTGTGACAATGGAAAAAATTCCACCTATGAAGTAAACTCTGTCTTTATGTATAGCGACGCAAGCGGGTCATTCCTGCCAGCGTACTCGCCCATCAAGGTTGATGGTACCTGCTCGCAAGCATCCTTAGGCGCACTTTCGCTTACTTCGCTCCAAAGCGCTATAAAGACTTGCAGCCAACCTCTTAATAATTCATATGGCAGCCAGATCGTCAACAAAGCGTCTGATGGAACGAATATCGGAGCCGCTCAACCGTAAACCGATCTTGAGTATGTAGCGAATTTCAACGAAAAGAGGTAGGGATTGAACGGTTCCCTACCTCTTTTCGTTGATTTATCTCACCTTTTCGTAATCAGCTACTTGAATCAGTCGCTGCTCTAGCCCTGACGTGACCACTGCTTGCGCAAGCAGCAAGGCGCGCAGCGCATCCTCTCCTGAAACAGCTACTGGGGCTTCTCCGCGCACTGCTGCCAAAAAAGCCTCCTGTTCTGATCTCAATGGCTCTTTCTTATCAATATGATAGCGAATCATTTTGCCTTCGCTGACGCCGCGCAGCATCCGCAACGTTTCCCAGTCTGAACCATTTGCAACGGCATTCTCAAAGAAAACGAGTTCCTGAGTGAGATAATCCACTTTGAACATTCCGCATTCGCCAACTGCATAAAATTCACGAATCTTGGTTGGGGTGATCCAATTGATGAGCAGCGTTCCCACCGTTCCATCCGAAAGGCGCACCAGCCCCGACAACGAATCTTCATATTGGCTGTGAACACCACGGATCGTTTCAGCGTAAATTCGAACAATTTCCGCCTCCGTGACATAACGCATAATATCAAGGTCATGGACAGCCAGGTCAATAACCACCCCCACATCATTAATCCGAGTAGGCAGCGGACCCTGTCGCCTGGCATCCACTTGGAATAAGTGACCTAATTCATGATTCGCCAAATGTTGTTTGAGCGCGATCACCGCAGGATTAAAACGCTCAATGTGCCCAACCATTAATTTCACTCCTGCACTTTCTGCGGCGGAGATGATCTGTTGACCTTGTTCAATATTAAACGCAATTGGTTTCTCGATTAATAGATGAATTCCACGTTGAATTACCTCCATTGCAACTTCATAATGGAGAAAAGTGGGTACACAAATCGTCACCGCATCTGGCTTTTGTTCATCGAGCAATTTTCGGTAATCAGAATATGCCTTCGTGCTATAACGTTCTGCCACAGCATTCGCTGTATTCGCATTTGAATCTGCCAAACCCGCCAGAGTCACTTGTGGCATTTCCCAATATACGCGGGCATGATTACGTCCCATATTGCCAACGCCAATAACAGCAACTTTGAGCGTCATAGCTTATTGACCTCCGAGGCGATTATTTCCAAATCCGCCTGGCTGAGTTGAGGATGTACTGGCAGTGAGATCACTTCCTTTACCACGCATTCCGTTATAGGCAAAAAGATGTTGGCGTACCCATCCGATGCGAGATAGGATTGTTTATAAGCGGGAATGGGATAGAAAATGCCTGTGCCGACCCCTGCGTCATTCAGTTTTTTGACTGCCATATCACGGTCACGATTACCATCTAATCGGATCGTAAATTGATGCCAGACATGATCGTACCCAGCGCGCACCGTAGGGGTAATAACGCTGTGAATATGAGAACGGAGATAATCAGCATTGTGTTTGCGCTTTTCGGTGAATTCATTCAATCGCTCAATTTGTACCAACCCAATGGCAGCATTGAGGTCCGTCATCCGGAAGTTATATCCAAGCATATCGTGATAGTAACGCCGCTGCATCCCATGATTGCGAATCATGCGGCAGCGCTGGGCGATTGCGTCATCATCCGTGGTGATCATGCCACCTTCGCCTGACATCACATTCTTGGTCGCATACAGACTGAAGCAACCCGTCCCAAACGAGCCAACTTTTTTCCCTTGGAAGCTCGCCCCAATCGCCTGACAGGCATCCTCAATGACTAATAAACCGTGTTTGTCAGCAATTCTTAATATTTCCTCCATGTCGCATGGATACCCATATAAATGGACGGGTAAAATTGCTTTCGTTCGCGGAGTAATGGCTTTCTCAATCAACTCAGGATTGATATTAAACGTCTCTTCATCAATATCAACAAAAACAGGCTTTGCGCCAACGTATAGAATGCAATTAACCGAAGCCATAAAGGTAAAGGGTGTGGTAATTACTTCATCGCCTGGTCCGATTCCATGAGCCAATAGCGCCACATGTAAGGCAGTTGTGCCGCATGAAGTGGCAATTGCGTATTTTGTGCCACAAACCGCAGCAAATTTTTCTTCCAGTTTTGCTGTTCGTGGACCCTGAACCAACATTCCTGATTCAAGCACTTCTAAAACAGCCTGTTTTTCTGCTTCGCCAATAGATGGTTTCGAAATAGGGATCATCATATTCTCCTTTATTCTGGAATTAGTAAGTGATTTGCTAATGAGACGATTATTTCGGAAGCACACTTGGGGCATTGCATCACAATACCAGAGGAAAGAGCTTCTTTTTTGACCAATTTCTCGCCACACGGACAAACAAATCCTTTTAATCGAGCTGGATTCCCAAGCACCAACCCGTAGGCAGGAACATCGTGCGTTACAACACTCCCTGAGCCAACCATCGCCCACTCGCCAATGGTAATGCCGCAGCGAATCGTGGAGTTCGCCCCCAACGCCGCGCCCTTCTTAATCAACGTTTTGCTTAGTATCCAATCGTCCGCTGCTTTCACGCTACCATCCGGGTTAATTGCCCTGGGGCGCATATCATTGGTAAAACAGACGTGTGGACCAACAAAAACCCCGTCTTCAATTGTGACGCCATGATAGACCGAAACGTAATTCTGAATTTTTACATTATCGCCTATCACGACATCCGCATCTACATAAACACCTTTACCCAGGTTGCAATTCTTTCCAAGATGAGCGTCTTCTCTCACCTGACAATGATGCCAGATGCTGGTGCCATCGCCAACAACTGCTTTTTCTGACACATCTGCTGTTGAGTGAATTCGAATTCCCATCCGCTTCTATTCTCCTCTTGATAAAATAATGATCATTAAACTACAGCAACTTCTATACCAGAAGGGTTTATACCCTTCGTACAGAGGGAAACAGCCTGGTCTACGACCATTGAATAGTCCGTTGGGCCAGGCTGTCTTTACACCTTTATCTCTTGCGAGCGTTCAATTTTCAAACACGGGCGATTTCATAAAATTTATGGATCCAAGCCCGATATGGATCAGAGTAGGCTACTTGAGAACCAGATTCGTTACTCCTTCATTCGTAATCATCACGCCTTTATAGGTGATAGAAGAGAGCATCGTCCGTCCTGACATTCCGCTGTTGCCAACCTTCACATTCTTGAAAGTGATGCTGCCATCGGGCGTCACAACAAACAACGGGAACGTAACGCCATTTGCAAGCTTAATCGTTGCCCCATTCCCAATGATCACAATATCCGTTCGAATGACTGGCAAGCCAACACCATTTGGAGCGAATTGCGCATCCGTCTCAGCCGATGTACTCACCTCATAGGTGCAGCCAGCTTCCAAAGCAATGGTGCCGCCATTATGCGCGTTTGCGAAACGAATATCATAGACCAGCTTGGCGACGCTGCAAGGAACGGCAAAGTTCGCTGTAACGTTCTTGTTCCCGGTGATCGTCACCGTGCTCGGGTTTTCAAGACCCGTCACATCGCCTGACCAACCTACAAACGCATAACCAGCATCCGAGGTAGCCGTCAGGGTCACCACATCGTTCAAGTGGTAAGGACCTGCAGGGTTCAGAACAACACTGCCATGAAGGGCTGTAACGGTGACGGTGTATTCTTTCAGAGCGAATGTAGCGCCTACCGTCTTATCGCCATTCAGGGCGATCGTGGCAGGATTCATCGTTCCACTTAAGTCATCCGTCCAACCCATGAACTGATAACCGTCATTCGCAGTTGCCGTGAGTTCAACACTATCACCATATTGATAGGGACCCGCCGGAGAAGCGCTAATTGTTCCACCAACCGACTGGTTGATCGTCAGCGCAGAGCCATTCTGGCTGAAGTTCGCGATAACAGTGATCGCATCCGTGATGGTCACGGTGCAGGGAGCAGTACCGGTGCATCCACCGCCATTCCAGCCGGTGAAGGTCCATCCCGCATCCACGGTGCCCATCGTCAGCACAACAGTCGTCCCCAGGGGATACATGGGCTGTTCAGGGGCTTTCGTTACCACACCGTGAGCAGAAGTCACCGTCAAGGGGCGATCACTGGCATCAAAGAAGTCAGGAGCAACCGCCTGTCCATCTACAGCGCCGGTTGAATGGTCGGTCGTTCCAGCGACAACCGTATTCTGGTCGTAGCTAACATTGGTCAGTGTGACAGTGCCATTATGGTTGGTAATTGCGCCGCCATAGCCGCTGCCGCCATTGCCAAAGGGGATTGCCGGGGTTGGAAGATCGACGCCGCCATTGCCACCCTGGGCTTTATTGTTCTTCAGCGCGCTATTGGTAATGGTAATTGTGCCGCCTTCGTTAAAGATCGCGCCACCCATGCCACCACCGCCGCCGCCCTGCCATTGGCCACCATCGCCACCTGCAAAGCCTGCTTTACCAGCAACGCCACCATTTCCACCCGCATTTGCTGCGCCAGCGCCACCGCCGCCACCGAAACCACCATTTCCACCACTCATGCCGTAGTTTCCAGAGCAGCCACCGCCGCCGCCGCCATAACCACCAACACCACCATTACCGCCAATAGCGTAATCAGGCGTTGTTGCGCCACCGCCACCGCCACCACCAACCCCACCTGCGAGGCCAGCTGTGCTGGCGCTAGTGCCACCCAAGCCGCCATTTACGCCACCACCCAAAGCGCCATCGCCAGAGATAGCGTCAAAGCCATTTCCACCCATGCCGCCACCGCCGCCGCCGCCATATATTCCGTTGTTTATAGCGTCATTGCCAGCATTGCCGCCAACAGCAGCATTATTGGTAAGCGTGACATTCGTCAGGGCGAGCGTTCCGCGGTTGAAGACTGCGCCGCCAAAGCCAGCGCCAGCGCCACCGCCCGAACCGTTCGAGCTGCCGCCATTCCCACCTTGAGCCAACCCATTGGAAAGAATTACCGTATCAAGGGTCAGGTTGCCATTTGCAGCGACATAGAACAGGCGGAATGGAGCAGTGCCAGTCCGAGAGATCGTGGTGTTGTTACCGATGAGGGTAATGTTTCCCGTGATCACAGGCAAGCCTACCGGACCGTAGCCATCGGGGTCTGCCACAGCCGCAGCAGTCAACTGATACGTGCAACCCGGGTCCAGGTGAATGGTAGTCGAGGTTCCTGCAATATTAGCTGCATTGATCGCGCCAATCAGATCCGCCGTGCTGCAAGCCTGGAAAAACGTTGCTGTTACGCTCAGGTTGCTCGTCATTTTCGTGGAAATGGGGTTCGTCGTTCCACTCAGACCGCCACTCCACCCCGTGAACGACCAATTCTGGTCAGCCGTTGCGGTTAATTGGACGTCATCATTGTAGTTATACACTGTCTTTTCGGGCGTGATGGTTACAGTCCCATTGCCCACTTTGGTCACTGTCAGCGTATATTCGTCCTGGACAAAAGTAGCGGTGATGGTCTTATTTCCGTCCATCCCGACTGTGATCGGACTAGCGGTTCCCGTCAGGTCGCCACTCCAGCCCACAAAGTGCCACCCAGTAGCAGGCGTTGCGGTAAGAGTCACCGATGTGCCAGACAAGTAGTTCGTGCTATCCGGGGCTTTCGCCACTGAGCCACTGCCATTCACATTGACAACCAGAGTGTATTGCTCTTGAGTAAATGTAGCCGTCACACTCTTATTACCTGTCATCGTAATGGAGATTGGGCTTACCGCACCGGTCAAATCACTGCTCCAGCCAGTAAACTTCCAACCGCTGTTCGGGGTCGCCGTCAATTGCACGACATCGCCATAATGATAGGGCGCTTGCTTATCCAGGTCAACCGTTCCATTGCCGCTCTTTGTAACGGAGAGGCTATATTCAATCTGGGTGTAATTAACCGCTGCTGAACGGTTCTCTGCCGGCATCGTCAGTGTGCTGCTATCGCTGGCGTCTGTGCCTGTCCAGGTAGAAACCTGCCAACCGGTATTCGGCGTAGCATTGATCAGTTGAATAACTTCACCCTGATGGAAGAAGCCACTCAAACAGCCACTCGAATTTCCTGGGTTCGCGGTCGGGTCGCTCCCCTGACCAGTATGTCCCAGCGTGAGCTGATAGCAGGTCGGCGGGATCAGCGCAAAATTCGCGCTGAGCGTCATATTGCTGCTCACTGAAATGGTATCCGGGTTAGTAGTACCTGACCAATCGCCACTCCAGCCAGATAATACATATCCCGATGCCGCCAGGGCGGTTAATTTTACCGAGTCACCATAATGATAGTTCAGCTGGTCCGGTGTCTTTGTGATGCTGCCATTGCTCGGAGGGATAATATTGATCGTATATTGAATCTGCTCAAAGGTAGCCCCAACCGATTGATTGCCTGTAATGGTGATCGAAGTTGGGTTTGTAGTCCCTGAAAGATCGCCCGTCCACGCGCTCAGTTTGTAGCCATTCGCGCCAGTGGCTCTCAGTTGAACCACATCACCAAAATGATAAACAGATTGGTCAGGCGTCTTGGTGATTGTGCCATTGCTCGACGGGACAATCATAAAGGTGTAATCATTTTGCGTAAAGGTTGCCCCAACCGATTGATTACCCGCGATCGTGATGGTAGTGGGGTTGGTCGTGCCTGAAAGATCGCCCGTCCAATTCCCAAAACTCCATCCATTTGCGCCCGCAGCAGTGAGTGTAACCACATCTCCCAAATGGTATGTGAGTTTATCGGGGTTCTTGGCAATACTGCCATTGGTTAAAGATACAATCGTCAGGTTATATTCGCCCTGGGTATAATTGGCCGTTACCGTCTTACTGCTATTCATTGTAACTATGCAAGCGCCTGTGCCGGTGCATGCCCCACCCCAACCTGAGAAGGCAAAGCCACTCGCCGGAGATTGCGTGACAGTGACAATGTCACCCGAATTGTAGCCAGGCCGGTCAGGACTCTTGGTTAAGCTTCCCCCACCCACGGGCGAAGCACCAAGTGTCAAGGTATATTGTGACGGGCTTGCCGCCACAGAAATGGTCTTAGACGTTACCGCGCTATCGTTCGCGCTTGCCACCGTCAAAGTAACCAGGCAGTCACCCGCGTTCGGGAATTGATAGACATAGCTCGGCATGGTAGATTGCTTCAGTACACCACAGAAATTCCACTTATAGGTGACGGATTGCGTCTTATCGAGAGAGGTGTAATCACCGGTCAATGTGACGTTACTCTTCGCCACGACTGGGGTGGTATTGATGAAGGAGGCTGACGTAATCGCTGGCCACCACGCATTCATAAACACGTCATCAACGCGCCAGAGCAAGGTACCTAATGAATTCGCCTGGAAGCGGAACTGCACATTGGGTTGTTTGCTATAACTGGTCAAATCCACCAGGTCGGTTGTCCAATACGTGGTGGCTACCGGAGCAGCCCCACCCACAGACCACACGTCTGCCCAGGTGCTTGCGCCATTTGCCAATACCTGCAACTTGATCGACTCACCCGCGGCTAGCTTGTACGCATGGGTGAACTTCAGGTAAGCTCCGGCATAATTGGTAAGGTCAATAGGCGCTGTGATGGCAAGATTGCCCGTAGAAGCGGTAGTAGAATTCGCAATCCAGGAATGTGAAACGCTGCGACCGATGTTATCGTTTGATAGCGTCCACATCGCCGCATCGGCGGTCCACTTAGCCGTGCCGCTCTCCAGGTCATCCTGGAACAGGTTCGGAGTCGCGCTGGATGGCTCAAATTGATTGCGCGCATACGTAGGGATCGTTAGGGCAGGAATCTGCACCTGAGTTTCAATGGTAGAGCTGGTCAAATTCCCGCTATAGATCTTTAGTGAGATCAACTTGAAAGAATGCGCGCTGTTGTCTAATGGCAGCTGGTCAAACAGCATTTTGCCGTCAAATTCGAGCTTCAGGCTTTGCGGAAGCTGCGCGGTTGGATCGCTATCCAGTTTGAGAACCTGGAAAGGACTGATCGCCCAGGCGACCAACTTGCCATTCTCGTCCTCTAACACCCCTTCCATCTTATAGCCGCCAGCGACAACGCTATTGGTTACTGCAACGTTCGTGGTCAATACCAATTTATCGTATTTACCGTTGGCATTCGTATCCACAGGAGCAATCGAGAAAGCGGTTGGTCTGACGGTTTCAAGATTTGCACTCAACCCACCGTCACCCAGGGAGATATTCCCCTGATCAATCTTGCCTTCCATGTCTGTAATTTCATACGCCTTGAAATAGCGCGCATCCAACAAACGGTTATTTGAAGCATACAGGTTGACCTGCCCCAAGGTGTATGGACCCTGGCTGTTGGCTACGTTGAATTTCAAGGCAGCGGTCGAATCTGTCCCCGTCCAGGTAGCATGGCTAACAAGGTTGCTCTGCCCATCAAACAAGTCTGCTTCCAAGGTAAACGTACCAGGAATGTTGACTTTGAGAGGAATAGAGATGTTGATGGCATCGAACAAACCATTGCTATTCTCATCCGTGCCGCTATGTGAATAGGCATCTACGATTGTGGCGTTATTTACAGCAAACTGAGATGGCACATAGGAGGTCGTAGAATAGGTGTACGACTTGTAATCCAACATCTTGCTGGGGATCACAACCTGAGAAGACTGTTCATTGGCTGGCAGTACCCACAACGTATTGATCTGATAAGGACCATTCGCCAGGGTTTCACCAATCTTTTGACCATCAAAGGAGATTTCTACCGTCTGTTTACCCGCATTTAATTGAACCTTGTTGGCTGCACCACGCAGGACGGTATCCCCAACCTTCATGTAACCGCCAAAGGTATATTCACCTGCCTGCGAAGAAGTCACTTCCACTTTGACGATAAGTTCATCAAACAGACCGTCACCGTTGCGATCTACGCCGTAATCAGCAACGACGTTGCCGAGTTTTGCAGACATAGAAGAGAACTTGTTGACAAATGGGATGAACTGTTTGCCGACTGCGTTCTGCAAAGTCAAGGTAGCCGCATACGTTCCTTGCAAAGCTGGGCAAGAAGTCGTCCAGCTGGCTTTGAAAGCATTACAGGCAGCAGTAGTGGTCGCCAGGCTGCAAGAGACTGGCTTGGGGTTATAAGGCCAGTTCTCAATGGGGTTCGCCGGGTTTGGCATACCTGCAGGTAAGAAATACGTCTGATTGGCATTACGTCCAGCAGGGTCACTACTCCCAGACCATTCATTGGGCGCCCAATTATCACCTTTCCACAATTGGCAGTTCAAAATTTCAACGTAAGGAGACTGCTGTTGAACTTCAAGCGGGGTGCGATCATCATATAAATAATCGCGATTGAGGGGTACATATTCCGTTTCTGGAATATGACCAACCCATGCAGTATTCACTGTCCCTCCGCCATTACTGCCGTTCTGGAAATCCCATCCAGCAGAGACAGTTTCAATCGTATCCCCAAATAAATCAGAGTAATACCAATTGGGGGAATTGAGGAGGCTGCTCAGAGGGAAAATGCCCGTCACGCCGCCAGCATAAGGATAATACTTCCATTCCTCGCCACCATAATTCCGCTCAACCTTCCACTGGTGATCGAGCCACATCATTACAGAGTGATCGTATTGGTCAGGGCTGTTGTAAAGCCAGGGGTTCCCGCCATGCGCCCCAACCTTATCATAATCCACCGCAAACGGCCGTGCTAAAATACCGGCTGATCTTAATACCGAGGTGAATACAGCGGCAGTCGTCTCACAGCCGCCGCCATTCATCGTGACGCCCGTCCCGTCATTCCAGGTGTACATCGCTGATGAGAAGCTGTTTGCCGTATAGGCGTAGTTAACCCTAAACTCCCGATCTGTCCACGTTGCAATCGCATCGGCGGCATTATTTGGGTTGGTTATCCCATTAATCGCTTTCATGGTGTGAACCAGGAAAACCGAGGTTTTAAATTGCTCGGTCCAAAATGCCTGGGCGTAAGCCGTTGTTTTGTGATATTCCTGATTTGAGCAAGGCGCATTCGGGTTGGCAGGGTCAGGGCATGGAGTGGTCGTGTACCGGCCCTCAGGGTTAGCAAAGGTAACAGCGACTTCATCCTTCTTATTTGCCGGGTCATCATCGTACAGGAATGCAGCCAACTGATCTGGCTGGGCATCCGCGGGCAGCTCAAAGATGACATAAATGGGCATGGTCTTTGACCATGTCCCTTCGGTAGTCGTTGCGGTATACGTTCCAACCGGTCCATTTAATGGGAAAGTGGCTGTCCATCCACCATTTATCGGGTCAAGCACAGGATTGATGGTGGTAGAGTTCGGACCCGTAATGACCAGACTGGCGGTAGAGGGGGCAATGAATTTAAAAGGAATGCCGCGCCGCATCACCATGGAGGTTCTCATTAAGTATTGATCTCCACCCTGGATCATGGGCAAATAGGCGCTATCCGTTGCGCTGAAATATTGAAAGGTCTTATATTTCTTATCATATTTGATGGCAAGCCCTGGGCTATGCGCATCATTCGGACCTACATTAAACAATTTTTCTTCGCCGTCTGTCAATCCATCACTATCACTATCAGCCATTGCGGTGTTCGTCTTATAGGGCCCATAGTTGATGATTGACCAGCTTGCGGTTTCTAACGCATTTGAAAGACCATCCCCATCCGCATCTGGGTTGGTAAATGGACTATCCGCACGCGCTGGTGTGATCGTACCCACCAAAGAAAACAGCAAACCAAGAATTACAACGATTTGTAAGAACTTCGATTTCATGACGTGGCCTCCTAAATGACTATTTCCTATTATTTCCGACTTATCGAGTTCAATTCGGCGCTCTAAACAATGATGATAATTTCCTGTTTACGATCCATTCTTATACTCCTGCATCCTCATTTCTAAGGTTCTTTGAATCATGATTGCTTTTACACGGATAAAAATTTCAGATCAAATAGGTAAGTAAATAGAACTGAATTGCCGCATACTCCCGTCAGCAATTCGGAGATTGGTTTGAGCCATCTTTTTACGATTGTCACGCTTAAGCGATAAAAATTAAAATAAAAAAAACCAACCTATAAATTACACATCGTAATTTAGGTCGGTTTCGCATTTGGCTCCCTATAGGTCTTGGTCGTTTTCTATTTTATCATTTAGAAAACAACGGTGCGACCAGGCTCAACCTATAGTTCACTGCCCCTAATATTAAATTGACAACCAATTCGCTCTATATTGTGAGGAATTCGCTAGACCTTCTAAAGCTCTCTTTTCATTCCAAACAAATTATAAACGTTTAATTTCTTAATAAGTTATCTTTGTTGCACGGCTGGTTGGTTATTTTTGGTTTTTCTCACCCAATTTCCTCTTTTTTAGATTTTAACTCGATTAAAGGCGCAATCGTCTCCCGAAAAGCAAATGGAGAAATGAAAATTACTATTTTGTAAGGAAACTTTCAGCCATTTCTATAGCTTATAGGATCATAGATTCAACCTGAGTTTGAACTTACGTTATTTTCAATGGTTTTTTCAAACATTTTCTATTTTTTTAACGACTGCTGGAACGCCCGCAGCAAAAGCATTATTCGGAATCGTTCCGCGAACAACGGCTGCATTACACCCTATTACGCAGCCACTGCCGATAGTCGCCCCCCCCACAATGGTGGTATGTGCCCCCACCCAAGTGCCAGACCCAATTTTAATCAGGGCTTTTTCTTCAGGCCCATAACGGTACGAGCCTTTCATTTTAATGTGTTTTCCCGCCGTTACCACAACATATGGTCCCAACATCACTTCGTCCCCAATCTGAATCTCCCCTATTGCCAGTAGGATGCAACCGACAGCCATATAAACATTATTCCCAATATGAATGGATGAAGAATTTAAAAATTCA
This sequence comes from Anaerolineales bacterium, assembly GCA_038206515.1. Lineage (GTDB taxonomy): Bacteria > Chloroflexota > Anaerolineae > Anaerolineales > Anaerolineaceae > DSYU01. Next base: position 187,505 of record JBBRAT010000001.1, on the reverse strand, counting down.
ATATTGCGGTTGATGCGAAAGTTAGCGCCGCAAGAACCAAAAAAGGGACGCGCAAGAAATCCTCGGATTCGATAAAAAATGATGTTATTTGGGAACCACCCCGTAAGCGCCATAATAAAATGTAATGGCCACTCATACCGAAGGCATTTTATTAACTTTTGCATACTCCTTCCTCCTGGTCTTTCTGAACAGATTAAGAGCGTTTATACGCGATTACAAACTTAATTTCAGTCGTTTTTGAAAAATATCATGCGTAAGGAATGGCCATAGGAAATAATCTCCCTGCCGTTTCAACCGGTCAAAGTCCGCCTGATTGATAAATCCCGGACGATCCATCGCCTCTACCAAGGGTCGTAATGGACCAGACTTCATCCAGCTTTCAAAATCATCATTTACAGTCGAGGGTCCTTTTCGCTTACGCGCGACAGGCGCTTTGGTTTTCTCTTCTAATAATTGCCTCAGTAAATATTTGTATTTAAAACCCTTCAAATATCGAATATCTGGATGGAAGGAGAGTGCAACTTTAATCAGATCTTCGTCAAAGTATGGCGTAGCCTGATCCAAATGATGCGCCAGGAAGATACTGCGTCGTTGTACCGCCAGTTCCCATAGATCGGTTGTTAAGTCAATAAAATAAACTTTATCCAGGTAATGCCGGCTCTTGCTAATCTGAGCAATGAGTTCTCTACGCTCAGCAAGCGTCTGCCGCAGCACTGCATCCCCAAAACAGCGCCGCAGAATATCCCAGTTTTGATCCAGAACATAAACGCAGACATTATTTTCGGGTGAGAAATAGGCGTCAGCGTCCCATTCACTTTCGATAATTTCCGCTCCCCTCAATAGCGCATGCGCATGCCCGGTAAAGGGTGATAGGATCCGCCCAGTTCTTTTTAACAAGCCAGAAGCAAAGGGTATTTTGCGTACATACTCCAATCCTTTTAGTTTTGTAGCAGCCTCTCCGCCGAAAAGCGTGTCCCCCCCTTGCCCGGTAAAGAAATATCTTTCCCGCCACCCTTGTGAGCAAATATAATCCGCCACAGCCAGAAAGCTGGGTTCTGTTTCAAGGTTAGGTGGTTGCATTAATTGATCAATGACTCGGACCAATAAGTCAGGGTAATCCTGTGGAGAGTAATTTGCAAATGAGTGATGCGTATTGAAAATTTCGCTAGCCTGGCGGGCATACTCCACTTCAAAATCAAACGATGATACCCCAATCGCAAAGCTAACCGAACGATAATTCTCAGGATGCAGCTTTTGGTTGATATAGTACTGAACAAGCGAGGAATCCACCCCACCTGAGAGCAACGTTGCCATTTCCTGCCCACGACTTTGAATCTGGGTGACGTAATCTGCGGTGACATCTTGCAACGATTCAGCCAAAAGGTTCAATGCTTTCGCATCGTTGCGGATATATTGAGCTTCATCCGTTATCGCATCCAGGCTACGCGCCAATTTGAAGGCTGCACGCCCATTCTCCCATTTCATGAATTGCCCGGGGATCAACCGTTTCACTCCCTTTATATACGTAGAAGAACCATACACAGAACGAAATAAATAATGTTGCGGCAGTACAGACTCATCTACCTCGCATTGTGGGATCAATAGCGCAAGGCAACGCAGAACGTCAGAGCAAATGATTCCATCTTCAGAGTTGAAGAAATAAAGCTGCGGCACCGACATCAACGTCTGAAATGCCGAAAAAACTGGCTCTAATTTGCTCATCCCAACCACCAAGCCATTCCCGCTGAAACCTTCGCTGAAAATAGCATCAGGATTAACCATCTTGCTTTCGAGTAGCTGGCGAGCATTGAGCATAGACTTTGTCGTTGACCGCAAAAAGCCTAGTTTAATCACAACTTCTTCCGGCGAATCTGCCATTTCGCCATCCGAGCAATAGAAGAAGGCTTTTCCCTGTAACCCAATATCGATTATTTTAGGAGTAATCCCAAGTTTGACGGATAACTGCGGAAGCAATGCAGCAGGGTTCCGCGTAAAGCCAAATAATGTGAAATCACCTGATAATAAATGAGCTTCACTGGGATTTTGCATCTTATCTCCTTAATGAATAACGTCAATTTGTCTGTATCTTCGCCAATCTTTGTTTGAAGAAAATTGACCGCCACAGATACGGATAGAGCTTGCCCCTACAAGAATCTTTTTGGCGAAGCTATTGCTTAGAACCAAACAGATTGGAAAATGTGAAACGTCAATAGACCCCATAAGAAAAAATCTGGATTCTCTTTTTGCAGATCAAAATCCGCCTGGCTGATAAACCCTGGTCGTTCTATTCCATCAATTACTTCACGCAGTGGACCCGATTTCATCCATTGGTTCAAGTCATTTTCAAAGACAGAGAACCCTTTCGGCTTCCGAGACACTTCAGAGGCGGTTTGCTGACTCAAAATATCCTTTAATAAATATTTTGGACGAAAGCCTTTGATATATCGCCGATCTGGGCTGATCGCGTAGGCAGTCTGCAAGAGATCATCATCGAAAAATGGATGCAGTTGTTCTCGCTTCTTGGATAAGAATAACTGCTGACGCTGTATCCCTAACTCGTAGGTATCTGTCATAAGGTCAATTAAATGTACCTTCTCAAGATAATGATCCGTTTTCTGATATTGCAAGGCATATTCTCTGCGTTGACTCAGAGCGTTTTGCAGCACTCGATCCCCAAAACACCTGCGAAGCAAATCCAAATTCCCATACATGGCAATCGAATTAGCCGGAGAGAGAAAATCATCCGCATCATTTGCGCCCGCCAATATTCTAGCGCCCTTCATCAATATTCTTGATGCGCTATGCATAGGACGGATTACGCTCCCCGCGCCTTCCAGAATCGCAACAATGCCCGGTATGCCCTTCATCCATTGCAGCCCCTTAAGCTTTTTATCGTAACTCAATCCAAAGACGGTATCCGCCCCTTGCCCTGAGAAAAAGTAACGCGCTGGCAAATTGTTTGCCTGAGCATATTCCGCAATGGCGCACATACTGGGTTCTGTTTGCAAGATGGGCGGTTGCCCCAGCGCTTCAATTGTGCGCGTAAGCAGCCCGCGATAATCGGTCGGGGAGAAATTGACAAACGTATGATCCGTTTGAAAAACCTCACTTGCCTGCCTGGCATATTCAATTTCCTGATTAAACCCAGAAGACTGAACCGCAAAGCTATAGGAATGTACCGGATGGCAGGACGTTTGCTGATTGATCAAAAACTGAATAAGCGAAGAATCCACTCCTCCCGATAAAAGATTGGCGATATTCCTTCCAGCAGGATCAGTTTGCTGAAGATAATCTCCAACCACATTCTGTAAGGATTCATAAATACAGCCTTCAAGGTCTTTATCACTACGAAATTGCGGCAAGGGGTCTGTTCCATCAAAATCTACAACCAGTTTGCTAGTTAGGTGTCCATTTTCCCACAAGAGCGTGTACCCCGGCGGCAATCGCTTAATATTTTGGTAATACGTAGTCTCTCCGGGAGTAGAACGAAAAAGAAAATGCAATGGGATTGCCTCTTCATTTAACGCCACATGTTCCATGAACTTAACCAGAATGGCTAATCGATCTGAACAAAGAACCCCTTTTTCAGAAACACAATAATACAATTGTGGAATGCCTAAAATCGTTTTAAAGGCTGAAAAAACAGGAGCATCCTTTTCAAAGCGAATAACTAAGCCATTTCCGCTGATGGAATGGGTGTTGACGTCTGCGTGACTCAGGAATGGCTTGCGCAGAAGTCGATCCGCAGAAACAGGTGCAGCGTTTGCCTCCCGCAGGAAACCAAGCTTGATGACAACTGCTTCATCCGATTCCGCTACTTCGCCATAAGAGGTATACAAGAAAAGCGTTCCAGAAGCGCCAAAGCCAATTTCATCAGGAATTATTCCTAACTGCGCCATCCAACGGCTTTCCAATACTTCCTTGGGCTGAGTTGTAAAACCAAAAAGGGTAAAATCACCCATTGGCGAGCTATCTTCACGTTTATTCATGGGGTTTGTCCAGAGTAAAACCTACTTTGATTTCCCAATTTCAGAAATTGCATATTGATGCTTCCCTGAAGGCAAGGGGGGGATTTCATCAGGGAATTCATATTCTACAGAGATGGATTGTCCAAAGGTATATTGAATCGCATCGGTAATTTGCTCCTGGATAGACTCAGGCACTTCTCCAGACTTCACCAATCGAACCACGATCTTATCCAATGACTTTTGGACAACCTGGAACTGTCTTATAGAAGGATGTGCCAGGCAGCGGAACGCAGCGCCTGCAAACCCTGACCAGACAATCCGTCCATCTGCGGTTTGGAAGGTATCAACAATACGCCCCTCCAAAGACTTCAGCCTGGGTAATTGCCTTCCGCAAGAACAAGGGCTATCGCCATACCACGCGCCGTCATCGCCGATACTATAACGAATAAAAGGCATTCCCAAATTATTCAAGTTCGTAACGATAATATCACCCACCTCGCCAGGATTACATGAGCGTTGATGGTCGATGATTTCTACATAATTATTTTCTGCGCTCACGTGCATCCCGTCATGCGCCTCACATTCACAAGCCACTCCGCCTAATTCCAGAGTACCGTAACGATTAAAGATTTTGCAGCGGAAAGTTTCTTCAATAAACTGGCGTACCGGCGGTAAAAGAAGTTCGGCAGAAGAAAAAATACCATTAAATGAAATATCTTTATAACGGTTGGTTCGAATAAATTGAGCAAACCGATAGATACTGGTAGCATACCCAAACAATGTTTTCGGTTTCCGCTGTATCACTTCTTTTGCAAATTCATCCATCGTTTCTTCGGTCATTGTAAAGGCATTGATTTGAAACCGATTCCAGATGGAATCAATCAGGTTGGTGCGCATCTTTTTCCAGCGAGTCTGCTTAAAACCCACTCCCCAAATCAAGGCTTGTAAATCCCCTAATTCACATCCAGCCCACTCAATATGGCGTTGAATATCAGCGGTCACGGCATCCCGATAATCGCGATCTTGCATAAATATCAACGGCTGCCCGGTAGACCCAGACGTGGACATCAGACTTAACTGCTTTCGCCTTACCGCCTCTGTTGTCTGCATATTTTCGAAGTTGTCACGGATGATTGCTTTGGTCAGGATGGGTAGCTTCCTCAAACAGGACAGGTCTTCCTTCAGATCACCGGGTTCAAACCCAATATCGCGGAAGGTGCGCTGATAATATGGCACATATTGATACGCATATTCTACAAGGTTGATCAGCTTCTTGCGTTGCAATTCCGACAATTCATCGCAGCTTAACCACTGGGTACAATTTAATTCATTCAACCGTTGAAGAATATGCCGGCCGGTGCCAAATTCATGCATCTTTAATACACTTCGGCGAAAATAGCGATTCATATTTCTACTCCTGGCTTAAGAAGTTACGGGATTTTCCTTGCCATTATACGTTACTCGAACGCGATACCAGGGACCAATACGCAGGAAATCGATTTTTCCAATCGTTTGTCCTTGGAACTTTCTCTGCCAAACCGCCAAAGAAGGGTGGTTATGAACTTCAATGTAGCTGATTGCCCTACGATACCCCATGTTGCGGAAAATTTCCAAGCGTTTTAGAGTCAGCGCAGTCTGGACGCCCTGCCCCTGAAAAGAAGGAACGGTAAAGGCATTATCACAAACAAAATCACCCGGCTGAAGAGTAAGTTGCACATTTTCAAAAGTTGGGTCAATGGATGTAAACGCCCAGGCATACCCCGCAATTTCGTCCTGGCAGCAGCCTACTAATCCATAATAACCATGCGCCAGTCTTTCTTCACAACGCTTTGCTTCAGACGGACGGTCTATCCCGGCAATACGCTGAATATCCGCCGCTTCAAAAGGACGAATCTGAAGCGGAATCTTCGGCGACGACAAATGCCATGGTTGATCCAAAGGACAGGCAATGATATTGAAATGTAAACGCAGAAAAAATAATTTTGCCAGTTCCTGCCCCGTACTCAACACAGAAGCCTTGATTCCCTTCCGCCTGCGAGAGTATTTCCAGTCTTCAATGAGGAGAGATATTCGTGAAATGAAATCCATAGGAGTCAATTCTTCAGCAAACAAAATAGAAAGAGAATGTTTCCGCCCGAACTCAATAAATGCCCAATCGCTTCAAGAAAAACCATCCCTGATAATATGCAGATCGCGCAAATTGAAACAAACCAGCTGGTAAATACCTGCGGTAGAAAGGTTTCTCATTCAAACTACCATCCTTGGATGGTATTCTGACCACTTGCGCATGATATTTCTTTGCCAGATCATCAATAAACGCCTGGAAAATCTCTCTGCTTGGATGAGAATAATCAGGAGAATAACAAACAAAAATTTGATTGGGAATCCTTTTCATTTCTTTCTTCATAAATTCTTGCACGCGACCCGGAATACTATCAACCGAAAATAATTCGCTAGCAAGGGCATCCCAATCAATATCCAGGCATTGCGCAGCATCCGATTCCGCGATCCATTCAGAAATTTTCAATTCTCGGTAAGGGAGGGGAATTCCTTTTGTATGGCGTAAACGCTTCAGCAGCCGATACGGGAAAGCCGTTAAATCAGATTCGTACTTGATTGTCCCAACATCATAAAGCCGACCGCCGGGTTCGCTATAAACCCATTCCAGCCTACTAATCCGCCCATCCAGAATGGCATGTGTTAAATAATTCCCCGGGTCCAACCGACTTTCCGCCCCAATCATGGGGAAGGCAACCTGAGCTTTACGATCCATATACAACCCACGCATATCACAATGCGCATCGATATGGGTAACCTGCAGGTTAGTAGCCTGTTGATCGCGCCAGACATCGAGCACCTGATGATGATATTCAACCACGTAGAGGATACATGTTTTCATCTGCATTTTAAAGGGAGAGAAATTCTTAATTGTCAATGGATCGCGTTGGCAAGATTCGCATCAACTGCCGGTACATTTGGTAGCCCACGCGACTGAAAAGTAAGATCAACGGTGTGTGAACGTAGGTATTGCGGTCATATTGAACCAACTTTCCACCAAACTTGGCTTTAAATTCGCGTACGCCATACACTTCGCCCGGCTTTCCTGCGCCGCCAAAATCATAAGTAGTGTACCCATTCTTTGCGCCCCATTCCAGAATATGCCAGACAAGGCGATCATTCGGGAAATAAGGTCTCCAATCCCAATCATACCCGCTGTACATACTATAAATGATCTGCTTATAAGGCATCTCCAGCGATGCGGCAATATACTTCCCATCCACCTTTGCCAGGAGCATCTTCGCCATGCCCTTTGGTACAAGAATATCGAAAACTGCGTAAAAAAAAGAAATATCTACCAATGGAATTCGCGCGCGTTGATACGTGTTTTGCAACATCTGATAGAAAACAGGAATGCAGGACCGATCTTGAATTTCCTCTACTTCAACACCCTTTTCAATAGACCTTCGGATAGATTTCCGCCCGCTCTTGCTGATGACCCGCATTACTTCATCCACAGGCTTGTCCAAATCAATCAGGAAATCTTGATGTCCTTCTTGACAAAACCCCGCCTTATTCAATATAGGCTGCACAGCACTTAAATCAGATAAATTACGCAATTCAGTAAAAACGCCGCCGCCCTGCGCTTTGCGAACGTAGCATTGCAGTACCGCTTCTAAAGCCTCTCTGCCCGCTGATCCAGGTGAATATAACAAGCTGCCATATGCAATGGTGCGGGTAGTAATACTTTGCAAAATCCCCTCGTTCAAAGAAATTTGTACCGCTGGGAACAACGCAAGAATTTCCTGATTTTCACCCATGGCAGCCCAAATTTTAGGGCAATGTCCTCTGGTTCTGGCAAAAACCTCAAACATTTCAGGGGTATGGAAAATATTTCCCAAGGGATTCTCGTCTACATATTTTCGCCAGGTATCTTTACCCAGGTCATTTACAATGGTTACGCCCATTATTTCCCTCTCTTATTTCTCTGACCCAGCTTTTCAACCATATTTGCATATTCTTCGCTGATCCTTGACCAGCTATAACGTTTATTAAACTCGTGGAGGCGTTGTGGCATCTGCGCCAATACGGAAGGATTCTGATACAGATAGAGAATGCGATCCGCCAACCCTGACACATCCTCTGGGGAGAAGAACTGGATCATGGATTCATCAAAATATCTTGAAATAGTAGTAGTTCGAGAAGCAATTGCCGGAACCCCTAATGCTGCATACTCCATTAACTTAGTCGGTAGAATACCATCTGTGAAAATATCCGTTCGATAAGGCACCAGGCAAACATCCGCTTGCCTGATTAAGCCTGGTAGCTCAGCTGTTGGCAAACTATTACTACTAAAGGTCACATAAGCGTCTAAACCCAGCTCTTTCGTCAAATCCTTTAACTTCTGGCTATATTCGCCCCACCCATGAATATGAAGGTTAACCTCGGGTATTTGATCTTTAACAATCGCCACTGCGCGGATCGCCAGATCAATACCGTAACGGTAGGTCAAATTGCCATGATAAAACAATTGGTAATGACCGTTCTTGTTGTGGGATTGCCCGCCTTCTAAAGAAAAGACATTCTCATCGGCAACATTCATCACTACGCTGACCTTGGCAGGTGAAAGTCCGCGTTGAATCAGTGTATCTTTCCAATTTTCTGTTACCGTAATCACCTGGTCAGCAAATTGGCAGGATATCTGCTCTTGCCAGATCATTATTTTGACGGGCAGACTGTTTATCTGCCGACCAGATTTTGCTGCAAAGAATTCAGGCATCAGGTCATGCAAGTCTAAAATGATTTTTGCACCCATCCACTTCGGAATGAGGGTAGAGAACACAAGCCAATCTGGCAAATTGTGAACCTGAACGACGTTATAATGCCGCTTCCTGTTTAACCCAATGAGCTTAAAGAATACGAGTACAAAGAAAGAAATGTATTCTAAAAGCTGCGTCAACATCCCACTCTTCAGATGACGGTCAACCGGAAGACGATAGACATTCACCCCAGCCACGTCCTCTTGGGCAGGTTCCCCCTTTGACCCAAGGCAAATCAGATCCACCTCAAACCCATGATCCAGAAGCGCCCGTGATTCCCGTTCTACGCGCGTTTCCCCAATCGGATAATAAGCATGGACCACCATGCAATGCGTTTTGGCATTAGTGTCCATGTTAATTCGGGCATCGTTTCTCAAGTTTAATCCTCAATTATGATGGAATGAAAAGCAATTTCTTTCTTCTTGACCCACTTACCAGGAAATCCCCTGATACTGATCCCCAAGTTGGTCAGCATCATGAATGATCCGGACCAGGTCAATCACCACCTGCCCCTCTCGCAGTTCTTGAAGCGCAGAAGCAAACTGAGTGTCTTTATTGCCAATGACGATTACGTCACTGCCTGCCATAACATCTTCAATGGAATTGCACATCAGCGTGGAAATATGCGGAATCGTGCGCTCAATGTAAACGCGATTCGCTCCATAAAGTTTGGCAAAGGAGACGTTTTTATCGTAGACCTGAACGTGATAGCCTTTCCCAATCAAAATTTCAATTAATTCCACCAATGGGCTTTCCCGTAAATCATCCGTCCCTTCTTTAAAGCTAAATCCCAGTACGCCCACATTCTTATGCCCTGTTTGACGGATCATTTCATAAGCATGATGGATTTGAATATCATTGCTGGGCAAAATAGCTTCCAGGATGGGGACATGAAGGTCATGGCGATGGGCAGAATAGAGCAACGCCCGCACATCTTTTGGAAGGCATGATCCACCAAAGGCAAACCCTGGCTTAAGGTAATAAGGGGATAAATTCAACTTTGTATCCTTACAGAAAATATCCATTACCTGATGACTGTCAATTCCCTGCTGCTTGCAAATATTGCCAATCTCGTTGGCAAAGGCCACCTTGAGCGCATGGAAGGAATTATTGGTATATTTCACCATCTCAGCCACCTTGAGGGGAACAACATAAAATGGCGCATTAATCCCCTCATATACTTTCGCGACTATTTTCGCGCTCTCAAGGTCATTACTGCCAACCACGGTAAAAGAAGGGTGATAAAAATCGTCCACCGCAGTGCCCTCACGCAGAAATTCTGGGTTAAAGGTCACTCCAAAATCTACCCCCACCCGGCAGCCTGACGCTTTTTCAAGAATGGGAATAATTTTCTCCTCAGTGCTCCCCGGCAACATGGTGCTGCGCATCACTACCATGTGATAACTTTTTTTCATGGCGATTGCTTCGCCGATTTCCTGACATACGCGCTCCACGTAATTCAAATCCAGATTACCATTTTCTGCGCTTGGCGTGCCAACACACACCATAGAAACATCCGAACCTAACACAGCCTCTCCCGCTGAAGTGATTGCTCGTAATCTCCCAGCGGCAACGCTTTCGCTCATAATAGTATCCAGTTCTTTTTCAATTGCTGGGCTTCTGCCACCGTTAATCATTTCTACCTTGGTGGAGTTTACATCTACCCCAATCACCTCATGTCCCAGAGCTGAAAGACATCCGGCAGATACAGTTCCAACATATCCCAAACCAAATACACTAATTTTCATAACCCTCTCCTTTTCCCACCATTACCGCATCAATTGCTAGAAACCCAGGTGATCACTGCCCGAAAAGGCGCAATACATAATCCCAAATGGTAAGGGCATCAATATCTCCCGTAATACTCAGGGCGCAACGCGCCCCATCAGGCCATAGTCCAAGCCGAATGAGGGGGGAATTTAATTCTTCAATCGTCTCAAGAACAAGTCGCTCATGTTCAGCCGAAAATTCCGGCTCATCAAAATAGCACAGGTAAAGTTGTTTTTCCTCGCTGACCTCAACTACATATCCTCGTTGCAGCAACCAATCCCTTAAAAGAAGAGATGTCCTCTCTGAAACGCCAATAAAAGGGCGGGTTTCCGCGTGGATGATAAAGCTTCTCGCCTCCACTTGGCGATACCCATTTGCCCACGAGGTGGTAGGCACATCCACATCTACCCCACGAATAAGCGTGGTAATCCCAGCCGGTCCAATCACGGCGCAATCAAATCCGCCATCACGCCGATCCGTAACCTGCAATTTACAAGAGGAGCGCGCTTGCCACCATTCTGTAATTTCATCCAGGCGAGCAATCCATACGTGCGGGAGTAAGGAACGCGCCTCCAACAATACCGCGGACAAAGCGTCAGCGCAGCCCGCCACCCTTTCGGGGTGCAATTGAAGTGTGAATAATTCTTCTCTTTGGTAAGCCTGTGATAAAATTTGCTTCCAGGTTTCTTTAACCAAAGCCGCCGGCGACTCCAAACGATCCATCAGAATTTCATCATCCGGGAGAGAAACAGGAATATCAACCAGCTGACCTTTCATTCTGGGCAGTGAAGACCGCTCAGTTGACTTCCAGGGCATATATAAATCCAACGCCCGCTTATATCCAGAAGTCTTTGCCGCAGGAACATCCTTATCGCCGAATACTTCCCATAAAATAGGTTGATTGCTTACATATTCAAACCCTGTATCCCGGATCACATCATATAACTCAGCAGCATGGCTTAAATAAGGTGATCGAAAGCCGCAGGCATTGATCCCCGCTTCTGAAAAAATTGCCCGCGCCTTACGAAGATGTTGTGACCGCACCTCTTGAGAAACCTGATCTAAATCAATATGAACATACCCATGCACCGCAAATTCAATATTCCCATTCAGAAACTTAGCAATTACCTCTTTGTGACGCATTATTGCCACAGCAGTAATCGGAAAAGTTGCTCCACAATCATATTTGCGTAGAATCTCAGAAAACTGGCTTAAATTAAGCTCCATACGCCGTGATGTAATCCCATACCGGCGTATAATCTTAACCATGCGCTTGAATAATGCCAAAGGTCCTTTGGCTTTAGAAGCAAATGAAATGGTATTTGTAAAAGTTGAGTTCATTGAATGCTTTCTATATTTCTGTAAAAAGAAACGGAGAGCAAAAGTTTTATTTTGAACGGCTAGAATTCTTGACGGTTTCATCGAATATCGCTGCCATTTGCGTAACCGTCTTATGAATATCAAACTCTGCCAAAATAGTTTGCCGTCCTTCTTTCCCCAAACGCTCCCGGAGATCAGGATCCTTGATCAACGCTTCGATCGCAGAAGCCAGTGCAGAGGCATCATGCGATGGCACTAACCATCCATTTTTCTGATGATGCACCAATTCCACATTGCCGGTAACGGGCGTCGTGATGACTGGTAGCTCCATCGCCATTGCCTCTAAAAGCACATTCGGCATACCATCTCGGTCTCCACTTTTGGCGATTACGCATGCCAGGACAAAAATATCGCTCTCTAAGTAAAGGTCTTGCACTTCTAATTGATTTTTTGCGCCGACCAAAAAGACAGTTTCTTGTAGTCCAAGGCTGTCGATGCGCGCTTGAAGCGACTCACGTAAATATCCGTTCCCTACGATATTGCATTGAAATGAATACCCTTTGGCTGCCAGTTGGGCGCACGCATCAATCAAGATTTCATGTCCTTTCTTTTCAAGAAGGGAGCCGACTGAAATGATATTAATCATACTCCCATTTGCAGCAACCTTCCCACGGGTGAACTCAGCAGGATCTACGCCATAATGCACCACCTGAATATCTTCTGGTTCCCAATGTGGACATAGTTTGGCAATATATTGACGGTGATACTCCGATACAGTGACAATTGCTGTCACCAATTCGAGCTGACGGCGTACATTATCGAGGTTTCGTGAGAATATATCATAAGCATGGGCGTGTACGCTATACGATACGCCTATTAAATCCGCCGCGATTTGCGCAGAAATTGCGCTTAACGATACAAAGTGTGCATGAATATGATCTACCTGCATTCCCTGCAATTGTCTGGCAAAATATACCGATTTCGGAAAGTTAATCAACATTTTCAACAAATCCATCGGTTCAGCATACGTTTGCCATATCGCCCTTTGCAAAGCGCGCAAATATCGCAACGGATGCCGGAAGAAAAAGTAAAATTGCGCTCCAATTAATCCCCATGACAGAAAGACCGGACTGTAATGAACGAATGGCATCATCTGCTGTACTTGTGGATGGACTTTTGAATTGGGAATGGGCGGCATTAAAGAAATTACTTCCACGTCGAATCCTATCTCACGCAAATAAAGCATTTCACGCAAAATAAAAGTTTCCGTTAAATATGGAAACCGCTGAACGTAATAAGCTATTTTCAGTCGTTTGGGCATGAATTTCGTTCCCCAAGGAGCAATAAAGATATTTATACAAAGACGGATGCAATCACGCTGACGCAATCAAAAAGAGAATGACCTAAAGGGTGCATTCTCCTCTTGATTACATCACTCTCCCTGATGGGATAGTCTGAACTACTTTTTTGTTATTGGCAAGAAGTAAGAAAACCCTTGTCCGAGAGACAAAAGCCCTGAACGCTGAATCTGCTCATTGGAGGGTGTTTCCAGGGTGAACATATTATTAATAGACAGGCCATCCAAATGAGCGGATTGTAAAACATTAGGCGTAAAGGTTACCTGGTATTGAATATCCACCGCAAGATTTCCAGTCAGTATCCCATTCCACTGAATCACGCCACCCGTTTCCGTCACTGCGCCCGAAGAAGCCGTTAAGGTATCTGGAAGGTATGATAACCCATCCGGGATCACATTGGTCAAAGAAAGCTCGTCTGCAACAGGAGTATCACTGGCAATATGAAGGATGAAAGTAGATGTTTGCCCTGGTTGAATACTGGATGGGTACGCCGCCATACTGCTGGCACTTAGATTAGACGACAGAGATACATACGCTGCCGAGCGGCGCAAGTCGTGACGTCCCGTGGGCCAGGGAAGCAGAGCAGGGTTATAAGGCGCAGAAGTACTCCAAACAAATACCTGTCCGCTACGGGTGGCTGCAACAATATCCAATTTGCCATCCCCATTCAAGTCAGCCAGGGTAGGAGCAGATCGAATCCCAGAAGTAGGAACGACCAGAGGGAAGCCGGGTACAACCGTCCCATTGGCTTTCAAAGCCCACAAGCCGACAGGTCCGTCTTTATCGGTGGCATTCATTAAGGGAACGTACGTCCCAAAAACAATTTCAGGTGCGCCATCACCATCAATATCCCCGATCACCGGTTCGCTTGCAAAAAGTGTGGAGCCTTGCGTGTAATTGAATGCCCATAAAAGCGTTTTATCCGCCTTATACGCCCTAATCCACCCATCTTCGCTTTCAACGACAATTTCCAGCTTTCCATCTCCATTAAGATCAGCAACCACTGGAGCCTGCCATGGACGATCACTCTGCCATAAAATGCCGCTGCCCACCGCTGCCGTTTCCCAACCCGGGAATCGCGTTCCGTCTGCTTTGAATACCATTAAAGCATTATTGGAATCCACACTAGTATTTCCTGGCCCAGCCACATGACCAGCTACGATGGTTTCCATTTTCCCATCCCCGTTTAAGTCTGCCAGGATAGGAGCATTCACCCTGTATTCAATTCTTTGGTCTTTGTCGTAATTACCGCCGTTCCCATTGACATACGTCTGAATGGGCCAGCCGGACAAAGATTGACCATTCGCGCCATACATATTCAGGTAAAGATAATCACGAGCAACAACAACCTCTGATTTCCCATTTTTGAGAACATCGCCAGCTGCTAGAGCACCATAAATGCCAGCGGTCGTTTGATAATTTGGCCAATTCCCAATCACCAAAGAACCATCCAGGTGCCAGGCATACAGGTTGGGGGTTGCTATCTTTGCGCCGATATTGGCTGAACCATTATTGGTGGTGCTTGCCAGGATTTCCAGGTTGTTATCCCCATCAATATCTGCCAGGACAACCGAGGTAATCCAACAAGAATCATTGGAATATTGTGTGTCCCAATCCACGCTTTGTGGCCAGCCTTTCATCACCGAGCCATTACTGCCCCACACAAACACCCGGCATTGACCTTCTGTCGTAGTGGAGCGCGTACCAGCAACAATTTCCATGCGCCCATCGTGATTCAAATCAGCCACTGCCACCTGCCCAACAATCGAGCGGTCGCCTGTCTGCAATGGAAAACTAGGTAGTTTAACGCCCTGATTATTCCAACCATTGACCGCTGAACCCGCCCCAATCAGTAACTCATTTTTCCCATCATGGTTAATATCCGCCACAATCGGGGAAGAGAGCCAATCATCACCAGAGGATGCAATGGGGAAGTTCGCTTGTAAGGGAAAACGCGCCGCCCCATCCTGGTTCAACGAAAAATCATCAAACCAGAAAGTGCCTATTGTATCGCTATAAATATAAATCCGTATGCGAATCTGAGCGGTATTTGGGAGGGTCTGAAAACGGTAATGAACAACATTCCAATCCTTCGTACCATTCCCAATGTTCGCATAAGCCGCCAGAGGAAGACCTACCTGAACCCCGCTATTGGTATATTGATACACCATAACACGCGGATACATCGTCACTGAGTCCATCCGAAGCCAGTAAGACAAAGTGAAATTCATAGAGGGCTGCACCGCAACCATGGCGGATAATAAATTGCCAGTTATATCGCCCCCGCCCCGAGAAACACGCGCCGAATGGCTACCACTGTGAGCGATACTTGCATCCCATGTCCAACCAGAGGTTGACCAGGTCCAGTCATTCGCCCCTCCTTGCGGCATCGTTTCTAGCCCGCTATTCGGAAAGGAAGCTGCCATTGATGGCGTAATCCTTACTGTATTGAAAAGGAATGCCAGTAAAGCAGTAGCAACTAAAATTTGAACAAGACGCTGAGTGGGTATAGCAAAGTTACACATAAATCGTTTCATTGCCACATTATAAGCATTTGTTTATATCATTTATCTAACATTTTGCTTACAAAATCTTCCATCATCACTACAAAACGTATATATATCTTCTGTTGCCCGTATTGTTACCATTGCCTAACCCTTTAATTACCTTATAATATCTAAAGGAACGCCAGAGAGAGAAATTCGTGGGCAGGCATCATTGAAAGCCTTGAGCAAATTCTTCACCTGGCACTCCCAAGAAAACGTTCGTTCTGCTATTTCTCTGGCATTTGCACCCATATTCTTCGCAAAATCTGGATGCCTTACAAGGCTAAGAATTGCCTCCTGTAATGAATCCACATTTCCCCCCTCAAAAATCAGACCCGTTTTAGAAGGAATGACAACCGCATCCACAATTGAATTCCCGCTCGGTGCGATGACTGGTTTTCCCATTGCCATATACTCATAGATTTTCATGGGCGACATATACGAAAGCGTACTGGGCAATACGGTTATATCCATTGCATTCAAATACATCGGAACTTCTGATTGCGGCACCTCACCAGAAAAGGTAAACCGATCGCGTATTCCGAGTTCTTGCGTCATCTTTTCTACTTGCTGATCGAAATCATTCCCAATTAATAGAAAATGAATAGCAGGGCATTGCTCGATCAATGCGGGCGCAATATTGATTAATAAATCCAAACGATGCCACCCCTGAAACCCGCCCACATACCCGATAACGACCTTATCCTTTAATCCATACTTCTGCCGAATAAGCTCAGGGTTGAGCGCAGGGTTAAACTGCGCGCAATTTACCCCATTTGGCACAAAATGTATCTTCGTCACAGGCACCCCTTCATCACACAGCCGTGTCGCCATATCGGGTGAAACAGCCATCAACCCCGTTGCCTGCGAAAATACTTTTTTTCTTATGTTTCGTGCTATCCACTTCAAACTTCTGCCGCTGTAAACCTCACCCTCCCAAATAGGCGTAATATCATCCAAGAAAATCGGGATGTTAAGCTTACGGCTTAATTTAATCCCCACCTGCGAGTAACGGTTTTGTTTTTGCAAGATAATATCAGGGTGGATTTCTCTGACGCGCTGTTCGATACTTTGATACAGCCTTTGGTCAAGGAAAATTTCATATAAATCTCGCATCGGCGCAGTGATTGTCTTCGGTAAAAAACGTTTCAAGCCTTTAGAATAGACTGTACGAGATTTTTTGAGGTCCAATTGATCCCCTGCCATCAACATTAACACCTCAACTCCCGCCGCCTCAAGTCCTTGTTTCAACCCAAACGCGCGCATTTCAGGGGCAGAATGGGTCGTCATTCGCATTCTTAAATTTGCGCCTAAATACAAAACCCTCATTGATGTTTGCTCCATTGTTTCAGTTCTGCCCCAATAAGCCACAAATTAACCAACGATTTGCAGAAAACATCTCGCCGCTTCTTGCGCTCGCTGTTGAAAGATCGGAATCTGCCGATGAAGATGCGCCTTAATGCTGTCCTCTTGATTTGATAAAGACACCAAACGTTCGCATAAGAAAGAAGGGGCTTTTACCAGATCAGCCCCAGAAATCAACCAATCCATATGCCCATATACGTCTTTAGCAATTCCTCTCGCCTTCAGGCTATAACCAATACAAATTGTAGGCACGCCAGTTGAAATTGCTGCCAAGGTAGAATGCGTGCGCGACCCAGCAAATATCCGCACTCTGCTGATCACCCACTTGGTCTGAGCCGCATTCAGCCCCCGTTTCAACACATATACCCCTTCATTTTCTCCCAGTTGCCCGGCAACATCTTTTAAAAATAGATAATCATCTCGATCTCGGTCGCCACATTCTGAGAAAACGTGCGGGATCAATAACACGGGTTGAGCAAATTGATGTTGAATAGCGCGTACAATATTAACCGCCACCGCTGTCCACCGATCCAAACTTTGCTCAATCGTAGTAGATTTTTCTCGCTGGATATAACGGTGAATGATTGGAGAAAGATTAAGCCCAATACAACCCGTATTTAAAATCTTCTCAATTTCCTCTGGAAGTTCACACGGCGTGGGCGGCATATGAAAAGAAGGGTCTGCCGTCAAGATGACATTATCCTTTAAACCCATCCCTTGCAAATATACAAATGTTTCTGTCTCACGAGCGCAAAGAAGTGAAACTTTACGCAACCTTTCCGCAGCCCAGCGCTCATAATCAGGGTTATTTTTAAAGGGACCAATCGAAGCCCCCCAAATCGTGATCGGAAGCCCCTGATCAATCACAAAATCACTAAGCCCAAAATAAACATCAGCATTGCCATAATCAGGCGAGAAAGTATCCCCCCCTAACATAAAAACAGCTTCCCCTTCTTTTAAAGAGCTCTGTAAGCTGCTCAGCACCTCCCGACTTACAGGGCGATGCAAGTAACGCCGATCCAGCTGATAACGAATCCAGCTTGGACTATAGCGTTTTAGAAAAGGAAAGCGGCGGTGAATCACAAGTGGGTCAATTTCTTTGCTTTCGTCCGAACAAATTTCTTCAGAAAAATAGGACGAGATAAAACGGCAATCTCCTACCTCTTTCCGTAATATATTCGCCGTCCCTCTTACAATTGCTTCGCAGCCAAGGTTTGAATAAGCATATTGTCCAGCAAAAATAAAAGACCTCTGGCTTACCATCTGGTCCTCCTAATTGTGACCATTCGCATTATCGTTTCGAAAAGAAAGAACCACTTCTGTCGGAATCCGCGCAGACACCGCTACCTTCACGCTTTCTGCCGCATACCCTATGGCAATCAGTATCACCGGAACTTCGTATGCAGGGATTTGACTGGAGCGCCGGAATGCGCGATCTTCCCCCCGCGAATGGGACAAATTGAGGCAGCACGAAGAAACCCCATACGCTTGAAGCGCATAGATCAACGTCATGGCAAATAATCCTGCATCCACGTATGCCTGATTACGCTCACCGCTGGTCAGAAATACCCTCAGATCCGCTGAAACCAAAAGCACGCGATCAGCCAAATGGCCAAAACCACTATTCCCATTCTGGCAGCTCAATACCCTTACCTTGTCCTCAGCAGATGTAAAAACATGAACGCGCGCGCATTGACGATTGCATACCGAAGGGCTTTTCTGCGCAAGTTGAACAGCCCGAATAATGACTTCATCAGGGATTGGTTTATCCGTGAAGTTGCGCACGCTGTGCCGCTGGTGGACAAATTGCTCAAAGCTCCCAGACGAAAGACCAGGGATTATCTGATGAACCGGCAGGGTGATCGTTCCACCCAAATGAATAGCATCATCATCCGTTTTATATTTTAGAAGCAGTTCATCAATTCGTTTCACCAGCTTTGGCTTTTGCTCAGACAAAGCCTCTCCTCCATGCTCCCGGTAACAGGTCAATGTATCATATGCCGCCCGGAAAACGACTGCGTTGTATTGCCCCGTAACCGCGATCCACCGCTCCATCAGATCCAGCAAATAATCAATATAACCCAGTCCAAAGATCGGCTTGACTTCTGGCAGCGATAGAGATTTTTCAACCTTGTGATAGTAGAAAAATAATAACGCTTCTAATTTCTGCTGATCATTTTCTGAGCGATACCATGAATTTGAATATCGCATATAACGCACAAGGTCATCAAACGCATCGATACAATGGATGAAGAATTGATTTACCAACCGTCGCGCAAGTTTCAAACGCTGCATAAAATGCCCAAACCCACCTTTGATAGAAGATCGGGTTGAATGAACCGTAAGAGTATTCTGATTTGCTTTTAGCGAAACCACAATTTCACCTCCTGGTCCGTTTCAGAATTTCGTTTATAAGAAAAGAACGCTCTGCTTTGGAAAGACCAATAAAAAATGAAGCCGGCAAATATAAAAGGCAAATTAGAGCAAATGCCATAAGCAATTTCACCCAACTCGTCAAATCCCAAAAGGAAGCGAAAGCGAAAGAAATTGCGCCCACAAGGATGACACTCAGAACAGACCCAATCAAACTGCGCATGAAGGTATACCACGGAAGCTTCAAGATGTGCGCCGCATACAGGGGAGTAAAAAGCGCATTTTTCGCGGTCAAAACAATTGCGCCACTGATCGCAATGCTGATATAGCCCCATCCGCTCCATTTTGCCAATGCAAATGCCAAGCCTGCATTCGTCAGCCCCATGATCAACATCAAAATTCCTGGCAAACGCACGTTATTGGTTGCTTCTTGAATGCTAAACAACGGAATCACAGCCAGGTTGACACATAAATGCCCAATTAAAACGATTACCAGCGGAGATAAATCAGCAAAGGTAGTACCCAACCACACCGTTAAAAGAGGCTTGGAAAATCCACAAATCAATCCGATCGGCAAAGCAATGAGCAACCCCATGTATTTCACCGCCAACTGCCCATAATCCGCCAGCCGCCCATGATCATTTTGGGCATATAGGGTATACATAATCGGATCAAACACTGCGCTAATGGTGCTGACAAAAGAGCGCAAAAGTGACGAAAAAATAATCACTGCCCCATAACGCCCGGCAGTTTGCGCCCCAAACACCAGGTTCGCAACAATCAAATCAATACTCAAAAAGAGTTGAGCGCCCGCCGAGTTGATGACCAACCACCCGCCAAATTTAAACATTTGCTTCAAGCGAGGAAAATCAAATAGCCTCGGATTAAGGATAAGTTGTGGTGTCAATCGTCCCCATAAAAGGATGTGCCCAAAGAAAAACACCAAAGAGGATAGTAATATTGTTAAACCAATTTGCCAAACACGGGGCGAAAAAAGCGCAAAGAGAATGACGACACAACCTACCTGCGTTAATAAACGTACAACATTGACTCCCAGACGCAAATCAAAACGGTGGTTTGCAAAAGAGGAAACCCCAAAACTCGTTGTAAGATCATTGACCGCAAACGCAATCATGGTAAGCAATACCAATAATTGCGCATCTTGCTCATGCCCTGCCGGTACATTAAATATCTGAGGGGCAAGCCACGAGACTGCTAACGCTACTGGGAAAATAAGAATAAAGATAAAGAAAGAACCTGAAAAGGCTGTATTAAAAACCCGATTCGCTTCTTTGGTATCATCTTTGACAAGTTCTATCTGTAGAAACCGGCTGATGGCGCTGTTAAACCCATCCGTGATCAGTGAAAAATAGTTCGTTACCGAAGTGACCAACGGCACAAGCCCATACACCGCCACCCCAAGATGATGAATCAGGTACGGCGTATACCAGAGTCCGACAGCCATGCTCAAAATAAGCCAACTGATATTGGATAAGATGTTGAATGGCAGCCGCCGCCGTGCTTCTGATAGCTTTATACTCGCAGGTTTAGACTGAACGTTCACCGCTTCAGGTTGTGTATAGGTCATCAGTAAGATCTAACTCTGACGCTCTAATTCAGCATCACCCTGATCTCTCAGGTTTCGTAGGCTGGCCGCCAGAGCAATGATGAACCAGAGGAAAATCGTAATCGCACGCATATGAAACGTACCTGTCACCATTTGGATACACATCGACACGATCCCCAGGCTAACCCCTACTCCCATTAAAGAAATAAACGAGGAAGGAGATTTAATACAAGCCCAGGCTTTCATAAAAGCTGCGCCAAGCACGCCGAGATAAGCCAGGAGAGCAAAAATACCTGACTCTCCCCAAACATTCAAAAATGCGTCATGCACCTGAATATCAATAACCTCATTCGCGCGACCAATATCTGTGCTGTAATACTCTTTGGTAGCCAAAGCATAGTTGCCCGAACCAACCCCTAGCCAGGGATTCGCGCTAATGATCTTCAAAGCCAAATTCCACATCATCGGGCGTGCATCTGCTGAACCATTATCTGCTGCAGTAAAGCGCGTATAGATTCCGGGCCCAAATAATAAACCAAAAGCTAGAACCCCTACAAACACAATGGGGATAAATTCGCGCTTAATCCAACCCAACCACAAGCCGATAAGGACAAAAGCGGGCAGCGTGACGCCTGCGGCAATCCATCCAATACGTGACCCTGTACTGGTTAATGCAACCACGCCTAAAAGAAAAGAGACGGCTGCCAATACGCGATAAGACTTCTTCTGAAACCCGCCCAATGCTGCACAGGCGATGAGCAGCATTCCTGAAAGATAGCCTGCTGCCGGGCCAGAATTGCCCATTGTACCCGAAATGCGCCCCGGCTCTGCCAAGGATGAATCAATCCCGGCAAATTGAAAAGTCCAACCTGTGACCCACTGAAAACTCATTAGGGCGCTTTCCATCAATAAAGCCCCAAGGGATACAAGGACAAAAAACTGCATGTCCGCAGATGTCTTAATGTGGTTTGCTATATAAAAAAAAGCGAGGAAAACTTCCACCAATTGTTCAATCCGAAACAGCGAAAGCTGCTGATCCTGCGCAAAAAATACAGAACATATCTCAAAGAAGATAAGCCCAAGCGCAGGAAGTGTAATACCCCAGAAGAAATGTACTGGTTTGCTCTCTGTTGATTTTAACCTGACCAACCATAAAGCATAGCCAAACACAAGGAGAACCAAAATTAACGAAATTCTAAGCTCAGTCAGGGCGATAAGCGTGCGATTCCCTTGGGCAAGATTTACCGGATTCCGGGCGTACGGGCTGATAATGAGCGAAACATCAATGTTCAGGGGGATGCCAATGGCAATTGCCGCTAAAATGAGCCTTTCTAAATTTTGAAAGATCATCACAAAAGCCAATGCGATTGGAATGATCAATATCGCAGCTTGCCAGGAAGAGGAAAGTCCACTGGAAAAAACCAGTAATGACCCAATTAACAAACCCACGAGGATAGCAAGCGCCAGGTCGCCAATTTTACGCAGCACGCCGCCTTCATACCAGGCAAAAAAAACCTCCACGATTCTGGGCTTCGTCATTTTTAACATTGTTTTCTCAATTAATTATGATTACCCAAGAAAACAAATCCAAGAATACGGGAATGATTCGCCTGCAACTGATTCACTGCAGCAATAACCTGCTCCTTTTTCGTAGTTCCCTGCTTCACAACAAAAATAATGGAATCCACCTTGGAAGCAAGCACAGAAACATCCGCTCTTCCCAAAACGGAAGACGAATCCATCACAATCATTTTGTTTTGCGTGCGAAGGTAATCAACAAGAGAGTCCATCCGCGGAGAAGCAAATAAAGCAACTGGGTTTGCAACCCTTGTACCCGCGCCAATTGTCCACAAATTCGGCAACTTGGTTGGATGAATAGATTTTGCGGTCAGCTCATGGCTAAACGGAGTGTCAGTCTCTAATAAAGTTGCCAGTCCTGAATCGCCATCCACTCCAATGAGCTTATCAAAGGTTGGATTGCGCAGGTCACCCTCCACCAGCAAGACGGATTGTCCTTCTTCCGAAAATGCCTGGGCTAGGTTCACAGCAACAGTAGACTTGCCTTCTTTCGGCGCAGCGCTTGTGACAAGAAGAACATTTCCAGATTCTTCGCACAGTGAGCGATAATTGAAGGCTAGCAAGTGGTATGCGTCCATCAACCTTTCGTTTGTCTTTTTATTGGGTTTTGAATGGAATAACAGACCATTCGGCACAGCCCCCAATACCTGTATCCCTGATAGTCCCTTAAGCTGCTCAAGCGAATAGATGCGTGTATCAAGATTTTCGATGACCAATCCCGTTGTTATACCCGCAAATAACCCAACGACCAAAGCTAACCCAAGCTGCGTCAACCCCAAACCGTTGATGGGAGACCCTGGAAGTAAGGCTGGCGAAATAACCGTCAAGTTATTCGCCTGAGAACTTGTGATCGCCTTCTGCATTTCATAGCGATTCAGCAACGCAGAATACGCGTCTTGTTTCGATTTAATTTGATCAGCAAGCGCTCGTGCTTCTGAGCCTGAATTGCCTTGCGCTGCAAGGTTGGTGTATTTTACCTGAGCATCTCCCAGGTCTGCTTCCATGGCAGCCAACTGGTCTTCAAATATCTTAAGCGTGCTCTTGCTATTTCCTAATAGAAAGTCTCGTCCATGATTGACCAATACAGTCGCCATTGTATTCGCCATATCACGCGCCAAAGCAGGAGACTGACTCTGAACGTTAATCAAAAGAATCGAAGTATTTAGTAGCGTATCTACTTTTATCTTTACCCTTTTTTTAACTTCACTTATGGGAAGTGTAGAATATTCTTTTGGAAGTTGTTTGATCGCAGCCTCAAGAAACGGATTACTCTGGAGCATATAAGCATACGTGTTGAGCATTCTAACTGTGTAATCCTGATACAACCCAGAATTGGTTA
Source organism: Anaerolineales bacterium (assembly GCA_038206515.1). Classification (GTDB taxonomy): domain Bacteria; phylum Chloroflexota; class Anaerolineae; order Anaerolineales; family Anaerolineaceae; genus DSYU01. The sequence goes on along the minus strand of JBBRAT010000001.1, from coordinate 163,504 downwards.
CTCCTACATCCGGCACAACATTGACCGTGGTAGTAGCAGAATAAACGCGCGCAACCAAAAAATATTCCGCCGCTGCATAAGCTAGGATAGCAACAATTGCAACTGTCAGGATAATCCACAGCCGCCGTCTAAAAATATCCACATAAAAGTTAAGATTCATATACAAACTTCCTTTCAAATGAGGATGGCATAAGCGCTTCTGCTTTCGCATTTTTTAGAAGCTCATAAAACGCCTTTTTTATTCACAATGGTAGCGATTGTCCACCAAAAAATCTTCGCATCCAAGATGAAGCTCAGATTCTCAATGTAATGAATATCATAACGAACCAAAGAATTAAACCCGATAGAACTTCTCCCATGCACCTGTGCCAGTCCAGTAATCCCTGGTAAAATCTCAAGTCGTTCGTAATGCCAGGGACGATATTCCTCAACCTCCCAAACAACATTCGGGCGCGGACCAATAAGGCTCATTTCTCCACGCAGTATGTTGAAAATTTGCGGCAGTTCATCCAGGCTTGTTTTACGCAAAAAAGCGCCCACTCGGGTAATTTCGTCTTTTTGAATGGGCTTGAAAATTGAATTGTTATCGCCCGTGATCTCACCTTTCACATACGCTTTCATAAAAGATCGGCAGTGACTCGTTTCTAATACAGGTTTCATCGTGCGAAACTTAAATATTTTGAAACGACGTCCGCCTTTGCCAATTCTCTCCTGATTGAAGAGAATTGGACCACCTGAATCAAAGTAAATAGCAATTGCGCACACAGCGATAATAACAAGCGCAAAGAACAAAGCCAATACACAAAAAATCACGTCTAATAAACGTTTTATTCTTTGATAAATTTGACCAGGCATCACCCTCGGGGGATTAACAACACCATATTCCATAGGATCACCCTCTCTTTCAAGGTACAGATCGTTCTAAAGATTTTTCCTCAAGTTCAAAATACTGTTGAACCTCCAGGTTAGCTTGCATTTCTCTGGTGGCTTTATCAATCAGCCCCTCATACGTAAAACTATCCTCTGGAAGCGTTGCAACACCTACTTTTAGCTTGATTCCAACCTTATCTGCGGCTTGTTTGCGCAATCGCTTCACCACAAAGGGCAAATCCTCTCGGGTTGTTTCAGGCAAAGCCACCACAAAGTGTTCATCAGTCTGAACGATAATCGTACAATCTTCCAACTCATCGCAAAGCGTTCTGGATAAATTCGCCAATCTATATTGCCTTGCCATTGCCAGAATTGCTTCTTTGGTAATTCGATCCAGTTCAGTCTGACTGGAATTTTCTTCCATAGCAATTGCCATCAACGTAAGCGGGCGCTGGTGATTTCTGGCACGTCTGACTTCGCGATAGAGCGAGCCTTGCCCTGCCGTAGTGGGTTCTGGCACTTTATCGCTATAGCCTACCAAAATATTCTGCACAGCGGTCTCAAACTCCCCCAGCGATAAACTTACCCAATGTGCTAAAACAGAAGAAGAAGAAATTGCGCATACTTCTATGATTGATAACGTATAAAAATACGGTCCTTGATGTGCGCCTGTCAATTCCTTTAATGAATAAAATAAAATAATCTGTGCAATTAAGACAATCCAGAAGGGTGTACGTGTCAGTCTCGGAAGTGCAAGTGCAAAGACAACGGCCACCAACAGGAATGGAAAAGCAAGACTATTCGGCGCTGTCGAATTTAACAATCGTTCAGCATAATACAGAATAATTAACCACAAAACGAGAATGATTACCCGCAAACGTATTCGCTTCATAGTTTATCACCCTGGTCCTTTTGCTCTATCCCCTCTTATTTTTGACCTGGCAAGCTCCGCCATCTTGACATTGGACCCCTTCGTCCCTGTTTCATGTTTAACGTAGCAATAAATTCAACCGATAACCTTCTGACGCAATGTGAAACTACCCGTAAAATGAATACAAAAATGACCGATAATTCGGCATAGATATGCCCTGAATATCTATTTACAACGAGAATTTAGCTGCGTTGCCGGATGCTCTGTTATAAGAAAACTGTGATTACCTTACTTGAAATAGCCATCCAAATAAACCCGAAACTCAATTATTCTCCACCGGGTAGGAATATGTTAAAACAATAAACCGACGAAATACAAGCAAACTTGCTCCTATTAGGTCGGTTTCGCATTTAGCTCCCTAAAGATTTAGTCCGTTTCACTTGCTAGCGGTCTGAAACGGACTGTGCGACCAGTCTCAATCCTTAGTTCAAAGCTTTCCCATATTCAATTTTGGCAACTATCTCTACCTATTTCATTAGCCAATTGCTCATGCAACGAACTTTATAACTCTTTCAAAGGATAGCCACTTCTCCCAGTAACGATTTCAATATTATTATAAGATTAGAAACCTTACAAAGATGATAACTGTCACACCAGCGGTTGGTAATTTCTCATGCAAACACGCAAATTTCTTACGATTCCTATCAATTTCCTTTCATTTTCATCTCACTCCAAAAAAAGCAATGATCCTGTTTGTAAAACAGACACCTGAATGTCTAAATCCTTAAGAATCGGCTCAAGCCACTCTAAAACTTTACGATAATTGACCTCATCCATTCTGCCTAAAGCAACCGTTTTTTTATCCCCTAAATCTACCACAATCGACGTCCCTATTCCATGATTCGTATTCTTCATGAATAATTGGTCTATCGTATACCGATCTGGACGATCTGGATTCGTATCATTTCTACAGCGTTCAACCAGATTATTGCCTTCACGCCAGATAGTCATATAGCCCAATTCAACGCCAAATTTATCGAAAATAGCTGCCACCTCCCGCGCACTCAACCCCAATGCCCAAGACATCGCCGCCATCTTCCGAATTCGTTCTGTTAGCCTGGTTCTGTCTACCCCTGGGGAATAATGGCGAAACGTCCGATTGCACGTTTTACAATAATAACGTCTATATTCACCCGTTTCCTTTTTCGCATCCTGTATAATTTTGGTTCCACTTCCCCACCTTTGTAATATCTCACCGCTGCAGTAGGGGCATTTACTTGGACGGTTCTCTACGGTAGACTTAAATTCGCTGAAGCATAAAACGATGATTGCCATAGCAATTAAGTGACGGGGAGGTACCCTTACTCCTTTCAGTAGAGATGAAAACAAAGGTAAAATGCGCCTATAAGGTTAAGTCACCCTTCCCTGAAGAGAACTTAAACCTCAACACATATTTTACAAGATTATTGTAGTATACATCTATTTAAATGGGGTTGTGTATTTCGTTTCTGTAAAATAAAGGAACACACCCCTCTATTTTACAGAAAACGAACAATATCATCGCTTACGGGCAGGCGGCAAGGTCAAGCAAACGCCGGAAATGATTTTGCGAATCGTTGACCTCATCCACCTTGCGCACGCAGGCATCCTGAAAAGAACGCTGTCCGGCTGCGCCCATTGCCTGCCAATCGCCTTCATCCAAATAAGCGTATTGGAAACCCGCCGCACGCAGTTTGGCAGGGGTAGGCGACTGGGTCAGCTGCTGCCACTCGGGCTTTTCCGCATACCAGGTATAGGATGAATTGGTGAATCGCCCAAACAGAGCGGTTGCGCGGTTGACGTTGGAGTCAAAGACCATTACTTTGGGGGCAAGCTGATTCCAGTGCGCGGCGTACATTTTTTCGTCCAGCGGGGTGAGGTAGTAGGAAATGACCGGGTTCTGACCTGCCACCAACGCCACCCCTGCCATGACGATTCCGCCCGCAATGCTGATCAAAAACAGCGCAGCGACCAGAACGCGCCTCCACTCCGCCCGATGCGCGCTCCACCATAACGCCAGCGGCAGCGCAAAAAGTGAGAGGATGGGCATAAATACGTACAGGCGCGGGGTATTTCGCACGCCAGTAGAGCCGTTGAACTGGACAAACAGCATCGCCAGGGAGAGAAAAGCCGTTGCAGCCATAGCGGCTTCCATCCAACGCCGCAAGCGAAAAGCGCGCAACCCAAAGGTGAATAACAAAGGCAGCGCCAGCAGCATGGGACCTAATTCCGCCAATGCCACCAGCAGTTGCGCCGGATTGAACAGCCACAAGATGCCCAAATGCGATGAAACCACCGCCGGCAAACTCAGTTGAAATCCCACTGTTTGATACGAGGGCGGCGTAACTCCAATCAGCAGGCGGGTCATCCACTTGGATAGCAAGTCCGTCCATGCGCCGCCAGCGATTAACCCCAGCAGCGCGCCAGCGGCAATCACCCCCAACGAGCGCCATAACGAAGCGGGCAGGCTGAATTTTCGGCGGTGGAATGCCATCCCCACCGCTACCACTGCCCAACCCAGACAAATCAGAAACAGTTCCGCCTCCGTCAGCAAGCCCCAGGTGGAAAAAATCAACGCAACCAACAGCGCGCCGCCCCAGTTGCGCCAGCGTTGAAAGGTGAGCAGCAGCAAAGCGAAAATTCCATAAGAAAGCAGTCCATTTGCCCCCAATGCGTTGATCACCCCGGGCGGGTAAATACCATTGGCAAAGGCAAAAGGGAAAGCCAGCGGTCCGCCGCCATCCATCGCCCAGGCGTGCTGCAACGCATCCGCCAGGGTAGCCCCGCTGGAGGCACCACTGCCTAACATCTGCATTTTCGCGCCCAGCCAGAGCAAAATCTTATGCGGCAAAAAAAGCAGCAGCCAGCGCGTACCCGATCCGAATGCCATCATCGCTCCGCCCATCAACATCCCCACCCGACTGCGCGTCAGGCGACCGACCCACAGGGCTGCCAGCATCACGCTCAGGCCAAAGGTCAGCGCGCGCCCCACATCCAGAGCCTCCCAAGGGGCAGCGTGTGCTACGCGCATCACCTGAGCCGAAAACAGCAGCAAAAAGTGATGGTAGCCATACACCACCTGTGGATCAAGCGGAAAATGCGGCGGAATATCGCCGGTCGCCATAATCGAAACAGTCGGCAGGTGAGCATAATCATCAAAGATCGCCAATCCGCGACTAATCTGATAATAAACCGCCGTGATGATGGCAAAAATGAGCAGTTGCCACGCAGAGAACGTCACCCGCAAGCTGCGCCAACCCTTTTGCCTGATCCGCCAGCCCGCCCCAACCAAAAATACCAGCGCAGCCGCAAGCCAGGCGGTCAGCGGTAAAGGCAGAACCCGCGCCAACCAGTTGACCAGGCTATTTTGCACCACGAAGCCCACTGCAATGCCAATCATCATCTGCTCGCGGGGTTGCAGACGGAACGCGGCGCGTACCATCCACACCCCGCCCACTGCCCAAAGTGCAGCCCAGCAGAACCACGCAAGCAATTGAAGAAAGGTCTGAATCATCGCTTTATTTAGGGGTTAGCAGTTGAATTCCGCTGTAAGGCAGCACCTTACTGCTGGAATAATATTGTAACAGCGGAGCTGAAACGCGCTCCACCCAAACGTTATTCTCTTCTGGGAACGTAGAATCGGCGTCCTTGTGGATCAGGTTTTGCACGCCTGAAACGATCAACGCAAAACGGTGATTCTTCAGGTCATCATAAAAGCCATTCATGTAAGCCGGGTTATTTGCCATCGCCATTTCCATCAGGTCTACCGTCTCGTAACGGCTTTCCAGATTCGGGTCAGATGCCTGCCCATACGTCACCAGTTGCTTCTGCCAGATGAATAGCACCTTGCCGCCCTGCGCTTCCACCTGCTGCACCCGCACGCTGACTTCTTTGGCATCATCCTTGCTCAAGAGTTGATTCACCTGGGCAAAGGGATGCACTTCGCGCAGCAATGGATAAAAGGGTAAGACCGCTGCCAGCGCAATCAACGCCCAATGGATACGCACAGGCTTCGCCTCTCTCTGTTCCGGCGCGGCATGACCAAATGCAACCCAGGTAGCGCAGACCAGCAGCAGAACAAGGAAAGCATCCATATTATGCAAATTACTGCCCCCGCCAATCTTCACGCTGACCACAACGCCACCGCCCAGCAGAACCACCAACATCCCCAGCAACCCCAGGCTGCGTACCCAGGAAAGGCGCAGGCGCAGCAATGCCCATCCCAAAAGGACAAGCAGCGGCAATGCCACGGCAATGGTCATGGGCAAAATGCCGGGCGGGTACGTAGGACTGGGGAACAGGCGATACCACAATAAATCCGAAGAGAAGCTGGAGCGGAAGAGGGACGGGTCATTGCCAGAAATACGAATATAGACCTGTTGGGCAACATACGCCACCGCCACGCCCGCTGCCGCCCACAACGCAGGCTGCGTCAGGTAACGCCATAAGCTGCGCGCCCTCGATTGCGGCGTTTCGATCAGATAAATGGCAATTGCCAGCATAGCAGGTACTGGGAACCAGTTAATCCGGCTGATCCCCGCCCACGCCGAGGCAATCAGGATAATCACGAATGAACGCCAACCTTTGCGCGCGTCCACGCCTGCCAAAATCAGGCAGACCGACACCAGCAGATGATAATACACCGGTCCCTGCAGAAGGAACAAAAATATCCAGGTTGCCACGCCCAATACAGCAAAAATGCCCCTCACCTTCAGCCGCCGCACCAACAACGCCGCCGTCAACCCGGACATGCCAATCCACAAAATCACCTGCCAGAGGCGATGGATCACCAGCGGCAGCCCGGGGATCAAAAACGGGGCGGATTGCATCAGGTAGCGCGATGGGTGCAGAAACGGCAAAGGCAGCTGCACGCCATACACGGATTTCGAGAAAAACAGGGATGCGTAATAATATCGGCTGGCTTCTGACCAGCCAATCGTCAGCGGAGAAGGGTTCACATCCGCAATAAAGCCTGCCAACCGCACCGCTGTCATCACCAAAACCGGAGCCAATACCCACGCCCCCGCCCAGGAGAGCTTTTCAGGGAAAGCCGCCCGCAGGAAAACTGCCGCCGCCAGCCCCACCAGCATCACCAGCGCAAAGTGACTGCCCAAATCATCAAATAAATAGCCATATTTGCCATAAAACAGGTACGGCAAAACAACTAGCAGCGCAAGGCTGATCAACCCGCACAGAATGCCGATCCTTTTCATCCATGCAAAGAGTCGGGTCGTCAAGCTGGAGATAACATCATACCCATGGGAACATACCGCCGCTGTAAATACCAGCCATATCCCCATAAAGAGGATCGTTCCTACCCGCACCGCCTGCCACTTGGTAGAAGAATCAAATAAATTCAGGTCTGAGGCGAGCTGCCCTACCCGCCAGACGAGCAACCCCCATGCAACCGCGAAAAGCACAGTGATCACTCGCCAGAGGGTCTTTTCGGCGGGAAGTTTCAATCGGTCGGATGATGAAAACAAAGCAGGCATAACCCGTCCTTATTTCTGAATGGAAGAAGATTGCGGAGAAGCCTCGCGCGAGGCGGCAATAATCCCTGGCACAAATAACGCCCCGGGCAGACTGGCGAGCATGGTCAGCGTGCGCACCAAAATTGCCACCGCTAGACTGGCTTCTGCCGATGCCCCGCCCAAGTGAGAGTAGAGCAAAGAAATAATCACTTCCTGCAAGCCATAGCCGTTGATCGAAATGGGGACGAGCGTCACAAAATAAACCAGACTCCAGATGCCCGCCACCAGCAGCCAGGGGACGGATTGCCCCATGCCTTGCAGCATAATCCACACCGAGGTAAAGGTGCAAACCATGTGAACCAGGGTGAATCCAAAGGCAATTGCCATGGCGCGCGGCTCGCGGAAACCTGCCAGCAGCGCATCCCAAAAACGGCGCAGTAGACGCAGAGCGTTTTCACGCATCTTCGCCAGACGCGGATGGGCGGACGGGTCAAACCAGGCTACCGCTGCCCATTGCACCCCCGCCGTAGGGAAAATCCACGACATTAATTTTAATCCGCTGTTCAGAAAAGGGATTAAGCCCCAGGGCAAGGCGACCACCATCCCCGCCATGCCCACCAGCCGATCCACCACCAGGGTCGCCGCGCTGCGCGCCCCATCCAGTCCAAGCTGCACCGCCCCCGCCAGCCGGACGACATCCCCGCCAATGGTGGTGGGCAGATAGTTCGATGCAAATAATCCGGCAAAGGTCAACCGCAAGGATTGTGGCAGCGTCACTGGCTCACGGGTAGCCCGAAGCAGCACGTACCAGCGCATGCTCACCGCCAGGCGCGAAATCAACGTCAAGATCAACGCCGCCGCCAGTTGCCAGGCGGAAATCATTTTCAAATTTTGCAAAAGCGTATCCACGCCCTGCTTTTTCAGCAGCCACGCCAGCAACGCAATTGTTAGCAGACTACCTGCCAGCCGCAGCCAAAATACCTTTTGATTCGTTTCAGCGAACATCCGCTTCATAAATCATTCTCAGCCCGCTGATTTTCAGCAAGAGGGATATTTACCTTGCGCCTTACTGTATAGGTCGGCTTCTTCTGCGATTCGTGATACGTGCGCATCTGCAAATCGGCAATCAACCCCATCAGAATAGACTGAAATCCCAGAATAAAGATCATCGTAGACATCTGAAAGAAGGGCGAGGTCAACACCGGAATGCCAATAAACACGCGGCGGATGAACAGGAACGCCAGAATCGCCAGGCTGATAGCGATCATCAGTACGCCAGAGCCGCCGAAAAGATACATGGGTTTATTGGCATAACTATTCAGGAATTTCACCGTGAATAAGTCCAAGATGACTTTAATGGTGCGTTCCAGCCCATATTTTGCCTTGCCAAAGCGGCGGGCATGGTGATGGACTGGCATTTCGATCATGCGTGCCCCTACCGAATTGGCATACACAGGGATAAAGCGGTGCATTTCGCCATACAGCCGGAAGCCGGTAATCACTTCGCGCCGGTAGGCTTTCAGCGTGCAGCCATAGTCGTTCAGATGCACGCCCGTCACCCAGGAGATCAGCTGATTGGCAAAGCGCGAAGGCAGCGTGCGAGAAAAATCATCCTGGCGTTGAATCCGCCATCCGCTCACCAGGTCATAGCCTTCATCAATCTTCTTAATCATCTCAGGGATGTCAATCGGGTCGTTTTGCAGGTCGGCGTCCATCAGGACGATAATCTCGCCGACAGAATGGTCAATTCCCGCAGCAATCGCGGCGGTTTGACCAAAATTACGGCGCAACTCCACCAAGCGGACGTGGGCAGGGTCGCATTCAGCCACTTTTTCAAGGGCTGCCACGCTGCCATCCTTGCTGCCGTCATCCACCAAAACCAGCTCCCACGAACGCTGCATGGGGGCAATCGCCGCTACCACTGCCTGATACAGCAGGGGGATGTTTTCTTCTTCATTATAGACAGGTACAATAATTGAAAGTTCCATTGATCTCTTCTCGATTGAGTTGACCGATTATAACACGGTCGCTTTGCTGCGTTTCCAGCGATCCCACAACCAGCCCCCGCCTAAAACCGCCACCCCGCCCAGCACAATGAGGACGACCATTACCCAGAACGGCAGCTTTCCGCCAAAATGAAAATAGCGGCTGGCATACCACGAGGTAAAAAAGCCCAGGAAGATGGCTTCCACCAACAGCCAACGCCATAACCAGACATCACGATGCGCCAATGCCCAATCCAACGCCCAGCCAGCGGAAAGAGCCAGCCACACTAATAGCAGGCTGCGGTAACGGGGGTTATCCGTCTGATCGCCGCCACCGCGCGCCGAAGCAATCACCAGCCAAACGGTAAGCGAAAGCACAATGCCGATCATCAATCGCCGCCGGGGCGCATCCGCTTCCTTCCAACAGCGGAATAACGCATACAGAAGGAACGGAGCCAGCAAATACCAGCCCGCCGAGCGCACAATGCCAATGGTTTTCCACAACGCAATAGCCGGTTCGGTGATCGCCGCTGGCAAAACGGGCTGCGCCAGTCCATAGGTAATAATCACCGGAAAGGCGTACTGCTCGCCAATGTCGGTGATCGCCAGATTGATCCGCCCTGAATTGCGCATGGTCACCAGCGTATCCCACCCGGCGGATGAGCGGAACCACTCCCACGAGAACGCCAAAATCACTACCGCGCCCACTGCCAGGGCTGCCCAGCCAAAAATCCGCCATCGCCGGTCAGGAAGAGACACCACCCGATCCAGCAAGAAAAGGACGGCCAATGCCCCGGCAATCACCACCGCCACTCGGCTGGAAAGCAGCGTCATACTCGCCAAACTGAGGACGAGCGCCACCCATGGGAAAATACGCTTACGATCCAGCGCAAAGATCGCCCACAAAGCTACCGCGCTTAACCCCACCAGGAACGGCTCGCGCATTTGGGATGCGCCAAAGAAGATGGCATCCGGGTAGAGCAAATACACCCAAACGGCAATCACCGCCGCGCGGGCTGACCAACGCATCTGTGCTGCCTGATACAAAAATGGCACGCCCAGCGCCGTAAAGAACGCCCCTAGGATCAAAATGAGATATTGACGATGCGCGTCAGGGCTGAGATAACGATATACCACTGCGCTAAGACCCAGCAGCCCGCCGTATTGATCCGACTTCACTTCATCCGAAAAAGAGGTCAGTAAAGAATGTTTCGATTGGGATAATTCCCAGGCACGTGTATCCCGTTCCGAGGCATCTCGAAACAAATAGCCTGCCATCTGACTCTGATTCTTCTGCGGGTCGGTATAGCCCCACACCGGCAGCGCCTGACTGAGTCCAATCCCCACCCCCAGGCGCAGCACGAAGGCAAGCGCCATCCACAATGCTACCATGCGCTGCCTGCCGCCCCACGCCCACGCCAGGATCAAGACAAAAAAGACGACCGTCAATATTAAGGTAGCGGACATCCACCCCAGGTCAAAATTCCCTTTACTGACTGCCGCCACCCCTGCCCCCACCAGACGCGCCATCGCCCACGAGACCACAAAAGCGAGGATCGTTTGCATCAGCCGCGAGCGGAAAAATGGAAACGAAGAAGTTCTTTTCACAATCACCTCAAGCTCTTTCACCTTCCAGCGATTGCAGAATACGCGCCACGCGCAGCTGCCAGCTGTATTTTTGCGCGTCCAGCTGCGCTTTGCGCCCAAGGTGCATGCGTAAAAGCGGATCATTCATCAACTGAGTCAGGGCCGCCGTCCAGGCGGACAAATCTTCCGGCGCGGCAAAGCAGGCGTTCGTGCCATCTAACACTTCGCGGATAACCGGCAAATCGCTGGAAAGGATGGCACGTCCAGCCGCCAGATAATCAAACATCTTCATCGGCGAGCAAATTTGGGCCGAGTTGCCCCCACCGGAACCGGCAATCGTCTGCGCGTAAGGCATCAGCAGCACGTCCGCCGCTGCCTGATAAAGCGGCAGGTCGCGGTTGCTGACGAAGCCGGTGAAAAATACATTGTGCAGTCCATGATCCGCTGCCAATTGCTGCGCCTTCTTTACGTCCGCAGCGCGCCCTCCCACCCACACAAAATTCATGTTGGAGAAATTTCCTGCCAACCCCAAGAAGAGGTCTACCCCGCGCCCCTGATAAAGATGACCGGCGCACAAGACAGTTTCCATCTCTAACCAGCCTAGCTGTTGACGCGCCGTAGACGCATCGGGCAGATCAGCGTATTGCTCCATATCCACCCCGTTCGGCGCAAGAGTCACCATCTTGTCAGGCAATTTCCCGTACTGCTGATCCAACCTTTGGCGCAGCGCCTGGGTGATGATCGCCAGCCGCCCCTGCCCGCCCAAGCGCAGGAAGGCGCGCAGCCAGACCGGTCCCAGATGACCAGTAGGGACGTCATGCAGTTCATAGACGACCGGCAGCTTGCGCAGTCGCGCCACGACCGCCGCCTGTCCCGTCCAGGTATACACCAAGTCTGCCTGTCCTTCACGCGCCAGCTTTACCGCCGCGAAGGCAAAATCATTGCGCCTCAGCAAAGGCAGCGTATCCAACCATTCCACATCAAAATATTGGCTTAATCCATATCGTTCTGCCAACTCTTGCCACGCCACTACCTGAGTCTGGCGATAACACGGCACCAGCAGCCGCACGGTATGCTTCAGCCGCGCCAACGCCTGACAAGTTTTCATCACCTGAATACTGTTTGCAGTGTCAGATGGAATCCGTGAAGTAGTAATACAGGTAACTTTCATCCCGCTCCTCCTTCCAAAGGCGGCAGTTTTTGTGCCTCCGCCTGGCGCATCTGGCGCAGCCCACGCGCAACCAGCAGCCCCACCGTCACCGTCAGGTAGAGGGAGAGCAAAAGCGCCTCTGCCCAGGGTCCCGTCTGCGGCACAATCAAGACCATCAGCAGTAATTTCACCACCGCACCCCAAAAACCAACCTTTAGCGCGTACCCTGCCATGCCTTCCGCCAATACCAACGAACGATTCCAGAAGAAAATATTGGCGACCCCGTAGCCCAGCAGCAAGATCAAAATCAGCGGATACGCCGGGGCATATTCCGCAAATAAAGAAAAAGTGCGCCCGAGAATCGTCCAGCGGGTGAACAAGATCGGCGTGCCAAACAGGACTAACCCGATCGCCACCGCTCCCGTCCATACGGAAGACAGCCACGTCACCCGCTTGAGCAGGCTGCGAAGACCCAGCCAGTCGCGGCGGGAATAGGCGCGCGTAATTTCCGGGTACGTGGTGGAAATAAACGGATTAATCACCAACCCAATCATATTGATAATCGCCATGGCGATCTTAAAATACCCGGCAGCAACCGGGCCAAAGAAATAGCCCACATACGTCAACTCATTATCCCGCGCCACCAAGTTGACGGTTGCGCTCAAGTTGGTACGGATGGCAAAGCGCGCCAGCCCTTTGCGATCAGGCAACTTGGAGAGCGGCGTTCGCCACCAACCAGGGAACAGCGCGCGCGGCAGCCAATACAATGCCATTATCATGGGACCCATCCCCACAATCAGCTTGCCGAACAGGTAAATCAGCAGCACCCACCACAGCGAGGCATGCAAAATGGCGGCGATCCCCAAAAGAATCGCCACAAGCACGGTTTGCACAAAATTAATCATCGCAAGGCTGCGGTAATGGTTGGTCACTTGCAGCACGCCGGTAGACGATTCATTAATCAGGTTCGCCAGGATCGCCGTGCCATACGCCCAAAATAAGGGCGTGCTTTGGGCATCCTTGGCAACGTAAAGCGCGCCCAGCGGCGCAAGGATCACCAAAACGCCAAATGCCAGCAGCGAAGTACCCCCCTCAATCAACATTGCCATCTTCACCGCGGAAGACGCGCGTTCTTTATCGTCAAGGGCGATGGCTTCGCCCATATATTTCACTACCGTGTCATTCATGCGGAAGGAAAACAGGCGGTTGATGCTGCTAGTAAACACGGTGACAATCCCCAGAATACCAAAATCCTGCACGCCCAATAACTTGGCAGTGATAAAGGTAAGCAGCACCCCCAGAATATTCGCCAAGAACAGATAGGATGAATTTCTCAACACCCGGCTGAGGGTGATATCCTGGCGAAGTCTGGCAAAGAGGGACAGCTTCATGCAGTGATGACCTGGCTCGCCCAACTGCGCTGCGCTTGATACCACGCCACCAGGTTATACATGCCATGTTCCAGGTCTACCTGCGGCTGCCACCCAAGCAGACGGCGCGCCTTGCGGATGTCCGCCAGGTTCGAGAGCATATCTGCCTTGGGCAAAGGTTGGTGAATCAGGTTGGCTTTGCGCCCGATGAGCTGTTCCAGGCGGGCAACCATCTCATTCATGGTGATAGACTCATGCCCACCCAGATTAATCACCTCAAACCCCACCGGTTTCAACGCCAGAATCGTGCCGCGCGCAATATCCTCTACATACGTAAACCCGCGCGACTGCGTGCCATCCCCATTCAGGCACACCGGACGACCTTCGCTGATCCACTGCGCAAAGCGGAACATGACCATATCCGGGCGACCTGCCGGACCGTATACCGTAAAGTAACGCGCCACCGTCACATCCAGATCATACAGGTAATGATAAGCATGGCACATGGCTTCCGCGCCTTTTTTACTGGCGGCATAAGGCTGCAAGACGGAACTGCTATCGGCGGTTTCGGGGGTGGGTTCTGGCGCGTTTGCTCCATAAATGCTGGACGTGGACGCCAGAATAAATTTCGGCACGCCCGTGCGGCGGCAATTTTCAAGCAGGTTCAGCGTGCCGGTCATATTGGTATCTACAAATGCCCAAGGGTCTTCCACACTGGCGCGTACCCCCGCCCGCGCCGCCAGGTTTATCACACCATCAAACGGGGCAGACTGCTGAAACAGGGCATCCAGACCAGCGCGGTCAGTAATATCTTGTTGAGCAAACTGGAAATGCTCGCGCGGGGTGAGCTGCGCTAATCGCCATGTTTTCAGGCGCACATCATAGGCATCACACAGGTTATCCACCCCAACCACGTGATGCCCAGCATCCAAGAGCTGGGCGCATACATTTGAAGCAATAAAACCGGCTGCACCGGTGACCAGGTAACGTGACAAAGGATTTTCCTTCTTGTTTTCTGCAAGTTATTGGCGAAGTGTACCCGAAGTTTAGAATAAACTCAATTGGGTAGGCTCATCGCCCTGTTTTTTCACTTCTTCCACTTCCGGCGGCTGCGCCTCGGGGGTTAAGTCAGCAAATAAGCCACCTTGGAATAACATAGGCGATTGTGAGGCAGTCGGTTTCTGCGGCTCAAGCCCTGCCTGGGGCGCGGATACAGCCGCCATGTGATCCGCCTGGTGCGCGCGGGCATCCTGAATCCATTCAGGCAGGCGCGCAAAATCGCGTTCCAGGCTGGCTTTTAAGGAAGGCTGGTGCAAAGCCGCTGCTGGATGAAACATCGGGATCACCAGCCGCTTGCCAATCCACGCCGGGCGACCATGAATCGCGCTGATTTTCACATTCGGCAGGAACTTCGCCATCGAATACCGCCCCAAGGTGACGATGATCAGCGGGTCAATCGCTTCAATCTGGCGTTCCAGGTAGCTATTGCACGCGGCAAGCTCTTCCGGCAGTGGATCGCGATTGCCAGGCGGGCGGCACTTGACCACGTTGGTAATAAAAACATCCTTACGAGCAACCCCAGCTTTTTGCAGCAATTCATCCAAATACTGTCCAGATGTGCCTACGAATGGGCGACCTTCTTGATTTTCATAAAAGCCGGGACCTTCGCCAATCAGCATCATTTCCGCATGCGCGGGTCCCTCGCCTGGGACGGCTTTTTTCCGCGAGGCAGACAGCAGACATTTCGTGCAACCAGATACCTCGCTGGCAATCTCATCAAGCGTCTGTTTCGCATCTGTCATCCGTCACCTCACTGATGGCTGTTAAAGGTTGATACCTGATCTATTCTCTATCCGTGTAGTGGCTTCCGGCAGGAAGCCCGTTATCTATCGAACGTTTTTCTATGAACACAGGAATTTGTTATATTGCCGGCGGGCTTCCTGCCGGAAGCGACTACACGGAGGAGATGATTGAGCAATAACAACTTTTGAATTTCAAACCCATTGCGCCAGCTTTTCCGGTTCAAGCTGGAATAAGGTCATCAACAGAGCATCTTCCTGATTATCTTGATAATACTTGGGACGCTCGCCAACCACCTGAAAGCCAAACTGCTCATACATAGCCAGGGCATTCAGGTTGCTGCGGCGCACTTCCAGGTATGCCAGGCGCGCCCCGCGTTCGTGGGCAGCCAGTAACCCCTGCGCCAGCAACCGCTTGCCCATCCCTTGCCTGCGATATTCTTTCAGCACAGCAATTGTGGCAATATGCGCCTCATCCAGGATGATCCAAATCACCATCATGGCAGCAATTTCGCGGCTGCCATCCGGCAAAGTGACTTCCGCCACCCAGTTGGAAGAATGGGTGTTTTCCATCACCTCAAAGCGATACGACCGCTCGCTCCAGGGCAGACTGAAAGAAAGCACGTCAATCTGACGCACGCACGGCACGTCTTCCAGCGTCATAGGGCGGATCAACAGCGGCAGAGGGGATTCCACAGTAAATTTCCTTCGTTATTCGGGTATCGGCGCGTTAATCAGGGATTGCCCCAGCCACATGCAAATAAATGGGCGCAAGCAAGACCACGTCCTGCGCCTGCCCTGCGCGCCACAAATCCCAAGCCATTTCCGCCAGGAAAGAGGGACGCCGCAAGCCGTTGGCTGCCGAAAGTAAGACAGCATTCTTGCGTTTACGCGCCAAAATCTGCCGTTCCGCAACGGTCAGCTCGCCAGCGATCAGGGTTGGCTTATGAATCAGGGCGGAAAGCTCTTCGGCGGTACTCATTTCCGGCTCACCGCGCGCCTTCCAATGCCCATCCTGCGCATCATACCAGACCAGCGCCAGCCGTCCGCGCCCAGCTTGCAAGACTGCCGCCAAAGGCAATTCGCCAACCGGGATGGATGCCGCCAACACATCCAGGGTCGGCACGCCTACCACCGGCGCTTTAAGCGCGAGCGCCATGCCCTTCACCAACGCCAACCCGATCCGCAAACTGGTAAAGGAGCCAGGTCCCAGGGCAACCCCAATTGCCTGCACATCCGCAGCGCGGCAGTTGCAACGTTCAAACAAGCTCTGGACAGCCGGGGCTAGCTCCACCGTATGATGGTTATGCGTCTGCCAGATCATTTCACATAAAATTTGGCTGCCATCAAATAGCGCCAAGCCGGTCATCTGCGTAGAAGTATCTACAGCCAAGAGCATGGGTTATCCTCCAAATGCGCGCTTGCGAAATTCTGCCAGCAGGGTATGATACCGCTCGCCATGACAGGTAAATACCATGCCGCGCTGCTCGGCGTTTAGGTAGCGCAGCGTCACCCAAATGCGCTCTTTGGGCAGCGCCCCTTGAATGCGCTCAGGCCATTCCATCACCATGGGACCGTCTTCCATCATTGCGTCCAGGTCCAGGTCTTCCGCCTCCAGCGCGCCTGATAGGCGGTAAGCGTCCAGGTGATAGAGGACGACCCCATCCGGGCGGCGGTACTGGTTGACCAGCACAAAGGTCGGGCTGGAAACCGCGTCCAGCGTCCCCCAGCCTTGCGCCAAACCCTGCACAAAGGTCGTCTTGCCTGCCCCTAAATCACCGGAGAGGCATAACAAATCGCCTTTGTGTAACAAACGACCCAGGCGCGCGCCCAGGCGGCGCGTTTGGTCAGGACTGCGGCTGACAAATTCTAAGGTATGCGAATCGAGGATGGGCATAGAAAAATTATATCCTGAGTGATGTGCTGGAAACGCGAATTTGCTCCATAAGAGCCGCTGCAATTTGTTGTGAAGCCTCTGGGCGAGCCAGCGCCAAGCAGGCTTGCGCCGCCCCTTGACGTTCTTCTGGATGAGTCAGCCAGCGGCGCAGATGATTCACCACGCTCTCCGGTCTTGGCGACCAGATGCCTGCGCCATTGTCTACCACGTAATCTACGTTGCCCTCTTCCTGCCCGTTCAGACGACTGTAGAGAATCATCGGCAGCCCGGCGATGAATGCCTCGCTGATCGTGCCAGGTCCCGCTTTGGTGACGAGTACATCCGCTGCGCGCATAAAATCAGGCATTTTTTGCACAAAGCCGTAAAGAAAGCAGGGCGTTTGCCAGGGATGGCGTTCTAAACGCTCTTTCAGGCGTTTGTTGCGTCCGGCGATAATGGCTAACGTCACCGGCAGACCGGCGGCGTCAATGGCTTTGGCGGTCTCTTCTAATGGACCCATGCCCTCGCCACCGCCCACCAGCAGCGCCACCGGGCGATCTTGCTGCCAGCCTAATTCGGCGCGAGTTTGGGCGCGGTCACGCGGCGCATGCCGAAATTGATCTGCGACCGGCAAGCCAATAATTTGCATGCGGGCGGCAGCAATCCCATATTTCCGTCCACGATCAAACGCCACCTGGGTGGGGACAATAATACGGTTCGCGCGTTCCGAATACCAGGCGGCATGAGTCGTTACCAAGTCGGTGACCACCGTCACAAACGGCGTATCCAGATGGTTGAGCGTCAGGATGCGCGCCATGGGGGTATTGAACAATTGATGCACCGAGACATATAAGTCCGCAGGGTGTTCGCGCAACAGGCGGCGCAATCCGCGCTGGATATAGGGCCAGAGCAGTTGATACATCAGCCGCGCGCGCCTTCTGCCATCGCTGATGTGAAAGCCTGCCCCAAATAGACGCGGCATCCGTGAAAGCGGCGGGTAAATTTCCGGCGCGTGACTCAGTGGCGGCGGAGCATATTCACGGAAAATATCCACCAGTTCATGCGTGGTCTGCTGTGGATATTGCAATTCTAAGGCTTCAATAATAGCATTGCTGGCGCTGCGATGCCCCCCGCCGGTATCCGAAAAGAGAAAGACGATATGCGGGCGTTTGGTTTGGAATGGATGGGAATGCAGTTCAGTCATTCTGTCCTCGGGGAATAATTTTTTTAACGCGGCGATCTAATTCGCGGCGCTCTACCCATACCTGACGCCCGCACTTCTGGCAGACCAACGAAATATCCACCCCTACGCGCAGCACTTTCCACTCATTGCCGCCGCATGGATGCCCCTTGCGCAAAATAAGAATATCGCCAATTTGCAACGCTGATAACACAAGAAAGATTATATCACCCATGTTATAATCACTCTATGTTCAGTATGTTCAATGACCCCGCCCTGCTCATAACTCGCATCATCACGCTGATTATTGCGTTTACGGTGCATGAATTTTCGCACGCCAAAGTGGCTGACCTGTATGGGGATAATACCCCCCGTCAAGCCGGTCGTCTGACGCTCAATCCCGGCGCGCACCTGGATATTTTCGGCTCGCTGATGCTGCTGTTTGTCGGCTTTGGCTGGGCAAAACCGGTGCCGGTCAACCCCTATGCCCTCAGCCGTAAATCCGGGGCAGCCTTGATGTTCGTCAGCCTGGCGGGACCTGGCTCCAATTTCATCATGGCGATGATCGCTGCTGTTTTGCTGCATTTTGGTCTCCTGTTCGGCGTCATTACCGATGCGTCCATCGCAACATTCCTACCTTCTTCTGAATCTTTCGTTTCTGAATTTATTTTCATCAACCTCTTGTTGGCATTTTTCAATCTCATCCCATTGGCTCCGTTGGATGGCGAAAAAATTGCCGAATACTTCCTGCCCCCTTCGTTGGCAGGCGTATTAAATATCATCCGCCCCTATGGGACGATCATTTTGCTCCTGCTGTTATTCGTCCTGCCAAATCTGGGCGTGGATGTGATGGGGCAGGTGATCTACCCCCCCATTCAACGACTTTTTGGACTGATCACTTTCTAATTTTCCTATTTTCCCGGAGGAATCAAGCTCATGTCGCAAACTCGTCAAACTTACCCGGTGGATATTGCCGGTGTACATCGTGAACTGCGTCTTTTTCAAATCAAACCCGGTCTGCGGATCGCTATTCTTAATATCTTAGGCGATACTGAATTTGTGGAAGCCTGCGCCAAGGAACTAGGCAAGAAGCTGGAAGCGGTCGAGTATGATGTCCTCGTTACAGCAGAAGCCAAGAGCATTCCGCTGGCGCATTCGCTCTCCGTTGTCACCCAAAAGCCTTACGTTATCCTGCGCAAATCCTATAAGCCCTATATGGGCGATGCGCTGCAAGCCGAAACGCTTTCCATCACCACCGGTCAGCCGCAAACCCTCTATTTAGATGAAAAAGACCGCGAAATGATGAAGGGCAAGCGCGTGGTCATTGTGGATGACGTGATTAGCACCGGCTCTACCCTGCAAGGGATGCGTATGCTGCTGCAACATGCCGGTTCTCTCATCGCCGCCGAAGCCGCCATCTTCACCGAAGGGGAGCGCGCCAAGTGGCGTGAGATTATCTGCCTGGGGCATCTGCCTGTGTTTACGGATTAATCAAGAATTGCCCATGCGTATTTCACCTCCGGCTCGCAAAGCCACCCTGCGCCAACGCATTTTTGCCTATATGAATGCCAACCGCAGCACGTTTGAGTTGACAGAAGCGCAGCATAAGCGGTCTTTGTTCGGCGGACTGCATGGCAATGTGTTGGAGCTGGGTCCCGGTAGTGGGGTGAACCTCGCTTATTATCCTGCGGACGTGCAGTGGATAGGCGTTGAGCCAAATCCGGCGATGCTGCCCTATCTGCAAAGAGCCATTGCACAAACCGGTCGCTCACCTGAGCATTTCCGCATTGACTCTGGTGATCCGAACGGCATCAAACTCCCCGCCGGTGACGCAAGCATGGATGCAGTAGTCGGCACGCTGGTCTTGTGTTCTGTTCCTGACCCATCCGCCACCTTGCGCGAAATTCTGCGCATTCTCAAGCCAGGAGGGCAATATGTCTTCTTGGAACATGTGGCTGCCCCGCGCGGCACTCGGATGCGCAAGATGCAGAATTTCATTCAACCCGTATGGAGCTTCCTTGCGGAGGGATGCCACCCAAACCGCGAAACGTGGGAAACGATCTCGCAGGCTGGTTTTGCGAAGGTGAACCTGGAGCATTATCAACACACGGGTGGGGGACCCGCCTCCCCGTTCATCGCTGGAAGCGTCATCAAGGGGATATAAGTCTCTGGAAATAATAATGGGCTTGTGAAATTCACAGGCCCATTGTTTCTTTAAAAGGGTGATCGCCGGGGACGCCGACCCCGGCGATCATTTAAGGAGGAGAAGAAGAGAAGTCGCCCTTGACATGTATAATAGACGATATGGCTGTAATGCGCTTGACGCAAACTATACGCGCAACCTACGCTTCCTATACGATCTTCTCCATCCCTCTTTTTTGGACGATTCTGATGCAACTTTCTCTCACGCTTTCCCTCTTGCCGGACGTTCTGACCGTATGCCGCCTGCCTGCGGATGCCGCGCTGCCGGAGTGGGCAACCAGCAGCCCATGGCATTCCATCACCCGCACCACCGAAGAAGTCTCCATCGTGTGTCTTGCCCGTCACTCGCCCGCCAATGCGCAGCAGGTGACGGGTTGGCGCGCCTTGCAGGTAAAGGGTCCGCTTGATTTTGCCCTGATTGGCATTCTGGCATCCCTCTCCACCACCCTGGCGCAAGCGGGGGTCAGCATCTTCGCCATCTCCACTTATGACACAGATTATGTGCTGGTGCAAGGCAGTCAGCTAGACGCAGCGATATTGGCGTTAACCCAGGCGGGTCACACGGTGGAAACAGGCTATAATTAAACGCATGGAATCTCAAGAGAATCAAGTACACGCAGGCTTTGTAGCGGTCGTTGGCCGCCCGAACGTAGGCAAATCCACCTTTATCAATGCCCTCTTAGGGCAAAAAGTGGCAGCCGTTTCCCCCAAAGCGCAAACCACGCGCAAAACGCAGTTGGGCATTTATACCGTGCCGACCGCGCAAATTATCTTCATTGATACCCCCGGCATTCACAAACCCGTCCACAAACTGGGCGAATACATGAACGAAGCCGCTCTCGATACCCTCAAAGACGCGGATGTCATCCTCTGGCTGGTGGATGCCAGCCAGATGCCCGATGACGAAGATGAAATTGTATCCTCCAAACTCAAAGAGGCGCGCCTGGAAGGAACGGTGCTGCTCGCCCTCAACAAAGTGGACCTCATCTCTGGGGCAGCGTTGGACGGTCACCAAACCGCGTATCTTTCCCTGTTCCCAACCGCCCTGCCCTTCCGCATTTCCGCCATGAACGCTTACGGTCTGCCCGCCCTGACGGATGCAATGATCGAACGTCTACCAATGGGCAGCTACTTTTACAGCGAAGATCAGGTGACCGATCTGTATGAGCGCGACATTGCCGCAGAACTGATCCGCGAAGCTGCTCTGCTGCACCTGCGCAGCGAAGTGCCGCACGCCCTGGCAGTGCGCATTGACGAATATAAAGAACGCGGCGAGGAAGGCGCATTCATTGGCGCCACCATGATGGTGGAGCGCGAATCGCAAAAGGGAATTGTAATTGGCAAGGGCGGCGATATGCTCAAGCTGATTGGCTCTACTGCCCGCCAAGAAATTGAGAAAATGAGCGGGCGCAAGGTCTTTTTGGAACTGCGCGTCAAGGTGAATAAGAATTGGCGCGATGACCCCTTCGCCCTCAAAATATTAGGCTACGTTAGCGAGAGTAAAAAGAAGAAATAATGACCGCCTCTTTTTGGATCACACTACTGCTGTTTTTCGTCGATTGGGTTGCCGTATGGCGCAACTGGAAGCGCGTCCGCTGGTTCACCAAACCCGCCGCGCTGATCGCGTTAATCCTATGGTTCACGCAATCCGGCGGTTGGCAAGGCGCGGCGGTGTGGTTCGGCGGTGGGTTGATCTTCTCCCTGTTGGGGGATATTTTCCTGATGCTGCCGGTGAGCTTTTTCCTGGCAGGGGTGGGCGCGTTCCTCCTGGCGCACGTGTTGTATATCATCGGCTTCAGCCAATCCGCGCTGATGCTACAATGGACTGCCCTCCTTCCTATCGCACTGGTTGCGGTGGCATTCTGGCTGCTCACCCGCAAAGTGCGCGCTGGCTTGCACGCCCATCACGAATCAAAAATGGTCATCCCGGTCATGGTGTATGCCACCATCCTCAGCCTGATGCTGCTCTCGGCGTTATCCACCCTCTACCGCCCCACTTGGCAGGGGATCAGCGTATTGCTTGCCTGCCTGGGCGGGACGCTGTTCTTCATCTCCGATTCAGTCCTCTCCTATAATCGCTTTGTGCGTCCGCTCCCCATGGGCGACCTGATTGTGATGGTCACGTATCACCTGGGGCAATTGCTCTTGACTGCCAGCGTACTGACCCATTTTAGCCTTATTTAAACGGGCGGAAGCCTTCGCCTAACGCCTCGTGCGCCTGACCGATCACCATGAATGCCTTGGGGTCGCTCTGATGCACGAGGTCTTTTAATTGAGCCACCTCCGAACGCGAAATGACGCAATATAACACCGGGCGATCCATCCCCGTATACGCGCCCTGCCCGGAGAGGATGGTCACGCCGCGCTCCATATCCGCCATGATTTTATGCGCCACGTCATCCGGGCAGTTGGAAATGATAATCGCCGTGCGGAACACATCCGAGCCTTCCAATGCCATTTCCGCCGCCAGCCCGCTGACGTAAGTGGTCACCAGGGCATACAGCGCATTTTCCCAGCCGAACACAAAACCGGCTGCCAGGATCACCACCGTGTCGGTTGCCATGTACGCCTGCGAAATAGACATCCCCAGGCGGTGGCTAAGGATGCGCCCCAAAACGTCCGTGCCGCCGCTGGTGCCTTTGCCTCGATACACCAACCCCAAGCCAATCCCCAACAGCACGCCGCCATACAAACAGTTCAGCACCAGGTCATGTACCATGCCCTTTGCCGGAAGAAATAACCCCAGGAAGTCGGTGAAGAAGGAAAACGCCAGAATAGACAAGGCGGTACGCAGCGCAAAGCGCGGACCACCCAAATAACGCCAACCCAGGAAAAAGATGGGAATATTGCCGATCAGCACCATCACGCCAATGGGCCATGGAACGAAGTAGTTGATAATCTGCGCCGTGCCTGAAATGCCCCCGCTGACCAACTGCGCAGGAATCAGGAATAGGCGCATGGCAAATGCCTGCACCAGCGCGCCCACCAGGATATACAGATAATCGCGCAGCGATTCCCACGAGAAATCCAGGTTGGCAATCAACGCAGCCAACATTTGCTCTACGTTCATGGCTCTGCGCCCTTCGCGTTCCGTCAGAGTCTTTTTTTGCATGGTGTACCCTCCGATAATATTTTCGTGAATAACGGCTCAGTTCCTTTTATTATACGGTTTGCTGCAACCCCTCTGGAAGGATTTTCAGACCGCCCCGGACCGCTTTTGCAACTTTTCGCCATTCTCTGCGTACATTTTATAAACAACATTAAGTTGTGATTGAACTGGAGGCTAATCATGCACGAAAATTCTCACCGTCACCATCGTGGCATACCCATTCTTTTGTGGCCCTTTTGGCTCATTTGGCGGCTGTTCTTTGGCATCGTTGAATTTACCGGACGGATTGTCGGGGCAATTTTAGGGCTGGTATTGATGATCGCCGGGCTACTCGTCAGCCTGACCGTAGTCGGCTTGATTATTGGCGTGCCGCTCATGATCTTTGGCTTTTTGCTGCTCTTGCGCAGCATCTTCTAACCGTTTTTTCTGTTCTTCTCGATTCAAGGACTTCCTTTCAAAACGGAAAGGAAGTCCTTTGATTTAAATTCCCCCTTTTCCCCTGAACTGAGTATAATTCTTCAGGAATGATAACGATTACATTCACGCTTTTCTTGTCATTTGCAGCCAGAGAAACGTGAGATTAATGATATAGGTGGAAAAAGATGCTTACAGTCATTTTTGATATGGATGGTCTGATGCTGGATACCGAGCGCGTAGCGCGTGTGGCTTGGCGGCGTGCTATGGCGGAACAGGGCTACAACCTGGACGATGGTACCTATTTATTATTGGTAGGTCATACCGATGACGATGTTGAGGGGATTTTGCAGGCTATTTATGGCGAGGATATTCCCGTCCACGAGATTCTCACTCTCAGCCGCCAATATGACGCCCAAATTTTGTTGGAAGATGGTGTCCCCATCCGCCCAGGGTTATTTGAACTGCTTGATTTTCTCAAGTTGAACGCCGTGCCTTGCGCGGTTGCCAGTTCCACAGCACACATTCGCGTTATGCAGAAGCTAAAGGGCGCAGGGATTCTGGCGTATTTTCAGGCAGTTGTTTGCGGCGATGAAGTGGCGCACGGCAAGCCTGCCCCGGATGTATTTCTGGAGGCAGCTCGCCAAATGAATGCCCGCCCGCAGGATTGCGTAGCCCTGGAGGATTCTGAAGCAGGCATTCGCGCTGCCTATTCCGCCGGAATGCTGCCCGTCATGGTGCCGGACCTGAAGCAGCCCAGCGCTGACCTGATTCTGCTCGCCTATCGGATTTTGCCCTCGCTGCATGAGGTCATCCCGCTGGTGCGCTCCTTCCTGCGCGAAGGACTGCCCCAACCAGAAGAATAAAATATACTGAGTTACTACTGCGCATCAAACTCCAGCGGTGGGGTAATGCGAATTTGGTGGACTTTGCGGGCAGGGTCAGGGGAATAGCACAAGGTTTGCTGATCGAAATGGACTTCTAATTCGCCATCTGTCACCCAAATGGTGTACCCTGCCGGGTAGTGAAAGGCAGGGATAAACAACTCCGTGGGTTGGGTGGAAGACGGGTCATGGCGAAATTCGTAAGTAAACACCCGTTTTTGATAATCAAAACTCATCTTAAGGGGAACACCCGCTGTAGCCCGCGCATACGGGCGAATGACCGCTGCCAGGGCGCGACCACCCGAATCAAGGTTAGCCGGGTCGGTTTGCTGATCGCGGCTGAAGATGGATAAATCCTCGCCGTTCCACTGATCGCCATGCCGGTTGTCGTTCTCGGCAGTATAGTTCCACAAGGTATAGCTCATCAGCGCGTCCTCCATCGCCTTCAGGGTGCGATCCATCGCTTTCTCTTGCAATTGAAATGCTTTCTTACTGGAAGAATGGTAGGCACGCTTGTTTTCCAGGTCATAGGCAATGCCGGTTTCACCAATCAGGGTTGGCGCTCCGCCCAGTCGTTTGGCAGCCAATTCTTTATAATGGGTCATCTGCCAGGCAAACGAGCGGCGCACAGCTACCCTGCCCAGCACCACGCGGCGCGAAAAAATATTAATGCCCACCCAGGGTGAAAAGGTCTTCAGGAACAGCACCGTAGAATCATACCAATGCGGGGCGTAGGCGATGCGTTGCGCATCCGTCTCACTCCACTGCGGCGGCGGCTCAAGTGGGTCTGTTTCAATAAAGATAAGCGCGTCCGGCTGCACCTGGCGAATGCCCTCAGCAAAGCGATTGATAAACGGGCGCATATAATCCGCCGAAAAGTTCACCTCGTGCCCATTCACCTTCCAGAAATGGCGCGGCTTCAGCACTTTCACCCGTTCCTTTTCATCCACCCCCCATACCCCATTCTGACACCAAACCCCATCATACCCCTCGCGCCAAATCTTCAGTCGCTTGGGGTTCACCCACTGGCGTTCCAAAAGGTGCGTTCCCAAAAGGTGACGCTCCCAAATTTCAATTTCTTGCGGAAATCCTGAGCCTAACAGCATGGATTGCAAAGGGGAAAACAGCGGTCCAAACTTGATAGGGATCAGCGGGCGAGTCAGGTCTTTGCAGCCGATAAAACCGGGCATGGGTTCATTCATCACCTCATAGCCGATCACGTGCGGAAGGTCCGCTACCTTTTCGGCGACTCGCCGATAGGCGGCAATATAATGCTGTTGCAAATATTCCTGAATGGGCTGCCCGTCCACCAACGTGGCGGGGGCAAAGTCATTGCCGCCAAAGAACAGGGTGAACATGGTCGCCGCCGCCAACCGGACGCCATTCGTGGGCCATACCATCGTTGGGAACGGGTCGCCATACAGTTGATGCAGAATTGCCGCGCCCGCATCGTGAAAATGCGCCATTTCAAACCCAGCGGCTTCCAAAGTCCACCCTGGCGCGCCATCCCCACCCGTAAATCGGCTCCAAACATCCTGGTGCGGGTCAATGATGATCTGAAAGCCATATTCCCCCGCTTTGCAGAGGATAGCGCGCAAATAATCCAGGTATTCCTCATCATATAACCCAGGTCCGGCGTGTTCAATCGCCTCCCAGGTAATCAGAAAGCGCAGGACGGTGAATCCCCAGCGTTGCAAGCGGCGGAAATGCTCATCTGCCTCGTCCAACGGGAAGGGACGCCCCACAAATGAGACACTGCGGTGATCGAATAGACCATCGCGCAGGTGAGTCGCGCCATCCGGTTGGGTCGGGATTTTGCTCGATCCGCTGATATTCACCCCGCGTAAGAGCAGTTTGCGCCCTTGATCGTCACAAAACCATTCTCCCGCCGTATGGATAGGCATATTTTCTTTATTCTTTTCTGCGATTAAAATTCCAGGCAACGGTTAGCGGAGCCAGCGCCGAAACCATCAACGGCAACCCGATCAGGAAGGCAATAGCGGCAATCGCTGTAAGATCAGAAGAATACATTGCCGCTACCCCCACCGCCAGTCCAATCAGCGCAATTGCCAACCCGATCAAAAATAAAATAAACGCAGCCCGCTGCGCGCGGCGCATCGAAGCGCGGCGTTGCCCGGTCACTGCCCCATTCTGCCCGTGAATCATCACCGATTGCGGGCAGTGATCATCGTCATAGTAAAAGGTCGTGTACGCAGGCAAAAGCAACAGCGTCCAATTCAGGTGATCGAACTGCGCCTGCCACTGAAATTGGCGGACGTGATTGGCGGCAGCCGCTTTCTGACAGTCTTCAGTCAACTCACACTGGAAGGCAGCAGCCGCTTCCGTCCAGGCATCATGGGTGGAGCGATCCGGCAGACGCACCCAGGCTCTGATCGGATGGGCGGGCTGATACGCCACGCTCTTCGACAGGTCAAAATCCCCCAGGCGAGTACGCAGTGCAGCTGATTCTTCCATCGCGGGCGCGTTGACGTTTTGATAGCTGCGATTGGCGCGCCCTATACGCGGCTCCCAGCGGATGCGGCTTTCTTTCACCTCACGCGTCTTCCACTGCCCCGCTCCAGCCGCGCGATCACTATATTCTTCCTGGTGGCTGACTACCTGATAATCAAAGCCGACCTCCGCCTTCCAGAGCGCCTGCACCTGCCCATCCACCAGCCAAAGCGGCAGAAAGATGGGGTTCAGGCGCGCCCGCAAGTGGTCAAAGGTCAGATCAGGCGGCGCATACGGTATCCCCTGGCGAAACGAAGCAATGGCAGTTTGCAACCCGGCTTCAGAAACCTCAAACGGCGCGATTAACTCAGGGAGGTAGGGAATATTCCCTTCCCTTAAATTCTCATCCGGCAGAGCGGTCATTCGCGCCTGAAAACAATGCGGGCAAAGCGGCGCGCCTTTGGCGTCCGCAAGCGCCTCACGCGGTGTCAGGTAACGCCAATGGCAGCGTTCGCACACAGCGGGCTGCAAATCCTGTCCCCAGGCAGTGAATACATCCATCCCAGGTTGAGAAGTCATGCGCCGCCCCCTGCTTTTTCCATCCGTTGCGCCGCGAAGAAGATAAACAAAGAAATCACCGCGCCAATCACCAGCAAGAACAGCGCAAAGCCCCCCACCGTCACATCATTTTGCGTCATCATCAACAGCAGCCCAATTAACCCCAACAAAACGCCAGGCGCAAATAGCCCAACCATCACCCAGGTGACTTTCTTCCAATCTACCGGGCGCGGACCAGCGACTTTGCCATTCTGTCCGTTAAGTAAAATTTGGTAATGCTTTTGATCGTAGGTATATCCACTGGTATACAGCGGCACCAGGATATACCGCCAGGTTTCATCGCTGAAATCCAGGCTCATCTGAAAGTCACGCACGTGGGAAGTGGTAATGCGGTCATAGCACGAGGAACGGGTGCGCTCGCGCATCACCTGACGACCCGCATCCCAGGCTTGATCTAAAGGAATATCGGCGCTTTGGGCTTGCAATCCCGCCAACAGCTCCGGTTGATAAACCACCAGGTCCGCCACAGCATAGCCTGAAATTTCGCTCAGGGTGGATACATTCAGGCGGGCAGCGCCGGGCACCAAATAATCCGTAAACGTATTGGTCACTTTGCCTGATTCCCAATGCCACTCCATGCGGGTACGGTCATGCCATTCGCCATTGGCATAATACCGCTCGTGAACTTCCTTGCCCACCTGGGCTTTCCATGCGGCATGCGAACACGCGCTGAACGTCCAATAGGGGATATACAGCGGCGCAAATTTGCCTACTGCGGCGGCGGAACGCAGCGCGACAGGGGTCATCCAGCTGGACGCAAGCCAACGTTGCGTAATTTCAACGCAGTCTTGCGGGCGCGTCTTGAAGGGAATCAACGAATGAGGGCGGAGGACATCCCGCAAAGCTTCCCTGAAAATGACCTCATTTGAGCCGCAGAAAGGACACAGGTACGAAAGCGCGTCTGGCGGAGAAGAAATCACCGCGCCGCAGCTTTTGCACGACATCTCCTTGCGCGCAGTCCCCCAGCCTTGTTCTGCGCGCTGCATCGTCTCCACCTTGAATTCAAACTGTTCAGCAGCGCGACCCACCTGCTGGATATGTGTTTCTTCCGTATAGCCGCAGTGCTCGCAGCTGAGTTTTTGGGTGCTGACGTCAAAAGCGGTCGTTGCGCCGCAATTTGGGCATTTAAAGCTGACCTGCTCAGGGCGCTGCGCGGTTTCATCCGCAGGCGCGTAAATTTCAATCCCCTCCACCAGCGAATCGGTTTGAACATAGCCAGGGGGCGGAAATGCGATTTGCGTCATCACAGCCATCCTTGCAGCCGGTAGACCAGCAGACCAAGGTATTCCTTCAGGGCGTTGGTGGTCAGTGATAAACTGCTGGTATTGGGCAGAATGTTAATCAAAAATGAATCTGGCTGAAAAGAATTCAGAGAGTCTAGCCCATCCTGAGTGACGGTAAAATCAGTAGGAGCAGGGATCACGTCAACGCCTAAATGCCGAAATAACGCCACCGAGCGCGGCATGTGTATAGCGGAGGTCACCAGCAGCACGCGGCTGATGCCTTTTTCTTTGAGAATTTGAGCGCAATATTCAGCGTCATCATGCGTATTCTGCGAAAGCGGCTGAATAAGCATCCGCTCTTTGGGGACGCCCATCTTTTCAAGCAAATTTGCCATTTCATCTGCCTGTGTGGTGGCTTTGCCCTCAATTAAGGTAACATTCCCCCCAGAAAGCAGCAGAACAGGCGCTTTGCCATCGTGATAAAGCTGCGCCGCATACGTCACCCGGTCGCCCGCGCTGTTGACTTCCACCGTTGGGCGCGGATACTGCTGCGGTTCGGTCGCCCCACCCAGCACCACAAGCACCTCCGCCTGCGGAATTTCCGATGCCGGAAGATACTGCCATTCCAGCGAACGCGCCAGGTACACGGATACCCAGCGGTTTGAGCCGATGAGCAGCAGGAGCAGTGCAACAATGGTCATGCCCCGCAGCCAGCGTTTATCATCCGAAAAGAGCAGTCCCAGAATCAATAAAAGAATGGATAACCCTAAAGGGTAGATCAAGAGAGGTAAAAATTTGGATAGAAAAAGAAACATCGCTTTATCCCTGTAAAAATGCTCGTCTGATCTGATTTTACTCCAATCCGCGCAACGATCTCAGCTATAATGACAGAGCCTCTGGGAATTGACTACTACGCCAATTCTCAATGAGCCAAATGACAGAACCTCACTCAGGAGCAGACCCGTGAAACGATCTGAGATTAATGCCATTATGCGCGCCGCTGACGAATTTATCCGCAGTCGCGGGTTTTATCTGCCCCCCTTTGCCTATTGGTCGCCGCAAGAATGGCGCGCAAAGGGGTCAGAAGCCGCCGAAATTGTCGCCAATAGCCTGGGATGGGATATTACCGACTTTGGCAGCGGTGATTTTGCCCGCACAGGTCTTTTCCTGTTCACCCTGCGAAATGGCAGCCCAAAAAATATCCAGACCATGCAAGGCAAGTTATACGCCGAAAAAATTATGGTGGTGGAACGCCAACAAGTGACGCCATTGCACTTCCACTGGAATAAAATGGAAGATATTATCAACCGCGGCGGCGGTAACCTGCTGATTCAGCTGTTTAACGCCCGCCCTGATGAGACGGTGGATGAACATGGCGATGTCAACATCTCTATGGACGGCGTTGCGCGAACTTTTTCCGCTGGCAGAGTAGTGGAGCTTGCCCCAGGCGAGAGCATCACCCTTACGCCCTACTGCTATCACCAGTTTTGGGGCAGCGAGCGGACTTTGGTTGGCGAGGTCTCATTGGTCAATGATGATACCCAAGATAACCACTTTCTGTCCGCGCCAGGACGCTTCCCGCAAATTGAAGAGGATGAAGCCCCACTGCATCTACTGGTGACGGATTACGCGCGTTATTACGGGCGGAGCGGTGAATAAAGGCAGCGCGGTAGTGGCTGGTCACATCTGCCTGGACATTCTGCCACAAATGGCGCACCTGCCCGAAGGTACGTTCTCTCACCTCTTTCAGCCGGGGCATCTTATTAACGTGGGTCCAGCGGCGTTTTCCACCGGCGGACCCGTTTCGAATACCGGATTAGCGTTCGTGAGGCTGGGAATACCCACGCGGCTGATCGGCAAAGTGGGGCAGGATACCTTTGGGCAGATTGTACAACAACTGGTGGAAAGCTACGGGGTCGGTCTGAGTAAAGGTCTGCGCGTAGTACCGGGCGAGACGACTTCTTACTCCGTCATCATCAGCCCGCCGGGGATGGATCGCATTTTCTTACACTGCCCGGGCGCAAATGATACCTTTAGCGCCGAAGATATTGACCCGCAAGCGTTACAAGAGGCATCGCTTTTTCATTTTGGCTATCCGCCCCTCATGCGCCGCATGTATCAGCAGGATGGCGCGGAATTAGCCGAGGTATTTCAGCGCGCAA
Source organism: Anaerolineales bacterium (assembly GCA_038206515.1). GTDB lineage: Bacteria > Chloroflexota > Anaerolineae > Anaerolineales > Anaerolineaceae > DSYU01. The sequence continues at coordinate 132,243 of JBBRAT010000001.1, read as the reverse complement.
AATCTACCGGCATTACCACCTCGTTGGATATGACCTTGCCCGATCCGGCTTCAGCGGGCGGACAGGCAGATTGGCGCAAGATTCTGGCTGCCGTACTCCCCTGGGTGGATATTTTCCTGCCCAGCGTGGAAGAAATTACCTACATGTTGCGCCGCACTGAGTATGAGCAATGGATCGCGGATGTCCCCCAAAGGGACACCCTGGCATGGGTGACGCCTGACCTCCTCGGCGAGCTTGCGGACGAATTGCTCAAGATGGGTGCGCGGATCGTGGTCATCAAGCTGGGCGCACGCGGGTTATACCTGCGCACCGCCTCGGCGGATATCATTGGCGGCATGGGGCGAGCTGCGCCGCAAGATGCCTCCGCGTGGGGAGATCAAGAAGCCTGGGCGCCCTGTTTCCGCGTGAAGGTTGTTGGCACGACCGGCTCGGGCGATGCCACCATTGCCGGTTTCCTCAGCGCGTTGCTGCGGGACTTTTCCGCCCTTCGGTCGCTGCGGGCAGGGGTGGCGGTCGGCGCGTGCAACGTGGAAGCTGCCGATGCCCTCAGCGGGCTGCGTTCCTGGCAGCAGACCCAGGAGCGCATGGCGCAAGGCTGGCAGACGTTACCGCTTGCCCTCGCCGCTCAAGGCTGGCAGTGGATGGAGGCAGAAGGCGTTTGGGTGAACACAGGCAATTAAGAGGAGCAGATTATGGCTATTCTATGGGGCAAGGAATACACCCGGCAGGAAATTTTGCAGCGCGTGGGCAATATTCGTCAACTGGCAAAAGCGGAGTCCTTTGAACTAACCGAAGGCGCGGAACGTGGCGTTCGCGCGGTGCGCCTGTATAACGCCGCAGGCATTGACCTCACGGTTGTGCCAGATCGGGGCATGTCGCTGATGGAGCTTACCCTGAACGGCACGCCGCTGCCCTTTTTCAGCAGCGTGGGCATCGCTCACCCAGCATTTTACGAACCAGGCGGCGCGGGTTGGTTGCGCACCTGGCCCGGCGGATTCTCTACCCCCTGTGGGCTGACTCAGGTCGGTTCGCCTGGAACAGACGAAGGCGAAGACCTCGGGCTGCATGGTCGCGCTGCCAACCTGCCCGCCCGGGAAGTGCGCTGCGGCGGTCTCTGGCAAAAGGACAATTACACCGTTTGGGCGGAAGGCAAGGTGGTGCAAACTGCTATGTTTGGCGAACACATTTCCCTGCATCGCCGCGTGTGGATGTGGCTGGGTGATCCGCGCATATGGATTGAAGACACGGTAGAAAATCAGGGCTTTGAACCAACCCCGTTCATGCTCTTGCAGCATTTTAACCTGGGTTTCCCGCTGGTAGACGTGGGCAGCCAGTTAAAACTGCCCCTGCACTCCACCCAACCCGTAGATGACGAAGCCCGCGCGAACCTGGATCAATGCCTGACGTTTGAAGCGCCGCGCCCGCATTGCCCCGAACAGGTCTTTTACCACGATCTGACAGCGGACGCGAGCGGCATGGTAGAAGTAAAGCTCGTCAATCCGGCGTTTGAGCATAGCAGGGGATTAGGCGTCACCTGGAAATATTTGCTGAAAGATTACCCGGTGCTGGCAGAGTGGAAAATGATGGGGGAAGGCAATTACGTGGTAGGGGTCGAGCCAGCCAACTGCCATGTGGAAGGTCGCGCCGCTGAACGTCAACGCGGCAGCCTGCAAACCTTGCTCCCAGGCGAAGTGCGCAAAATGATGATCGAAATAGGATTTAATCGCTAACCTTATGACTACTGAAATCGTTTCTCACGTGTTGGATTCCATCCCCTTTGCGCTGGATTTGCCTGCCCTGCTGAGGCGCGTACACGTCAAACCAGAGAGTGCAAACGCGGTTGCCCTGGAACAGATCGCTCGCGCCGGGGAGAAAATCGCCAGACCAAAAGCCGTTTACCAGGTGGCTTACATTAACATGCGCAGCGATGATTTTGTGGAAGTGGAGGGTGTGGCTTTTCATAGCCGGGTGGTCGCCGTCAATATGCACAACGCCTTTCGCGTCTTTCCGCACGTCATCACCTGCGGGATGGAACTGCAAACCTGGGCGGGAGGCTTTGAGGATATGGTCGAACGCTTTTGGGCGGAGTCGCTGAAGGAAATGGCTCTGTTTGCCGCGCGACAAGCCGTTCACGTCCACATTGAACAAACCTACGCCCCCGGCGAAACAGCCACCATGAACCCCGGCTCCCTAACGGACTGGCCCATTCAAGAACAGATACCGCTTTTCAAGCTGCTCGCGCCGCATCCCCAAGCGATTGGCGTGACGTTGACGGATAGCCTGCTGATGATCCCAACCAAAAGCGTATCGGGCATTACCTTTCCAACCACCACCCACTTTGAAAGCTGCCAGCTCTGCCCACGGGATGCCTGCCCCGGTCGGCGCGCGCCTTATGACTCCGCCTTATATGATCAACGCTACCAACCTGACCTTCAATGAGCGATGCGCTGATGGATTCCCTCACCCACCTCCTGACACTGGATCAAGAAGGCATTTGGCGCGCGCCCCATTCTACACCCCTTTCGTACCCAGAAGAGGGAAACCAGAACTGCTTGCAGCTTGAAGAGGATTCCTTCTGGTTTGAACACCGCAACCGCTGTATTCAACTCCTGGCGCGGCGATTCCCCCCAGGCGGCGTCTTCCTCGATGTGGGCGGCGGCAACGGTTACGTGGCAATGGGATTGCAAAACATGGGCGTGCAAACTGCCTTGCTGGAACCAGGCGAAACGGGCGCACGAATGGCAAAGCAGCGCGGCGTGCAAACTGTGCTGTGCGCCACCTTGGAAGATGCGCAATTTGCCCCCGCTACCCTGGCGGCAGTGGGCTTGTTTGATGTGCTGGAGCATATCCAGGATGACGAAGCTTTTTTGCGGAATCTGTATTCGCTGCTGCGCCCCGGCGGCAGGCTTTACCTGACCGTTCCCGCTTATTCCTGGCTATGGTCAGCGGATGATGACTATGCCGGGCATTTCCGGCGTTACACCCTGAGCGGATTAAAAAAACGCTTGCGCGCAGCCGGGCTGCACACAGCGTTTTGCACATATCTATTCTTCTTTCTGCCGCCCGCCATCTTTTTGGGGCGCACCCTGCCCACCCGCCTGGGCTGGAAACACGGCAACGAGTGGGATCGTTACCAATCAGAGCATCAGAATCGCGGCGGAATCAGCGGAAAGACGCTTGACCTACTCCTTTCCTCCGAAAAAGCTCTCATTGAGCGCGGGCAAGTCATCCCCTTTGGCGGCAGCTGCCTGCTGGTGGCGGAAAAAGACTAAGCGGACACAGCGTCTAAGGTAATAGTAAAAGTGCTGCCCTTGCCAACTTCGCTGTCTACGTTAATCTTGCCGTGATGCTGCTTAATCACCTGACGCGCAATGGATAACCCAATCCCAATGCCGCGGAACATGTGCTTCCCCACCTGATCCATGTGGAAGAAGCGTTGGAAAATACGCGGCAAAATCTCAGGCGGAATGCCCACGCCATGATCGCGCACCACTACCTTCACCTGCGCATCTTCACGGGTGATGTAAATTTCCACTCCGCCGCCATCCGGGCTGAACTTGATGGAATTTTCCAGGATCACATTCATGGCACGCTGCAAACTACGGGCGTGACCGTTGACCATCGGCACATCAGAGGCAATATCCAGCATGATGCCCACCTGATTGCGCTCGGCATAACCGCGTTGCTGCTCCACCGCCAGCGTCACCACCGAAGCAATATTCACCGGCTGGAACTGCGGCATAATCATTTCCATTTCTTGCATAAAGAGAATGTCATTCGTCAGGGCGATAATCTCTTGCAGGTTACGCGCCACCGTATCCAGGGCTTCTTCCAGCGCTTCGCCTTGCAGCATGCCCATGCGGATCACTTCCAAAAAGCCACCCGCGGCAGTGAGCGGCGTGCGTAGTTCATGCGCGATGACAGAAAGGAACTGGCTGCGGGCGTATTCTTCTTCCGCTAGCTGTTGATAGGAATCCGCCAGTTCTTTCGCCTTCACGCGCAAATCTTCAGTGGTCATCTCGTCATTTTCGCGCAAGCGGTTCGTCACCGAGCGGATAATGGCAAGCAGCACCATATTATTGGATTGGAGAACGCCAGTAAAGGCTTCTTTGGGGATTTCAAGCGCCGATAGCGGCGCGTTGGCGGTGACGGTTGCGGCGCGAGGAGCATCACCAATGATTGCCATCTCGCCAAAGAAACCGCCGCGCCCCAGGGTGGTCAACCCACGTTGTTCAAGGTTGCTAACCTTTTTGGTGACGCGCGCTTCGCCTTCTAAAATAATATAGAAGGTCCTACCGTATTCACCTTCTTTACAGATAACCGCCTCAGCCGGAAAAGCGAGTAGCTTACCACAAGAGATAATCTCAGTCGCTTCTTTTGCCGCAATACCAGGGAATGCGCGCATCAACACGTCGCGTGGGGCTACTTCTTGCTCCATGGGAGCCTCCGGGGTCAAAGAGAGAATACGAATAAATGCAACTTTCTGAATCAAGAGAACGCATCAAACCCTGCCTACCTGTCCAGATGTCTTCAGTATACATGGTAGAAAAAATTCTGACAATCTTTTTCGGCTTTTCGTTTGCAAATTTGTCAATTGGTGGATAGGACAATCTGTAAATGCTCCACCATTTCCTGTTTGTATTGACATTTCCTCTTCGTATTGACATTTCTATCCGTGTAGTGGCTTCCTGCCGGAAGCCTGCTGCAGTTGAAAATTTACCTTGCGAATCGTAAATCGGCTGGTAGGATTGGGCTTCCTGCCGGAAGCAGCTACACAGATGGAGATAAGTGAGTGATCCACAAAACAGAAGGCATTTAAAATGAGAAAGGCTTAACCTAAGATAAACTTCCCTTAAGCTCAATCCGGCAGCCAGATGATTAGAATAGATGACGAAGATATTTTCGACCAAGTTAGATAGAATTAAAGAGGAGACGAAAATGGAATTGGGTGTTCCTGAACTGGCTTTGATCTTAGTGATCGTGATTCTGCTCTTTGGAGTAGGCCGCATTGGCAAAATTGCCGGTGAATTGGGCAGTGGCATCCGCTCCTTCCGAGAAGGCTTACAAAGTGAGGAACCGGTGGTAAAATCGGAGAAAGCACAAGAAACATCCACTACGGTTAAGATAGAGGGAGAGTAAACGACTAAATTGCTCCCCTCCCCTCAATAGGAGAGAACATGACTGAAAAAATCCCAGAACAAGGTGGCACTTCCAGCACTCCCACCCCCAAAAAGGAAGGCAAAGCTCCCAGACCACCTATCGGCATGACATTGGCTGTTCTGGGACTTTTGATTCTCGAAGTATTGCTGCCCGTATTGCTGGCGGCAGGGATTGTAGGATTCCTGTTTTATAACTTTGAGGTGTGGAAGCTCGACCGCACCCTGGCGTTAGTCCTGTTTGGCGCGGCGGTTGTGGTGCTTTCACTGGCTCTCAGCGTCTTGGGGGATGGGCTGTTTGCCTCTATTCACCGTACCTACCGCAAATTGGGCGTTAAGATGGGCAGCAGCGCAAACGCGCGGATGGCGAAAATGGCAATTGGCGGGGTGCTGATCCCGCTGGCAATAGTTATCGCGGCAAATTTTGTGCCAGTTCCCGCGCAGGGGACTGCCATGAACGTCCTCATCACCCTCTCGCAGAAACCGGTGATGGTTGCTCCGCCGCAAGAAATTGCCAGCCTGGCAATCCAAAATTCCAACCCAGCCATCAAAGTTCTCAGCATTCAGGTATTGGGCGCATTCCGCTCGCCAGAGGCGCTAACGCAACTCGTCCGCATCGTCAACGAGGACCCTGCCGCCCTCTCAAATGGGGATGTGCGCGCTAACCTGATCAAATCCATTTCCTCCTATGGGAATGACGCCAAAGCCCCCCTGCTTGCCCTGTTTCGCGGCATTACCCCCGGGGCTGGCTCCGCCGGGCAGGTCAACGGCTTAGGGACGGATTTCTACAGCCGCTACTTTGTGGGCAGCTTTGACAGCCTGAAAAAAGAAATCACCGATAGTTCCGCCAATATGAGTGATCGCTCGGCGCGGCTGGCGCAGATCGAAACTGCGCAAACCCAACTCCAGGATCAATTAAAGTCCCTGGATGAAAGCGCCCTCGCGCATGATGGCGGAGATTTGCGCCTCGATTTTGTGATTGACGCGCTGCAAGCCACCCCCATCAAGCAAGATGCCGATTTGCTGAACTTTGCGCGCACCACCGCTGTGGATGGACGCTATTCCAGCCAGGTACGCGGCGATGCCCTGCTGCTGATTGCCAAATGGGGCGATCAAAAAGACATGGACGGCTTATACCCCTTCCTGCACGTCAGCGACCCCTTCCTACAAATGCGCGCCTTGCAAGCCATCAACACTTTGCAGACCAAGTCTAACCCATCCAGCAACGCAAATAGCGGCGGCAATTAGCCTTTGCAGATCAGGCAGCTTATTCACCCGGATAAGCTGCCTTTCTCATTTTCACACCCCCCTCTTCACTCTATCTACCCTCTTTGGAGAATCCCCCATGACTGAGCTAGAAACCAAACTTGCTGTCATTCACGACCTGCTGCAAAAGCATCACCTCGATGCCCTGCTGCTCCAACGCATCAGCAGCTTTGCCTGGGCTACCTGCGGCGGCTCCGGCTACATCAACACCGCCACCACCACCGGCGAAGCCACGCTGCTCATCACCCCCCAGGGACGCTACCTCCTTACCAGCAACATCGAAGCGCCGCGCTTTGAACAAGAAGAAAAGCTGAAAGAGCAAGGCTGGCAGTTTGAAATTTCCCCCTGGTATCTGACATCCGATGCCATTGCGCGCCTGACCCAAGGCATGAAGGTGGGCACAGACCTGCCAGACCCGGTAATGACCGATCTTTCCGCCGAGCTAGCCGTCCTCCGCATGAACTTGCTGCCCGAAGAGCAAGCGCGTTACCGCACGCTGGGCAAAATTGCCGCCGAAGCGATGGATGCCGCCATCCGCGCCGTGCAGCCGGGCATGAATGAATATGAAGCTGCCGCCCTGTTGGCTGCTGAGACCTTCAACCGGCACGCCCTGCCCATTGTCAACCTGATCGCCAGTGACGAGCGCATTTTCAACTTCCGCCACCCCCTGCCGGTGGATAAGAAAATTGAGAAATATGCCATGCTGGTCCTCTGCGCCCGCCAAAATGGACTGATCGCCTCCATCACCCGCCTGGTACATTTTGGCGCATTGCCCGCAGAACTGGTCAAGAAAGAAGCCGCCGTGCTGCACGTGGATGCCGCCGTCAACTGGGGAACGCGCCCCGGCATGACCATCGGGCAGGTTTTTAATCACATCCAGCAAGCGTATGCTGAAGTTGGCTACCCAGAGGAATGGCATCTGCATCACCAGGGCGGTTCAGCAGCCTATGAACCGCGCGAAATTGTCGGCAAACCTGGCTCAACTGCCCATGTGGCGTTAGGTCAGGTGTATGCCTGGAATCCTTCGATCACCGGTTTTAAGAGCGAAGACACCGTCCTCATTACCGAAACCGGCTGTGACGTTTTGACGGAGATCGATGGCTGGCCCATGATGGACATTGAAATCAATGGGCAGACGGTGCACCGCCCACGCATTCTGGTACGCTAACCCAACCGAAGAGAGGTTTTTTCGATGAGCAATCAAAAATACGCAATTGGCGTTGATTTTGGCACAGAGTCAGGGCGCGCAGCCCTGGTGAACGTCGCCACCGGGCAAGAAGTGGCGACCGCCGTCCACCGTTATAGCAATGGGGTGATTGACGAAAAGCTCCCCGGCACCGCCATCCGCTTAGAGCCAGACTGGGCGCTGCAAGACCCGAATGACTATTTAGAGGTCTTTAAAAACGCCATTCCCGCCGCACTGCAGAAAGCCAATATAGACCCGGCGGATGTGATTGGGCTGGGGATTGACTTCACCGCCTGCACCATGTTGCCCACCACCTCAGATGGCACCCCGTTATGCTTCCTGCCGGAGTGGCGCAATCACCCGCACGCCTGGGTAAAGCTATGGAAGCATCACGCCGCCCAGCCGGAAGCCAACAAGCTGAATGACATTGCCCGCCAACGCCAGGATTCTTTCCTCAATCGCTACGGCGGCAAGATCAGTTCGGAGTGGTTCTTCCCCAAAGTCATGCAAATTCTGGATGAAGCCCCCGAAGTCTACGCCGCTGCCGGACGGTTTATCGAAGCGGCGGACTGGGTCATCTGGCAATTAACCGGAGTGGAGACGCGCAACAATACCACCGCCGGATATAAGGCGATCTGGTCCAAGCGTGAAGGCTTCCCGTCCAAAGAATTTTTCCGAGCGCTGGATCCGCGCTTAGAAAATGTGGTGGCGGAAAAAATGACCACCGATATTCGCAATATTGGGCAAAAAGCGGGCGAACTGACCGCCCAGGCTGCCGCGTGGACGGGATTAAAAGCCGGTACCGCTGTTGCCATTGCCAACGTGGATGCGCATGTGGCTGTCCCCGCCTCTACTGTGGTGGAAGCCGGACGCATGGTCATCATCATGGGAACGTCAAACTGCCACATGCTCTTGGGCGATGCAGAACGAATCGTGCCAGGCATGTGTGGCTACGTGGATGAGGGCATTTTACCGGGCTTCTTTGGCTATGAAGCCGGTCAATCTTGCGTGGGCGATCACTTCGCCTGGTTTGTGGAAAATTGCGTGCCGGCTGCTTATACCGATAGAGCCAAAGCACAAGGCAAGGATATTCACAAGTTGCTGGAAGAGCAAGCCGCCATGCTCAAACCAGGCGAAAGCGGCTTGCTGGCGTTGGATTGGTGGAACGGTAACCGCAGCGTGCTGGTAGACGTTGACCTGACCGGTTTGCTGATCGGTCAAACCCTGGCGACCAAACCGGAAGAAATTTACCGCGCGCTGATCGAAGCCACCGCTTACGGCACGCGCGTCATCGTGGAAGCCTTTGAACAGAACGGCGTACCGGTCAAAGAAATCGTAGCGACCGGCGGTCTGCCCGAATATAACCCACTGCTGATGCAAATTTACGCGGATGTGACCGGACGTGAGGTGAAAATTGCCGCCTCTCGTCAGACCCCCGCGCTGGGATCCGCCATGTTTGGCGCGTTGGCAGCAGGCAAGCAAAACGGCGGCTATGATTCCATCGTGGAAGCCAGCCGCGCTATGGCGCACCTGCGCGAAGTAAGCTACAGCCCCATCCCCGAAAATAAAGCCACTTACGAACGGCTGTATCGGGAATACCTCACCCTGCACGATTATTTCGGACGCGGCGGCAATGACGTGATGAAACGTCTGAAGGCGCTCAAAGCCGAAACGTTTGCGAGGCAATAAGATGTTAGAAACCATCCGTGCTGAACTTTTACAGCTGCACATGATGTTGCCCAAAAGTAATCTGGTCGCATGGACTAGTGGCAATGTCAGCATTCGCGATAAAGAAACAGGCTACGTGGTAATCAAACCCTCCGGGCTGATGTACGAAGACCTGCGCCCCGAGCATTTTGTAGTCGTAGACCTGGACGGCAAGTTGATTGAAGGCAATCTCAAGCCATCCTCCGATACCGCCAGCCATTTATACATCTACCGCCATCGCGCGGACGTATTCGGCGTGGTGCATACCCATTCGCCCTATGCCACCGCCTTCGCAGCCAATGGGCAATCTATCCCTGTCTACCTGACGGCGCAAGCTGATGAATTTGGAGGGCCCATTCCTTGTGGACCGTTTGCGCTGATTGGCGGTGAGCAGATTGGACAGGTGGTGGTTGAGCATATTGGCAACTCTCCGGCAATTTTGCTCAAGAATCATGGTGTCTTTACGATTGGACCCAGCGGAAAAAGCGCAGTGAAAGCAGCGGTGATGGTGGAAGACGTGGCGCGCACCGTCTGGCTTGCCCGGCAGCTGGGCAAGCCGGATGAAATTCCGGCGGAGATGGTCGAAAAACTGCATTACCGCTATACGCACGACTACGGGCAATAAATCCATATTAGCCAGTAATAAAAAGTGTGTATAGGCGAAGAACGCCTATACACACTTTTTATTACTGGCTAGCGGCAATTGCTAGTGCAACCCGCCTAACGGGTGATAAAAGGTAAAAATACGTGGTTCGTCAAAGTCTGCTGCCCCTGGTAGATTGCTCCGCCATTGGTCGGGTTATTGGTGCCGACCACAAGATGATTGTTGAAATCCGTCACAGAGCTATTCCATAAGGGGTTGGTATTATTGGGGTTATCGAACCCTGCGTTTGCAGTCCAGTTCCAATTTGTCCCATCTGGTGATACCCAAACTTCCATGCCGGTAAACGGGTTAGAAGTAAGCGCAAAAAAGTTTGTTCCCAACACGTATAACCCTTCAATTTTGACGTTTTGCGCATTCCCTAACCCATTAATCGCAGCCGGAGACCAAGTAGCGCCGTCCGAGGTAGAGAATATCTTTCCGCCCAACGAGTCCGCAGGGGTGGCAGGCGCAAGCGGACCGTTGCGGATGCCAATATACAGCTTGCCATTAAACACAGTCATCCCACCCGGATCAATTCCCTTGGTCGTATCACCAAAGCCATTGTTGACGACATTCGTCCAGGTTTCGATGGCGCCGTTGAGGGTCATCTTCCAAATCTGGATTCCCTTCACATCATCCGCAACCGCAGCATACAAGGCATTGTTGAAAGCCACCAGGCTGTTGACGCTGTAAGAGGTGGGGGAATTGTTGCCATTGCTGACAACTTTCGTCCAGCTATTTGGTTCACCTGTGGGAGAACGGTAGATTTCTGTGCCTTGCCCATTGGCATAAACAACAGTCGCGCCAACGTATAGGTTGTTATTAAAAATGCCAAAAGCCGTAAAGCCATTTAAAATAGTATTATCCATAACCTTAACCCATTGTGACCCGACGGGCTTGGCTTCATCAAACTGCCAGACCTGTCCATCATTGGCAGAGCCACCCCAACCCGTAGATACATACAACTTATTCTGAAAAACCGTCATCGCCAGAATAGCATAGTTGTTATTCGGAAGGCTGATAACGCCGGGGGCAACCACCTGTTCCCAAGTCGTCCCAGTGGTGGTACGCCAAACGCTTCCGCCGCTGGCACCGTTGATCGTCCCAGCATACAATTTGCCATTATAGACTTGCAACGCAGAGACAGTCGTATTTGGCACCGTGCCAAAGCCGCCCGTCATCATAGGCGGCCATTGATACCCGCCGGAAGCGCCAGCAAGCTGGTTGGCAAGCACTGTTTTTTCACCGCCTACGCCTATGAAAATAGACAATAAGCATACAACTGCCACAGCAATCCTGATCACCCTGATTCTATTCATCGAAGCCTCCGAATTAGCGTCTACTGATGCAAGGGTTCAAGCAACCTTACTCCATCCCCTAACCTGATATGAAATAAAAGCAGCTTATTTGCCTGAATGCGGCATAATTCCGCATCTTGCAAGAGTATAGATGGTTCTAAAATCTGCGCAAGAACTGTTATTAGTCTCTATCAGTCGAAAAAGTCCTATTTTCGATCCATTTTCGGGCGAAAGCATTTCAAGGGTAAAATTGACCTAGTAAATTCTTATGAAAGAGGAGCGAACAAAATGCAGACTCTCGCGGAAGACCGATTTTTTGGTCCCGATCCAACTCAAAAAAGAATTGCACTCGACCTCTATAGGGCGGTCAAGTCTCTACCGATTATTTCTCCTCATGGACATGTCGACCCGCGTCTATTTGCGGACCCAGATTATCACTTTGGCAGCCCGGTAGACCTGCTAATCTTGCCCGATCATTATGTGTTTCGGATGTTGTATTCGCAGGGCATCTCATTGGAATCGCTGGGGATTGCTCGACGGGACGGCGCGCCGGTGGAGCAGGATCATCGTAAAATTTGGCAGATTTTTGCGGATCATTTCTACCTGTTTCGCGGCACGCCCTCCGGCATCTGGCTTACTGCGGAATTAGAAACCGTGTTTGACATCCATGAAAAGCTGACATCCCAAACGGCGCAGGCAATTTACGAGCAAATCAACGAAAAACTCGCCTCCGATGCCTTTCAACCACGCCGACTTTATGAGCAATTTGGGATGGAAGTGCTGTGTACCACAGATTCAGCCAGTGATTCGCTCGCCCAACATGCCGCCATTCGCGCTTCCGGCTGGCAGGGGCGCATCCTGCCCACCTTCCGCCCTGACCAGGTAGTCAATTTGCTGGCGGATGGCTGGAAAGGCAATTTGCAAGCATTAGAAGCTGCCAGCAACATGCAAATTGGCTCTTACCCTGCCCTCATTGCTGCGCTCGAAAATCGGCGCGCCTTCTTTAAGCAAATGGGCGCAAAAGCCACCGATCACGGCGCGGCGACCCCCTTTACCGAAAAGCTCACCCCGGCAGAAGCCGAAATGATCTTCCAGCGCGCGCTGCATGGCAATATTAATGAAGCGGACGCCGCGCGCTTTATGGGTAATATGCTCATGGAAATGGCGCGCATGAGCATTGAAGACGGTCTGGTGATGCAGCTGCACCCCGGCTCCTATCGCAATCATAATGGAGATGTATACGCTGCTTTTGGCGCGGATAAGGGCGCGGATATTCCGCATAGCATCGAGTTCACCCACGCCTTAGCGCCGCTGCTGAACGCTTACGGCAACGACCCACGCTTGCGGCTTATCGTCTTCACCCTGGATGAAAATACCTACGCGCGTGACCTGGCTCCCCTCGCTGGGCATTACCCTGCCATGCGCCTGGGTCCGCCCTGGTGGTTCTATGACAGTCTGAACGGCATCCAACGCTACTTTGATCAGGTGATGGAAACCGCGGGCTTATATAACACCTGCGGCTTTAATGATGATACCCGCGCCTTTGCCTCCATCCCCGCGCGGCATGACGTTTGGCGGCGCGCCAGCGCAAACTGGTTGGGCGGATTGGTGGCGCGTAAAATCATAGATTTTGCCGATGCGCAGGAAATGATGGTTGCCCTGGCGTATGGGCTGGCGAAAAGTGCGTATCGGCTGGAAATAAACTAATTTTTTGGTATTGTTGGATACGGTTCGCGCATCCAACAATACCAAAAAACCTGGTTGAGCAACTATGAATCAAAACAGCGAGCGATAGTTTCCGCGCGCTCTCTTTTGCTATGTCCCAATTACCACAAATTTCAGAATTTGACAAGTCCCTTCTTAGGTACTTGCAAATGATATGAGGAAATGCTATCCTCTTAGCAATCGCTTTCAAGCTAAACCATCGTTTCACTTTATATTTCCAACTTGCCTGGCATGAATAGCAGCGGTGACATTCTGATCTACCCAACCAGGTTTTCTGTTGACAAGTTCAATCTCTCAGAAAGGAGGCTGTTTCCCTTTTCTTTTGATCCAGGCAAACCTGCTTAGAAGGCAAGCCAACATCAAAAGAAACATCGTTCTTTCGCCAACCCTATGACCTATCTTATTTGGGAAATACCATCCCTTTTGGAGGAGAAAAAAGAATGAAAAAGCATCTTTCTGCGATCACTTCTTTGGTGATGATTACCAGCATGTTATTGACCTCCTGCGCCAGCGCAGGCAGCAGCGGATCTGCTACGAATGGGACAATTAAGATTGCCACCCAAAGCCCACTTTCCGGCGGCACTTCTCAGATTGGCGTAGATATTAAGAACGGCGCTGAACTGGGACTTTCTCAGATGGGGGATGCCCTCAAAGCAATGGGCTTCAAGTTAGAGCTGGCTGGCTATGATGACGAAGGCAACCCTGATAAGGGTGTACTGAACGCCAAAAATATTGTTGCTGACCCGGCTGTGCTGTGCGTGGTCGGTCACTATAACTCTGGCGTGCAGATCCCCTCTTCTGAGGTCTATCACACCTCTGGTCTGGCGAACGTATCCCCCGCCAACACCAACCCCAAAGTTACCGACCGCGGCTACCTGGAAGTGAACCGCGTGGTGGGTCGTGACGACATTCAGGGCGCGGTGGGCGCGCAGTTTGCCAAGAGCCTGGGCATTACTACTGCTTATGTGCTGCACGATAAGAGCGCATACGGTCAGGGCATTGCGGAATATTTCCGCAAAGAAGCTCAGAATCAGAGCATTAAGGTGCTTGGGTTCGATGGGTCGGAAGAAAAAGCCAACTTTGATGCGATCCTCACCCCCATCATTAGCTCGAACCCCGATATGGTGTACTTCGGCGGCATGTACGATCAGGTCAGTGTATTCATCAAACAGGCTCGCCAAAAAGGCTATATGGGCGCGTTTATGAGCGATGATGGCTTCGATGCCTCGGATGCAACCAAGATCGCCGGCGATGCGCTCACCCAGGGCAAAGGCACCTATTATTCCACCGTTGCCGGTCCTGCCAAGATTTACCCCGGCACCGCCAAGTTCCAGACGGAATTTAAGGCAAAATACAGCCACGAACCGAACCCCTTCGCCGCCCAGGGCTATGACTCAATGGGCGTATGCTTGAAGGCGATTGAAGTCGCTGCCAAAGCCAATGGCAACAAGATGCCTACCCGCGCCGCAGTGGCACAGGCAATCCGTGGGCTGAAGGATTATGCTGGCATCACCGGCAGCATCAGCTTCAACAGCAAGGGCGACATGGTAGAAGCCAAATACTTCGTCATTCAGGTGACGGCTTTGACCCCCGATAAATGGGCTGATAACAACATTGCCAAGACCTTAACGTTTGCTCCACCCCAGTAAAAACGTCATATATTTCGGGCTGTGTTGAAACATAATCCCGAATTGACCAGTTGAATAAGGGAGGCGGGCGAAGAATACTCGCCCGCCCCTCTGCCGTAAAAAACAACGGCTTTGAATTTTCTTGTGTAGGAGAAGCCCATGCAACAAACCACCACGTTACCCAAACCCGTCACGGCGGCGCCATCCGCTTTTAAAGGCATTACCCAGGGGGTGCTGCGCCCCTTGGGGCAAATTCTTATTTTCATTGTCGCTACCGGGTTGATCCTTTCGGCATTTTTGCTCCTCCTGGCGTTTTTGCTGCGCGGAACTGCCATTGACCAGGCTGCCATCCGCAATAATAATGTAGATATTGTCAGCTATACGGTGATGAATCTCCCCCAGGTATTAGTAGATGGCATCGTATTAGGGTTTGTGTATGCTGCCATCGCCCTGGGGTACACAATGGTATATGGCGTATTAGAGTTTATCAATTTTGCTCATAGTGAAATTTTTGCCATTGGCGCGTTTGTGGGCGTGGAAGTGCTGATCGCCCTGAACAATGGGGGTATGCTGGCAGCCGCCCCGCTGCTCGGCGCGTATGGCTGGCTGATCTTTGCAATTTTGGCGGGCATGGCAGCCTCAGGGTTGATGGCAGTCACAGTGGAGCGTATTGCTTACCGCCCACTGCGTCATGCGCCGCGCCTGGTGCCGCTTATTTCGGCAATTGGCGTCTCTTTCTTCTTGCAAGACGCTATCCGCATGGTGGAAAGCCTGACGACCGGTCAATTTAACCGCATCATCCCTTCCTTCGGCAACTTCGACAGCCGCATTCCAATTTTTAATACGCATTTAGGCATCACCGCCCTCAAACTCGACGTAGAAGTAAAGTCGCTATGGGTCATGGGCGCAGCCATCCTCATGCTGGTCGGGCTGAACTACCTGGTAAATGTCACTAAGCTGGGCAAAGCCATCCGCGCAGTCGCGCAGAGCCAGACTTCCGCCAGCCTGATGGGCATTAACGTCAACCGGATCATCTCGCTCACCTTCCTCATTGGTGGGGCATTGGGTGGGGCGGCTGGGGTACTCTATGCCCTCAAATTCACCCGCATTGATCCGTTCATCGGCTTCTTCCCTGGTCTGAAAGCCTTCACCGCCGCTGTCATGGGTGGCATTGGCAACATCACCGGCGCGCTGCTCGGCGGCATTGTGTTGGGCATGTTAGAGACCTTTGCCGGCGCTTACTTCTCCATCTTCACCATGGGCGCTGCCGGAGCAGAGTATAAAGACATCCTCGCCTTTGGTATTCTCATCCTCGTGCTGATCTTCCGCCCATCCGGTTTGTTGGGCGAACAGGTCGGGCAGAAAGCCTAGGAGGTAACCATGCAAGCAAAAACGTCTCTCCCCGTCCCTGGCATTCTGGCGCGCATCACCCAATTTATCAGCAAAGGCAGCATGCCTTACATCGTTTCCACCCTTTACGTGCTGCTGACCACCTTATGGGTGTATAACGACCCGCGTTCGCTGCCCGCTTTCCTTTTATTTCTCTCCTCCATCGCGTTGGTCTACGTTTTGCCGATGGATAAGCGCATCAAGCTAGTCATGGCGTTGATTATCACCCTAATCATCATTCCCATTTTGGGAATACGCAACATTTCCTATTTAGAAGTCATCTTCCAAATCAGCCTGTTTTCCGCACTGGCGTTGGGGTTGAACATTGTGGTCGGCTTTACCGGGATGCTGAACCTGGGGTACGTGGCATTTTATGCGGTGGGCGCGTACTTGTGGGCGATCTTTGGATCACAACAATTATTCCTACTCCACTCAATCCCTGGCACTGCGCCCCCGACCGGTGTTTTCTTCCTCCCCCCGGACACGTTTTACCTGTTTATCTTCCTGGGGTTGGGCGTGGCAGCAGGGGTAGGCATCTTGCTGGGCTTGCCGGTGCTGCGCGTGCGCGGTGACTACCTGGCGATTGTCACCCTGGGCTTCGGCGAAGTGATCCGCGTGATGGCAAACAACCTGGATAAGCCCATCAATCTGACAAATGGACCCCAGGGCATCACCCCCATTCAACGACCCACCATTCCCGCCTTTGTGCTGGATGGTTGGAACACTATTTTCGGTCCACTGGTTGGGCGCACGATTTCAGAGGGTGAATTTTACAACCTGTTTTTCTATCTGCTCGCCTTGCTGATCGTAATCATCATTATCTATGCCGTCATCCGCCTGGATAATTCCAAGATTGGGCGAGCCTGGGTGGCGATCCGCGAAGATGAGCTGGCAGCCGCTGCAATGGGCATCTCTGTTGTCCGCTATAAGCTGATGGCTTTCGCGGTGGGCGCATCCTTTGCGGGTGTGATGGGCGTACTTCTGGCAGCCAGCCGCACCTTTATCAGCCCCGAATCATTCAACTTTATGCAATCCATCGGGGTATTATCCATGGTCATCTTGGGCGGCTTAGGCAGCATTCCAGGGGCAATTGTAGGTGCGGCGGTAGTCGTGATCCTCAATAACCAGGTGCTGCAAGGGCTATCCTTGTGGCTCAGTGAACTGCGCCAGAGCGGCATGGTGATCCCGCTGATTAACTTCAACCTCAGTGACCTTTCTGCTCAACTGGACCCTGCCAAATATCAACGCATGTTGTTTGGCTTGATCCTGATTTTGATGATGATTTACCGCCAGGAAGGACTAATACCGGCGCGGCGGCGCAAGCGCGAAACGAACAATGTTGCGCCGGTTGAAACACCCACTCCCCCTTCATCAATCACCGGGACGGAGGCGTAAAATGGCATTATTAGAAGCAAAGGGCGTTACCAAGCGGTTTGGCGGTCTGACAGCGGTGGATCATATTGATTTAACCATCGAAGCCGGACAGATGGTTTCGATCATTGGTCCCAATGGGGCAGGCAAAACCACCTTCTTTAATTCTCTAACCGGCATTTATAAACCCGAAGAAGGGCAAATTTTGTTTGATGGCAAGTCCATCCTGGGCAAACGCCCCGATCAAATTGCCGCCTGTGGCATTACGCGCACCTTCCAAAATATTCGCCTGTTTGGCAGCATGACCGTCATTGAAAACATCCTGATTGGCATGCACTACCGCCTGAAACAATCTTCCGCAGGCATTTTGATCCAATCCCGCGGCTTCCATAAGGAAGAGGACGAAGCTCTTCATCAGGCAAGGGAATTGATGGCATTTGTGGGACTGCATGGCGTGGGCGATGAACTTGCCGCCAACCTGCCTTACGGTGGGCAGCGCCGCGTGGAAATTGCCCGCGCGTTAGCCTCAAAACCGCGTCTGCTGCTGCTGGATGAGCCTACCGCTGGCATGAACCCCCACGAAACCAGTGACGCCATCACCCTCTTCCGCAGCATCCGCGATAACTTTGGCATCACCATTTTGCTCATTGAACATGACATGCGCGTCATTATGGAAATTTCAGAGCGCATTACCGTCATGGATTATGGTCGCAAGATTGCAGAAGGGCTGCCCGCCGATATTCGCGCAGACGCCCGCGTGATCGAAGCCTACTTAGGGCGGGGCGCTGCCGCCGAATTTACCTTATAGGAGACGCCGCACATGACCGCTCTGTTAGAAATGGAAAACGTACACGCCTATTATGGGCATATTCACGCCCTGCAAGGCGTGTCGCTGCGGGTGGAGGAGGGCGAAATTGTCACCCTGATTGGCGCAAATGGGGCTGGCAAAAGCACTACCCTGCGCGTCATCTCAGGGTTAATCAAAGCGCGCGAGGGGCAAGTCCGGCTGAAAGGCAAAGACATCACCAAATTAGCCCCGCATGAGATCGTCTATGCCGGGGTGGGGCATGTGCCAGAGGGACGCGGCATCTTCCCGCGTCTGACGGTGCGCGAAAACCTGGAAATGGGTGCGTATACCATCAATGACCCTGTCCTGGTGCGTCAACGCATGGATGAAGTGTTTGGGTTTTTCCCGCGCCTGAGCGAACGCCTGGAACAAAAGGGCGGCACGCTTTCCGGCGGGGAACAGCAAATGCTTGCCACCGGGCGTGGGCTAATGCTGAATCCGAATATTTTGTTGATGGATGAACCCTCGATGGGGCTGGCGCCGGTGTTGGTGGATGCCATCTTTGACATCATCGTACAGTTGAATCAGCGCGGCACCACCATCCTGTTGGTCGAACAGAACGCGCTCATGGCATTGCGCACCGCTACCCGCGCTTACGTTCTGGAAACGGGCAGGATTGTTCTTTCTGGCGCAGCAGGTGAAGTTGCCCAAAACCCAGAGGTCAAGAAGGCATATTTAGGCGGATAGGTTCAAGTATCTTTCTCTAACCAAAAGGTTCTGCTGCAAATTTTGCAACAGAACCTTTTAGTTATCCCAGTCCGCGTAGCGGGGCACTGCGTGCGCCTAACCTTGAATAAACATAATCGCGTTTTCGACAGGAAAATAACCTGTGCTTAAACTTAGGCGCACGCAGTGCCCCACTACACGGACTGGAACGCCTGAGCAATAAGAAATAATTTTAGATTGTCCATTGACAAAAACTATACCGAACGGTATACTTTTGGCTATGGATAACCGGGCGAACATTCTGCACTGCGCTTTACAGCTTTTTTCTGAGAAAGGCTATGACGCTGTGGGCGTGCAGGAAGTGGCGGAATGGTCAGGCATTACCAAGCCGACCCTGTATCACTACTTCGGTAGCAAGCTAGGGCTGCTGAAGGCATTGTTGGAAAGCTATCAGGCGGACTTCAACGCAAAAATCCAAACTGCCAGCCAATATCACGGTGACTTACCCATTTCGTTAGAAACGCTCGCACGCGCCTACTTTCAATTTGCGCAAGAAAACCCCGCCTATTACCGGATGCAACTGGCGTTGTACTTTGCCCCGCCTGATAGCGATGGCGCAGTGGTGACAGCCAGCCTGAGCCGTGCGCAATATCAATGCGTGGAAGAGATGTTCGCGGCTGCCAGCAAGGATCACGGCAATATGCGCGGACGGCAGGCGCTCTATGCCGCCACTTTTATCGGTGTCTTGAATACCTGCATTGGCTTATGGCTGAATCACGCCCTCACGCTGGAGGATGACCTGCTGCGCCGCGTGGTACGCCAGTTTCAATATGGCATTTATTCCTAATTCTCTTTGCGCCCTCTTTTTTTGTTTCAACAATATACCTACCGGTATGTATATCATCATAAGGAAACTTTACAATGACCCCTCTTTGGATCGAACAAGCTTTTGTCTATCATATTTACCCGCTGGGGTTATGCTCTGCCCCAAAATGCAATGATTTCCACTCAGAACCGCAATCCAGGCTGGAAATGCTGTACCCCTGGCTGGATGAAATCCAATTCCTGGGCTGCAACACCCTTTACCTGGGCCCACTGTTTGAATCCAGCGCGCATGGGTACGACACGGCAGATTATTATCACGTAGACCGGCGTCTTGGAACGCGCCAGACCTTGGCTGCCCTTGTGCAAGAAATGCACCGGCGCGGCATGCGTATTATCCTGGATGGCGTTTTCAATCATGTAGGGCGCGATTTTTGGGCGTTTCGTGATCTCCTTAGTCGGGGCGAAAATTCCCCCTATATCCACTGGTTTGCCAATCTGCGCTTTGATGAGCGCAGTCCCTACGGCGACCCGTTCCGCTACGAGGGTTGGGCAGGCAATTACGACCTGGTGAAACTCAACCTGGCGAACCCAGATGTACGCCAGCACCTGTTCGGCGCAGTACAAATGTGGATTGAGGAATTAGGCATTGACGGGCTGCGCCTGGATGCCGCCGATGAACTCTCGCTTGATTTTATCGAATCGCTCAGTCAGTTTTGCCGCGCCTTGCGCCCGGACTTTTGGCTGATGGGCGAAATGGTGCATGGGGATTACCGCCGCCTTGCCGCCCCACAGCGTTTGGATGCCACCACAAACTACGAAGCCTATAAGGGCTTATATTCCAGTCTCAATGACCGCAATTATTTTGAAATTGCCTACACCTTGCAGCGTCAGTTTGGCGCGCAGGGGGTGTATCAGGGCTTACAGCTGTATAACTTTGTGGATAATCACGACGTGAACCGCGTGGCGAGTAACCTTCTAGATGCGGCGCACCTCTGTCCCCTCTACACCCTGCTGATGACCATGCCAGGCGTGCCATCCATATATTACGGCTCAGAATGGGGCATCTTAGGTCAGCGGACTGCCTTTAGCGATGAGGCGCTGCGCCCCGCATTGCGCCTGGAAGATGCCGCAAGCGCGCCCAACCCAAAATTAGGCGAATGGATCGCCCAATTGGCAGAGGTACGCCGCCAATCTTCCGCTTTGCAGTGCGGTAACTACGCGCAGATTCACGTAGCAGCTGAACAATTTGCATTCTTGCGCCAAAGCGAAGCCCAGACCGTCCTGGTCGCCCTCAATTCTGCATCCTCCGCTGTTGATCTGACCCTGCGCCTACCTTTTGCCGAGGGTTGGCTAGCGGATTTACTTTGCCCAGGCGAAGGAATCGCTATTCATCATGGCGAGGCAAAGCTGGAACACCTGCCCGCCTATGGTTCGCGGATTTTGGCGCTGGCAAGGGATTTTTAGAACCATCCCGCGATAACTGTTTATCGCGGGATGGCTGACACTCTACTTTAATTGTTCCTGCCCTTTAAATTCACGATAAGGTGAGGTAATTTCCAACACTTCGTGATCTTCAGGCTCCAGGCAATCGCCGACCATGCGGGTGAGCAGCTCGCCCACCCCAGCGCCCAGCATAAAGCCCTGTCCGCACATTCCCGCCGCCTGTAGCAGACCAGAGGCTTCCTTTGCCCAGCCGATAATGGGCGTGCCGTCTGGGGTCATCGGGTATAGTCCGCGCCACGTGCGGCGCACGCGGATATTTTTCAGGCAGGGCATCACATCAATCATCCGGCGCGCAATTTGGGGCAGGAAAACGCTGGTTTCGTTCACATCAAAGCCCCAAATATTCGGCGAAGGGGTGATGCAGAAGATAATCTGCCCGGTTTTATGCTGATAGAAATAGAAATTGGAGCTGCCCGGCGCAGGGCGAATATCCACGATCATCGGTTTCAGGAACGGTGCGACTGATTCGGTGATCCCCGCTTCGTGGCAATCCGGGTTTACAGGCAAATCAATGCCCGCAAATAGCGCCACCTGCCGCGCCCATGCGCCGGCGGCATTAATGACCACATCCGCGCCATACTCGCCCTGGGGGGTCTGTACGCCCACCACGCGCCCGCCCTGCATGATTAACCCGGTAGTCGGCTCATTATAGCGAAACTCCGCGCCCAGCTGACAGGCATGGGTATAGAAGGCGTGCAGCGAAAGCAGCGGCGAGCAATTACCATCTTCCGGTGAAAACGTGCCGCCCATGAGGTGATCAGGGTTCAAACCAGGGGCAATTTGCAACATAGACGGAGCATCATACCAGTCAATATTCAGTCCCAATGCTTTCTGCCTGGCTAACAGGGTTTTCAGGACGGTTTCTTCTTCCGAGCGATACGCCACAAAGGTATACCCGCCCGTTTCCCATTCAATATCTTCGCCATATTCGGATTGCCAGGTACGCAACACCTCGATAGAGCGCAACGATAGGCGAATCTTTGCCGGATCAGAGTGGGTGGCGCGCACTCCACCAATCGCGCGTTTGTTGGACCCCTGCCCTACGCTGGCAGCCCCATCCACCACCAGGGTTTTATAACCTGCTTTTGCGAGGTTAAACGCCGCTGGCGCGCCAATCGAGCCGGAGCCGATGACAATCACATCATAGTGTGGGATGGTTTTATTCATGGCGGCTTTCATCCTCTCCGGCAAACGCTTTCAAAGGCACTTCAATAAAGATCGGACGGCGAGTGGTATCCGTCACATCCGAAAGGACAATGCCTTCATCGCGGAACAGGCGCACAATCAGCGCATGACAGGTCTTCGAACCGCATGCCCCCATTGCCGCGCGGGTAATGGCTTTGATCTCATTCAAATCACGATAGCCCTGGCGGATCAGGCTGCGGATTTCGCCCGCCGTCACCCGTTCGCACCGGCAAATGATCGTGTCATCGGGGATATGCTGTACATATTGATTCATCGGCTGGCTGACCTGCTCCTCTTGCACTCGAATGCCCGCAATCCTCAGGGCAATGGCGCGTGGGGCGCGTACTTTGATGATGATGGTATGATCGCGGCTGGCAACCCGTTCCACCTTCACCACCTGCAAATCCCCCAGCACTGCGCCTTCCGTATCCAGCACCGTTAGGGTTTCTTTTTCCTTCACCATTTCATAATTCAATTCAAACGGAATAGCAACCACCGGATTTTCCGCATCAGGGCGATAATCTACCAGGGAAATTGCCAACCCGGGGCAGAAGGCAATGCACTTTTCGCAGCCAATGCAGGCAAGCTGATCGCCTGTAAAGGTTGGCACTTTGCGAATATCCTTCGGATCAATAAAAATCAATCCCTTGGGGCAGGTGGAAGAACATGGGTTACACGGAATCTCCTGCGTGCAGTGGAACACGGGCAGCACGCCGGAGACTGGTTCAGCTTCCAATAAGACAGGGGCGGTCGCCTGCACCACCCCAGGCTTGGACTTGAGAATCTCGCCCGTGCGATACCATTCCTGCGGCACTGGACCCGCTTCATAGCCTAACGCCTGAGCGATCTCTAACCCCTTGATCTTGCCAGAGAACATGGCGGCAGAGGCTTCAGCGATTTCTTCCGCATCCCCGGCGGCAAAGGCTTTGATGCCAAAATCCTGCGCCTTGCGGTAAAACTCATCCACCGGCTCCAGCCCAACCGCGATCAGCACGGTGTCACAGGCAAAGGATTTTTCTGTGCCAGGGATCGGGCGGAACTGCGCATCCACCTGGGCAACCGTCACGGATTGCACGCCGTCCATGCCATTCGTGCCACCGTTCGCGCTTAGGATGGTATGCGAGGTATAAATTGGCACGCCCATGCGCGCCAACTTATCCTTATGCACCTTATACCCGCCACATTCCTTCAAGGCTTCCACCAAGCCAACCACTTCAATCCCGGCTTGCAGGGCATGATACCCCGCAATCAGCCCCACGTTGCCGCCGCCCACAATAAATAACTTCTGCGCCGGGCGAATCAGGTCACGATTGACCAGGGTTTGGAATGCGCCTGCGCCATAAACGCCAGGGAGCGTGTTCCCGCGGAAGGCAAGAAAACGTTCGCGCGCGCCGCAAGCTACCAGGATAGCTTCAGGCTTAATCAGCACATATTCGCCGCCATCCTTCAACACGCCCACTTTCTGATCGCTGAACACGGCCAAAGCGGTGGAATGCAGCCAGACCTGCACGCTTGCATATTGGCTGACTTCTTTTTCCAATCGGGTAGCGATGTTAATTCCGCGCGTACCGGCATAGACCGCATCCGATGAGCCAAAGAAGCGGTGCGTTTGCAATACCAGCTTGCCCCCCATGCGATGCTTATCGTCAATGAGCAGCACAGAAATGCCTAATTTGCCCAATTCAATCGCCGCGGAAAGCCCAGCCGGTCCGCCGCCGATAATCAACACCGGCATAGCAATCTCTTCAATGGCTTTCATCACCCCAACGGTGTTCGTAGCGGGCAGTGTTGGCAGACCATTCGCCGGTTCTACCTGCATATTGGGCTGCACCAGCTCGGCGCAGGCTTTCAGCGGCAAGCCGTCCGCTAATACCATGCACTGCGAACATTGCCCATTTGCGCAAAAGATGCCCTGCGGTGAGCCATCTTTGGGATGATGTCCGAAAATACGCACGCCGTTAGCAAACAACGCCGCGGCAATCGTTTCGCCGCGCATGGCTTTGAAGGACTGTCCTTGCCAGGTAAAGGAGATTTCTTCACGATTAGAAGCAGGTAAAATGGGGTGTTTTTCAATCCGAAAATCAGGCATAGATACCTCAAGAGAAAAACAATGATTCAGGATAAAGGCTTTTTCAGTGCAAATTGGAGTGCATTTGTAGAGATTAATCGAAAAGAGGGCGTGTGACTAGTGACATTTTGAATTGATTCTGTAGGAAATCTACCTGTTTTCTGTGGATCACGTCTACAGAAGAGAGATCATCAATTCGCATTTTGTTGTATTGATTCTGCAACTTTTTTGCTATAATTGATAGAAATCACATTGAAACCCAATCGAGGAGGAACAAAATGGCTGACCCTACCCGAATGCCGCGCTATGATGTACGCAATGATGGCATGGGACCTTATGCTATTTTTTACTGCGAAGAATGCGACCGTGAATTTCGCAGCCAACCAGACGTAAAGAATACCTTTGCCTCAGATATTGGTCGCAAAGCCGCCAGCGACTTACTGCGCAAAGTGCCGCTGTTCGGCGGGGCGCTGGCGCAAAACGTGGCTGGCGAAGACCCACGCTATATCTATAACCTGACAGCGGATCAACTGCAAGCCGCCTGGGGGCAGGTGAAAGATCGCTTCCGCGAATGCCCTACCTGCAAGAAAGTAGTGTGCATTTCTGATTTTGATGAGCAAGCCGGTTACTGCAATACAGACAGCCCGCGCCGCAATGAAATCACCGAAAGCCGCGCCGAGCAAACCGGGGCTGCCCTGAAAGGGTTAGCCAGCGCATTTGGACTGACCAACACTTTTCAACAGGTGGGCGACAGCTTGAAGCAGGCTGGTCAACTCTCACAGCAGGCGAGTCAAAAAATGGCGCGCTGCTCAAAGGATGGCACGCTAGCTGCCCCTGGCACCAAGTTCTGCCCGGAATGTGGCGCGCAGATGATTCAACCAGCAGTTGCCACCTGCCCCAAATGCGGTCAGGAGACCAACGGCGCAAAGTTCTGCCCGAACTGCGGCGCGGCGCAAACCGTTTCTACCACCTGCCCTAAGTGCGGCACAGATGCGAAAGGCGCGAAGTTCTGCCCTGAATGCGGCACGAAGATGGCTTAAAGCGCAGTTTGAAAAACAGCCGGTTCGCTCAAAAAATGCGCGCGCTCAAAAAAGAGACATTTGCGCTCTGGTTGGCTATCCGCGATCCGCGCGTCCCTTGGGCTGCTAAAGCCTTGGGGATTCTGGTCATCGCTTACGCAGTTAGCCCTATTGACCTCATCCCTGACTTTATCCCCGTCCTCGGCTATCTGGATGATCTGCTGATCGTCCCTCTGGGGGTGTGGTTGACGCTGCGCATGATCCCCCCAGAGGTGATGAGCGAGGCTCGCGTTCAAGCTGAAAAAGACCTGAGCCGCCCTATACCGCAATTCCGCTGGATGGCTGCGTTGATTGTGTTGCTGTGGGCGGCTACGCTCCTGTTCGTGGGATACGTTCTTTTTCGTTGGGTAAGAAAATAATGTCAAATTTATCGCGACATGAAACCGGGTTCTATTGAATTTTACGCAAGGAATCGGGTAGAATTACTCCAATTGATTGAACGCATCTTGATTCGAGGAGATTCTCATGCCCGAACTAAAATTTTTATCCATGACCGAGCTGGAAGCTGGCCGCGCTCCCATCCGCCAATCGCCCGCACAGGATGGCGAACTGGTGATGATCGTGCGCCGCCCTGGGGTGGATGCTCGTGAAGTCCTTCCAGAAGGAATGCTGGACGTGAACGAAGGGCTAGTGGGCGATAATTGGGGAACGCGCAGCAGCCCGCCAAACATCGAGGCGCAGCTTACCCTGATGAACGCGCGGGTCATCGCACTGTTGTGCGGAGTGGAAGAACGCTGGCCTGAGGCTGGAGACCAGTTGTTTGTGGACTTGGACCTCAGCGCGGACAATCTGCCCGCAGGGACACGCCTCTCTGTAGGCGAGGCAGTGCTGGAAGTCAGCGCACTGCCGCACACCGGTTGCGACAAGTTCAAAGCGCGCTTTGGACTGGATGCCTTGAAGTTTGTCAACTCCCACGAGGGCAAACAGATGCGCTTGCGCGGTCTGAACGCTAAGATCATCCTACCAGGGAAGATCCGGGTAGGCGACCGGGTGAAAAAGATTTAGGGAATGATTTCTTAAAACCAACCGGTTGAAGGATTTTCTCCTTCAACCGGTTGTCCATTCAGTCCCCAACCCTCAGAGAGCGACTATTTCTTGTACAGAATAGTGGCGCCCTTGATGTCGCTGCCAGCTAATGTGGCATAAGAGATTTGAAGCAGGGAAACAGCGCGATCAAAGTTGTGAATAGCAGCCGCGCGACCACCGCCGGTGGGGATAACACCCATCACGAAGCGATAGTTATACACAGCCGCAGTCAGGTCCTTGGAAGGATTGGCGGGCAGTTTGAAGTACGGATACCCATCCAGTACCTGACCACCCTTATCGGTAATAGCCTGTTTCAGGTCTTTTAATAGACCTTCCACTTCGGTTTGAACGCCTTCCATCTTACCGTTGCCATCATAATCAGCCTTGGCAGTGAAGTTAAATTCCTTGATGTCTTTGTGGCAGTTCTGGCAAGCGGCGAGATTTTCCACCACAGTACCATCCGCGCGTTTGGCAGCCATTGCAAAGCTGTGCGCGCCAACCAGGTTGTGACCAGGATTGGTCGCATCGGTAACTTCAACGTCTTTCCCATTAATGGTAGCGGCGTCGTTATTCCCGCCGGGGGTGGGCCACATGTGGCAGTAAACGCATGCGCCGGGCTTCTGACCGCCAAAGAGCGGCGTATCTTTGCCATCTGCGCCCTTCACCGTCACCGGTTGCGCGCCAACCAAGCCAGCATGGGGCGAATTCGCCAGCTTAACACCAAAGTCATATCCACCCTGCCCTGTGATCATTTCAGCCGCGGCTGAATAATGGGGGAAGGAAGGAGCCTCGGCGACAGCCTGGTCTGGGGTCGTGCGGCTGTTATGGCATTCCATACAAACAGCAGACAAACCAGCGTCCTTAATTTCAATCGGAGCACCCTTAACCACTTCCACCACACGCAGCTGGCTAAAATTGCCATTGCCGTGCGGGTCATGGCAGGCAGGGCAGCCGATTTCACCAACCTGATTACGCTGTTCTTCGGGTTTCTTGCCAGCCAGGAAGTCAATGAAACCACCCGGAGCATGGCAGCGCGCGCATTCGGCGCGACCATTGGCAGCGGTCAGTTGACCGGCATTGGTGTGACCGGCATTCTTGGTCTGTTCGCCCTTGATGTGGAAGTGACCATCATTGTGGCACTGGTTACAAGAGCCAGAATCCAGGCTGGAAGCCATGGTGGCCTTCTTGTCACCCGCTAAATGAGCGCTGGCGGGTCCATGGCAGGCTTCGCAGGTGATATTGCTGCGAGCTTTCAGATCAGCCGGCAGAGCATCGAACGTACCCGGCTTGGCAGCCTTGATACTTGCCTGGAAAGCCTTGGGGTCCAGCTTGAGAACATTAAAGAACTCATCCCACCAACCCAAAGTGGAAACCTTGGTGATGGGGTAGTAACCGGCAGTGTGGCAGCGAGCGCAGCTAAAGACAGCCTGATCGTATTCGCCTTCAATATTGGTATCCACTGCGCGCTTGAAGAAATCAGCATGGCCCGTTTTCGAATAAGATGCGACCGTATCGGTATGGCAGCCCTTGCAGGCATCAATGCCAGCATACTGCGCCACAACGAACTTCTGCTCAAAAGGCATGCTGGCTTTTCCGGCATTGTCAGTAACAACAACGTTGACGGTGTATTCACCCACCATATCGGGGGTGAATACAAACGCGCCCGCGGGCACACCGGTCTTCGGATCAGCAGTAGAGGCAGCCAGAGTGGCATTCGAGCCAGAAGGCTTGGCGGTCAGTTTCCAGTCCGCTTTAGCAATCTTGGCATCTTTCGCCAGGCTGACAGCGCCCGCTGCTAAATACTGCGGTACACCTGGGGGAACAACATTTTTGCCCGTGGTGAAGAGCGGGATGCTCTTGGTCGCGTCATCTACCTTTTTCACCATGACCTTCTGGTCAGGGTTAATCGGCAGGATTTTAATCTGGGCAGTGAAAGGCACCTGGGTGGCAGTCGGTTTGGGAGCCGCCACAGTCGCCGTAGCTGCTGTGGTTGCGGTGGCGGCAGTTGTCGCCGTTGCCGCAGAAGTCGCCGTGGCTGCCGTAGTGGCAGTTGCGGCAGTCGTAGCGGACGCTGTGGGCGCAGCGACCGTATCGGTTGACTGTGGGGCAGTCGTGGGCGCGGGGGTGGTGGCCGTACTACATGCCGCCAAAGCCAATCCCATGATCGCTATCACAGCCAAGCTGACGAACAGGGGAACAATTCGCTTGGTCATAGAAGTTTGCATTCTCCTCTTTTCATTATTTTACCTATACCAAAAACCGGATCAGACATCCTCTCTTGGTAATCTCTACTTACAAGAGAAGGATTGGGGACTTTAACCATTGTACGGCAAAATTTAGATTAAGGCAAGATTAAAAGAAGTTTATGAAATTCGTACCTTTTTCCTCCATTTTTGATCATCCTTCCCTTTATAATAACGAAATGATTGAAAAACCTGCTCTTTCTGATGAACAAATTTGCGCCTGCATTGCCCAAAATTATCGCCTGTATGTGGATTCTCTTTGCTTTTTACCACTCGGCAATGAATCCAATACTTGGGTGTTCAAGGTGACCGAGAAAGATGCGAATACTTTCTTCCTTAAAATAAAAGCGAACCCCGTCCCTCGTTCTGCCCTGGAAATTCCACAATTTTTACAGAATCTAGGGATTGAACAAGTCGTTGCGCCCATCTTCACCCTTGAAAGCGAGTTAAGCGCGATGCTAGACGGTTTTACGCTGATCCTTTACCCATTTATCCAGGGGCAGACCGGCATGGAGCAGGGACTTAGCTTGGCGCAATGGTCAGAACTGGGCAAGTCGCTGCATAAGATTCACTACACCCCACTCCCCGC
Source organism: Anaerolineales bacterium (assembly GCA_038206515.1). Lineage (GTDB taxonomy): Bacteria > Chloroflexota > Anaerolineae > Anaerolineales > Anaerolineaceae > DSYU01. The sequence goes on along the minus strand of JBBRAT010000001.1, from coordinate 102,843 downwards.
TCAACTCCTTGCACAACTCAAAAGAGAGACGTTTCAACCCGCCTGGGGCGCAGAAGTCCACAAACTGCTCAATCAACCGCCAAAACTGCCCGATAAGGATGCGATTCATGCAGAAAGTAGGCAATATTGGGAAGAAAAAAAGTCCGTGATTGGGCAAGTATTGGCGCGTGCAGAAGCTCTGGGAAGACTCTTATGCCAGCGTCCGCCCGACTTCTGCCTATGTCATACAGATATTCACACCGCCAACGTGTTAGTGGATGAAGTAAATCGGCTGCACATCGTAGACTGGGATCAGCCCTTACATGCCCCCAAAGAGCGTGACCTCATGTTTATGCTCAATACCCCCGGCAGACCCGCGCAAGCGGAGAACCCGCAGGAGCAGGCTTTCCTGGCAGGCTATGGCACGGTAGATGTAGATGCCGTTACTCTGGGCTATTATCGTTATGAATGGTGCGTGCAAGAATTGGGGGATTATGGCAAACGCGCGTTTGAGATGCCAGAGTTGGGTGAATCCACCCGCACCGCTGCCTTGACCGGTCTGCGCGAATTATTTGCCCCTGGGGATGTGATTGAACAGGCGCTTTCCTTTGACCAGGAATATTTAACAGAGCGCGATAGCTTTTAACATCTGCGCGTAAAGCCTGGGTCAGTGGGCAACCCCATTTGCAGAGAAGCCGCCACCGCCAACCGGTCACAGCGTTCATTTTCAGGGTGATGAGCATGTCCGCGCACCCAAAAGAAAGTCACCTGATGGATGACCAGCACGTCAAGCATTTTTTGCCACAGGTCGCTATTTTCAGCCATTTGTTTTTCACCCGCTTTGGTCTGAGTACGCACCCAGGCATTTGCCTTCCAACGTTTTGCCCACCCTTTTTGAACGGCATTCACCACGTAACTTGAATCACTGTAGAGCGAAACTTTACTGGGCTGCTTAATACTTTGCAACGCCATAATGCAAGCCATCATCTCCATGCGGTTATTGGTCGTACAGCCAAATCCGCCTGAAAGCTCCATTTCCTTCCCATCCATACGAACAATCGCCCCATATCCCCCTGGACCCGGGTTGCCGGAACAGGCGCCATCCGTAAAGATGACAATCGTATCTGGGTCTACTTCAGGTACAGTTAAGTCAGCCTGCGTTTCCGTTCCAATAAGCAATGGAGGGGGATAAGATGACGCAGCCGGCGCAAGCTCTTTGCCTGCCAGGTAGGCTTCGGCTTCGGGCAAAGTGGCAAATCCGCGAAACTGCGCGCCGGTAAAGCCATCCACCTGTGCCTTCGCCCCCTGACTGCCCTCCCACAGGGGATAAATGCCCGGCTTGCGCCCTTTCCGCACTACATAATAATTTTTCTTTTGCGCCATTGCTGCCAGACCCGCTCTCTACACTGATTTTTCATCGCCTTACATTATAAAACAATAGCGCCTGTGCAGGCATCCCGATTTGTGTAGCGGCGCGCTGCGTGCACCTAAGCTGATGCGGGTTATTTTGCTCGCATGAATACGATAATCCTTATCCATCGATGGCGCACGCAGTGCGCCGCTACACAAATTGGGATACCTGACAATGATGAGCATTTGGGGAGAGAGAAAGCGGATCGGGTGACATTCAGGGGATGGGGAAAAGACAAATGTCACTTTAGTTAACCCTAAATTTAGAATAAAATGAATGCGAATTGTTATTGCAAATCTCTCGCAATAAAGAGACCAAAATGATCCTTGAACCTACTTTACTTACCCTCGCCACCAACCGCCTGCGCAATCAGGGTGGGCGCATGACCACCCAGCGCCGCCTCATTATCGAGTCGCTGTCTGAATGTGAAGATCACCCCACTGCGGAAGATATTTTCAAGCGCGCCCACCAGCAAGATAACTCTCTCCACCTTTCTACGGTGTATCGCACCATGCGCTGGCTGGCAGAAGAAGGCTTGGTCTCGCCACGCTGGTTTGATGACGAACATCATCAGGAACGTTTCGACCCGGTAAACCCGGAGAATATAGATCATTCACACTTTCGCTGCCGCGTTTGCAATCAAATTTTTGAATTTATGAACCCAGGCGTAGAAACCATCAAGGCAGCCTATCAACAACAATTTGGCGGGCATATCGAAAGCGCCAGCCTGATTTTTTATGGGGTATGCAAGACTTGTGAGGAAAAATAACGGATGCAAATGACCCAGGCGCTTCCCTCGTTCAACCTACTGGCGGGCAGTTCCATTGCCCTGGTAGGCAACCCAAATGTAGGCAAGTCCATGTTGTTTCACCGCCTGACGGGGCAGTATGTGATTGTTTCCAACTATCCCGGCACCACCGTAGAAGTGGCGCGTGGCACGCTGAAACCGCACGGCATGGCGGACGTGGTGATTATAGACACGCCCGGCATCGTAGCTTTCCCCCCGCGCAGCGAAGATGAAGCCGTCACTGCGCGCGTACTGCTGCAAGAGGATTTGCGCGCCCTCATTCAAGTAGGGGACGCAAAAAATATCCGCCGCACCTTGCATCTGGCGGTCCAGCTTGCCGAAATGGGCTTGCCGATGGCGCTGGCATTAAATATGATGGATGAAGCCCGCGCGCGCGGCTTATCATTAGACATAGAGGTTTTATCCCATGCGCTCGAACTGCCTGTCGTGGCTACCATTGCCACGCGCGGGCAGGGTGTAACGGATTTGCTACAATCGTTGGGCGGAGCAGCACGTTCCACCCTGCAAGTGCATTATCCCGCCACCATCGAATCCGCGCTGACTGCCTTACAAGGGCTGCTGCCCGAAGCGCATATCACCGCACGCTCGTTAGGGCTGCTCTATCTGAGCCACGACTCTGCCAGTGAAAGCTGGATTAAGGAACATGCTTCCGCGCAAACCATTCAATCCGCCTTGACCTTACGCGATGGGATGGACGCTTCTACCGAATCTGCCGCGCAACTCATTCAACGCACGCGAGATGTCTTTGTTGAAAAGATCGCCCTGCGCGCGCTAACAGATCGCAACGCCGGGCATCCCAGCTTTGCGGTACAGGTTGGGCGACTCTCCACCCACCCGCTCTGGGGACTGCCTATCCTGGCGGTGGTACTGTATGCCATGTATTGGTTCGTGGGCGTCTTTGGGTCGGGCGTGTTGGTCAATTTGATCGAAAAAAACCTGTTCGGGCAGATCATCAACCCCTGGCTGACGGTGCAGGTAGAGCATTTGATCCCTATCACGTTTATTAGTCAGATTCTGGTGGGACCGTATGGGTTGTGGACGATGGGTGTCACTTATGCGTTGGCATTGCTGCTGCCCATTGTGATTACGTTTTTCATCACCTTCGGCATATTGGAAGATTCCGGTTACTTACCGCGCCTAGCGGTGATGTCGAACCGCATTTTCACCATGATGGGCTTGAACGGTCAGGCGGTGCTGCCAATGATCCTGGGGTTAGGTTGCGTCACCATGGCAACCATGACCACCCGCATTCTCAATTCGCGCCGCGACCGGATTTTGGTGACACTGCTGCTCGCGCTTGCCGTACCCTGTTCGGCGCAGTTGGGCGTGGTGGTAGGTTTGTTAGCGGGCATTTCGTTTAGCGCCGCACTGATCTGGGGCGTCATTACCTTGCTGATCCTGTTCCTGGTTGGCTGGTTGGCTGCCAAACTGATGCCCGGCGATCGCGCTCCGCTGGTGGTGGAGCTGCCTCCGCTGCGGATGCCTGTCATGTCCAATGTGTTGATGAAGACCGCCGCGCGGCTGGAGTGGTACGTAAAAGAAGCGGTGCCGCTGTTCTTAGGCGGGACGCTGCTGCTCTTCTTCCTGGATTGGTTCCACATTCTGCCCATCCTGATCCACGCAGGCGAGCCCTTGATCACCGGTTGGTTAGGACTGCCGCCAGAAGCAACTTCTGCTTTCCTGCTGGGCTTGCTGCGGCGTGATTTTGCAGCTACCGGGCTGTTCGCAATGCAATCCAAAGGGCTGCTGACACCCATTCAGACCCTGGTATCCATTGTCACCATCACCCTGTTTATTCCGTGCATTGCCAGCCTGATGATGATTGTCAAAGAGCGCGGGGTAAAAATGGCTGTTGCTATGGTGGTGTTTATCTTCCCCTTTGCTATGCTGGTCGGCGGCGTTTTGTATCGCATCTTACTGCTGGTCGGCTGGAAGGGCTAAACCCATGAATCGCTTATCCGTTCCCCAAGAAGTAGAATGGATCACCTGCGTGGTGTGTGGACACAGCTTTGATCCGCAGGCAAACCCTTCTTCCTGCGCTACCTGCCCTATGCACGCGGACTGCTCCATGGCTTGCTGCCCAAACTGCGGCGCATCCAATATCAACCCGGCCGGTTCAAAACTGGCTACCTGGATGAAAACATTCCTGAGAGGCAAACATGTTTAATTTCTTATTCTGGACTGCTGCCACCCCGAAAGGTCTCGCCTTGCCCAAAGATGCTGCTCACCCCCGCCTGTTATCCGAAGCCAGATCAGGCTCTGTGGTAAAAATCAGTAGTTTTGGTAAATTATCCGCCACCCAGCGTCAACATTTACAAGCCTATGGGATGCTGGCAGGGCGCACTGTGCAAGTTTTATCACAGCGCCCCGTCACCATCATTCTGATTGAACAGACCGAATTGGCGTTTGAGACGGAAATTGCCCGGCAAATCATGGTTGAATAAAAAGGCTCTCTGGGATTTTGCGTAGGTAGGAATAGAGGAGCGGGATGGTCATCCCGCTCCTCTATTCCTACCTACATCCATTCCCGATGAACCAGATTATTTGTGCAGGTGAGCCGCGGCGCGGCGAGAAACCCAGCCCGTTTCGCCTTGCGCTACGCCCTTGACGGCTTCCACAATGATTTCAGGGGCTTCGTCCTTAATCAGATAACCAGCCGCGCCCATATTCAGCATTTCCAGGATATATTGACGATCATCATACGCGCTCAATACCAGAATTCGCACCGGTGACCGTTGTTCCTGCAATTGGCGCGCCGCTTCTACCCCGCTCATCACGGGCATTTCCATATCCAAAATTAAAACATCAGGGTTTTTCACACAAACCAAATCGAGCGCTTCTTTTCCATTGCTCGCTTCCCCCACAATGACAATCTCTTTGGAACGGGCAAGGATATTGCGGATGCCCACTCGCATAACGGCGTGATCGTCTGCAATCACCACACGGATATTTTCCACGCTGTTTCCTCCCTATATTCATCTCCGCCGAACAAGTAAGCTATTTTTAAACGAAGATCATTCCTCAGCCTACATTCACTATGATTTTATTATAGCCTTTTGCCAAAAAAACGACTATTCACACAAACGGATTGTATAGAAATTGCAGAGCTTCATTCACGAGTAAATTGTTCATCAGAAGAGATCATGCGCATAAATTCACGCACGACCAGTGGGTCAAAATGCGTGCCAGAGAGGGAAAGAATATGTTCTTTGACCTTGCGGAAACCCCAGGCGGGGCGATAACTACGCTTGTTGCGCAGTGCATCCCACACATCTACCACGGCAAAAATGCGCGCCGCCAGCGGAATTTTTTCCCCCTTCAGTTGCCTTGGGTAGCCTGTGCCATCCCACCATTCATGATGCGCATAAGGAATATCCAATGATGGGCGCAAATAGCCAATGGGGAGGAGCAGCTCATAAGCATAGGAGGGATGTTGGCGCATAATTTCCTGCTCGGCGGACGTGAGGGGACCTTCTTTGAATAAAATCCGGTCAGGGATCGCCATTTTGCCAATATCGTGCAATAAAACCCCGCGCCGGTAGTATTGAATTTCCTCATCCCGCACCCCCATCTGGCGCGCCAGGCGAACCGTTAGGTCGGTAACGCGCTGGGCGTGACCATGCGTCTCCTGATCGCGCAATTCTAAAGCATGCGACCAGCCTTCAATCGTGGCATCATACGCCATGCTCAATTCTTCGTTGGAACGCTGCAAATGTTCAAATAATTCTGCGTTATCAATGGCAATCGCCGCCTGGGTCGCCAGCGTTTCCAGAAATGCCAGCCATTCACTATCGGGTTGATAGGGGTGGCGATGATACAGTTCAAGCACCCCCTTCACGTGACCTTTGGCGATTAATGGCGCAGCAAAATAAGATTGAAAGCCCTCATCAGGGGAGAACCAATATTCGGTTGAAATATTCGCTTTGGCAAGGTCTGGGATAGAAATCATCTGACGTTCCAGGGCAACTTGCCCGGCAGGGCTATCATTTAAACTGCGTGGCGCATGGGTGCGGATTGCATGAACAAATCCGCGCCCGGCGGCAAACTCCAACCAATATAAGCCAGGGTCAAAGAGCAAAATATCCGCAGCGTTCACCTGCATTTGCGCCACCACCTGATCCAAAAGAACATCCAGGGTGAGCTTCAGGTCAAGGCTGGAAGTAATTGCCATATCAATGCTGTGCAAGCCACTCAGGCGTTGAAAGCGTTCCTGCGTCTGCTCAAACAGACGCGCGCGGTAGACGTTGCTGGCGGAAATATCCGCAATGCCAGCCAGCAAGCGAATATCATCTTCGCCAAAGGGGTCGTTGCGACCTAACCAGACAAGACCTAACAAAGTGCTGTGCGAGCGCAACGGCACGCATACCCCGCACGGCAGCCCGCCCGCAAACACGGTGCGCGCCAGGTCAGGCTCATTTTGGATGGCATTGTTAACGTATAAATTGCCTTTATCAATCACCTGCCAGCTGATGCCCTGTCCGCGCGCTAAATGCTGACCGGTAGTTTCTTTCCACTCCCCCACTGCCAACGCCACGGTAATTTCTTCGTGGTTCGGGTTAGGCAGCAACAAACTTGCCCCATCCGCTTTGAACTGGTTAGAAAATTGATCCAAAATAATGGGAAACATTTCTTCCTGGACAATGGTATTATGCAGCGCAGAAGCCACCGTCACCAACGCCTCTAATTCACGGCGGCGCTGCGAAAGCTCGGCGATTAATTCCTGAGTATGCTGCTGCAAGGAAAGCTCCTCGGCGGGGACATCTCGCAGGGTGACAATTTTAAGGGATTTCCGCAAAGAGGCAGAATCATCCGTAGGCGCGAGTAACGGGCGAATGGAAATCCGTACCGGCAGCATGCCATTATGTTGGGTCAGAAAATGGGTGCGGCAATCGCCTTCGCTGAGGAGCGGCGTTAAGTCTTCCAGGCAAGACGTTTCTTCATCGTTGCGCGCCACGAGCCAGCGCCCAAAATCCTGATCTACCATGTCAAGCAAAGAAACGCCGGCCAGAGCCAGCGCATTCTGATTGGCATAGTAAATCTTATTTTCATCAAGTACAAAGATGGGGGCATCAATGGCATTTAACCAGCTAAAATCAAATGTCGTAGGGTGTCCCCATTCTTCCCCAGATAAATTGTTTATCATACCTGTGGATTGTACCAGAGGTGAACAAGAGAATATTCATCAAGGCTTGATACAGATTTGCCTATTCAAATTCCCGTAAATGCAAAAATTTGGATTTATAATCACAGCAATCTTTAAAAAGAAAGCGAACCGCCCCTATGCGATTAAAATGCTTTGGTTGTGATGCCCTGGCGCGAATGGTATACCTGGCGGCCGCCCAATCGCCGCATATTGTGGATGTCACCCTGTTTCAATTAGGACTGCACCTCAAGCCGGGATCCCTGCAAATGCGCTTGCAAGCCGAAATTGACGCAGTGCAGGGGCAAGGGTATGATGCCATCATCATGGCGTATGGGTTGTGCGGCAAAGCCACTGCCGGACTGACTGCGCGAGACGTGCCGCTGGTCATCCCCCGCGCCCATGATTGCATCACCTTATTTTTGGGCAGCCGCGAACGCTACACCCAGGAGCATGAAAAATCGCCCGGCACCTACTGGTATTCGCAAGATTACATCGAGCGCGGCTATCAAGACGGGCAAAAGGTGGTGTTAGGCGCAGGCATGGAGGACGATGACCGTGATATGGACGTGGTTTTTCAGGAATATGTGGAAAAATACGGCAAAGATAACGCCGATTACCTCATGGAGGTCATGGGCGCATGGCGCGAACATTATAACCGTGCCGCCTATATTGATCTGAATCTGAGCCAAAACAAAACGGTGGAAAATCAGGCACGCGAGGAAGCCACCCGGCGTGGTTGGAACTTTGAGCGCGTGGAAGGTGATCTCATCCTTATTCGCCGCCTGCTTAATGGCGATTGGAACAAAGATTTCCTCGTCTTGCAACCCGGCGAACGCATGGGAATGGCATATAATGAAGACATCATTTGCGCGGAGAGGGGGTAACTTTCCGCAAATTCGCACAAGGAGCAAAAATGGAATTCCGCAATTTAGGTCGAACCGGTGTCAAGGTATCTCCCCTATGCCTGGGGGCAATGAATTTTGGCGGTCCTACCACCGAAGATGAATCGGTGCAGATCATCAACCGCGCGCTGGATGGCGGCATCAACTTTATAGATACTGCCAACGTCTATAATGCCGGCGAAAGCGAGCGGATTGTCGGTAAGGCATTAAAAGCCAACGGCAAACGCGATCAGATCGTGCTGGCGACCAAAGTCAACGGCGCAATGGGCAATGGCATCAATGAACGCGGCATTTCGCGCTATCACATCGTAAAAGCCTGCGAAGACAGCCTGCTCCGCCTGCAAACCGATCACATTGACCTATATCAACTGCATCGCCCCTCGCAGGAAATTCCGCAAGATGACACCCTGCGCGCCTTGGATGACCTGGTGAGCGCGGGAAAGGTCATTTACATCGGCAGTTCCACCTTCCCCGCCTGGATGGTGATGGAAGGGTTAGCCGTCAGCGAGAAAATGAACCTGGTGCGCTATGTGAGCGAGCAGCCACCCTATAACCTGCTGGATCGGCGCATCGAAAATGAGCTTGTGCCGCTGGCTCTTAAATATAACCTCGCGCTGCTGCCCTGGTCGCCGCTGGCAGGCGGCATTTTAGCCGGGCGATATGATCAGGGCGTGCCGGAAGGGTCGCGCGCAGAACGGTCTGGCGCATTCTTCCGCGAGCGCATGACCGAAACCGGCATTGAGGTTGCCCGTCAGGTCGGCTTGATGGCAAAAGCGCGTGGACTGACCACCGCCCAATACGCACTGCTATGGTGCATGAGTCAACCGGCGGTCACCGCTCCCATTGTCGGTCCGCGCACCATGCAGCACATTGAGGATTTCTTGCCCGTCATGGATTTGAAACTCAGCCCAGAAGAGACCGAGAAATTCGATGAGCTGGTTCACCCCGGCAACGTGGTGGCAGACTTCCACAATAGCAACGATTGGATGAAAGCCCGTATCCGCTAAGGATTTACGCCATTCCCTGCAATTTTGGGAATCTATAAGATGTTCGTGAAGTGAAGAGCGATGATCCTCACTTCACGAACATCGCGCCAATGCCCTGAGAACTTCATCTCAGGCAAGAAATACATTCCAAGGTGAAAATATGAGTTTAAATACTGCGCAACGAAAGCAAACAAGCAAGGAATTAAAGATAAATTACCAGATTTCTGGATTAACCCCAGAAGATATTCAGACTGCCTTAGGGTTCAACCCTCAGCAGTTGGAAGAAATTCTGAACGTTGGATCCAAAGCCGGGGGAGAAAGAGTATGGCGACTGCGGGATTATATGGAAGAGAAAATCAAAGAACAAGGCAAGGAGGCTCTTCCTTATTCTATACTGCGGGAGAATATCTGGTTTCAATACAAATAATGGGGGAACGAACGGGTCACGAAAAATCTTAACGACAACGAGGGACGATGAAAGCAGCTCAGATTCAAAAAGCAGGCGTATTGGAAGTGATCCAAACACCCACCCCTACCCCCGCGGCAGGGGAAGTGTTAATCAAGGTCATGGCAAGCGGCATTTGCGGTACGGATGTACATATTTTTCAAGGTGAATATTTAGGCGATTATCCCATTATCCCCGGTCACGAGTTTTCTGGCGTGGTGGAAGCCGTGGGATCGGACGTCACCCGTTTTAAGGTGGGCAGCCGCGTGGCAGTTGAACCCAATATCGCCTGTGATAACTGTGTTAACTGCCTGAATAATCGCCAAAACTTCTGTCTGAACTGGCAGGCGGTGGGCGTCACCCGACCCGGCGGCATGGCACAATATACCACCGCGCCCGAAAAAGCTGTCTTTGATATTGGCGAACTGCCCTTTGAACAAGGCGCATTCGTGGAGCCGCTCTCGTGCGTATTGCATGGCATGGAACGCCTCTCGCCGAAAGTCGCTGACCACATTGCCATTTTGGGCGCGGGTCCCATCGGGCTGCTGCTGATGCAGGTGGCGCGGCTGTATGGCGCAAGTCAGATCACGATGGTGGATAAAAACGCCTTCCGCGCGCAATTTGCCAAGGAAATGGGCGCGGATGCTTGCCTGACGGATCTCAATGACCTGCAAAAAGATGGTTATGACGCAGTCATTGACGCTTCAGGCGCAATCGCCCTCATGCAGCGCACCGTCAGCCTGGCGCGCCCAGGCGGCAAGATTCTGCTGTTTGGCGTGCCGCCCGCTGGCAAAGACCTGCCGCTGGATGCCTTCCAGATTTTCCGCAAAGGCTTAACCCTGCTCTCTTCCTACACCTCTGTGCGCAACTCCTATCAGGCGGTAGAGTTGTTACGCACCGAGCGGGTGCGCGTCAGCGAGTTGATTTCACACCGCTTGCCCTTGGAAGAATTTGAGCAAGGGATCGAGTCCATCCGTAGTGGACGCGATCAGGTGAAGAAAGTGATGATTCTGCCGAATTCGTGACAGGCACATTCGATAAGGAGCAATCTTTGAACTTAAACCCCGACTTCTCGCCTACGCCAGACGCTGAATTGAACGCCCTTTTGCATGACCTGGTTCGCAATGCGCAGCGTATTTTGGGCGGTCACTTCGTGGGCGCATATTTGCAAGGCTCCTTTGCCATTGGCGATTGGGATGAAGATAGCGATGTTGACTTTCTGGTAGTGATGGAGGGAGACCTCAGCGAGGCAGAAATATCCGCGTTGCAGGTCTTGCACGGGCAGCTTTATGACCAGCCCACCCATTGGGCAAAACATCTGGATGGGTCGTACTTCCCCAAGGAATATCTAGCAAAAGAGGATGTTGCTCATCACGAACTTTGGTATCTGGATAACACCAGCCGCGAGCTGATCCGCTCCCCGCATGATAATACCCTGGTGCTGCGTTGGATTTTACGGGAACGAGGCATTACCCTGGCAGGGATAGACCCACACCTGCTTATTGACCCCGTCCCTACGGTTAATTTGCGCCGCGAAGTTTTGGCGAGGATGAAATGGTGGGCAGATGAAGTTTTTCGCGATCCGCCAGAATTGGATAACGGCTGGTATCAACCTTACGCCGTGCTGAGTTTTTGCAGAATGTTGAAAACATTACAATCCGGTGCTGTGGTTTCGAAACTAGCTGGGGCGCGGTGGGCGCAAACCACGCTGGATGAACGCTGGCGCGATTTGATTGAACACGCCTGGCAGCAACGCCCTGACCCCACCTCAAAGGCGCGGCAAAAAGCGGATCCGGCGGATTTTGCGATAACCCTGGAATTCCTGCGCTATGCGCTCGAATATGCTGATCAGATGAGAGAGGGATATGCCCCTTCCGCGCCCAACCATTGAACAGATCATAGCGCGTTTCCACTTGCAGCCGTTGCCTGAAGAAGGCGGGCTGTTCGTGCAGAGTTACTGCTCCCCCCAAACATGGCGCACGGATGAGGGCAACAAACCCCTGGCGACCGCCATCCTCTATCTGCTGACCCATGCAGCAGATTCATTTTCCGCGCTGCATCGTCTGCCAACCGATGAAATTTATCACTTTTATCTAGGGGATCCGCTCGAACTGACCTTGCTCCACCCGGATGGGCAGGTACAAACGGTGATCTTGGGCGCAAATTTGCTCGCAGGGGAAGTTCCACAGTTTGTTGTACCCGCCGGTGTGTGGCAGGGGTCAAGGGTAGAGCCGGACGGAGAATATGCACTGGTTGGCACAACCATGTCGCCTGGGTTTACCGCCGGGGATTATGAAGCCGGGCAGCGCGAAGCGTTATTCGCCCAATACCCAATTGCAAAAGAGATCATTCTGGCGCTAACCCGTCGATAAATCAAAGAATGTTACTGGGGGAAACGGTTTTCTTCCCCTCCCTGCTTGCGGGGAAAGGCTAGGGGTGGGGTCGTCTGAATCGTTGCGTATTTTACGCAATACCTTTTACAGCGTAGCGCTGGTAGGCGTACGCAGCAGGGCTTCCCAAATAAGCCGCTCGCTCTCGTTGGCAGTGCTAATCATCCGCATGGCAAGGGCGACGTATAACGCCTGAATGAGCGCATGTTGGGCAACCCGCGAATCAATCGATTCAAGGCGGGTTTCGTGCGAAACGGTCAGCAGAACCACATCAGAAGCCGCAGTTAATTCAGATTCTGGGTTACCAGTGATCGAAACAACCTTTGCCCCTTTGCGGCGCGCCTCGGTTGCCGTCCGAACCGGACCAATCGAGCTGCCATTTTGTGAAATCGCCACCACCACATCCTTCGAAGTCATCAGAGCGGCATCCACAATTTGCAGATAAATATCGGTGTGGACGTGGCAGTTCATCCGCATGCGGATCAGGCGGTTAAATAATTCGTGCGCCAGCGGGCCGGACGTGCCAACCCCCACGATCAAGATGCGATCCGCATTGTAAAGCATCTCAACCGCCTTGGCGAAGGCTTCGTCATCGATCATTTGCAGGGTATCTTGCACCGCCTGAATGGCAGTACGCAACACCTTGCGCGCTACCACCCCCGAGGAATCGCCTTCGCGCACGTCATCATGAATCAAGCGCGGGGCATCATCACTGACCGAGCGCGTCAGGGAAATTTTCAACTCAAAGAAATTGTTAAAATCTAAGGAACGGCAAACGCGCACTACCGTAGCATCACTGACCCCGCTGTGCTGCGCGAGTTCAGCCAACGTCATGCGGATCACTTCCTCAAAATTTTGCAGAACGTAATCCACGACCTTGCGTTCAGAGGGAGAGAGAGAAGGATACGCAGCGCGCATCCGCGAGAGGACATCAGATAAGGAGACAGCTGGCTCAGTCATACGGACTTTCTATACGCTTCAAACCTACAATTAAGAACAAGAGACGCCAAAAACCCTGAATGCTATTAAAACGACACACCCAGAGGGTCTTTTTCTACCGGTAATTGTACTAGACAAAACCCTCCGGGTGTTGGTTTACAACCAATAAAGTTAACCAATAAGTTTACCAATAACTACCGATAAGAATGATACCAACCGTTAATACAGCCTATAAGCTCGATGTAATGTTACTACAGATAAGTGTTGTTCGTTGTAAACCGACATCATTATAGGCGAGCTGAAAGAAAATTACAAGCCCATTTTCATTGCAATTTCATTGCAATTTTGCCTTCCCTAAAAAGTTATTGCGCCTTGTATATTATTTCTAACGAATATCACCAGTTTATTCCCAAATCCTTTCTTTATAAACTAGCCAAAGCTAACAAATTATCAACCTATCTTTCGACTTGCTTTAACATCGGCAAGGTATATTCAAATTGTTGTGACTAGCTCACTTAAAGGTGCTGTGATCTATGAGTATTTATGCTGGCTCCCCGCTTGAAATTCTACCCGATGAAATTGGACACTTACCCTGTTGTTCATTTAGCGTTCAATCCGCCGCAACTGTAGCCAAAGTGGTCAAAGTGTTAAATGACCACCCAGATTATCCGGGGGTCATTGTTCTGGTGGGTAATCGCTATGCGGGCATGGTTTCACGGCAGCGTTGTTTTGAGCAATTAGGTCGCCCCTTTGGGGTAGAAGTCTTTCTACGCCGCTCTGTTCAAGTGCTGTTGGAGAAAATCGAAGGCGCTCAAACGCCTCTCGCCGCGCGAACGCCCATTGATCAGGCGGTTCGCTTATGTTTGTTTCGCCCTGCTTCAGAAATTTATGAACCTGTGTTGGTGATGGATGAAGATAATCAGATGCATATTATTGTTCTGCATTCCTTGTTGCTGGCACAATCCAGGTTGTTAACCCAGGCAAACCAGGTGATCCAACATCAAGTGAAAGCCGAAAGAACGCTTTTTGGGGTTTTAGAATGGAATGAGCTGGTCAATCAAATCTTTAAGTTATCCGTAGAATTAATTCCAAATGACCAGGCAATGATTTTGCTGGAAGAAGACGAGCAACTGAAAATAGCAGCAGCCTATGGTCCAATTCGCGGTACGCAAGACCAAACCGTCGAAGCGCACGATCACGATGCCTACGAAGAAATTCGGCTTACCCGTCAGCCACTGGTGATGGTCAACGCCATGCATGCCCCGCGCATCCTGAAACGCAGCACATTGCAACCTAGCTCGTGGCTTGGCTTGCCATTAATCAAATCGGATCGCTTAATGGGCATGTTTACTCTGGCGCGCCTTTCAGGAGCAAGTTTTAATCGAGAAGAGGTCGCCCTGGCGACCAACTTTTGCTCTCAGGTGTCACAGGCGCTCGGAAACGCGCTCGATTATCGCCGCATTCAGCAACGCAATCAGGAATTAGAGCAACGACAAATCGCTTCCTGAAAAAGCGATTCACTACCCATTCTCGTCTTCATAACACCAAACCGCTTAACAGCGACACAATTTTCAAAACATTATGCCCACTTATTTAGGTTCACTGCGAATTTCCACGCCAATTCGCAGTGAACCTTTATTTATAAGCAAAGGGTAAGAAGACAGAAATATCAGAGAGCGGGTTTACAAATGTTGGAAGGATGAGCATAACGGATGACGCTGGCTCTTCCAATGCCCGTTTAGGGGCAAGAGCTGAAACTTTCAAGATTACGCTGGCAGATTGTCCTCCAACCGTCATCATAATTCGATAACTCCCATCTTTATGCGCTGTCATATGATGTGCCAAGCCAGAAGTGCCAAAAAGATTAAGATCAAAAGTAAACTGTCCTTCGCTGGACGTTTTGATCTTCATATCTGGCGATAATACATTACTATTGGCTGTCAATCCCACATCCAGGTTATCCCCAAAGCCCTGCCCAGAAATTGAAAAGATGCTGCCATCCTGCCCATCGAGGTAATTCGAGCCTAAAGAAGGAACCCCGAGCATCCCCGTAAAGTGGATAGGGGTGGTATGGTCGCTGCGCACAGAACCATCCCCCCGATAGCAGCTCCCCCAACAATAAATACTGCCGCTGCTCGTAATCGCATACGTATTGCCTTCACTAGAGACCAGTTTTGCCATGCCGCCACGAATATTGTAAACACGCACCGGTTGGTAGGTGTAAATCAGGTATCCCCCGTTCCCCAAAGTGCCTAACGAGCCATTATTATTACCCAGGCAGCGTACCCCACCCCCCAGCATAACGTAACACGTAAATTGATGCCCCGTAGAGACATCCAACACCAACCCTGCGCCAATATCTACCGGAATTGGAATGATATTATCTTGCTTACTTGGGGAACCGGGGTCAGGGAATTCATCCAACTTAGGGTCATGCCCAAGCTCCCCGGCATAATTTCCGCCCCAGCATAACACCCCGTTCGCGATGGTAATAGCGCATACATGGGCTTCATCCATCACTAACTTTTTAATGCCAGCGATGCTTACGCCTTGGGGCAGCAACGATGCTTCCTGAGAGCTAAAACCAATGCCTACTTGCCCAACTGCATTATTTCCCCAGCAGTAAACCCTTCCGATAACATCTGACAGGGCGCAAGTATTATATTTACTGGCAACCACATCTTTTACCGCTTCAGGGAAAGTGACCTTATAAGGTGCAATTTGCAGATGGGTATTTCCCGTACCTACTTTCCCATACTGGTTATTTCCCCAACAATACAAAGAACCATCTATTTTTACCGCGCAACTGTGATTATTCCCCACCGCAATCGCCTTCACCTGAGAAATACCCGGCACCTCTAATGGCGTATCCGAACGCAAAGTTTGGGAAGGATCACGCCCTAGCTGCGCGTCATTGTTATTTCCCCAGCAACGTACTTTGCCATCCGCGCCCAATGCGCAGGCGTACCCAGTTCCCACGGCAATTTGGGTAGAAACGCCTAACCCAGAAACAAAATACGGCGTGTTGTGGTCAACATAATTAAAATCCATTCCCCAACAATACACATTTCCTAAATTCGTCAACCCGCAGGCAGAAAAATCATGCGGGCTAATGTTCGTTACAAATTCGCTCATTTGCAGTTGAGGCAATTTCTCATCTTGCTTTGCTTCTACATGAGGGACAACCACGATAAGCAAAAAGAACAAAGTCAAATACGAAATCCATTTGGTATTCAATCTCTCCTCCTCTTTAAGAATGCTTAATCTCTGTATCTGTAGAAATTTCTACTGCCGCACAGGATGACAAAAGGGCTTTCTTAACAAAATCACGTATCAACTCCTGTAATTCTTTAAAGTCCTTAAATGAATAACGCTCCGAATCCTCCAGCGGACGCAAATCACCGCATATCCTTTCCGGTGCGTCTGAATCCATGTAGAGATGCAAAAGAAATGTTTTGGTAAATCGCATTGTCTTCTCCGCTGCAATTACCATAACAAATACCATTGCCAAACCTTTGCCAAAATAAAGAGGATTCTGTGTGGATTGTAGTGGTTAAGAAGGGAAGATCGCCTCTCTTAACCACTACAATCCACACAGAATCAAAATGAAGAGATTGAGAAAGTAGGCAAGTTATGCTTTGGGTGTACCTTTTTTTAGGGTTGCGTATAACTGCTGAAGTTCTTTTTGTGGAGCAATGCCCAATTCTTTCAACAGGACTTTTTCCAGCCGTTGATACAATTGCAGAGCAGCGATGCGATCATCCAGAGCAACGGCGGCGCGCATGCCCATCAGCGCCGCCCTTTCTTGCCAGGGGTTATGCAGCAGCGCCTTGCGACACAGGGACAAGCACTCGGCGGATTCTGCGTTTTGCCATCTTTCCTCTGCCAGGGCAAGCAAAGCGCTTTCGTACTCATCCGCTAAGTGTTGGCGGATGGGAAGAGTCCACTCCGCATAAGGGAGGTTGGGTAAAAATTCACCGCCGTATTGACTGATGGCTTTTTGCCAATCCTTTGCCTTGCATGCAGACTCAAACTCCACAAAATCCACGCTGGAGGCAGGCGGCAAACGAAGGTTCACCCGTTCCTCGTCCACATCCAGGTAGCGGCAAGCAAAACGGCGATCTGACAAATCAGGCTCAAGCAGATGGCGCAGCGCAGAAATGGCGTGATGATAAAAATGCAGGGCAGCATCCGGGTCTTTTTCAGGGCAGATAGCTTCCGTCACTTGCTGGTAGGTCAGCCCATAGCCAGGGCTGGTCAACAACAGCGCCAAAACCTCGCCCGCGCGGCGTTGACGCAAAGATTCTTTCGTTACCTGAAGTACGCCAATTTGCACAGAAAACTGACCCAACATTTGCACGCGCAGGGCTTCTGCGGGGGCGCATTGCAACCGTTCCGCCAGGTCTCTGCTCATTTTGCGTATATCTGCATCAGGCGCATCCAACCCGCTGGCAATCAGAGGCAAAATAAGGGAACGTTCCTGTTGGAGCAAGAAATCATACCCATTTTCCAGAATGAGCGACACACTTTTTATCCAGACGGTCATCGCCTGTGGATGAGCGACCTCATGCCACAAGGCAGCCAGACATAAGCTAGCGCGCGTCACCTCGAAAGCTGCCCGCAAGGGCTTCAGCAAGGCGATTGCCTCTTGCAAATAAGTCTCGGCAGCAGCAAGGTCGCCTGCGCACCAGGCAGCCCGCCCGCACGCGATCAGCGCGTTGCCTTCTTGATGCGGGTATTGCACCCGGCGGGTTAATTCAAGGGCATCTTCCGCCCAGGCGCGTGCAGCAGCGCCATTCCCCAGGGAACGCTCCACCTTGCTCAATCCCAGGCGAACAAAAATACCCACTTCTGGCGAGCCATTCTTTTCCCCAATGCCGCGTGAACGCTCATACGCGCAGCGCGCCTCCTGAAAATTCTCATCATCTGTAAGCAAATTGGCGCGGATCAACGAAACGTAAGCATCCCCCATCGAATCGGGTTGAGAACAGTCCGCGAGCTGATCCACCACCGCGCGCGCTTCGTCTGGGTGATGAGTCAACCAGAGAATCCAGCCCATCGTATGCAGTGGTCCCCAGGTAAGATCATCCATCTGGTAGGTTTGCGCCAACTTCGCCGCCTCTCGGTCAGCGGACAGAGCCAATTCAAACTGGCCCCAGGGCATATACACCCCAGCAGCCAGGTTATGCAGTCCACGCACCAGGGCGCGGTGATAACCAATCTGACGAGCAAGATCAATCACCTGCAAATAACGCTGCTTGCGCTGGAGCATATAATCTTCCCCCTCTCCTGCTGCGCCCAACATCATCAGCGCGTCCACCTTCCAGCGGCTATCCGGCGGGGCGAGTTCCAACGCCTGCCTGGCAAGCGTGATTACCTCAGCGTCATGTCCTAAGCGAAAATGAATAAACGCCAGCCCCAACAGCGCGGCAGCCTGGTCAGCAAAACCATCTGCCACACTGCGCGCCAGCTGAACTGCCTGATTAGCATGTTGAAATGCGCCGCCAACCTCCCCAACTGCTTCAAGAGCGCGGCTTTGGTCAATTAACTTGCTGATTTCCTCAGAAATATCTCCCGCTTGCATAGGTTAATTATACTAATCAATTGGGAATAATTTTTTGATAACCTTTCCTTTACCCTTTATTAAAGGGTTATTAAGGCGCTGTCTATCGTCTCTTAAAGTTGAGATGCTATTATGAACTAGAAATAAACATTTATGAGGAGAAAAAAGATTATGCGTTCCAAGTTACTTGTAGTTCTTTCTGCCCTGACAGCTGTTGCGATGCTGTTGAGCGCCTGCGCAACCGCAACCACTGCCCCCACCACCGCACCTGCTGCGGATGCCACTGCGTCTGCCAAGGCAACCGACCTTCCGGCTGGCTCTGTCCAGATTAATGGCGCGGGCGCAACCTTCCCCCTGCCGGTTTACACCGAATGGACCTACGCTTATCAATATGTTGACCCTTCCGTCAGCATCAACTACCAGGGGACTGGCTCTGGCGGCGGCAAGAAATCCATCATTGATGGCACCGTTGATTTCGCCGGTTCCGATTCGCTCGTGACCGATGCCGAATATACCCAAGGCAAAGATCTCCAGATGTTCCCCGCTTTAGCGGGCGCCGTTGTGCCGATTTACAACATCACCTGGAAAGCTGAAAACAAGAATAACGTCGTCCTCGTTCTGGATGGCAAAACCCTGGTTGGCATCTACAATGGCACCATCAAAATGTGGAACGATGCCGCGATTGTCGCCCTCAATCCTGACCTGAAAGACCTGCTGCCCGCTGCCAAGATCACCGCTGTCCATCGCTCAGATGGCTCTGGCACGACCGAACTGTTCACCAAAGCGTTGACTTCCTTCAGCGCTGACTGGAAAGCGGGCGGCGCTTCTGCTGTGGAATGGCCCGTTGACAAAGCCGGTAACGGCATTGGTGGCAAAGGCAACCCTGGTGTCGCCGCTTCCGTCACCAACACCCCCAACTCCATCGGCTACGTTGAACTTTCTTACGCCCTCTCGAACAAAATTGCCTATGCCTCCCTGGTCAACAAAGCTGGCAAGACCGTTGTGGCAAATTCTGATAGCATCAACGCTACCATGGCTGATTTCGCCGACAAGTTCACGCCCAAACTGACCAACACCATTGTGGACGCCCCCGGTGAGAAGAGCTGGCCCATCGCTGGTTACACCTACATCGTCCTGCACAGCACCTCGATGACCGATTGTGTCAAGGCGCAGAAAATCCTCGAATACATGCGCTGGACATTGACTGATGCCGCCGCCGCGAAAGCCGCCGCTGGTCTTGGTTACGCTGTCCTGCCCACCGCTGTTCAAAAGATGGTTCTCGACCAGATGGCGAAAGTCACCTGCAGCGGCGCCCCGGTTCTGAAGTAAGCTCATCCGTATTCATCGTTTATTGGTAGATCAAAAAGAGGTTCCCAAACTGGAGCCTCTTTTTGATTTTTACAGAACAATCACGCCCTCATCACTCCAAGAAGATTTCAACGTGTTCGCCGTCATTTTCATCGGTCACGTCAACAAACGTGCCGGATTCGCCGGATTGAATCGCTTCGAGCAATTCATTCACATCAATCCCTTCCATTTCGGGGGCAAAGTGCTTGCCCATCTTCAACCCTACTCCTACCAGGCTGATGGGCAGGCGGATATTCACCTTGGGGCGACCAGTTTCCATAGATGAAACACGTACCCGCAGCCAGCGCGGCGGCTGACCAGGTTCACCAGCCGGGGGGAAGTTGATGCTTGGGGTTGCCGCCGGAGCCGGTGTGGGAGGTACTTCACGCGCCGCGCCACGCTTCGCACTGGGCGTGTCATCAATCGCTTGCAATAGTTGCGCCGCCTGCTCCGGGCTGACCGTGCCTTCCTGCAACATGTTCAAAATACGCATTCGTTCTTCTTGGGATGCCATCGCTGTTTTCTCCTTTTGGGTAAACTCCGCTTTCAGTCATTTCGGCATAGCAAAGCTGCACTGCCTGGCAACGCCAAGCAAATGATACAAACCGCCCGCTAAACCTCTGGGGTGCGCTGAAAAGGGTGGATGAATTGGGTGAGAAAAGATCGCTCTTTAGATTTCTCGCGCTCTCTTCTCTTTTCTAAACTAATCATAGCTCAATATTTAATTTTGTCAATAGGCAAATTGAATATATTTATAATCTATGTGGAATATTGAGATTGCGTGTTAAATTTTCAAGTTTCTTTGAGTTTGCCCGAAAGAATCAAAAACCGGACAATTGCTTGCCCGGTTCCATTACCACTAAAACGCATTCTTCTACGAATAAAACACCTATAAACCTACTCTGCTCTGGGAGCAGCGTTAGGCGGCAACCTTTGAATACCCCATCAAGTGATACGTAATCGCCTTATCCGCTTCTGCAACACTCAGCGCCTCCGAGGCGGTATAGCCAGCAGCGCGTGACGTGCGTTGGAACTGATTGCCCGTCACGACCGCATCCCCCACCAGGCGGATCACCAGCTTCATGCCCTTTTTATGGCATTCAGTCATCGAATCCTGGATGATGGTGCGCGCATCTTCGGCAAGCGGACTTAGTTTGGTCAAATCGGTCACAACGCAAAATCCTGACTTTAAACTCTTTAAAGCGCGTGAAACCTCATCTTTGATCGCCTTGGCTTCAGCGGCATCTATTTTTCCATCGAAAATCAAATATAGGCGGTTTTTTGCAGCATTTGGCGTAATGTGATGCATAGCTACTCTCTCCTTTGAGTTTTCATTAGGTCGAATGTGGATTGTCAATTTCCTCCACAATCGAGGCTGATCTATCGTAAAGAATGTACCCAAAGGATAACGCAAATAAAATATTTGTGAGTAAAAAACGAGTTAATTTAAGAATTAATAATACGTAAATAAATTATTATGAAATAATTTGCTTACGCTCACCAAACAATACCCAATGACCGGCGCGGTCATCTGCATTGCCAGGGGTGCGATCAAAATACAACTCAAACACGCGCCCCCCTTCCGTGCGCACGCGGAAATAAAACCGCCCCACTCCCCAAGACCCACGCCGCGCCGCCGAAGCCAAATGCCCAGGTTGCATATTCCGCGCAGCGCGCCCGCGCCGCCGAAAATCCACCCATTCAGCAAGCATTTCGGCAACAGCAAAAAGCTCCTCCCGCCAGGTGAATGCATCCGGGCAAGGTGGCGTTTTGGATAGCATGGGAGGGCGGTAGAAGTGCACCTCTATCGGTTCGTCAATAAACCCCATCTGCCAGGAATCCGTTTCCATACGTAATTACTCAGGCGAATCATTCATTACTTGTGAATGTCGTGACCCTTCTTCAATGAACGCAAGGCTGCGTTTGGATCACGTATTAGCCAGTCAATCGTCAACAGGGCGGCTATCGGATTCATGCCATGATCCGTAACCAAAGTTTGGAAGGTTATGCCAGCAACAGTCAAGTCGGGCAGAATCCCATCTTCCCACCACTGCCAGAACGCCTCTTGAATGAGGGGCGCGGCGCCGCGTAGTTTAGCAATAATCAAGGTTGCCCCAGCAGGTGGATAACTCAATTCTTCCATGAGGCGGCGGTCAATAGGATCAAATCTGTCAGTCAATTGCTTATTCCTTTCCAGCAGAGCCGTACAATCCATTGGTAATCTGGGCAGCATAGTTCCAGGCATCTGCTTCAACCGGTTGACTTTGATATATCTCTTGACCATACTGTTCAAGAGATAAATAATTTTGCATATTCTCAGCCCAAGCCTGAACTTCGGGCGCGTTCCCAGCCAGGTCTGGGTTCTTCACCGCCGCATCCTGATAAGCGTGCCGCCCTTCATGTACAATCGTATCTACAAACTCACGGACAGGCAACTCGTTTCTTCTCAGATGCTCTTCATTAAGCAAGATACGACTGCCGTCATAACCGCCAAAGGTCGTTTCTCCCATCGGAGCGGTTTCAACCGGAACACTGGGGCGACCTTGAATTTCAGCCATGGTTGCTTCAACGTTGTTGAGAGCCTCAAGCCGACCACCTATGTCAAGCTGCGCCCACCCTTCGGGGGTAAGCGCAGGCATGTCGCGCAAGCGCGCCACGCCTTCTTGCTCCTGAAGTTGTGTTTCAGACTGTAAATCATTCGATGAATCTGATGGGGTTTCTACAACCTCATCCGTATCTTGGGTTTCTAATTGGTTATCCATATCGCCTTTTAGCCGCCATGTTCCGGATTACCACGGAATGGAGCAGGCGCTTCAGGGCTATGGGGTTCTACCAGTGGCTCTCCCTCTTCATCCGGCAAAGCTTCTGGTCCACCAGTGCGCGGGTGATATGTCACATCCTCAGGTTGGGGAGTAAGAACGCTTGGAGTATCCTGTGGTTTTGGAGGAATATTATCGGAATCTTGAGGATGATCCACAGAAAAAGATGGGGTTACTTCTGATGCTGATCCAGACTCATCCGGAATATCTGGCGTTTCATAAAAATCAGCTTCGAGGGGGTCTGGTTGTTCTACATAATCGAATGCACCTGAAGATGAATCTTCTGCTGGGAGATCGTTCATATCTTCTGTCATAATGACTCCTTCTTTTGCGTCAGTTGCGCTAACAATATGTTTTTACTTTGGCAATATCCATTGACTCACGACCCTATATGAGAAAGAAACTCTGCCAGGATATGGCGTACACGGGTACGCAGAGCAGTACCATCCTTCTGCTCTGCCAAATCATGCACAAAAACGTCCGACCAATGCGCAAGATAGCAATACAACACGCCATTGATTTGTTCCGGGGTTAGCCCAACCATGCGGTTTTGTACTTCGCTTCGTAAGTCACTTATCTGAACCCAAACCGATTGATGATCGGCTGAACGCAACGCCAATTCCAGCGATTCGCTGGCTGCACGATGAAAACTTGGTTCTGTTCCGTGGATCAGTCGGTTTCTTACTCGTATCCCGTATGGGCAATCTCCTGGTTTTTTATTAAAAGGTACGCAAAACAAACAAGTTTGCATAGGAAGGCGATTCATGAAGGTTTGAGCCGCTGAATTTACTGCCCATGGTCCAACGGGTATGGCTGGGGCAGTTTGAACCGTACTCATCTCGGCGGTTGCCTGCGATTGTAATACCGGCACATCGTTTAACGACATGTTGGATCGCCGCATTTGCATCCAATTTGCAATCGCGTCATCCTGTAAGTCAGTCTGATCCGGTTTGGAATATCCAGGTTGATCCCCAAACTCAGGGACTTTTACGTGTACTGGGCGACCAAATGGGCTGCGCACGACCGCAAAGCCGGGGGTCAGGGTGCGCGCATAATTCCGCTGGACCTCATTCAAATTTGTGATGTTACAAAATAAGTTATAGCTGGGCGCATCTTCGAGCCAGTGCATAATTTTTATGTAGGTGTTACCAATAGCGCCCTTAACCAAGAGGGTAGGAATTTGTTCGGCAATTAAAATTCCTTCGCCATATCCACGCACCTCGGCTAAAATATTGGCAAAATCATCCCCAGCTGAACCACGTGGATTCCCTGCATCATTGTTCACCGGTGAGCTTTCAGCCATTAAGCGATGTGCTTCTTCGACCACCGTAATATGGGGTAAATCAGCCGGGCGAGGGTGGCGTTCCACTTCTTCCGCAAATCGCATCAGTAAAAACCCCATCAGCAATGTAATATCGTCTGTAGAGCCAATTCGACCCAATTCCATCACCGTAGGTCTTTCCAATACCACGCGGATATCCATGGAACTGCGGACATTCAGGATGTGGCGCGTGTTTTCGAGCAGATCTTCGATGCGGATAACCGAAGCCTGGCGCACATTATCGCCTACTTCGCGCCCATATTTGAGAGACTCGGTCACAGTTCGGATCGCCGTTAAAAACTCTGACATCACCGGCGCTTCCCGGTTCGGATCACCTTTGCCGGTGACGGTATCCCATCCCTTATCTTGATAGACCTTGCGAAGGGCAGTGCGATAAACCATTGGCAATGGGTCTGCTAAATGAAAACTGGTCGTAAACACACCCATCAAGCGCGATAAATGCGTCTTTAACAATACTCCATCAGGAACTTCAAAGGGATTGAAGCGAAAAGGTGAGACGTTTTCATCTCCAAGAGTAAAAATTAAAAGATCATCCTTAAGCTGATCAAAACCCAACAGATCGCGGTAATCTGTTTTATTGAGTGGGTAAAGCACCAAAAAAGGCACGTGGTGACGAATCCAAAGCTGCGAAAGGATATGTTTCAGAGTGGTACTCTTGCCTGACCCAGTTGAGCCAGCAATCAGCGCATGGCGAGTCAGATCAGAGACATTCAGGGTAAAACGCCCCGGAGTAATTTTGCCGCGATGATAAACGTACCCCAGGTCAATCTTTTTCTGGGCAGCGAATTGACGCGACTCAAGCATTTCATCATTCTGATTGGCGCGCGCATGGTCACGCAGCTCTAATTCATCGGCAGGCGCTACAAAAGGCTCATTCTTAACCAAAATTCCCGGCATAAAACCGGACTCAGGCGGTACAGGCAATCGAAAAGCGCCGTAAGCCTCTTCAGCCGTTGCCAGATAGCGCAGCCGAGTATGTACCTGGGGGGCAATGCTGTGTCCCCAAATATCCTGCTCCAGATAGCGGAGATTATTCAACGCAGCCGCCAATTCTTGTTCATCAACCGGCTGCGCCGCAGACCACATGGTGGGGTAGGTATTTTCAGCATTGCCCATCATTTCAGAACCTAACGCCTCAGCCAAACCGCGTGGCGCTTTCTCTTTTCCAATCAAGTGAACACGGACGGTCATCAACTGTTCACGAGATTGCATGATCTTTCGATATACATAGATGCCAATCTTCGAGCGCGTGCGGATGTATTCTTCGGTAACATCGTCATCTTCCGTTGCGGTCTTTTTAAACTGCCCGATCATAAAGCTAATATTGTGGATTTCTTGATTGTACATTCTGATTGGGCGAATAGAAATCCCCGCATAACATTTTTGCGGTTGACTCGCCAAGGCTACAAAGAAACGCCCCATTGGGTTAAAGTCTTCGCTTGGGACAAAGGGATGGGCAATATAATCGCCTTTGCGCTCCACGCGACCCAACGGCGCCATCGAGGGGATCGGCATTTCTTCAAATTTGCGGATTTCAAGCATATTGTCTAAATGAAGACCCTCGAAAGAGATGGGTTCGTAGTAACGTCTAAAATCTGTTTCGTTCTCTACTGGCTCTAGCGGATACCCAAACGGGTCTTCAAGAGGGAAATTGCTAACAAATTTTTCCCACAAATTTTTTGCAGGCTGTAACGCGCCACCCTGTCGTTTGCTAAAGACTTTTCCAAGAAACACAACGTCAATCAGGTTCGGCTGTCCGGGGGTAGAATTCGGCGTTGAGATAAAGCGCAATTCAAAAGTGGCGCGGCTTTCACGCGCGCGCGCCAAATCATTAATAAAACGAAATTGTCGCTGCTGGATTAACCCAATGCGCCTTACGCCCAGGCGCGTAAAATCCTCAGATACCATTGCAGGCAAAAATGGGATACGGGCTGCCCAAATGGCATGCTCCCCACCTGCCTCTTGATAATGGATGCCTTGATCGTTATCAAAATCTACCTCTTCGCGGATCAATACACGCGGCGAGATATAGATATAGGGCATGGGAATCTGAAAGTTCGCCAATTTTTCGCCTCGCCTCTCCACTATTAGCGCGATATATGCGTCAAGTCCTGTTTCAGGCTTTCTACCTCACTCGTTAATTCCTTGATGCGTTGCGTCTGAGTAAGCAAGGCATTCCGCACCTGATTATTCACTTTATTCACAATGCCCAAGCCAAAAACACCTTGCCACAACAGAATCACACCCAATACACAATAGATTCCCGTGTGCAGAAATGTAGTTATCATGTAAATGCCGAGCGGATCACCCAAGCGGAAATAGTACGGAGATAGCCATGTCCCCATTTGAGCAGCCACGATTAAAGCAAAAATCCAGCCAAATACATGCGAAATCGTCACGATTCCTTTTGGCTTGTTAATCCATTCCGTAAAAGATTTGGCGAATTTGCGTGGTTGCGCAGCTAAAACGAGGTCAACGAGCAAGAGAAGAACAGCAACCCCAAGCTGTACATCTCGATAGCCCGAGTAGCCATAGGATGTATCGCTATACGAATTATTGTAATAGGCTTCCAGAAAGAGAAAGAGACTCGTTGATCCCCATAGGAAGGCGGCAAACAGCGCGCCCCACGCTGCTGTCCATCGCGCCCGAAGGAGTATGGCAAAAGCAATCGTAACTACCGCTAAACCACCCCATAGGGCAGCATAGCGCATGCCATTTCCTACAAAAATATCAGTAGTATCCAACCTAACCCTAAGTGCATTTAAGATTGGGATGCCAATCAACCGAAAGACAATCAAGAGAGCTACCCAGGCAAAAGACTGCAAAATGGCAGCTCGTAACAGACTGAGTTCGTTATCTCGTCTTGGATCTGTTGCCTGAGTGGTCTGTAAATCATTTTCAGCCAGGGAGAGGCGGTCCTGAAGTCTTTTGCGGTGTACCTCAGTCGCAAGGTGGCTACCGCAGCTTGAACAAAACTGAGTAGTGGCTACCTCATAGGTTTTATGACATTTAGGGCAAGTTAAACCCACTTCGCCCCCACAGCTCTTACAGAAAAGCGTTTGCGGCGGATTTTCAACATGGCATTGGGGACAAGTCCAGGTTGTTTTGGGTGCAATGATCCCCTGAGGGGCAACCTGCGGGGACTGTCTTCCCTGCGATGTTCCGGCGGAGATTGACCCAAAGGCCATATTACCAGAAGGCATTCCCAATGAGGAGGCTGAGGGAATAGCTACCGGAGGAGAGTCTGGGTCAAGCAGCCCTCCCATCTGCATATTCAAGTCTAAAGTTTTATCATATTCAGCGCGCAATTGCGGATTAAGCAAGGTCGTCCGCATTTGTTCCAATACCAGCAAAGCCTGATTGGCTTGCGCCGCAACTTGTGGATCGAAATTGGTTACTTTGCGGCGCGTCTCGTTATATAACCGATCGATAACGGGCTCAATCTCTTGCGCAGTTGCAGTTGGAATAACGTGGAGGGTCTCATAGTAATTGGGCATGGAATTGTCCTGTTAATTGGGGTATTGGTGCGACTGTACTTCGCTGATTTGCTGTTGAAGCCCAGGAAGCTGGCTTTGCAACTCACTGATGCGCTTTTTTGCCTGAGTATCTATATGCGATTTTTTGCCACTCGAATAGACGAACCATCCTACGAGAGCAGAAATCCCAAGAGCAAAAAGGATATAAAAGATTTGAGCAGCCCCCATGCTAGTGAAAACTGCCGAGATGGTAATAAATAATATAATCGCGACCATCCAGGCACATCCCGAACTGCTCCCCTGACGTAGCTCTTTATAAACGGTCAAATCTGCCCCTCGCAGGCTTCCACTTGAACTGAGGCTGGCAACTTTGCGAATCTGTTCTATTTGCGCATTGATGCCATTGATTCTTACATGCAATTTCTCAATTTCTGCTTGTTGTTTTTGTTCGTACACCTTCCGTTTGTCAGCTCCACAGGCGGGGCAAAAATTATTTGCCAATTCAGCCATCTGTTCACACTTGGGGCAAGGATGACCAATCTTCACCCCATCTTTCGCACAGAATTGCGCCCCCACAAGGTTCGGATGGTGACAGGTTGGGCAAGTCCACGCATCCGTGCGGACTGCGGGCTGCGCTACCTGGGATTGGGGCATGGGTTGCCCGAATTGCATCCCAACCGTTGGCATGCCTAATACAGGCCCAGCAGGAGGAGCGGGGGAACGGAATATCGCTTCGGGGTCTACCAATCCACCCGCATTTGCGCCAATCCCCAAGGCCGTATCATAAGCATTGCGCTTATCCGGCGAAAGAAGAATTGAGCGCATTTGCTCCAGCAATTGGAGCGCCTGATTCGCCTGGGTTGCAATTTGCGGATCAAAATTAGTCACCTTACGGCGCGTTTCGTTATATAAGCGATCAAGAGAGACCTCAATTTCTTGGGGGCTGGAAGTCGGTGGAACCTGAAGCAGTTCATAATAATTTGCCATAATCATTTCTCCTCAAACATAATCGTATTAAACAATAGTGCGAAATTCCGTTTAACTCCGTCATTCCCCGATTTTTATGGGAATCTTGCTTTCTTTTCGATTTGCAACATCACCGCCTGGGTAATATTCCCCTTGGCGCGTTCAAAAACAATCCACTGGTCGAAAAACGTGCGAATTTGGTTACGCACACCTGAGTCATTGGGTTTAAGCTCTAATGCGGCAGACTGCATATCAATCGCGGCGCGCCAATCCCCTTTACGCGCGAGCTGATTCGCTTTCTGACCCCGAAGTGATACTTCCAGGTCAATCAACGCCTCATCTTGGGGCGTGGCTTTGCGCGCTGGGGTTAGCGCCTCAATCGCTCCATCAATTTGCCCTTTCTTTGCCAAATCCCGAGCCAACCCCACTTGCGCTGACCATAATCCCTTCCTGGCAACCTCATTGAGTGGGTCTAACTGGATGAGTTCAGTATAGGTATCCCTGGCACAGGAAAAATCTTGTGCTTTGATACAATCTTCCGCTTTCAGCAAAAGCGATTGAAGCATTTCTTTCTTCTGCCGCTCACTGGCGCCGGCATTGGAAGCAAACAACCAGATGGGTAAAGCTAACAAGCCTGTAGCCAATAACACGATGGGAAGCCAGAAACGCCACAGCTTCCGGCGCACGTTTTGCTGCTCTTCCTCTTCCTCTTTGGTGGCAGTTTCAGCAAATACCGCCCGGCGCTGCACCTGAACTGCCTGACTTTTAGCATCCAAGGCTTCTTGGGCGCTCTCAAAGAGGTCAACGCGCACCCCACAAGCTGGGCAAATCAGCACATTCGGGCGGTTCATGTTGCCACAATTGGGGCAAGCCGTTAAATCCGAACGAGACTGAGAGTCTGTTTCCTGAGTCATCTCAACTGCGAGGCAGACCAATACGCAAACAAAGCCAATCCGCAAAGGGCTACTAAGGCAACAGTAACCACTAGCCAGAAAACGGTCCCATAAACAGCGCGCGTAGCATGACGCTGCTCATGGCGGAGGATACGCTCATTTTCTTCAAAGCGTTCTTGTTCAATTTTCTGAGATGCATCATTTGCCTGAAGAGCCTTATTTTTTGCAACTTCATTCACCGGCGCGCCACAACGCTGGCAAACAGACGCATATAAGGGGATCTGCGCGGCGCAGACTGTGCAAGTGCGACTAATTTGGCTGCCGCATTGCTGACAAACGGTAACCTGAGCAGGGTTAGGGATTCCACAGTTTGGGCAATCAATCGTTGCAAAAGTAGATGGACTAACCTGTTCTTTAAGCGCCTGCGAGAGCAGCTCAGTTGGATTATAGGCAGAGGATTTGGGCTGCATGGGCGGGTTATACACTGCTACCGCCTGCGTAGGTAAGACAGATAAATGGGTAGATGCCTGTCGTTGAGATAAACTTTCGAGCGCAGCGCGGTATGCTTCATCAATCGTTCGTAAGGTCTCATCGTTAGCCTGTTCGGCAATCGCCTTTGCGCGGCACAATTGATAAGCATTCTGAAGCCCATCGAAAGCGGTATCCGGGGCAACCCTCAACAGTTCAAACGGATTATTGGTCATATCTCCCCTTTAACTAAAATATTGACGAACTTCACGAACAATCTCTACCAACCACTGCCCAGCCCATCGTCTTAAGACGGTTGACTGAAAAGAGACTTCCTCTTCATTTTGGGCCAATTCGATAGAAGGCGTTGATTGTGGATAACCAGGTGGGCAGGTAATATACAATACATATTGCGCAGCATACGAGCTGCTTTTAAACGACACCCGCAAGTTATAGGACCCATCCGCGATCCCACGCCCATTCACCCCCGGAGAAACCTCCACTTTTACACCTGGAACTTGCTCCAGGTAGCGAATTTCTTCCTCCATACGGGCATGGATGTCCTTCGCCGAGGAAGCGCCAGCCCCGCCAGAAGTGATCTGTGGAGAAGGAGATGACGGTTGACCAGCATACCCTGTCGGCTGCGTAGGACCGTTTTGAATACCCATTCCCGTCAAACCACCCAAAAGCAGGTTCGTCATGTCCATCATGTTACCCCCAGTTGATCGGGTAGGCTGATTCATGACCCCGGATGGGTCAAGCATTCCCTTGTCAATCAATTCTTTCAAGACTTCAACATGACCCGCATTTAACTTGGCGTACAAGTCCGGCTGGGTCAACATCAGGTATTGGGGAGTAACGTTAATATGTTGGTAAATATTTCCGTTAACCACGGCATCCTGCATTCTCGTCCACCATTCTAATTGCCGTGTTGCCAGCGCATCACCCCCAGTATCGGTGGCTTTAATCCGCGTGGTCATTACGTTCAAGACTTCCATCCCAAGAGTCTGAGGCAATTTCATCGCCTGCAAATGATGCTGAACCGCCTGGGCAATACCGCCCCCCTGCCTGCGGATTTCATCCAGGGTGGCATTTACCACGCCATCGCGCAACGCTTGCAGCACGCGATCAAAAAGGCTAGTAAGCGGTGTTGTCATTTCGAGGGCGACGCGCCGCGCATCTACGACCCTATATTCCACAGCCAGATCAATATTCACTTCCACAGGGACAGGCTGAGAAATGCTAAACTCGCGGTCTGTGATAACGTTGAGGGTTTTTATACGAATGTCAACCAGAGTAGATTTAAGCTCTCGGTTAATCTTGTATTTCCCTAGAAAATGAGTGCCAGCGGCAAGCGTTTCTTGATACGAACCGCCAACCGTCATTACAGCTACCCAACCATCCTCAACGGTAAGCTTTTTTTCGAGAAAGAAAATAGGAAGTCCTTTTTCGAGCGACTCTGAGAATTTGACAATTTCACTGTTTTGGAGCGTATGCCGATTGGTACTCATGGATTCCCCTTTAAAATGAGATAATTATTCTACTTTCTGAGACTGCATCCAGCGTTGACGCGCTGATACATGATGAGCATTCTGCCCATCCTGGTAGCTCACCTCTGTTTGCGCCTGTAATCCGGTTTCAATATCTATCGCAGAGACCTGAACCAACCCGTTTTCCCCACAAGCCACCGTAACGCGAATGCGTTTGCCCGGCGGACGATTTGGGGGCAGCCCAGACAATGTAAATTCCCCTACTGGGCTACAATCTTCTAATTTAGTAGACTCACCCCGGTAAACAGTCACTTTGATCACCGTTGCGCCAGCCTCAGAAGTCAGAAAATCCCGTGAACTTTCAGCCGGGATGGGTGAATTTCGTTGAATGAGGATGCTATGATACCTGCGCGGTGGATTCCCTGGTTGCACAGTTGCAATTCCAAGACTATGCGAAGTCACATCTGCAACCATGAGATCAGATGTTTTCACAGCCACAGCCTCTGAGACCGATTCTGGGTAAAGCTCGTTGATTTTCTTTGCCGCCATCAAAGCTGCGCCATGCGCGACTGCCTCATCTGGGTTAATTGAGGTATCGGGTGGCTTCCCAAAATATTGATGCAGTGCTGCACGAACTGCAGGGATACGTGTACTACCGCCGATCAGTAATACGCGATCAACCACTTCGGGCCTCATTTTCTGTTCCTGAAGCAATGTGCGTACCAATGCCAGGGTAATATCAATTTTAACCTTGATTAAACTCTCAAATCGTTCGCGTTCAATCTCAATTCGGCTAACATGCCCCTGCGCTGCTATTCGAAGGGCTGTCTTTGTGCGGACGCTTAACTCTCGTTTGAGTTTCTCAGCATCTTTCCGAATCATCTGTTCCGTATGGGGGTCGTCTGTTGGGTCAAACCCATGTTCTTCACGAAAACACTGAACACAAAAACGCATCAGTGCATCATCGAAATCTTTCCCACCCAATTGATGGTCGCCATCTGTCGCCAGGATCGTAATTTCTTTGCCCTCAACGCGCATTAAGGTAACATCAAAAGTTCCCCCACCTAAATCGTAAACCAGTACAGTTTCCGGCTTAGTGGCGCGCTCAACGCCAAAAGCAATTGCGGCGGCTGTAGGCTCATTGAGAAGGGTGAGAACCTTGAAACCCGCAATTTCAGCAGCAGATTGGGTAGCGCGCCGCCGATCAGGATCAAAATAAGCCGGCACCGTAACAACCGCATGGGTAATAGGGTGATCTAATGCCTGTTCAGCGTCTTTTTTGAGTTTTTTAAGAATGAATGCAGAGATGTCTGTAGGCGTGAGGCTTTGACCCTGATAAGAATAATGCCAACCAGCCATTCCCATTTGGCGCTTGATGAATAACACAACATTATCTGGGTCTGTGATTGCAGCGTCCTTGGCAATTTGCCCGACAACCACCTGGTCATTGTCGAAGAAAACGGCCGAAGGGACCAGACGTTCCCCTTCAGAACACGGAAGTATTTCAGGATGCCCATGTTCATCCAGTATAGCTACTGCTGAATATGTGGTGCCTAAATCAATACCAACGGCGGTGACATTTGCCGACATGACAGATTATCTCCTAAGATTAAATAAAGCTTGCTGGAAATAAAGAAGATATACCCCCACCCAATATTATATTCTGTAAAAGGGGATTGCTGATCTTAAAAAGATTATAAAGAATCGTGATAGAGGAGTCAAGCTATATCGCACGGTTTCGGCGTAATTTCCTCGTTAAAGATAGGGAAATCAAAGCGATGAACGCCCACAACCTAAAACAAACTGAGCTGTGTAGGCGCTTGTTTGCCGTCAATCAAGATGAACGGCGCAGCGCGGGTGCTATAAACCCCCAGGTTCTTCAAATCCTCCACCCGTTTAAACTGCCCACCACCCTGCAAGAACGTGAAAATCACCTGCGCGCCCTTCGGACCAATGCCCGGAATGCGGAGCAAGTCCTGCCGGCTGGCTTTGTTTAACTCGATGGGTGCTTCGTTCAGGTTGCTACGCGCCCAGGCGAGCTTCGGGTCAACGCCGAGCGGCAGCAATCCATCCCCCTCGAAGGGCAAGTCTTCCACCCCAAAGCCATAATCACGCAGCAAGAAAGAAGCCTGATACAACCGGTGTTGCCGCCAGGGGACAATGGCAGGCAGTTCTTCCAGCGGAGTTTGCGCCACCGGATGAAACCCAGAGAAGTACGCGCGCGCCAGACGTAAATTTCGGTATAAATAATCCACCGTTTGCAGCACTTCCAGGTCATTTTCGCCCGCCGCGCCCACCACAAATTGCGTGGTCATGGAGGGCCAGCGACCCTTCCAACCCCGCGCTCCAGGCTGACTTTTGCGGATGGCTTCCACCGTGCGCAAGGGTTGTAAAAGCTCCTCCAAAAACACTTTTTGCGGCGCAAGTCTTAACAAGCGTTGGGTATTAGGCGCTTCCAAGTTCACCGAAACGCGATCCGCCAGCTGCATAGCGCGCAAAATCTGATCCTGTTCCGCCCCTGGCATGAGCTTCAGATGCAAGTACCCGCGATATTGATACTTATGCCGCAGGATTTCAGCCATATCTAACAGTTGATCCTGCGTGCGCACCCCTCCGCCTGCAATCCCAGAGCTGACGAACGCCCCCTGCACCACCCCTGCCTGACTGAGCTGCTGCACCGCTTCCGCCATTTCATCTGGCTTAAACGTCATCCGCCGGAAGTCCCGTCCCGAACGGAAAGGGCAGTAATAACAATTCCGCTCACAGGCAGAGGTCATCATGGATTTTATGATGGGAATGGGACCTCGAGGGGTACTCACCATACTGATTGGCAGCCCTGCGGTGCTTTCTTTCGAGTGCGTTTTGCCTGTAGAGGGACATTCCGCTGTACCCGCCAAGCTAAACGGGGAGGGCGAAGTCTGCCCAGGCAAATGATCAGGCGCGGAGGGCGTTTCTTCCACCTCCAGGCTCATTTCCTCCGTTACCGATGCTAGCTTTGCAAGACTGTTCATAGTTCTATTATAGAACTTGCGTTCATTCGTTACAAGAGGCAATTCCTCGGTGATTACCCATAAGTAATTTCGGCAATAGGAAAGGGTTTAAAGAGCGAAGGATATCGTTAGATGATCTTTTCCGGTAAATGGCTGTCCGTTTTGTGCCAGGCCAAACAGCAGAATTCTTTCTTAATCCTGTAGCCTAGCTTGCGGGCTATGCCCGCGGAGGCTACGTTCTGAATGGTACAGTTCCAAAAAGTCCGCCTACCCATCGCTTCGATCTCTTGGATAAGGTGGGCAGTCACTATGGTCCCATAGCCTTTGCCACGATGTTTTTCCTGAGTAAATACGCCCGGTTCATAGCAGCCCAACGCGGACGGCCCGACCGTTGCTTCACTTAGGATTTCATCGCCACGCATCAATACATAGCCAAAACAGGCTTTTTCCCAGTTATCAAGGCCGCCGTGAAAGGCTACATCGTTTGGACCCCATTCAGTACGCAGTATCAGGTCGCGATCCAGGCGGCGGATCATGTAGTCCGCGGGCACCTGGCGCAGGTAGGGTTCAAGGCCCTGGCCGGTGGGACGATCATAGAACTCCAGTACACAAGCATCGTAATAAGGATCCGGGGGGAGGTAAGCAAGCCGGGGATCATCCGGCGGCATGCCGATCAGCACGTCTCCCTCCTGGCGTAATGCGGCAAAGGCTTCGGCAAATGCAGTGGCATCCACGTTTCCGCCAACAAACAGGCACATATCCCCTGGTTCCTGAACCAGGGCCCAGTGAGGCTCAATGGGGTCGTCCACCAGGATTTTCCCGGCGAGAACCGATCCTTCCAGAACAGCAAAGCAGCGGGTCGCCTGCATTTCATCGGTACGAAAGAGAGAGCGAACGGCAGGGGTTACCTGAGCGGGTGTGATGCAAATCATGATAGACCTCGTAGGTAGATGCGATTGTGAGAGGTTGTGTTTGACTATTATACAATCTATCCCATTATTACAATTTTTTGGTCGCTCTTTCTCCTCTCTTTTGTGGGTAATCACCAGGCAATTCCTTCCTATTCCAAATAGTCATTGCTCAAGCGCTGCCATGATCGTGGTCATATCCCAATCCGTGTATTGGGACGATTGAGCAGTTCCTCCAAATGTATAATAAAAGGATGAACCTCTTTACCGACATTCAAAAACCAACCCTTTTGCTGAATGAGGCAGTGGTACGCGCTAACATTGAGCGGATGACCGCCAAAGCGCGCGCCGCAGGCATCGCCTTCCGTCCCCATTTCAAGACGCACCAATCCGCTGAAATTGGCGAATGGTTCCGCGCGGCGGGCGTGCAAGCCATCACCGTTTCTTCCGTGGATATGGCGCTCTATTTCGCTGATCACGGCTGGCGGGATATTACCATCGCTTTCTCCGCCAATCCGCGTCAGGCGGAAACAATTGCGCAGCTGGCAGAGAAAATCCACCTGGGACTATTATTTGAAAATATTGAATCGGTGCAGCAGATTAGCGCAAAATTACGTGCCCCCATTGACGCATGGATCAAGATTGACGTGGGCGCGCACCGTACTGGCATCCCCGCCACTGAGACGGAGCAGGCGCGGCGCGTGGCAGTGGCTATTCAAAATACCCCACTGCTGCGCCTGAAGGGACTGCTCACCCACGCAGGGCATACCTATACCGCGCGTGGGGCAGCGCAGGTGTGTCAGCTCTATGCGCAAAGCATTGAGCGGATCAGCACAGCGCGGCGGGCATTGCAGACGGGCGGCATCACTCCGTTGCTCATTTCGGTCGGGGATACGCCCGCCAGCAGCCTGTGCGCAGATCTGGGGGCGATTGATGAACTCCGCCCCGGCAACTTTGTCTTTTATGACGCCACCCAGGCGCACATCGGCTCTTGCACGCCTGCCCAAATTGGCGTGGCGCTTGCCTGCCCGGTAGTCGCCCTGCACCCTGAACGCAGTGAGGCGGTCATTTATGGCGGCGCAGTACATCTTTCCAAAGATTTCTTCATGGAGGACGATCATCGCGCCTATGGTTGGGTGACGCTGCCGCAAGAGACCGACTGGGGCGCGCCCTTGCCGGGGGCATATGTGGCTTCCCTCTCACAGGAGCATGGGATTCTTCATCTGCCCGAGGCTGACCTGGCTCGCCTGCGTATTGGCGACCTGGTGTGCATCCTGCCCGCACACTCTTGCCTGACGGTGACCTTGATGAAGCGTTATCTCACCCTGGGTGGACGCTGGATGGACACCCTGAATGTCTGAGCGCGCATGCCTGCCGCGCTGACCCAGACGCTGCTCTGGTGGCTGATCGCTCAGGGGGTAGGGCTGACGGCTCTGCCGATCACCGCTGCGATTTTCCGTCACCTTGATGACCGCGGCATCGCCTTTTCAAAAATCATGGGGCTGCTGATCTGGGCGTACTTGTTTTGGATGGGCGCTTCGGTCGGCATCCTACCCAATACCCTGAGCGGCATGTGGATCGCCTGGGCAGGACTATTAACGATCAGCCTGCTGGTCATCTTCTTCGCGCGCAAACGCATCCCCTGGCGGCAATGGCGGCAGGTTTGGCAGGCGCAGCGCAGCGCATTTCTCATCACAGAACTCCTTTTCACCCTGGCGTTGATCGGCTGGGTGGTTGTGCGCGCATACGCCCCAGGCAAGATCATTTTTGCGTATGGCGAGCAATATATGGAGCTTGCCTTCCTGAACGGCATCCTGCGCAGCCCTGGCTTTCCGCCCCTGGATCCCTGGCTGGCGGGCTATAGCATCTCTTATTATTACTTTGGCTATGTGATGATGGCGCTCTTCACGCGAGTTTCTGGCGCATCGCCTACCGCAGCCTTCGAGCTTTATGACGCGCTCATTTTTGCGCTCACCGCAGCAGGCGTTTTTGGACTGCTGCGTAATCTCATCCGCGCAGGCAAGGGGTCAAAGCTCGCTGCATCTCTCACAGGCATCCTTGGAATTATTTTCCTGCAAGGGATGGGCAACCTGGAGGGCATCTTTCACCTGCTGCAA
The DNA here is from genome assembly GCA_038206515.1 of Anaerolineales bacterium. GTDB lineage: Bacteria > Chloroflexota > Anaerolineae > Anaerolineales > Anaerolineaceae > DSYU01. The sequence continues at coordinate 65,461 of JBBRAT010000001.1, read as the reverse complement.
TCGGCTGGCGAGCTGCCGATGAAAATCCTGCGCTGGTTGGATATTCCCCTCCTGACCGCCGCCCCACAGATCGGCAGTCTATACCCTGGGTATGATTTCCGCCAATGGTGGTGGTGGGCAGCTTCGCGCGTGGTGGCGGATAAAAATCTGGCAGGCGCGCCGCTCGGTAGTGGGAACATTACCGAATTTCCTTTCTTTAGCTTCCTTTTGGGCGATAATCACCCGCATAAATTTGCCTTGCCTTTTGTGATCCTCTGCATCGGGTTCGCCTTTACCTTGCTCATCCGCCCGGCTGGGTTAAAAGGACGCGATTGGGTGTTCTTTTACGGCTTTTATACGCTGGCTTTAGGTGCATTGGGCTTCTTAAACACCTGGGATATGCCCATCAGCGGGCTGCTGGCGGTGATCGTCTTTTTCATTCGTCAGCGCGGGCAGTCCCACCCCTGGCGGAAGACGTTTGGCTTTGGCATAAGCTTCGGCGCAGTGAGCTTGTTGCTGTATACGCTTTTCTATACGCATTTTTCCTCGCAAGCCGGCGGCGTGCTGCCTTACGTATTCACCCCTACTCGCCTGCCTCAATACGCGGTGATGTTTGCGCCGTTCCTGCTAATTTTGGCTGCCTTCCTGACCCTGCTGGCGCAGCGTCATACCCATTGGCGCAGCACAGCCGTTGCATGGCTGGGAATTGTATTCCTCAGCTATGCGCCATATCTGCTGATCAGCGCCGCTGCATGGACGGCCATCACCAATGGCTGGCTGCCAAACCTGCCCGGCGGCTGGAGCGATCCGCTGAAACTGCAAATTCTCTTAGGATTAAGCGCGCCTACCCAGACAACCATTCTTTCTGCCGCTCAAGTCTTGGAGCGCATTTTGCTTGCACGCCTGCAAGACCCTTTCACCTTCCTGCTGCTTTCAGGGCTGATTGCGCCAGGAATTGCAGCGGCGTGGCGAATGCAAAAAGAGGCTGCATCCAGCGACTTCGATTCCCCTACCCTATTTGGGCTGATCATTGCCACTCTCGGGCTGACAATGACCCTGGGCATAGAGTTTTATTACCTGCAAGATAACTTTGGTCTGCGGATGAATTCCGTCTTTAAATTTTACTTTCAGGGCTGGGTGTGGATGTCCATTGCCAGCGCGTATGCCTGTTGGTGGATGTGGAATCACCGCTGGCGCAGCGGATGGATCAAAAAGCTATTCTTTGTTATCGTGATTATGCTGGTAGCCGCGTGCCTGAGCTACAGCCTGACCGCGCTCTACAGCCGCGTGCATGGTTTTGCTTTCCCCCCTCACCTGGATGGGGCGGCGACTCTGGCAGGCGATTACCCTACCCACTGGGCGGCATCCTCGGACGATTGGGCAGCTATCCGCTGGCTGCAAACAAACGTCACCGGCGCGCCGGTGATCTTAGAAGCGCCTGGCGAAGATTATCAGCTGAACGGCAGAATCAGCGCGTTCACTGGCTTGCCTACACTCATTGGCTGGGTAGGGCATGAGAGTCAATGGCGCGGTGCAGGGGTCAATAACGAAATCAATGCACGGGTGGCGGACGCAGCCCTCATCTACATCACACCGGATGCACAAGTGGCGTTAGATGCCCTCCACCGCCGCCAGGTCCGTTACCTGACGCTCGGCAAGGTGGAAAGGGAGTTTATCCGCCAAACCTGCCAGAAAACGAGCTGCGACCCTCTCCAAGCGGAACGCAAGTTTGATTCCATCCTGCAATTGCGCTTCCAGCAGGGCGAAACCAGCCTGTATGCAGTGCCTTAAAAGTTAGCCCGTTTGGTGATAAGATTGCCTCTATTATGCGCACATCCCACACGCTCCATATCGTTTTTCTGCTCTGCCTGATCCTCACCGCCTGCGCCCCGGTTGCGCCCGTCACCCCCGTGGTGATGCCATCCGCTCTGCCCAGCAGCACGCCTACTGTGACGGCGACCGTTCTCCCCAGCGTCACGCCTACCCTAGAGCCTACCGCCAGCCCCACCGTTACAGCGACCGCTACGGCGACCGTTCCGCCCGCGCCACGCCTTAGCGCCTATACCCTTTCGGTTGCCCTGGATTACGATCAGAAGAGCGCGGATGTGCAGGAAAAGATCGAGTACATTAATACTTCGACTGACACCCTGAACGAAGTGCGCTTGGTCATCCCACCCCTGGCGTACCCCGAGGCATTCAGCCTGAAATCTTTACAAGGGGCGGATGGGCAAGAAATAAAAGCGCGGAACTATGAATCCAGCTGGTTAGCTGTGCCGCTTTCCGCTGCGCTTGCGCCTGGAGCGACCACGCAATTGACCCTCAACTATCATTTGGGGATGCCCGCCGCCACCAAAATCACCGGCAGCCGTCCCGTCCCCTTTGGCTACACCGCCCGCCAGCTTAACCTGGTGGATTGGTATCCGTTTATTGCGCCTTACGTCAGCGGCAAAGGCTGGCTGGCGCACCCTTTCAGCGCGTATGGCGAATCCATGGCGTATGAGATGAACCGCTTTGACGTGCAGCTGACCATCAGCAGCCAAAAGGCGGTACAAGTCGCCGCCAGCACAGCTGCCGAGCAAAATGGGCAAAGTTATCATTATCAGATGAGAGCGGCGCGTACCTTTGCGCTTTCCATCAGCTCACAATATCAGGTAGAAAAATTTACCCTGGGGAACATTGAGATCAGCAGCTACTATTACCCGGCGAACGCAGTATCCGGCAAAGCTGCCGCGCAAATCGCCGCCCAATCTATCCAGCTTTACGGTGACCACTTCGCCCTGTATCCGCACCGCAGCCTGGCAGTGGTGGAAGCGGATTTCCTGGACGGGATGGAATATGACGGGCTGATTTTCGTCAGCAAAGCCATGTATAACCTCTACCAGGGCAAATCCGCCGATTACTTTACCGCCATTGTCACCCACGAGACGGCGCATCAATGGTTTTACGCCCTAATCGGCAACGATCAGGCGGAACAACCCTGGCTGGATGAGGCGCTCGCCACCTACTGCGAGCTGCTCTATGATGAAAAATACGCGCCGGATGCCGCCCAATGGTGGTGGGATGTGCGCGTCAACTATTATCACCCCAGCGGGTGGGTGGATAGCAGCGTATACGATCAGCAAGGACAAGGGGATAGCTACGCGCTCTATCGCAACGCCGTTTACCTCAACGGGGCGACCTTCTTAGACGAATTGCGCAAAACGGTTGGGGATGAAACCTTCTTTGCTTTCCTGAAAGACTACACCGGGCAGTTTTCCGGCAAGATTGTCACCTCAGCGGATTTCTTCACCATCCTACAAAAGCACACTTCGCAGGATATTCATCCGCTGCTCAAGAAGTATTTCTCAAAATAACGAAGCTGCCCAAACCTTACGATGTGCATTCAGGAAAAGCGCTGCTGGGAAAGAAAGCGCACATTCTCCATGCTAATAGAGGGGCATAACAAGCATAACGTCTAAAACTGGTTCGCCCAATGGAAACCGATGAACATTATGCTTGTTATGCCACCTTTTTTTGCAGGATAATATGTACTCTCTTTATGCTTGAGTGCAGGATTCCCTGAATAGGATCACTCTCTTATGCGCGGTCGTATGTATCTGTCAGGATTTTCAGACGTTCAAGCAGCGCATCGGTGAGCTGCTCTTTCGGGAAGCGCCAGCGCCACCACCCGGAAGGCTGACCCGGCAGGTTCATGCGCGCTTCCGTCCCCAACGACAGTACATCTTGCAGGGGCGCAACCGCCAATACCGCCACAGAAGCCCACGCCAGGCGCATCATATCCCAGCTGATTTCCGAGCCATCCGCGCGGACGCAGTCATTCGTCCCCATATATTGGCGCAGGAACGCCTTTTCTTCTGGTGTGCAGCTAGCTTTGTACCAGCCCAGGGTGGTGTCGTTATCGTGCGTGCCGGTATAGACCACCGTATTTCGCTCGTAATTGTGCGGCAAGAAGCGTTTTTCAATGGCGCCAGAAAAGGCAAATTGCAGAATACGCATCCCTGGGAATCCGTAATGGGTGCGCAGGGCTTCCACTTCCGGGGTGATGATGCCCAAATCTTCGGCGATAATGCGCGCCTCATCGCCCAACTGTGCCTTCAGCACGTCAAATAGGTCAAACAACGGTCCTTTGATCCACTGTCCATTGACAGCGGTCAAGCTGTGATACGGAATAGCCCAAAATGCCTCAAAGCCGCGGAAGTGGTCAATGCGCACCACGTCCATCTGCTCCAGCACCTTACGCAGGCGGGCAACCCACCAGGCGTAGCCATCCGCTTTGAGGGCAGCCCAATCATACAGCGGGTTGCCCCACAGTTGCCCGGTAGCGCTGAAATAATCCGGTGGAACGCCCGCCACTGCCTTCGGACGGCGCGCCTCATCCAGCAAGAAGAACTGCGGGTTGCCCCACACGTCCGCCGAATCGCCCGAGACGAAAATCGGCACATCCCCAATGATCTCTACCCCATGCGCGTTAGCGTATTGGTGCAACGCCTGCCACTGGCGCGAAAAGAGAAATTGGCGAAACTTATGCTCGGCGATGCGGTCGTGCATCTCTACCGAGGCGCGTTGCAGAGCTTCAGGTTTGCGCAGGCGATAGTCCTCGCCCCAATCCAGCCAGCTTGCCATATTATGCGCTTCTTTGAGCGCCATATACAGGGCGAACGAATCCAACCAGCTGGCTTGCTGGGCAATAAAATCCATAAACAACGGCTGAAGCTGCGGCGCAGAGCCTATCTGAAAGTTTTGCCAGGCGCGGCTGAGGGCGTGGGTCTTATATTCAATCACCCGTCCCGAGTCGAAATCCACAAAGCCCGCCGGAAACGACTCAGCGGGCAAATCCGCGCGGCGCAGCAGACCGTCCTGCACCAACAGATCAGGGCTGATCAAATTCGGGTTGCCTGCGAACGCGGAAAGCGACTGATAGGGCGAATCCGCGTAGCCGGTGGGGGTCAGGGGTAACACCTGCCACCAGTGTTGGTGGGCGCGCTGTAACTGGTCAATCCAATGGTAAGCGTCTGGACCCAGGTCGCCAATCCCATACGGGCTGGGCAGCGAGGTGGGATGTAACAAAATACCGGAAGAGCGTTGGGGAATGGTTTGTGAAGGCATACTCTCTATTTTACCGCACTCCAAAAAGGTGGTAAACTTTTTGGCGCATCAAACAAAGACATCCTCCATAGGAGCAGCCAACATGGGGTCACATTCGATCTGGATTGAAGAAAATATCGTTAAAAATTATCAAACGGATTATGCCAAACGCTGGAAGCCGGCTTCTTTTTTCCAAGCCATGCAAGAAGCGTCCACCCACCACGCGGCGCAGATGGGCTTTCCTTTAGAGACGCTCATGGCGCGTAAAACCGTGTGGATTCTTTCACGAGTCAAGATTTTATTTCATGCGTTCCCTCAAGTGGATGAAAAAGTCATCTTCCGCACCTGGCCCAAAGGCATTGCCCAACGCCTATTTTTCATGCGTGATTTTGAAATAGAGGGCGAAAGTGGGCAACACTTCGCCACAGCCACCACCGCCTGGGTGCTGGTCAACCCAGAGGTGCGCCGCTTACTGCCCCCCAGCGCCATGACCGGTGATCTGCCGGATAATGACGGTCTGGCTGCCATGACGGAAATCCCCGATAAGCTCAACCCGCGCGTGGAGATGCCCGAAAAACTGGTGGTGACCCCCGGCTACAGCGATATTGACATGATGGGACACGTCAACAACGCGCGCTATATAGATTGGGTCTGCAACTGCTTTTCCATGCAAGAATGGCGGCAAAATTCACTGCGCTGGCTGCAAATCAATTACATCAACGAAGCGGTGGCGGAGGAAGCTCTTTCGATCCGCGCGGAAACGCAAGAAGGGGATGAATGCGTCTCATCGATAGTAGGCATCCATCAAAGCAGCGGCAAAATTGCCTTTGAGGCAGCTTTGGGTTGGCAAAAGAATTAAAAAAAGATGCCCTTCTCAAACGAAAAGGGCATCCTACTGCAACACTTGGGTGTATTGCATCTTTGTAGTGGCTTCTGGCAGGAAGCCTGATGGCATTCAAGCAATTCTCCCTGCGAAACGGAAATTATTTGATGATTGTCAGGCTTCCTGCCGGAAACTACTACGCGGAAAAGGAAAGACTAAACCGTACCATCCAAGCATAAATTCAGACTTAGCGGAAAGCGACCGGGCTAAAATCGGTGTTGCGGTCGTAATAATCTTCCCCCTCGGCGCGCTTGAGGGCGTTGACCACCCAATACGTCAGCGGGGTTGCCAATACCTCATAGCCTACTTTGAACAGCCATTGCGAGAGAATGGCGGTCAGCAAAGCGCCGTTGGGTAAAATGCCAAAGAAGGCAATGCTGATGAACACCAGCGAATCTGCCCCTTCGCCAACCAGGGTGGAGCCAATGGTGCGCACCCACAGGTAACGCCCCTGCGTCTGCACCTTTAGCTTTGCCAGCACGAAGGAGTTGAGGAATTCTCCCACCAAATACGCCAGGAAGGAAGCCAACAGCAAGCGCGGCGTGAAGCCCAGGATGGCATCATAAGCGTGCTGCGCATCCACCGCGCTGGTGAAAACGCCCGCCGACCAAAAGGACGCTGCCGGTAGCATCCCCGCCACCCAAATGGCGATGACCGCCAGCAGGTTGCAGAAAAAGCCCGTCCAGATGACGCGGCGCGCCTGGGCAAAACCATACACTTCGGTCAGTACATCGCCGAAGATATAGGCAATCGGAAAGAGAACCACCGCCGCGGGCAAGGTCAGCGTGAAAATCTGTACCAGCTTGACGGCGATGATATTGGATAAGATCAGCGTGGTGACGAAAATTGCCGTCACCAGGGGTAACCAGCGGTACGTGCGGTTTGGGTTGATCGAAGGAACGTTGCGTGCCATGATCTTCCCCTATTCCGTTGACCACTGCGCGCGCGCGTCAGCTGTTTTGGTGCGTTCAGCATCCACGGTAATGCCCACCCCGCCACGCACATTAAACACGCCTGTCACCCGAATCCAATGCGGATCAAGCACAGCCACCAGGTCATCCATAATCCGGTTGACCACGTGTTCGTGGAACGCGCCTTCGTTGCGATACGACCAGAGGTAGAATTTATAGGATTTGGACTCAACCACCTTCTGGTCAGGCACATACTGTACCCGAATTTTGGCAAAGTCAGGCTGCCCGGTCTTGGGGCAAAGGCAGGTAAATTCTTCCGTATCCAGCGTCACCAGGTAAAAGCGATCTGCCGAACGGTTGGGGAAAGCCTCCAAATGTTTACTCGGCTGCGCCTGCCCGCCTAGAATAGATAAGCCCTGCAAGTCTGTAGGGGATGTTGCCATTCGTACTACCCTCCAATAAATAGAACATAGATCAAGACCAAAATTATACCCTATTGGGTTTCATCCGGCTGATATAACTTCTGCTCTTGAATATATTGATAAACTGCGCCCGGCAGAAAATAGCGGAAGTGCCGCCCCTCTGCTACCCGCTGGCGAATGCTGGTAGAGGAAATTTCAAGCAATGGAGCATCCACCAGATGCACCTTGGCGACAATTCCAGGTAACGCGCCTTCCAAAGCAGGTAAATCTACGAAGTCCTGCGGGCGGCGCATGACCACAATGCCAGCAACGCTCGCCAAAATTTCCTGCGGGCGCACCCAGCCGGGCAAATCATGCAGGGAGTCGCCGCCCATCAAGAAAAATAATTCATCGCCAGGGTACTGCTCTTGCAGTAGTCGCAAGGTATCCGCAGTGTAATGCGGACCGGGGCGGTCGAGTTCCACCCGCGAGATTTGAAACGCAGGATCATCCGCAACGGTCAAGGCGGTCATCGTCAGGCGCGCCTCTAACGGGCTGATATGGCGTTTACGGGTTTTATGCGGCGGAACCGGAGTCACCACCCACAAAATACGATCCAGGGACATCTGATCACAGGCTTCAGCCGCCAGAATCAGATGTCCAAGGTGAGGGGGGTCAAATGTACCGCCAAAAATGCCAATCCGCACAGGTTCAGTCCTGCCATTCCAATTCGTATTCGCCGATATAGACGGTGTCGCCTTCCTGAATGCCCGCCTGGCGCAAGGCTTTATCCACGCCCAGGGTTTCAATCATCTTGTGGAAGCGGCGCACGTTTTCTTCGTATTCCCAATAGGTCATGGCAGCAGCGCGCTCAATAGACGCTCCGCGCACGCGATACCCGCCATCCGAAGTGCGTTCAATGGTAAAGGCTTGCGGGTCTGCCTCGGGACGGTATACCGGCATTTCAGCCGCAGGCGCAGGCTCAGGAGCGACTTTGAGCAGTTCAAAGGCTTTCCAGAGCAGGGGCATCAAGTCAATCCGCGTCAGAGCGGAAATCGCCATCGGTTGATAGCCGCGCTGTTCCAGTTCTGCCTTTACCTTGGGCCAGCGTTCCTGCGCTTCGGGCATATCAATCTTGTTAAAAGCCACCACTTGCAGCTTATCCGCCAGGGCAGGGTCAAACAATGCCAATTCGCTGTTGATTTGCGAAAAATCCGCAATGGGGTCTTCAGACATGCCATCCAGCATGTGAATCAGCACCCGCGTGCGCTGTACATGGCGAAGGAAGGCATCCCCCAACCCCACGCCCCGATGCGCCCCTTCGATCAATCCTGGAATATCTGCCAGGATCATCGAATCATCCAGGGTGAGGTCTACCACGCCCAGGTTTGGCTCCAACGTGGTAAAAGGATAGTCTGCAATCTTGGGCTTGGCGTTGGAGACAGCCGCCAGCAGGCTGGATTTGCCTGCGTTGGGCATGCCCACAATGCCAACATCCGCAATAAGCTTAAGTTCCAAGCGCAGGGTATGTTCTTCCGGCGGTTCGCCTTTTTCAGCAATCCGCGGCGTCTGACGGCTGGACGTGGCATAATGTTGGTTGCCCTTGCCGCCGCGCCCACCCTTTGCAATCGTCATCCGCTGACCATTTTCCACTAGGTCGCCGAGCAGCTTGCCACTAACCGAATCATATACCAGCGTTCCAGGTGGAACTGCAATCACCAGGTCTTTGGCATACCGCCCAGACATATTGTTTGGACCACCTTTGTTGCCATCATCGGCAATATATCGCCGTTTTTCACGAAAATTAGAGAGCGTATTCAGGTGTGGAGTTACTTCCAAGAAAATATCCCCACCTTTGCCGCCATCGCCGCCGTCAGGGCCACCCCGAGAGACGTACTTTTCGCGATGGAAATGCACCATGCCATCTCCACCTTTGCCGGAGCGCACATAAATTTCTGCTTCATCTACAAACATAACAACCCTTCCTTGTCCCCCTCCAACGGCAGCTTTGCGCCCCCGGAAAAGCGGTGTAGTGGGTTAGAGTGAATTTACTCTAACCCATTACACCTGATGAACCAAAGACGCAAAATTTCCTTACTTCTTGCCGAACTTTGCCTTCAGAATATCTTCTAAATCTGGCTTGCCAATCTCTTGCAGTTCATAACGGACGCGCTGCATGGGTTTGTTAACCTTGATAATGCGCGTCAGGTCAATCGGCGTGCCTGAAAGCACCAGGTCTACATCAGAATTATTGATCGTGGTTTCCAGGTCGTGCACCATCTCATCGCCATAGCCCATCGCCGGCAGGATTGCGCCCGTCTTAGGATATTTCGCGTAGGTCGCGGCAATGCTGCCAACGGCAAAGGCGCGCGGATCCACAATTTCAGCTGCACCAAAGCGGCGCGCAGCCACCCACCCCGCGCCATAGGTCATTTCGCCATGCGTCAGGGTAGGACCGTCTTCGATAACCAACACGCGCTTGCCACGAATGGCAGCCGGGTCATCCACGAACAAAGGCGAGGCAGCCTCAATGATCACCGCGTTCGGGTTCAATGCGCTGATGGATTCGCGCACAGCCATCACGCTCTCCGGGTTAGCGGTATCCACTTTGTTGATGACGAACACATCCGCCGAGCGCACGTTGGTTTCACCAGGGTGATAAGATCGCTCGTGACCGGGGCGGTGCGGGTCTACCACCACAATTGCCAGGTCCGACTGGTAGAAGGAGAAGTCATTGTTGCCGCCATCCCACAGGACAATATCTACTTCCTGTTCAGCCTGACGCAAAATGGCTTCGTAATCCACGCCGGCATACACGATCACGCCGTTATCAATATGCGGTTCGTACTCTTCGCGCTCTTCGATGGTGCATTCGTGCTTATCCAGGTCGGCATAGGTGGCGAAACGCTGCACCTTCTGAGCCACCAGGTCGCCATACGGCATGGGGTGACGGATAGCAGCCACGCGGTAGCCCATCTCGCGCAGGATCAGCGAGACGCGCCGGGTGGTCTGACTCTTGCCCGAGCCGGTACGCACTGCGCAAACCGAAACCACCGGCTTGGTGGATTTAATCTGGGTGTGTCGCATGCCCATCAGCACAAAGTCAGCCCCGGCAGCCATGACCGCCGAGCCTCGGTGCATCACATATTCATTCGGCACGTCACTGTAAGCAAAGACCACCTGGTCAATCTGATTCTCCTTAATCAGGCGTTCCAGGTCGCTTTCAGGGTAAATGGGGATACCCGCCGGGTAGAGTTCCCCAGCGAGCTGCGCGGGATATTTGCGCCCGTCAATATTGGGAATCTGGGTAGCGGTAAACGCAACCACATTGTAATTCGGGTTATTACGGAAGAAAACGTTGAAATTATGGAAGTCTCTTCCGGCTGCGCCCATAATTAGGGTTTTGATGGGGGTCATAGATGGAACTAAGCTCCTTGTCTCATAAGAGGTATTTGCCCTACGGGTAATCGCCCGAAGGGTCACATCGCTTCTGGGGTTGTGATGCCCAATAAAGCCAAGGCATTCGCCATCGCTTGACGAGCTGCGGCGACCAGGCGCAAGCGTCCGCTGCGCACCGGTTCTTCCGCTTGTAAAACGGGACATTCATTATAAAAATCGCTAAAAGATTTTGCCATGTCATACGCCAGACTGGCAATATACAGCGGGCGCATTTCTGCCGCCGCACGCTGTACCTCTTTCGGGAAGCGTGAGATCAACTCAATCAGCTGCACCTCGGATTGGGTCAGCGGATAATTGTAAGAATGCTCCGTAGGGATTGTTCCCCCCGCCTTGCGCAAGATGCTGTTGGCGCGCACCGCCGCATATTGGATATACGGGGCAGCCTGACCGTTAAAGTCGAGCGCGGTTTCCCAGTCAAAGGTGACGATCTTGGTGTTTTCACGCGCCAGCATGGGGTATTTAATTGCCCCAATGCCGACTGCCTCGGCAACTGCCTGCTTTTGCTCAAGCGGCAGGTCAGGATTTTTCTGTTCCACCACTTCCATCGCGCGCCGAGTAGCCTCCCGTAGCAAGTCTTCCAACAAGACCACCGTGCCTTCACGGGATGCCATGACCACATTCCCCGGCAAATTCACCAGTTCATATGGAATATGCTGGCAATCTTTGGCATGTTCATACCCAGCCAGTTCAAGCGTCTTAAATACCTGTAGGAAATGCAGCGATTGGCGCACATCCACCACGTAATAGGACTTTTTCAGGTTGGGGTAATCGGTAAACTTCAAGGAAGCCAAGGCAAGGTCTTCGGTGGCATATAATGCCGTACCATCCGAGCGCAGCACCACCAACACGCGATACTTTTCGCCCTTCGATCCCAGCAATTCATCGAGCTTGACGATCACCGCGCCCTCTGGACGTTCGTCTATGGCGATCTTTTTCTCGATCAGCTCCGCAACGACTTTCTTACCGGGCTGCTCCGCCTGACTGTTGAAATAGTAGCGGTCAAAGCGGATGTCCAACCGGGCATACATCTCGTCAAAGCCATCCAGTGACCATTGCCGGGTGCGCTGCCAGAGGTCAACCACTGCCGGGTCGCGCTGATCCCAGCGGATGTATAGCTTACGCACTTCGGCTTCCAATTCAGGGTTGGCTTCCAGGCGGCGGTTGGCTTCGGCGTAAATAACGCCCATCCAATGGGTAATATCCTTCACCGGCTTCTCGCCAGCGTGGAAGTTCATATAATTCCATAGCCACTTGATCACGTGCAAGCCCATGTCGCCTGGATAATTGGCGCGTACTACGTCATATCCGGCGCATTCCAGAATGCGGCAGAGGGCATCGCCTAAAATCGCGCTGCGCAAATGCCCCACGTGGAAGGCTTTATGCGTATTCGGCTGCGAAAATTCCACCATTACCTGCTCGTGGTTGCGTTCGGAGCAGCCATAGGCTTTGCCCTGCTCAAAAACTGAGTCAACCACGCGCTGGGCGTATTCAGGGGTAGAGAAAAACAGGTTGAGATAAGCCTTGTTGGCTTCCACTCGTTCAAAGCCAACGGGGACGCCCAAATGCGCCGCCACCGCTTGCGCCAACTCAGCAGCGCGCTCGTTTACGTTGATCTTCTTGCCTTCTTGGGCAGTCAGGCGCGCTTCTTGGGCGGCAAGCTGAAAGAAAGAAGTGCTAATGCCCCATTGCCCACTGAACGGAATCCAGCCCCAAGCCAGAGAAGGCTCAGGAAGTCCCTGTTCAGCGGCATAAGCGCGGATTTGTGCATCGAGTTGTTGTTGTTCGGCTCTAAACATAATTTCCTCTACCCTGATTATATCAAAGGATTAGGTTCATGGCGAATGAGCGTAATGTTTGATCGGGGTTAGAGTCGCCAACCTTGATCAAACACCACGCTCATTCCCAAAGACTCAAGAATACGTCAGTTTGCAGGGTGAAACGCAAAAGCGGGAGCGAATCACTCCCGCAATCAGGATAGCCGAAATGCCCAAATTGCTTTGGGCATTGGATAAACAAACGGAATGCTTACTGAAGCTCAGCCAGCTGCTTCATCAGACGGCTCTTGCGCCGGGCGGCGTTGTTCTTGTGGATGACGCCCTTTTGCGCAGCGCGATCTAATTCGCTGATCGCTTTGACGACCGCTTCTTTGCTGTTTTCGGCATTCCCAGTGATGGCGGCGCGAGCGCGAGCCACAAAGGTGCGGGCGCGCCCGCGAAATACACGATTGCTAACGCGCAGTTTTTCGTTCTGTCGGTTGCGCTTAATTTGAGACTTAATATTTGCCAAAGTCGTTCCTCCAAAAAATAGTTCACAAGTGCGGTTTGAGATTGTACTCGATAGACCCTGTTTTGTCTAGGGAGCTTTTCTCTGGGATTCTGGTAGATGAAAATTGCGCCACAATTTTCATCTACCAGAATCCCAGCCAGCTGCTGATTCAAAAAGAACAGAGGGGCGTTTTTTGACGTGAGAAGCTGCCAAAATGCCCCTCTGTTGTGTTCATCAATGAATTACTTATCTTGCAGAGCGGCAACACCCGGCAGGGTGATCCCTTCCAACATTTCCAACGATGCACCACCGCCTGTAGAAATGTGGGTGATCTTATCCGCCAAGCCAGATTGCTGAATGGCAGCCGCAGAATCACCGCCGCCCACAATCGTGGTCGCCGAGCTATCCGCTAAGGCTTTGGCAACGCCAAACGTGCCTTCGGCAAAGCGCGGGGCTTCAAAATAGCCCATGGGTCCATTCCAAACCACCGTCTTGGATTCATGAATGATTTTGCCGAACGCTTTGACCGTTTCGGGTCCAATATCCAGCGCCTTCCAACCCTCCGGCACATTGCCAACAGGGATCACTTTGACCTCATCGGGGTTGGTGGGATCGCCGCGCGCAATGGTCAGGTCTACCGGCAGGACGAGCTTCTTGCCACTCTCGCCCAGCAGTTCCTTTGCCAGTTCAAGCACATCATTTTCCACCAGCGAGTCTGCCATCGCGATGCCCTTCGCCTTGAGGAAGGTATTCGCCATGCCGCCGCCAATGAGGATGAAATCCGCTTTGGTGAGCAGGTTTTTAATGACGCCGATTTTATCGGAGATTTTCGCGCCGCCCAGAATGGCGACAAACGGGCGTTTCGGGTCAGTGATTGCCTGACCCAGGTACTGAATTTCTTTTTCCATCAGGAAACCCGCAACTGCAGGCAGGAATCGTGTTACGCCTTCGGTGGATGAGTGGGCGCGGTGCGCGCTGCCAAAAGCATCCATCACATAAATATCCGCCAGGCTGGCAAACTGCTTCGCCAGGTCAGGGTCATTCTTTTCTTCACCTGGGTAAAAGCGCGTATTTTCCAACACCAAAATCTCACCGGGTTTCAGTGCTTTGGCGGCTTCGGTGGCTTTGGGACCAGCGGCTTCTTCAGCAAATTTCACCGGAGCCTTGACCATATTCGCCAGGTATTCCGAGACGGGCTTCATCGAATATTTCGGGTCTGGACCATTCTTGGGGCGACCCAGATGCGAAAACAGGATGACCGCCGCGCCGTGCTGCAGCAAATACTCAATGGTCGGCAGGGCAGCGCGAATGCGCGTATCATCGGTCACTTTGCCGTCTTTGATCGGCACGTTAAAATCGACCCGCACCAGAACACGCTTGCCGTTCACATCAATGTCGCGGACTGTCTTTTTATTGAACATTCTAGCCTCCGGTCGGACAATGCAGAGGGATTTGATTCTGGGCAAAAATCACCGAAAATCAAATCCCTCTGACTAGTTAAAAAGAGATTTAGAGGGACTTTGCCATCTTCGCCGCCAGGTCAGCGGTGCGGCAAGAATAACCCCATTCGTTATCGTACCAGGTGACGACCTTGATGAGCGTGCCGCCCATGACCATGCTATAAGACAGGTCAACAATCGAGGAGCGCGGGTCGCCCTTGAAGTCCATCGAAACCAGCGGCTGGTTGTATTCGCCGGTGGTGACGCCCAAAATACCCTTGAGCGCGCCGTTTGCCGCATCGGTGAAGACCTTGTTCAGTTCTTCCTTGGTGGTGGGTTTCTCGATAATGGCGGAGAAATCAACGACCGAGACGGTGGGGGTGGGAACGCGCAGAGAATAGCCGTCAAACTTGCCCTTCAGCTCGGGGATGACCAGGGCAACCGCCTTGGCAGCGCCGGTGCTGGTGGGGATGATATTCTGACCCGCCGCGCGAGAGCGGCGCAGTTCCTTCTTGTGACCCTGATCCAGAATAACCTGGTCATTGGTGTAAGAGTGGATGGTGGTCATGACCGCAGACACGATTTTGAAGTTGTCGTTGACGATCTTGGCGGCAGGAGCTAGGCAGTTGGTGGTGCAGGATGCGTTCGAGACCACGTTATGCTTGGCGGGGTCATACATGGCATCATTGACGCCCAAAACCAGGGTGAGGTCTTCATTCTTGGCTGGGGCAGTGATGATGACCTTCTTGGCGCCGCCCTTTTCAATATGAACGTTCGCGCCCGCTTTGCCCTTCGCCGGCTCGCCCTTCGCATCCGTGAAGATGCCGGTCGATTCGATTACAATTTCTACACCCAAATCGCGCCAGGGTAAATTGCCCGGGTCTTTTTCAGCAAAGACTTTGATCGTCTTGCCATTTACGATTAAATCGGTGCCAGCTGCATCTACTTCGACCGTGCCGGGGAAGATGCCGTAGTTTGAATCATATTTCAGCAGGTGCGCATTGGTTTTGCTGTCGAACAAGTCATTGATGGCGACTACTTCGAGTTCGTTCGGGTAGCGCTCGATAATGGCTTTAAGAACCTGACGGCCAATACGACCAAAACCATTGATACCAATCTTCGTTGTCATTAGAACCTATCCTCCTGAATGTGATATATTTATTTTACCATGCAACGCATGGATTGACAGCCTAGTAGACCGGAGTAAATCCGCTATAGGGGTCCGGTACGCTCATAAAACAGATCCATGATGACCTGCGCTAGCTTATTTGAATCATGCCGCCAGATGCGATCTTTGTCAAGTAAATCGGTTGCATAAATGCTATATCTTTCTTCCAACTGCGGCTCAATGGTCACAAACTGAATCCCTTCCGGCAACGTGCCTTCCCACACATTATTGGCAATGATCGTGTCAAAAACACCTTTGCCTGCATGCTTTTCAAGATTGCTGGCGTGGTCGCCGCATTGATAATGATCGGTCTCGCCGGGTTGGGTGGCAACATTGCAAACATAAAACTTCAGCGCACGAGTGGAGCGGAGCGCATCCGCCAGATCAGGGATGAGTAAATTGGGGATCAGGCTGGTATACAAACTGCCTGGACCAATCACAATCAATTCAGCATTAAGAATCGCCTGAATGGTGGGCGGATACGGCAGCGGGTTATCTGGCTCCAGCCATACTCGTCTGATCCGCCCGGCAGCTTCTGGGATTTTGCTTTCCCCGCGCACCCGCACTTCATGCTGAGTGGCTGAAACTTCTACGTCCGCCACCAAACGCACATCATGGAGCGAGGCAGGCAAGACCCGCCCATGCACCGCCAATACGCGCCCTGATTCCGCCACCCCTTCTTCAAAACTGCCTGTGATTTCCGTCAACGCGGTAATCAGTAGATTTCCCAGGGAATGTCCACCAAGACCATTCCCCTCCGCAAAGCGATATTGAAAAATCTGCCCCATCAGGGTTTCATCATCCGCCAGAGCCGTCAGGCAGCTGCGAATATCACCCGGGGGCAAAATGCCGATGCTGCGGCGCAACTCGCCAGACGAGCCGCCATCATCCGCCACGGAAACAATCGCGGTAATGTTGTGACTATGCGCCTTCAGCCCGCGTAATAAGGTAGAAAGCCCTGTGCCGCCGCCAATGACCACAATCCGCGGACCGCGTTCACGCTTACGAAAGGTGGACACCGTATCCAACACATTCCGTCCCGGCTGCATAAAGGGCGTCAGCAAGGATCGGTTTAACCCCCAAATACCATACCAGGTGAGGGCAACCCCTAGCCCGCCAAAAAGCAGCGCGCGTAATGGACGCGCCATGAAGTTAAGCGATAAAATGGAAAGCAGCGTCAGCCAGAGGGAAGGCGCAGAAGTGCGGTAAACATCCAGCAACAGGATAGCAAAACCCACCCCAATCAGCGTTGTTCCCATTAAAAGCACAAAAACCCATCGCTTGACCCTCAACCCAGGCATCAACCAACCAATGCGTTTCCGCGCTCTGCGTAAGATGTCTTTGTTCTTCATGGCGTTTCTGACAAACGGATGATCTTTTTGTTGCATACGCTGTTCATCATAGCAGTCTTTGAAAAAAACGTCAACGAAGCGGTCTAAAAAAAAGTGAAATCATGCTATAATATTGACTTGTATGGACACAATCATCGCCATTGACATTGGGGGAACCCAAATACGCGCGGCTGTTTATCCAGCCGAGGAAACTCGTCCTTCCAAACAGAAGCGAGTTCCCACACAGGGCAAAAGCGGGTCACCGCTGGAGCGATTAATCGATCTGATTGCCGAAATTTGGCCCGCCAATGACACTGTGCGCGCCATTGCAGTTGCCACACCGGGGCCAAGCAACCCCCAATTGGGGATCATTTACGTTGCTCCAAACATCCCTGGCTGGGAACGGCTGCCCATTGTTCAGATTCTTAACGAGCGATTTCAAGTCCCCGTTTTTCTGGGCAATGACGCAAACCTGGCTGCTTTGGGTGAGTGGTATTACGGCGCAGGGCAAGGTCATCACGACCTGATCTACCTGACCATCAGCACGGGTATCGGCGGTGGCGTCATCGTTGACGACCGGCTGCTGCTTGGCTCGCACGGCTTGGCGGCTGAAATGGGGCATGTCACCGTTTCACCAGATGGTCCCATGTGTGGCTGCGGTCATCGTGGGCATCTGGAGGCTTACGCTTCCGGCACGGCCATTGGTCGCTTTGTCAAAGAACAACTGGCGCAAGGCGTCCCCTCGTCTCTCTCCGAGCTGGCAAACCCCACTGGGTTAGATATTAGCATCGCCGCCGAACAGGGCGATCAGCTGGCGCAGTCGGCATTCGCGCGCGCTGGCGGTTACATCGGTCGCGCCGTGGGGGATTATTTGCACTTGTTCAACCCAACCATTATTATCATTGGCGGCGGCGTATCACGCAGCGGTCACTTCTTACTCGACCCAATGCGTGTCGCCATCGCCGAAACGGTTATCTCCCCCGAATATATGCAGGGGCTGGTGGTTACCACCGCAGCTTTGGGGGATGACGCTGGTCTGCTCGGCGCCCTGGCATTGGCGCATACCTCGCTCAAAAAAATAGCATTCTCCGATTGATCGCCACTCCATCATCCCAAGCTTTGTAGTGGCTTCCAGCAGAGAACCTGGTGATATTCAAGCAATTCTCTGCAAAACAGAAATTGTCTGATCATTGTCAGGCTCTCTGCTGGAAGCCACTACAAATGCAGCGATGCCTGAGGAAACGACGATGTCAAGATGTTCCTTCAGCTAAGAATCTTTCAGCCGTTTACAAAGATCGGGGGCAAAGTTTGATGCTACCTGACTTTCGCATTCGTCAGCGTGATTACCTTCTGGAAATTGCTCGCGCGCTCACCCAAGAGCTTGACCTGGATAAGCTCCTGGAGCGCATTTTAAAAATCGCGGTTGAAATGCTGGCGGGGCAAGCCGGTCTCATCGCCCTGCGCTCTGAAGCCAATACCTGGCAAGTGGTGGTTTCTCATCACATGCCAAAGCCGTTCGTCAAGCTGGTCGAAACCCTGCTGCAACAAATCCCTGATGATGTTAACCCCGATCACTTTGAACTCTCTGAAATTAATCGCCTGCTCAATGATTTAACCCACAGCATCGGCTTATCCCTGCCCACCAGCATCGGACTGCCGCTAATCGCCCGGCAGAAGGTGGTGGGGCTGCTGTTTGTCTTCCGCAGCTATTCGGGCGTCTTTTCCTCCAATGATTACGCCCTGCTCAACAGCTTTGCCAACCAGGCAGCCATTGCCGTACAAAACGCCCAGCTATACGCGCAAGTGAATCACGAAAAGGAGCGGGTGAATGCCCTGCTTGATTCACTTGCAGATGGAGTCATTATCCTGAACGCGGACAACCTGGTCGAACGCTGTAACCCGGCTTTTACCCGCCTGGTGGGGCTACCGATGGAGCAAATTCAGGGCAAGCCCCATGAACAACTTATGCAGTGGGATCGTCACCCCCAGGGCATGACCCTGGAACAAGCCGAATCAGGCGGCTGGCCCCTCACCCCACATGCGCATCTTTACGTAGAAGGCGACCTGAAGCGCGAAAAACGTCCGCCCTTGCCCGTTGGCGTGGCATATACACCCCTGCTGACCCCAGATGGCAAGCTGTTGAATATTGTCGCCACTGTTCGCGATATTACCCGCTTCCGGCAGGCGGATGAGCTAAAAGGTACGTTTATTTCCATCATCAGCCACGAGTTGAAAACGCCGGTCGCCTTGATTAAAGGCTACGTCAGCACCCTGCGCCTGGAAGATGCCCATTGGGATGGCAAAATGGTGCAGGAAAGCTTGGCGATTATCGAAGAAGAAGCGGATCGCCTGACTGGCATGATTGAAAACCTGTTGGACGCCTCTCGCCTGCAAGCTGGCGCGCTCGCCATCAAACGAGCAGACCTGGCGTTGGATGCACTGGCAAGGCGCGTGGCAAATCGTTTGCAAATCCAGACCACCCGCCATACTTTGGTGGTGGATTTTCCGCCCGAGTTCCCCATCGTCCTGGCGGATGAAGTCCGGCTGGAGCAGGTGCTTTCGAACCTGGTGAATAACGCCATCAAATATGCCCCTGGCGGAGAAATTCGCATCAGCGGGCAGGCGCGCGGTGATAATGTGATTATCTGCGTCAGCGATGAAGGTCCAGGCATCGCCCCGCAGGATATTCCACACATTTTTGACCGATTCTACCGCGCCCCCGAAATGGCAAAGCAAACCAAAGGCGCAGGACTGGGGCTTTACCTGGCGCGCGCCCTCATCGAAGCCCATGATGGGCGTATTTGGGTGGATAATGCTCCCGGCAAGGGCGCGAATATTTGCTTTTCTTTGCCAGTCGCTGCCGGGGTGCAACCCCCAAAAGCGGTAGTATAATAGCCCAGGCAGCATTCTGCCTGATTAAATTTATTTAAGAGTGAGGGAATTGCATGGCTAAAGTTCAGATCAGTTGCCCACGTTGCCGACAGCCCATTGTGGCGGAGATGGAACAGTTATTTGATGTCGGCGCAGACCCAAGCGCCAAGCAGCGCTTTCTTTCCGGCAACTCCAACGTTGCCAATTGTCCTCATTGCGGCTATCAGGGCCCGCTCAGTACCCCGATCGTCTACCATGACCCTGAGAAAGAACTGCTGTTGACCTACTTCCCACCCGACCTGGGTCTGCCGGTTAACGAGCAGGAACGCCTGATTGGTCCCATGATTACCAAGGTGCTGAATGCTCTGCCCCCCGAAAAACGCAAAGCCTACCTGCTGCGCCCGCAGACCATGTTCACCTTGCAGCTGATGATGGACAAAGTGCTGGAAGGCGAAGGCATCACCCGCGAAATGATGGAAGCCTCTCAGGCGCGCCTGAACCTTCTTCAGCGATTAATTACCGCATCCAGCGCGGAAGTGCGCCAGGACATCATCCGCCAGGATGAAAAACTGATCGATGAGCGTTTCTTTGAAATTATGAACCGCGTCATTGAAGCCTCTTCCCAAAGTGGCGATGAAAACACCGCCCGCGCCCTGGCTGCCCTCCAACAAGAGATTTTGCCCCTGACTGAAATTGGGCGCAAGCTGCAAGCGCAATCGCAGGATGTGCAGACAGCCGTGAAATCTTTGCAAGCCGCCAGCGAAAGCGGCTTGACCCGTGAAAAACTGTTGGACTTGATGATCTCCGCGCCCAGCGAGACCCAGCTGACCACCATGATTAGCATGGCGCGTTCGGGTATGGATGATGAATTCTTCAACGTCCTCACCACGCGGGTTGACACCGCGACCGGCGAAGAACAAGAAAAGCTCGCCACCTTGCGTGATCACATGCTGAAGCTGATCGAAGAAATTGATAAGCGTGTCAAAGAACAGCTGGATGCTTCACGTAAGCTGCTGGAACAAATCCTGACGGCAGAGGACGTGGAAAAAGCCACCACCGAAGCCTTTAATAACATGGATGACTTCTTTGCTGAGGCGCTGCGCACCGAACTGGAAGAATCGCGCGGCAAAGGCGATATGGCTCGCATGGAAAAGTTGCAAAAAGTGGTAGAGGTCATTCAACGCGCATCCACCCCGCCTGCCGAGTTGGATTTAGCGGAAGAATTAATGGGCGCAGAAGATGAAGCCGCGCGAAAAGAAATTTTGCAATCCCACGCCGATGACGTGACCCCAAAATTCTTGGAACTGCTCTCCCAATTGGTCAGCCAACTGGAGGGACAAGGGCAAAAAGAGATGGCGCAACAACTACAGAGCGTCTATCGCTCGGCGGTGCGCTTCTCCATGGAAAATAACCTGAAGAAGTAGCCTGAATTATGCCAAAAAACTGATCTCCTGCATCCTACGGTGTGGGAGATCAGTTTTTCTCCCATTCGACCAAAAGCGATTACCGAACGTCAGAAAGAAAAGCCCATGAGTAGAAATGCCTCGCCAGAGAAAAATAAGGGATGCCTCTCCGCGCTCTTTAACCCGTTTGGAGGGAAAACGGAAGAAAAGACAATCTCGGCAGAAGCAGACACTTTTCCATATCGTCTACGGGACGACTTTCTCTCACCAGCCGAAAAATCTTTTTACCTGATTGTCAAAGGGATAATGGGGAATACCTTCACGCTTTGCACAAAGGTTTCTCTGGCAGATATTTTTTATGTGACCAACCCGAATGAAAATAAAAGCGCTCGTAACCGCATTGACCGCAAGCACGTGGATTTTCTGATTTGCAATGCGCAAACCATGACTCCTGTCTTTGCAATTGAATTGGATGATAGCAGCCACACCCGCCCGGATCGCATCGAACGGGATGAATTCGTGGACGGCGTCTTTGAAGCAGCAAATCTTCCGCTGTTACACGTTCCCGTGCGCGCCAGTTATAACACCGCTGAACTCGGCGTTTTGTTTCGAGGAGTCATCCAAAAAAATCAGACCGGGCGCGCAATCGCTCCTGCTGAAGTACAATCTGCATCAGTTGCCCCTCTGACACAGGAAAAGGGCAGCACGCAACCCCCCAATTGCCCAAAGTGTGGTACGCCCATGGTGCTGAGAACTGTTAAAAACGGCAATCAGGCAGGCAAGCAATTTTATGGTTGCGTCAATTATCCAAAGTGTAGGGGAATATTGCCCATTACGGAATAAACGAAAGTTTACCCACCCGAATGATCTAACCTTAATCCATGCCCGCGCACGGTGATAATGTAATTATGAGTTGGGTCAATGAGGGTCAGGCGATCACGCAGGCGGCGCACCAGGGCGTCAAAGGCTTGCTCTGAAACGCCAATCGCTTCATCTTCGCCCCAGATAATATCAATCAGGTCTTGGCGTTCTACCACGCGACCTTCTTGTTCATAGAGGGTTTGTAGCAGGTGAAATTGAGGCACAGAGAGCGGCGGCAGAACTTCTTTGTCATTGACCCACACTCGCCGCGAGCGAATGTCTAGAGTTAAGCCTCCAGCCAGGGCAGGTTTCTTTGCCGGCAGAGGTTCCAGGTCAAGCGGCATAGTGGCATCCGAGCTAAGGAAGACAAAATGCTGCACCAGCGCCACCTGAACCAAATCACCATCGCCTAATAAGATCGGGTCGCCTTCCAGCCGTTGACCGTTGTGATACGTGCCATTCTTGCTGCCCAGGTCTTCCAGTAGAACGCCCTCCTCTTTGGGGGAAAAGCGGGCATGGAAGCGGGAAATTTGCCGGTCTGGGATGATAATATCGCACGAGGCGTCTCGTCCAATGATTAAATCATGCCCCACCGCCCATCGCTGACCGTTTAGCGGACCGGTTTGACCGATTAACACTGGTAATTCCCCTCCCCCCGCCCGTCTCTCCATCTCTCACCCTCCCAAGAATAAGCCTATTCTAAAATTCTTTTTCATATTTATTTTTGTCGCGGAACGACAAAAATAAATATGAAAATAACTTCTTATAAATCACTACGCCAATCCCCAACGAACCTATGCCTTGATCGTGAAATACGGTGCAGTTCAGGTATAATATAGCAGATAATTTGCCTTTTGGTAAGGCTGGTAGTACGCCGTAGATCAGCACGAGTGGAGAACGCCATCTTTCTATTCGTAAGCGGGCAGTCGCCTTACCCAAAAGCCAGAAGAGAGAAAAGAAAGAAGACGCGCTATGCCTATCCCACTCAAATCAGGGGAGATTCTGCGCGGTCGGTATAAAATTCGGCGGATTATTGGTCAGGGCGGTATGGGGAGTATTTACCTGGCGGATGATTTGCGTTTGGAAGGACGCGCTTGCGCTCTCAAAGAAGTCGAACACGACCGGTCGCTGCAAATGGAAATGATCCGCGAAGCTCGCGAGCAATTTCAACGCGAAGCCACTGTTTTGGCGCGCCTGGATCACCCGAATTTACCCAAAGTCTCTGACTTTTTCTCCATTGGCAACCGCGATTATCTGGTGATGGATTTTGTGCCTGGCAAAGACCTGCGTACCTTGATGATTGAAGCTCGCCGGACCAATCAATTTTTGGATGAAGAAGACGTGCTGAACTGGTCCAGCCAGTTGGCGGATGCGCTGATCTACCTGCATAGTCAGAATCCGCCCATTCTGCACCGTGACATTAAACCCTCTAACCTGAAGTTAACCCCCAGCGGACTGTTAAAACTGGTTGATTTTGGACTGGTGAAGCTGCTTGCCCCTGGCGAAGTGACCATCACCATCCTGCAAGGGCAGGGGACAGCCCTGTATACCCCCCTGGAGCAATATGGCGGCGATAGCGGTCACACAGACGCGCGCACCGATATTTACGCCTTTGGGGCAACCCTCTATCACCTGCTCACCAACCAACCGCCCGCCGATGCGCGCGAACGCTTCTTAGACCCAGCGCGTTTGCTCCCACCGCGCCAGATTAACGCAGACATCGGCCAGCGCACCGAGAAAGCTATCCTGTGGGCGATGACCCTGCACCCCGATGACCGCCCGCAGAACGTGCAAATCTTCCGCGAAAGCCTGTTGGGGAATTATCACCCCATTCTGCGCGCCTCCGATACCGCCCGCCCCACCCCTTCTATCCGGCGTTACCTGCAAGGCTACCCAGAGCGCGTCTTGTTATGGGTGACAGCCGGACTGGCAATGCTCAGTTTGTTATTTACCCTCTTTAACCTTAAATAACATCCAGTACAATACCTTCGCAAAAAAACATTCCTGTAGGAGTAAGGCAAACCCTACCTCTACAGGAATGTTTTTTTGCGAAGGTATTGCTGTAGGTATTGCTATCAATGATGTTGAGATTCTTCCTGGACGTGGATTACAGGCTCTTTCCGATATCACATCATAAGACTAAATTGAATAAATACCCGGTCAGGATAATTGCGAATGCCACCGTTCCAACAAACACGGCGATGAGCTGGGGTTTGAGTACCCGGCGCAGGATGATTACTTCCGGCAGGCTCAAACCGACAACCGACATCATGAAAGCCAGCACAGTCCCAAGCGACGCGCCTTTTTCCATCAAGGCACTGACGATCGGAATGGCCCCGGCGGCGTTTGAATACAGCGGTACGCCCAGCAGCACGGCCGCTGGCACCGACCACCAGGCTTGCTTGCCCATGATCCCAACCAGGGCACTCTCCGGCACATAACCGTGAATAGCCGCCCCAATGGCGATCCCGACCAGCACATACGGCCAGACCTTGTAGACAATTTCTTTGACCGAATCCCAGGCGCGCTCAATCCTCTCCGTCCAAGTCGGCTTTTCAGTAAGGCCTACCCCGTTCGACTGCATCTTCCATACAAAATCTTCTACATAGCGTTCCAGGTTTAATCGCCCGATCACTATCCCGGCTACGATGGCGATCACCAGTCCAGAGGCGATATATAACCCAGCCACTTTCCAACCAAATAAGCCGAAGAGCATCACGACTGCCACTTCATTGATGGTGGGCGCTGCAATCAGGAACGAGAACGTCACCCCCAGCGGGATGCCGCTTTCGACGAAGCCGATAAAGAGTGGCACAGCCGAACAGGAACAGAACGGAGTGACAATCCCCAACATAGCGGCCAGCACGTTGCCAATCCCCTGCCGCTTGCCGCCTAACAGCGCGCGGGTGCGTTCTGGGCTGAAGAAGCTGCGCAGAATCGAGATCAAGAAGATCATCCCAGATAGAAGCAGCATGATTTTTGGGACGTCATACAGGAAGAATGCGACTGCATCTCCCACATGAGAGCCGCGGGTCAGGTTGAATACACTGTAGGAAATCCAATCAGCCAACGGCTGGATGAGGTTATAAGCCGCAAACCAGGCAGCTGTGATCAGTGCTAGCAGGGCAAAGGTACGCAATTGGGGCTTTTGGTTGGGTTGTGTGAGGGGTTGGTACATACAAGATTCCTATAATATTCAATAGATTGAATAAGTTGTGAGAAAAATATAGGGCGGGTCCTAATAAATCCGCCCTAACGAAATTAAGCCTTCAGCCAGTCAGTAATTTCTGCTTCGCTTGGGATGCGCCCGGCAGCTACCAGTTTTTCATTGACGACTAAGCCGGGTGTGGAGAGAATTGGGTATTTCATGATCTCGGCATAATCAGTCACTTTTTCAATCTCGGCTTCGATGCCGAGCGCTTCCACTACCTTGCGGGTAGTTGCTTCCAGGCGTTTGCAGTTCGCGCAGCCAGAGCCAAGCACTTTAATTTTAATCATGAGGTTTGTCCTTTCAATCACATTCAAAATACGAGATGTTATGGTTTAAAAAAGAGATTATTAAGCTTCACCGCGTTTTGCACTGCAATGCGGGCAGGTGCATACCACCCCAGCATTATTCGCATCCGTTCTGGATTGTCCGGTCAATTTTTGGACAGCGTCCAGCACTTCATAAATTTGAGGATTAATGACCCGGTAGTAGATGTTCCAACCGTCACGCCGATCCTGGATCAGCCCGGCTTCACGCAGGACAGATAGCTGTTGAGAAATATATGCCTGCCTGAATCCCAGGTAGGCTTCCAAGTGACAGACGCAGTGTTCTCCGTCGCGCAAAATCTCCAGGATGGCGATGCGTGCGGGATGGGTCAGCGTTTTGAAAACTTGCGTTTGCAATCCCAATGACTGAAGATATGTCTTTGTTTCTTGTATCACATTCAGTGCCATGAATATGATTATATCTCCCTCTACTCGGTGTGTCAAGCGGCAATCCGGTTAATTTACAGAAAGACCCTTACACGATCAAAATACCTTCCAAGTAGGAGGAAAATCATCGTGTTTTTGAAAACTGAGTATTTGCAGTAGAGTCGTTCATGGAATCTTTTTGCTTTTACAACCATCCGAAGTGGATTAATCGAAAAAGGAGATATTTCGTGTTTACTGTTTTGGACCAGTAATGGTCTTGCGGTCGCCGGTGATGATGCGATCCGCTAAGGTGGAGCCACGCGCCGCGCTCTTGGGGCTAAACTGCCGCCATGCCATGCCGACCATCCACCCTGCGCTGATGCCCAGGAAGGTGACGATCAACACGCCCTCGCTGCCCATTTGTTGCAGCAAGCTGACTGTGCCAGGCAATCCAAGTGCCAAGTAATTATAGGCTACCAGCCCGCCGATCAACCCGCATAACGCCCAACGCAATCCCCAGCGGGTGATTTCGCGCCGGATGCCCCACCAGGTGACTGCCGCGGTAAGGATGGATAGCAAAATGACCGCAAACAGCCAGTCCTTTACCTGCACGCTGGGCGGAGGGGGGAGTGGAACTGCGGTTGGCTGAGGCGAGGCAGTGGCGGTAATGGTGACGGTCGGCTGCGGCGTAGACGTGGGAGGGATCGGCGATTGGGTAGGCTGTACCACAAAGGTTGGCACCGCCTCGCCGCGCGAAACGTCCAGGTGAACCGAGTCCGAGCGCGCGCCGCCGCTGGTGGCATGAATATCAATCACACCCGCCTGGTCAATCCGATAGCTAAAGCGGGCAATCCCATCCGTTGTTACCTTATCCACTTGCTGATTAAACGTACCGGTGGAGGTGGTGACGGTAATCAGGAAGCTGACCGGCGTATCATCCGGCACTGGCTTGTGGTGATGGTCATAGATCACCCCGGTGCGCAGCGAAATAATATCCTTCAACCCATAGGTTTGCAGCGATGGCGTGGACTCTATCGTGGTGGCAGGGATAGGCGTTGCCGTCCCGAGGGCAGAAGCGACCGT
The DNA here is from genome assembly GCA_038206515.1 of Anaerolineales bacterium. Taxonomy (GTDB): domain Bacteria; phylum Chloroflexota; class Anaerolineae; order Anaerolineales; family Anaerolineaceae; genus DSYU01. The sequence goes on along the minus strand of JBBRAT010000001.1, from coordinate 38,422 downwards.
TGAATCAACCGTAAGCGGAATGTTCTGCACAGGGTCGGGGGACGTTGCCCAAATCAGATCATATCCCGCCCCTGGCACAGAAATGGGCAGCGCGCCGGATGGCAGCATTTCTTGAAACAATACACGCGCCGCCACATCGATAAACGGAGATGTTTTGCTATACAAGGCATAATACGCCGTGATTTTGGAAATATCCGTTGCATCCATCGCATAGGGTGCGTCAAAGGCAAATACAATCACCTTTTTATCCCTTAATTTCTGCGGCTGCTCGCGTAAGAGGCGTTTAAAAGCAAGCGTATCCGGCGCGCCAGAATCAGGTTCAAGCATGGAAATCACCACCCAATCCGCGCGTTTTAAATCATCTTCCAGGGTAACAGGGGCAGGCGTGCTGCTTGTGCCGCCAGCGCCAGCCTGATTTTTGTTCGCGCCAGCTGCATCTGCCGCATTCTGGTTCAACATCTTCATTAAATCCGTAAACGAGTAGGAACTCATGGAGGTATGCGATACCTGACCGGTGGCGTTTGCGCCATATAAGTTTAAGACAGCGCGCTGCAATCCGTCCGCCGGAAGCGAAACCTGCTCCACGCACGTGCTGCACTGCGCTACCGCCTGCACATCGGTAATATAGACCATGCGATTATGCAGCCCTGGGGGTTGAGGTAAAACATTCAACAGTTCATTTGCATCTGGGCTGATGAGCGTCACCGACTGACGGGCAACATCCCGCACCACTTTTTGCGCCGCTGCCGAATTGCCCACCTGCATCCAGGCTTGGGTATCAGGCAGGACTTGATTCAGGTCAAAAGTTGGGTACAGGCGATATTTGAGCATTAGAATCCGCAAGACAGCGGCATCTACGCGGCGGGCAAATTCCGGGTCTGAACGGTATTTTTGGGTAAAGAATTGCAAAGTGTGAACCGTGGTGGTATAGACATCCGGGTCATTTGCGCCCTGCATGCGGTTGATATATAACAAATCATTGCCAGCGTAAAACGCTTCCCGCGCCACCTGGGTGGGATCAAATGTACCGCTCGACTCATAAAAACGTTTGAGCGCAGGACTGCCCAGGTCATCGCTGACCGTTAGACCGCCATTTTGCCGCCAGACGGAAAATTCAGGCAGGTTGAGAATCATTTCAAGAGCAGAGGTATCTAAAGATACCGGGCGCGTGGTGGCGCGTATATTGCTTTGGAAGCCTTGATAACGAATATGCGAAACCAACACGCCATCACTCAGACTATCCACCGTTGTCGCCTTGCCGGTGACGGCAAAAAACGGGTACAACTCCATCGTTTTCAACTGTTCCAACGATTTGCGCACGGTAGCGATTTCTTCTTCAGGCGAACGATCCGAGCTGCCGCCGCCGGGGAAATGCCGCGCAATCACCGCCAGGTGATTATTGCTGCCCGTATGCAGCCCCGCGATATACGCCTGCCCCATCTTGCTCACCCAATAGGGATCACCACCAAAAGAGCGCACGCCCAAATTATTGCCATCACTGCTCATCGAAGAAGGCGAAAGCACATCCAACGAAGGACCGAGAATGAGGTTGAACCCCAGGGCGGAAAGCTCTTCGCCCATCACCTGACCCACCTGACGCGAAAGAGTCGTATCCCAGGTAGCTCCAATGGACATCAGGCTAGGCAGAGAGGTCGCGCCACTCAGTAACTGGTCGTATGGGGCAGAATTGCCTTCCTGCGAGACGCCAATAAAGAGGGGGATATATTGAGAAGGGGCAATGGGAGTCAGTTGCGGAATGGCCGTTTTCTCGGTACCATTTTGCGAAGCGTTCCATTCCATATTCTGAAGGGTAACCGTCAGGTCATAGGACTGACTGCGCACATCGGTCGTATTGTTAAAGTTATCATTACTGCGCAGCAGCATCAACCCGCCCACATGCTGATGGGCGATCAGGTCATAGACTTGCGACCGCTCATCCACTGCCGCCCCGGTGAAGGTGACGACAAATAACTGCCCCACGCGTTCTTCCGGGGTCAGCTTATTGAGCATATCCACCGCTTTTTGATGCGCCAGCAACTCCTGATCGTTTCCAGGCAAGGGCATAGCCGCCATTTGACCGGTAAGCATGGTCAAAGGATTGACCAACAGCCAAAGGATTAAGCCCATTGTCAGAAACGCGCGCAGCCGAAGCTTCATGCTATGCGGAATACTCCTCTTCTTGAATGTACAAATGCGTCCACAGGTATCAAAAACCGGCTATCCGCCGGTTGTCAGGTGATGAGGAAGAGGAAATCTTTGGTCACAGCAATGTTTTCGTGGATTTACACTTTCGATACAAGCCATTCCTCAGACCGTACAGGTCATTTCCCTTCCAAAACCTGCCTTGCCAAGCGCGGATCATCTGTAATGATACCATCAATTTGCAGGTTAAAGAGGCGTTTCATCTCGTTTGGGTCATCTACCGTCCAGGCATTCACGCGCCGCCCGCGCCGGTGTTCTGCCGTCATCAATTCTGCAGTGACATCTGTGTAATAGGGGTGAATGTATTGCGGAGCCGCTAGGCGACCAATCATGCCGCGCATCAGCCAGCCCGCGTTGCCTTCCAGAGTCAGAATGGCAGCGGGTACTTGCGGCAGCCGGCGATGAATGCGAATCAGGTTCATAGGCAGGAACGAAGAAAAAAGAACGCGACCCTGTAAGCTATATTTAATCACCAGGTCAGCCACCAATTCCGGCAGCGGATCGGTGGGGGAAGCATAGTTGGTTAGCTCAACGTTGATCACCGTGCGCTGACCGACTTCCGCAAAGACTTCCTCCAGAGTAGGGATGCGTTCTTGGGCAAACTGTGAGTCAAAAAAACTACCTGCATCTAGCGATTTCAATTGTTGCAGGGTTAATTCGCGCACCTTCCCCTTACCATCCGTTGTGCGATCCACCGTCTGATCGTGGATCACCATCACCTGCTGATCGGCGCTGAGTTTGGCGTCTAGCTCAATGCCATTCGCGCCCAAATCAACCGCCATACAGAAGGCTGCCAGGGTATTTTCAGGGGCATGCGCCGAAGCGCCACGATGGGCAAAAATGAATGGCTGGTTAGAAGGGGGCATCGTAATTCCACTCACAATTCTACAAAATAAGATTGGGCAGCCTGGTCAAGCAGTTCGCGGCTCATATTGGCTTCCACGCCCATATAATGCGCCACATCCAGAATTTGATCGCACAAATCGCGCGGATGCGAAGCACGCAGCTTGCGATTGCGCTTCACATACCACTCTTGCAGCAGATACGCCAGCCCTTGATCACTGTAGACCACGCCCTTACCCTGCGCCACCCGCTTAAAAATCTCACGGTATTCTTCATAAGAGGGGTCGCCAATTTCAATTTTATGGCGCAAGCGGCGTAAGAAAGCCTCATCTACCAGGTCTTTGGGGGGTAAATTGGTTGAAAAAATCACCAGCACGTCAAATGGCACTTCCAGCTTGCGCCCGGTATGCAGCGCCAGGTAGTCAATCCGGTTTTCAAGGGGAACAATCCAACGGTTGAGCAGGTCACGCGGGCGCACCTGTTGGCGACCAAAGTCATCAATCAGCAAAATGCCGCCGTTGGCTTTCACCTGGAAGGGAGCTTCGTAATATTTCAACGTGTCATCAAAGACCAAATCCAACCCAGAGAGAGTCAGCTCGCCGCCGGTGACGATAAATGGACGGCGAATCTGTATCCACCGCGGGTCATGCCGCGCGCCAGCCCGTAAGGACCCAGACGCCACAGGCGCGCCATCTTGTTCGCTCGCCAGAGTGTGATTGACTGAATCATACAACTTAATCACCTGCCCATCCACATGAATGGCGTAGGGAATATAGATATTTTGCGACATAATCATGTTGCCGATGGCGCGGGCAATAGATGTTTTGCCGTTGCCAGGGGGACCATACAGGAAAATAGAAGTGCCTGAGTTGACCGCTGGTCCCAAACTGTGGAACGTCTTTTCAGACATGACCATGTTGGAAAGAATCTGGCGCATGATGCGGCTGGTGACCGTAGTGCGTCCGCGCGCCTGACGATTGCACGACTCAATGTAACGATCCAACGGCACTGGCGCAGGACCGGCGTATTGGCTCCGGTCTAACGCCTCACGCGCGCGCGCAATTCCAGCGGATGTGATGGCATATAGGTACGCACCCTCGCCCAGCCCCATCTGAGACGAGCGCACCTCGATTAATTTTTCTTTCTTCAGCGCATCCATAATCTGGTCAACCACCCCGGAAAAGGGCAAGGCAATTTCTTCTGCAATTTTATACCCCGTCAGGTAGCCTTGAAAGTAAAGCACCTTTAGGGCAAGGTCTTGCAGCCATAAAGAAGATAACCCGGTATCCTCAATAGTCAAAATCGCAGGGGGAACAAAAGGGGCGTTGGCTTGGGCTGCCGCGGATGCCTCTCGTTTCGCGGCGGCAGAGTTCGCTGGGGTACTCATCCGGCACTTCCTCCACAGAAGAAAATCATCCTTTAAATTATAGCACGCCCGCACTTTATAAACGGGCGCGCCTGGAATTTTTTATGGAAACTTCACTTTTGTAAGGAAAAGGGCGCTTGCCCAGTTATCCCAGTCCGTGTAGTGGCTTCCGGCAGGAAGCCTAATGTTATTCACACAATTTTCTCTGCAAAATAGAAATTGCTTGAAAGCGCCAGGCTTCCTGCCGGAAGCCACTACACGGACTGGGAATCACTACACAACCAGGGATAGTTGAGCAACTAAGCAAAATCAAGGTCGTTAATCAGGCGTACCGGCGTTTTTAATGTCACGCAAACGGAGCTGTAAGGAAGTGCGCCCATTAAAATTGTTCCATTCGGGGATATACATCACATCCACGTGATCAGACAATTCACGAAAGCTGCTGCCCATCCGAAACCCAATCGCGTCAAATTCCTGCTCGCCATCGAGCAATTTGAGCTTCAGGTGGCTTTTATCCGCGCCAACCAGCGATTTAGATTTCACCCGCAAATTGCGCGAGACGAACACCGCCTCTGGGTTACCGGTTCCGGTGGGCTGCAATTTCTCCAACCATCCCATGAAAGCGGATTGCACATTCACCGCTAGTTTCCTTAAAGGGATTTCAGCATCGGCTCGCAAAGTGGGGCGCAAATCAAGCTCACCCAGTTCGCGGTGCGCAATTTCTTTCAAACGGGTCATCAATTCAGGCAAATTTTCCGTCCGCACGGTGAACCCGGCAGCCATCGCATGCCCGCCATGCTGCACGAGCAATTCTTTGCATTCATCCAGGGCAGTGGTGATATTAAATTCAGCAATGCTCCGGCAAGATGCGCGCGTAAATTCTTCATCCGATTTGCCCACCACCGCCGGGCGATAATATTTATCCGCCAAACGCGCAGCAGCCAACCCCAATACCCCCACGTTGAAATCAGGGGAGAAAGCCATTAAAATGCCATCCCCATTCTCTTTGGCGCGAATTTCAGCCTCTTCCTGAATTTTACGGGTGGAATTTTGGCGACCCATGTTAAGGTTATCCAGCTTTTGCGAAAGCGCGCCCGCCTCAATCAGGTCTTTTGCCAGCAAAAGGTGAAGCGAATCCAACGCAGTTTCCATCCGCCCAGCCGCATTTAACCGCGGACCCAAAATAAAGCCGATATCTCCAGCATTAATATTCAGGTAAGAATAAACAAGCACCTCTCCTGAAAACCCGGGTTCACTTTCTTCGATCATACGAATCCCAGCCACCTGCGCCAGCGATTGCACCCCAGGGCGTGGATTAAGGCGCATTTTCTTAATTCCTCGCCGCACCAACACTCGGTTTTCTTCTATCAGCGGCACCATATCCGCTACCATGCCCAGAGCAACCAAGTCTAGCCAGTTATCCGCCAAAAAAGGCGCATGCAGAGATTCGATCAACGCTTCAGCAATCTTATACGCCAGCCCTACCCCCGCCAGGTCTTTATAAGGGTACTGATCCCCTTCCTGCTTGGGGCAAACGATAGCATACGCCTCCATTTCATCCAAAGAAGGCGAAGGCATGGGGGTATGATGGTCGCTGATAATCAGGTCAATCTCGAGTTCATGCGCGCGCTTCACCTCTTTGAACGAGCGAATGCCGCAATCTACTGTAAGGATGACTTTGGCGCCCTTCTCCACTAATTTCTCAATGGCATCAACGGATAAACCATAGCCATCATCAAATCGGTTAGGAATAAAATAATCTACAACCGCGCCCAACTCAGTCAGCACTTCAACCATTAACGCGGTAGAAGTCACCCCATCTACATCATAATCGCCATAAACGACAATCATTTCTTGATGCGTAATCGCCCAGCGCAGACGGTCCACCGTCTCCTGCATCCCCTTCATCTCAAATGGGTCGCCACATTCGGCAGCGCATTCCAGAAATTGTGTCGCTTCCACTGCGTTCTTGATTCCGCGATGGTACAGAATCTTTTGAAAAAAGGGCGGAAACGAAGTTAATTCTTTGATAATATCTTCAGGGATAGGATGGGTCGTTTCAAGGACTTCCCAGCGTTTGATTAAATTCGTGGACATAGATACCCCAAGCCTTTTCTATACATAAATACGCGCCAAACGTTCCGCCAAGCCACAGACCACTTCATAATTGACCGTACTCCAGGCGCGGGCGAGGTCTTCAGCCGCGAGAGTAGTCATCCCCTGCCTGCCAATCAACGTTACCTCATCCCCAATTTGCGCATCGGGAACATCATCCAGTTGCAGCATACATTGATCCATGCAAATGCCGCCCACCATGCGAACCTGTTTGCCACCGACCAGCGCAACGTTCACGCCCACCATGCGGCGCATCCCATCCGCGTAACCCACAGGAACTACGCCGATCCGTTCCTGCCCCTGGGTGTGGTAACGATGACCGTAGCCAATTCCTTCTCCCGGGCAAATCATTTTCACCGATGCCAGGCGCGCCTTCCATTGCAGGGCGGGCAAGAAGCCTTCCGGCAAGGGCGCTTCTTCAGAAGGATGCAAGCCATAAATCGCAATTCCAGCGCGCACCATATCAAAACGCGCTTCTGGAAAATAGAGCGCGGCGGCGGAATTGGCAGCATGTACCAGGGCAGGGCGCAAACCGGCATCCTGGATCGCTATTAGCGTCTGCTGAAAACGGTTGAGCTGATCGGATGTCGTGGATAATTGCGGTTCATCCGCGCTGGCAAAATGGGTGAATACGCCTTCCATCTGCAATTCAGGCAGGGCATGCAAGGCAGTCACGAGTTGCAGCGCGTCTTGCGGAAACGCCCCCAGACGACCCATCCCCGTATCCACTTTTACATGTACGCGCAGGCGCAGCCCGGCTTCTCGAACATGGGCAGCCATAGCGCGGCTCAGTTCCAGGTCGTAGACCGTCAAGCAAATATCCTGTGCGGCGGCTTCTGGGGCGCGTTCCGGCGGGCAATAGCCTAATACCAAAATGGGCAGACGGATTCCCGCATGGCGCAGGATCACCGCCTCGTTAACCCGTGCCACCCCTAACCAACTGTTCGCCAGCCAGCTGGCGTGATCCGTTTGCACGGCACGCGCCACTTCCACCAGTCCATGCCCATATGCATTGGCTTTAATCACCGCCATCACCGGGCAGCGCGTAATGGCAGCCATCTGGCGCACGTTATTTTGAATAGCAGAAAGGCTAATTTCTAACCAGGTTGAATGAGGCGCGGACATGTTGACTAGTATAAGCTGATAAACGCTCTATAACAAGGAGATTCTTCTCGTTTTGGGCAGACAAGGTATAATCCGCTGCTATGGTACTTAACCCACATCCCATTGATTTTTCGTTTGATATTGCTGCGCGGCAGGGTAAGGCTCGCGCTGGCGTATTTCACACCCCACATGGCGATCTGCTGACGCCCGTATTTGCGCCGGTTGGCACGCAGGCAACTGTCAAATCGCTGACCCCCGCCCAACTGACAGAAGCCGGCTCCAGCCTGGTGCTGGCAAATACCTATCACCTCTACCTGCGCCCTGGGGCAGACCTGGTGGCGGAGCTGGGCGGCTTGCATCAATTTATGCGCTGGAACAAGCCCATGCTCACCGATTCGGGTGGCTTTCAGGTCTTTTCGCTTTCAGAAATGCGCAAAATAGATGAGGATGGCGCGACCTTCAAAAGCTATATTGATGGCTCCATGCACCGCCTGACCCCTGAAAAATCGGTGGAAATTCAGGAACAACTTGGCGCGGATATTATCATGGCGTTTGACGAATGCGCCCCGCCCTACGAACGCGACTACAGTCAACGCGCCATGCAGCGCACCCACGCCTGGGCGGAACGCTGCCTTCAGGCGAAGAAACGCTCCGATCAGGCGCTCTTTGGCATTGTGCAGGGCGGCATCTTCCCTGACCTGCGCGAGCAATCGGCGCAGTTTATTTCCTCGCTGGGCTTTCCGGGTCATGCTATTGGCGGCTTATCCGTGGGTGAAACCAAGCCTGAAATGCACGCCATGATCGAGAGGGTGAACGCCATTCTGCCGGAAGAAAAGCCGCGTTACCTGATGGGCGTTGGTTCGCCAGAAGATCTAATCAACGGCGTGCTGCGCGGCATTGATATTTTTGACTGCGTATTGCCCACTCGTCTGGCGCGTCACGGGGCTGCCATGCTGCGTACCGGTAGGATAAACCTGCTCAACAGCGTACATACCCGTGACCCCCGCCCCATTGATGAAACCTGCTCGTGCTACACCTGCCGCCTGTTCAGCCGCGCCTATTTGCGTCATCTGCTCCTCAGCAAAGAAATGCTGGCTGCTACCCTGATTTCGATTCACAACATTTCAATCTTGATTAATTTGATGAATGACACTCGCCAGGCAATCTTGAATGGCACATTTGACCATTTCGCAGCGGATTTTTTGGAACATTATGGGCGTTAAGATGATTTTGCGGAAGAAAGAATATGAACTGGAAGGCACAGTCATCCCAGTGAAAGAAGCCTTGCGTCAGCTTAATCTTTCGTCCGAAGCCTATTTACTGATCTGCAATGGAGAATTGCTAACGGAAGAGGACATCCTGCAGGATGGCGATGTGGTGCAGCTTATCGCCGTTATTTCGGGAGGGTGATACACGCGCAGGAATAGCATGATGGCTTCTTCGCCTTTTGGCGTATAATTGACGGATAGAAAACAGGTGCATTAAAGAACGAGGTTAACCATTGACGATTGAACACATGTGCTATATAATAACACTACACCAACTCGTATAGAATTTGGTTACAACGTATCCTTAAGGTGTTTGAAAGTTTAGGAGAAATCAATCATGGCACGTAAATCTTCGCAATCGCAATCGTCCTCCCCCTCAGAAGGGTCTGGGACTCCTTCCATTAATGCCGCCAAGCAGGCAATTTTAGATAAAGCCCTGGGTGATATTGTCAAACGATATGGCGAAGGGGCAATCATGCGCATGGGCGACGCTCATCATATGGTGATTGAAGCTATCCCCACCGGCTCGCTATCCTTAGACTTGGCGCTAGGGATTGGAGGTATTCCGCGCGGGCGGGTGATCGAAATCTATGGTCCAGAATCCTCTGGGAAAACCACGCTCTGCCAGCATATTGTTGCAGAAGCGCAGCGCATGGGCGGGATGGCAGCTTATATTGATATGGAACATGCCCTTGACCCACGCTATGCCGCCAACTGCGGCGTAGATGTGACCAACTTGCTTATTTCGCAGCCCGATACCGGCGAACAAGCGTTGGAAATTTGCGAAACCTTAGTGCGCACCAGCGCGGTGGACGTGGTCGTGGTGGACTCGGTGGCTGCGCTTGTTCCGCGCGCTGAAATCGAAGGGGATATGGGCGATGCTAGCATGGGCATGCAGGCGCGCTTAATGTCTCAGGCGCTGCGCAAGCTCTCTGGCGCAATCAGCCAAACCAAAACCTCGGTCATTTTCACCAACCAGCTGCGCCAGAAAATTGGGGTCATGTTCGGCAACCCAGAAACGACCCCCGGCGGTTTGGCGTTGAAGTTCTACGCATCGGTGCGCATGGATGTGCGCCGCATCCAGACCATCAAAGTCGGTCAGGAAATGGTCGGCAACCGCGTGCGCGTGCGCGTGATCAAGAATAAAGTCGCGCCACCCTTCCGCACCGCCGAGTTTGATATCATGTATAATGAAGGCATCTCCAAAGTGGGCGACATCCTCGACCTGGCGACCTCGCTTGAAATTATCACCAAACGCGGCGCGTTCTTCTCCTATGGCGATATTCGCCTCGGTCAGGGACGTGAAAATGCGAAAGATTTCTTGCGCCAAAACCCTGACCTGACTGCCGAGATGGACCTGGCAGTGCGTCAGCGTGCGATGGGCGGCGAAATTCCCATGCCTATTTCCGTGGATGACGAAGATTCCGGTAGCTCGTCAGACGAAGAATAAAGCGCATCATGAGGATTAGGGTGCGAGGGAAACTCGCCCGATCTTCCTGTTGAAAATAATCAAAGGAGAGCCCAGTGAACAAAATCGCCCGTGTTGGCAGTTTGTGTTTGCTGGCTCTCCTTTTGATATTCCTGGGTGGATGCAGCGCGCTTTCTCAACAAGTTGACCCTACGGCGCAGGCGCGTTCTTTTTTTCATCCACCTACGCCCATTTCCAGCGATACGCCCACGCCGCCCTCCCTTAAAGCGACCGCACCTGCTCTTCAATCGCAAACCCAAACAGCCGCCTGCACCAATCATCTCGCCTACCTGAATGACATCACCATTCCCGATGGCACAGAAGTGCAGTCCGAATCCACCTTAGATAAACGCTGGGAAGTGGAAAATACCGGCACGTGCAATTGGCAGAGCAGTTACCGCATGCGCCTGATTGCCGGTCCAGAACTGGGCGCGCAGCCACAACAGGCGCTCTATCCGGCACGCAGTGGCAGCAGGGCGGTGCTACGGGTGCTGTTCAGAGCGCCCATTCAGCCAGGCGCGTATAAAAGCGCGTGGCAAGCGTTTGACCCGCAAGGTGAACCGTTTGGCGACCCCTTTTTTATTCAAATCAACGTGAAATAAAAATGCTCTGATCTTTGAGAGCCAGAACCTCATATACCGCAATCGGAAGGCTCTTCCCTTTGGCGATAATTGGCTCTACGATGCGTGCAGAAACATGGTCAGCAACCAGGTCATAGGCAGGCTGGCTAATCAGAATTTGCCCCGGACCAGCGTTTTCCTGAATGCGCTTGGCGGTATTCACGCTGTCGCCAATGGCGGTGTAATCCAGACGTTTTTCAGTGCCAATTAGCCCTAAAACCGCATCGCCGGTGTGAATCCCCGCGCCAAAATTCCAATGAAACACGGCTGGCAATTTTTGATGAAGCTCTTTAATCGCCTCCCGAATGGCTAAGGCTGCCCGTACCGCCCGCAAGGCATGATCCTCCTGGGGGATGGGGGCGTTAAACCAAGCCATCACCGCATCGCCCAGGAATTTATCAATCGTGCCTTCCTCTTGCAAAACAGCATCCGCCGAAACCGCCAGATAAGCGTTTAGGATTTTCACTAATTCTTCAGGGGAAAGCTGCTCGCTGAAATGCGTAAAACCGCGAATATCAGCAAACAGGGTAGTAATAATGCTACGCTCGCCGCCCAGCTGCAAACGATCTGGGTCAAGCTGCTCAATCACCGCCGGAGAAACCATCCGCTCAAACAAACGCCGTTGCGCTTCTAAATGCTTCTTTTCAGTCAGGTCTTCCAATACCAGGGTAACGCCGCGCGTCACATCCTGGTCGTCTTTAAGCGGGGAAAGGTTGAGACGCAAATTTACAGCGCGGCGATCCGCGAAGGCCAAGCCACCCTCTACGCCCGTCACCGTCCGCTGACTCTCAAGCACCTCACGCAAATAGGATTGAAGTGGAATGGAGAAATTCCCTAACACCTGGCGGAGCGGCTTCCCCACCAGTTCCTGACTAGATTGACCTAGAATTAACTGCGCCGCGCGGTTGCACAGGACAATACACTCTTCCACGTCCGTGGTGATGACCCCACTGGCAACGGAAAAGAAAACATTGTCCATCAAGTTTTTTAATCCGGTCACTTCCGCCAAAGTATGACGAACAGACGCAAAGAGGCGGGCGTTATCAATCGCCACTGATGCCTGATTGGCAAAGGCAGCCAATAAATCGAGGTGACGCTGGGTAAATAACCCACTGCGGATGCGATTATCCGCATAAATGACGCCAATATTCTCATCCTTCACGCGCAGCGGCACGCATAGAATGGAACGCAAGTTATACGTTACCACGCTATGGTGACCGATAAAACGCGGATCTTCCTGGGCATTGGTGGTAAGCACCGTCTGATTTTCATTTGCCACGCGCAGGATGATCGTGCGGCTGATCGCAGATTCATTGGCTTCCAACGATTCCTGCTCCCAATTGCGCGCCACGCGGGTAATCAGGTCGCCCTGTTCGTTGCGCAGCATCAAAAAGCCACGTTCCGCGCCAGTAAAGCGAATGATGGAATCCATCACAATTTGCAGCACTTCATCCAACTCTAAAGAGGAATTCACCACCTGCCCAATTTCTGCCAGGGCGCGCAAACTTCGCCAATCCTCTTCCAAATGGATCGTTTGTTTACGCAAATGCTGAATAGAATCGTAAAGACGATTTGTCTGCTCTACAAGTTGTTGGCTTGCTCTCCCATCCGAGCGGTAATAAGCAACTTGGGATTGAACATTTTCCACCAGAGCAGAAAGCGCGCGAAATTGTTGCTCAAGCGGAATGGGAGCAGGAGTAGGATCGGTAGACACAGTTTCCTACGCCGATTCTAACCCCGTCAGACGGATCACCCAATTACGCAAGCCTGTCATCCGCAAATTATCAACTGCACGTTTGGCGCGCGCCAAGTCAGCGGGGTATCGGCTATACATCGAACGCTGATATTCTTCCAGCAAAGTGTACGCGCTTTCTTCGACTCCGGGTACGGTATTAACGAGTAAGGCAATCTGCTCGGCAGGGGTTTGCCAGGGTTCCACCGGCTGCCCCCAAATGCGCAGTAAGTTCGCAACGTTGGCAAAAAGGTTTTCCATCGGAGTACGCAAGCTCTGACGTGACCAGCTGCGCATCCAATTGGGTAACTGGAAGCCGCGCTCATCCAAGATTTTCTCAATCCAGGCGGGCAGTGGCAAAGAACTGTGCATGCGCCGCCGCAATTCAAAAACGACCGCAGACCCAATAAGCAAAACAAGCACAGTCAATGAAACGGTCAGGGGTGTAATATATTGCCAGGGATCAAAGGCAGTCTTTGGATCATTTTTATGGGCGTTAATGTAGTCTTCCGCAGGGTTGCGCTCTTGCACTGGTTTAATACGACTGGGGTCTAAGGTTGGGGCAACAATGGGTGCATCCTGAAAATCATTGGCTGAGGCTTCCGTAGCAGGGAAGGAAAGGGCTGGCTGAGAAACAGTCGGCTCAAAAACCACCCATCCCAAATTCGGGAAGTAGACTTCGGGCCAGGCATGGCTATCCTTGCCGATCACCGTATACGTTTTTTCTTTTGCGTCCCACTTGCCTTGCGCATATCCCACCGAAATACGGGCTGGCACGCCCAACGCGCGCAGCATCAGCACTTCAGAACTGGCGTAATAATTGCAGAACCCACGCCGCTCGTCAAACAAGAACCACTCCAGCGCATCCCGTCCGGCGGGAGGCGGCGAAATGGTTTCAGAATAGGTAATCGTGCGGCGCAGGTATTGGGTGATGACGTTTGCTTTGTCGTATGGGGTTTTTTCTTCCCCCGCCACCTCTTTTGCCAATTGGCCAATGCGCGCCGAAAAATTTTCAGGCAGTTGCAAATAATGATTCTTCACCCAATCCGGGTATTCCGTGCTGGCATCCCGCATTGCAGAAATATTCGGATGCGCCAGGGTAGAAACAACCGTATATGGGTCACCTGACTTAAGAGGCGGATCCATAATCAACGCATTCAAGTCCGATTCGCCCAAAAGGTCCTTCGTTACTACCGCATTTACCCCCCTGTCTACCCGCAGCGGCTGACCAGTAAAGATAAGGGTTTGCAGCAAAGGAATGCGCGAGAGAAACGTGAAGGAAACCTGCGTTTGCAAGCTCCATTGCGGATAGCGCAGCGCCTGTTCATTAGGACTCATCGGCTGAGAGCCAGAAATACTGGTGATCCACTGCCCATTCAGGTAAGTATCATAATTGCGCGCTGTCCAATAAAAGCGCATATTCGGAATATCACTGTTGGGCTTGATCGAGAAAACCTCTTTATCGCTCAACGCAGCGCCATTCCCCAGAAACATATTATTGCCAAAACCCTCAACGATGATCGTGCCGGGGCTTTTCAGGCTGTTGGTGGCTTTGGTAATCCGGTCACGAAAATCTTGCCATTCACGTGAAATTCGCGCGCGCGTGGGGTCATCCGAGCCGAAAATATTCACCAGGCTCGGCACATTCCACGCCAAAAGTGCCATGACCAACGCAGAAACCAACACCCCGCGCCCCAGGTCATAGCCAACTTCCAATTCCACGGTGCCGCCATTCGATTCCCATTCGCGCCGCGAACGCAGGAAATATAACCTGCCCATCAGCATCAGGCAGAAGAAAAGATAAAGAAAGCTATACGTGCCGCCAGCCACCTGCACATTGTGGTACATATCCACCACAAACTCAATCACCAGCACCATCACGCCCAAAGAAAGCAAAGGCACCCAGGGATTGGCGCGCCTGACCAGGGCATAAGAGGCAAGCAAACTGGCGAACCAATATAACGCGTACATAGCTGCGATAAAAAGAATGGAATCTTTCACCGGCTGATTGCGAATCACATCTGAAGTGGTATACCATAAGCGCGAATATAACACGTTGAGGCGATATATCCAGGGTTCGTGGATCGCCGCAGCGACCGGAATAATGGAAGCCAGCTGCCAGGGGACAACAAAAAGGCTGTATCCTAGTCCCAAACCAAAAGCTACTTTGCCGTTAAACTTACTTCGCCCCAGCAATAAGCCAACCAATGAGCCAAGAAGGATAATAAACTCTACCTGGCTAAGGTTATCCGTCCAGTTGGTGACGTGCAAGCGAATGGCTGCCGTCATCAACGCGCAAACTAAAAAGAGGGCTGCAAAGAGGTCCCACCATCTTGGCGTTTTGGTATCCATCCTAAGAGTGTACAATAGAAATATCAGCGCCGTCAACCTTTTAAGAGAAAACATTAAGAATAGGGCGATCAAACTTTTTTAAGTTTTTCCATAGGAGCCACTATGGACGTTCTTCACCAGATTGAGATTGCCCTCATCCTCTTCTTCCAATCTTTTGAGGAAGGATTTGCCACGCCCCTATTGGTTCAGCAAAAGGGTGCAAGGCTGGTCTACGGAAACATCCTTTGGCATCCCATCGGAGCACGCTCAAAATGCCGTCAGCATTTGATGGGGTTAACGTGTTTGCGCCCCTGGTATTTGCTCGCCTGCGTCTAGAAACTCTCCCCGCAAACCTGAATCACCCTTCATAGGCGCAGAATCCCCTTTGCCTTCAGACAAAAATCCTCTATAATCAATTTATACAAATCGAAAAGGGAGGCAAACGATGCAAAAAGCGATTAATTTCATTCTTGGCGCAATTTTAGGAGGGCTGGTAGGCAGCGCAGTCGCGCTCTTACTGACGCCCATGTCTGGCATGGAACTTCGTTCCGAAATTGAGGAATATACGCGCCAGGTCAAGCGCGAAGTAGAGGAAGCCGCCAATATGCGCCGCGTTGAACTCGAACGCGAATTAGCAGACTTGCGCGGTGAGGTCGTCACTCACTAATAAGTTGTTCATGCCTCTTTTATAGAGGCAGCTTTTGGATGCTCTATAAATATAGCGTATGTTGAGCTAATGCTTTGCATTAGCTCAACATACGCTATATTAAAAAAACAACACTCTATCTGGATTGTATTGCAGGAACCGATCCGAGTAAAACCGATCCTAATCTGTTGAATGAGAAAATTACCTCTTATTCAAACAGGCGGATCCAGATGAAACATGGCAATAATTTCTAATAGCGAAGTTTGATTATATTAGAAACTTGCGCGGAAGGAGAAGTTCCTTGGTAACCATATGCCCATCTTGCGGGGCGATCTACCGAAACGATCTGACCTGTCAGTCGCTATTCGATGAATTTCTCGCCCTTGAGTTTAGCAATCCCAGATATTGGGAGGTCCATTTTCTGACAGTCGCATGCTTTATGATCCAGCACGGAGAATATTCGCAACCCGCGCTCGTCTGGATCGAAAAACAGCTTCGTGATTTCCTTGAAGCTGGCGTCTCCACCGAACAAATCCGCGGACAAGCCGCTCAAGAAACCAGTCCAACTGAACGCAAATGGCACGTAACCCGTCGGCCGGAGGATCCACCCCAGCCAAAAATCGCCTGGTCGATGACCATCCAGGACGTCTCATCGGATTATCGGGATGCCGAAAGTTATTGCAGGCTGGTCAAGCAATGGGCGCGCACAACGCTGCTTGAGATGAACCCTCTACTATGCTTATAAACTTCTCACGCACGCAAAAGAAACAATCCGAATATCAATCTACTTGTTTTGTTGAGGTCAGCGCGTAACGCGGAAGCGATAAGCCGTCTCATGCGTAGTGAACGGGGTTGTTCCGCTTACCACCAACACCGCATCCCCCCCCTCGCTCTGAATATTCATTGACGCGGAAGCTTTTTGCATCTGATCCAGGGTCAGATATTGCACGCTGGTCTCTGTGCCGCGTGTGATGAGCGAGACGCGGTAGGTTTGCGGCAGGCTGCTGCTGATGCGCGCAAACCCATTGCTCTTCCAACCGCCATCATCCTTCTCCAAATCGGTGGCATAGTTCACTTCAGGAATGCGAATATCATCCATCAGGAAGCCCGCCCCGTTCACTGCCGGGTCGGTAATATATTCAAAGCGGAGCTGAATCTTCTTTCCGGCATATTTGGAAAGGTCTACCTGTTCATTCACCCAATTCTTGCTCGCACCGTTATAACCGATGCCGTAATTGTCGCCTGACAGGTTATTATCTGTGCCATGTGGCGTTTTGACCATCTCCCAATGCTGCCCATCTTGCGAGGCAAGCAGATAAACAAAATCGTAATCCTTTTCGAGGTCGTACCAGGTTTTATAAGAAAGCGTGATTGCGCCCTTTACCTGAGAAAAATCAAATTCATGGGTCAGAGTCATGTCGGATTCATCGCCCTGATTCGACCAGAAAGCGTAACTGCCAGAAGCAGGCGCAACCGGCAGCAAATTGACCTGAGTGGAGCCTTGAAATTCAAGATTAAACTTCCCTGTGCAGGGGATAGCAATATAATCTATGCCATATTGATGCACCGTGCGCGAAGCCCAATCACTGGGGCAGTTTTTCACTGTCTCAGTTGCCGAGGCTTGGGGAGCAGTGGCGTAGCTTTTATACGCAAAACGACCATCCCCGGCTTTCGTGTCATTCAAGTAAGACGTGACCGCCCAATCTGCAAAAAGATCATCTGCGCTGATGACCTTCCCCGTTTTGGGGTCGGTAATATTCATCTTCTTCATCACATCGTCAATGCTTTCCATGCCATTCAGCGGGTCGCCAGCCACCGCCTGGGTTGCCTTCTCGCCAACACGGTCGAGGAAGTAAGAGAGAAATAAGAATGATTCCCCATAGTGTGGGGCGGCGCTGGGCAGCGCATCCCACGCGGTCAGCTGCAAATCTGGGTTTTGGATATACGTCGCATCCAAGCCATCGGGACCATAGCCATTGAGCTGCTGCGCCAACATCGAAAACCCTTCATTCATCCAGGTGCTTTCATTGCGGTCGCGGTAATAATGAATCATATGCTGAAATTCATGCGCCATGGTGCTATACACAAATTCGCCGCTCAAGTCTACCCCATCCGCGTTGATAAAGAACATCTCATGCGCATTTGAATCTGCGCGTGCCTGATAAGACACCTCATCCGCTGAGGAAAAATAACCTCCCACATTTGAACCCAGCTTGCCAGCATACACCACATAAATATGCGGGTCATTATCAATGCCGGGCGTCCACTCACTGCCGAAAAACTCGCGGTCAGTCGGGTAAATTTTCTTTTCAAAGGTATCGGAAAGTTTGACAATATCCGCCTGATTATAATTTACCCCATTATCCGTCCAAAAATAGACGTGTGGGGTAATATAGCGCAGGGTAGCCTTGAACTGAAAATGTTTATGGCTGTCGTCATTCGTAGCCCAAAACTGCTGCACTGCGCCCACCTGAAAAGGCTGCTTCGGGGCAGGCTCTGTCTCTGGGATGTCCGTTTTGCCTTGCAGACGCATGGCTAAATCGCGCGGGTCGCTGATCGGAACGGTGATTTGTTCCAAATTGGCTAAATTTTGAGCAGAATCAGGGGTTGCGGGTTGCGGCTGCGCCGGCGCAGTTGGGGAAGTCGGATCCGTTTGGGAATTTCCAGGCGTTTCAGTGCGTTGCGGAGTTTCAGTAGTTATCTCTAGGGGAGCATAGAGAGTTGGCTCTTGGATAGGCATTTCAGATTGTACACGGGTCGAAGATCGGTTATAGGCGATAAACGCAACCGCTGCGCAGCATAAACAGATGCATGCCAAAAGGAGGAATGCCGACACCACAATCGTTATCCATTTTGCTTGTTTACTCATCACACACCTCCACGAGGGTTTATCATTTGGCTTTGGCGTATGCCAGGGCGCAGGCAGCAGTCACCAAACCAAACGAAGTCCAAAAATAAGGAAGGGCAAAGGTATCCACGCTAAACCCTTCCGCCAACAGACCGATCAGCACAAATGCGCCCGCCAAGCCAATCGTTTTGAACGTGCGATTGGTAAAAGTGCGCAAAAAATAGGCAGACTGCCACACGCTATATAGCCAACCAACGAAAAGAGAAAAACCGAAAATGCCCGTCTCGGCTAAGATTCGCACCCACATGCTCTTAATATTCGGGAGCGTGGTTAATTCGTACATTCCGCGCCGGACTTCGGTTAATCCCCAGCTAAACGCGCTTAATTTTTGCGGAAAGTAGAAACCAGCATTGCCCAACCCCACCCCAAAGATGGGATGATCGTTAAAAATGTTCCAACCTGTTTCCCAATACACCACCCGCTCTGCAAATACCAGCTGATTGGCATAATAAATGAAGGATTGATTCTTGAGGCTAGAAAAATCAAACAGCTTGCTCATGCGCGGATCAAAACGGCTGAAACCCACCGCTGCGCCAGCAAATATCATAAAATAAACCAACGCCATGCCTATCAACAAACCAACCCTCAGGGTAAAACGCTGAAAACGCTTCTCCCCAAACCCAATACGGGATGCGGTTAGCTTTTTTTCCAACCAGTGCAGCAGCTTAACATTTAAAAACACGAGTAAAAGCGCCACCATCAACAGGAAAGCAACCATCCCCACCCTGGAGACGGAAAGGATTAAGCAGGCAATTCCGCCCAGCAGCAGGAAATTTTCAAACGTGAATTTCCACAAGCGGTAGCGATGCGCGGTATTCCCTTCCACACTAGCAGCCAGCCAAAAAGGCAGGTAGATCATATTCAGCACATGCGCTAACCAGGAAGGCTCATACGTTGTCCCTACAATACGTTCCGCAAAGAATTTACTGGAAGAAAGATAAGACTGAACGTTCACCATCCAATCTGGGTAAGAGGAAGTGCGATACCAGTAAAACCCTTGCAGCAGACTCCAGGCAACCAGCAGGAAGCCACCCCAATTGATCCAACGCAACGAAAAACGGAGCTGCTCTTCATCCTTTGCCCAGGTAGCGGCTGCCAGGTAAAAACATACCCCAATCACCATCGTAAGGAATGCATCCAGGTTATTGCGCCATTGCAAGATATAACGAAAAATGGGTGGATTGCTCCATAGAGCGATGAGTATTCCAATCGCTGTAACGCTCAAAAAGCCGAGCAGGAATACCGATTGCCACGAGAGCGCGCCTTTCTGTAACATATAAGGCACGAACCATGCCAGCATAAAAACCGCCAAGAGGATGGCGGAAGCAGGCGCAACCATATGCGAGCCAAACAAGCGGGAGGCCAGCGGGAAACTGGTCAGCGGCAACACTAATAACAGTGCGCCCCATAACCAGCGAGACCCGAACGCATAGAATTTCTTAAAATGAACCACGAACGGATCTCCGTAAAAAGCGTTCGGGCAACCCCACGTTGATTAGCCAGATTGAAAGCACTAATCCCGCCAGCGCGCCGACAAATACCGCCAGACCCTGATTCAAAGAAGTAGGCTGTTGCGCAACCTGCGCTCTTTCAGACCAATCTAAGACCAGGCTGGGCAAGACACCGCGGCTGGCAAGTTTTGCATCCACCAGGGGTTGCTCCAAAGCAGCCATTTGTTTTTGCAATTCTGGTTGAGATTGCAATGAACAAATCCCGCCCGCTGGTTCCACCTGAACCGAGCGCGTCAGGCAACCTTCCAGCGCATCCAGCGAACGCTGAAGCGCCTGCGCCTTTACCCCCTGCTGATATGCCTGCTTTAGCGTCTGATTAGCGCGCTCGCCCCAAATATTCGCCAAACGTGCCGCGATCACAGGGTTCGGATGACGAATACGCACATACCAAATTTGCGCCATACGCTCGTGCGTGGAAATACTCTTGAGCGTAACCAAATCCAGATCAATGCCCTGAGCGCGAGCGTCATCCACCACCGATTGCATCACATCCGTAGCGACCAACAAATCTCCCACTGCGCCGCTGACGTGATCCTGCTCAAACTGAGTCATCGCGCCCATATTGCTCAGATCATAGCTGACGGTGAAACCCACCTGAGATTCATAAAGCGGAGGCTGTATTCGTTTATACACCCACCCCAACAAGCCGCCGATCAGCATGCACAAGACGACAAGCCACCCAAACCGGGCGGTACGTTCTAAGGCAAGCAGGGGAACAAACTCAGCAATGGGTAAACGGGTGGGATCAGGTTGAGGGGAACGCACTGGCGTCATTTATCCTATCCATAAAAAACAGTCTAAAGAGGGTTATTATACCCGCTTTCCCTCCGAAAGAAGCTGCTCATACACTTGCCAGGTGAGCGAGGCAGTCCTCTGCCAGGTAAAAAGAGCGGCGCGCTGTATTCCTGCCTCTGAAAGCCTGGCGCGTAACGTCTGATCCGTTAGCACATTCCGGAGCGCGCCTGCCAGTTCCACCTCATCTCCTGGGGTAACGAGGATGCCTGCATCCCCCACGATTTCAGGCAAAGCCGATGAGCGGCTGGTGATGACGGGCGTTCCGCAAGCCATTGCCTCCAGCGCGGGTAAGCCAAACCCCTCATACAGCGTAGGGTAAACAAACACCTCCGCCAGGGTATACACAGCCGGCAAGTCTTCCGCATCCACATACCCCGGGAAAACCACTTTTTCCGTCAAATGCAGTTCTTCCACCAGCTTGAAAATTTCCTCATACATCCACCCCAGCCTACCGACCATCGCCAAGCGATGATCTGGAAAATGAGGCGCAATCTGCTGAAAAGCGCGCAGCAAGGCAGGCAAATTTTTGCGCGGTTCAAGCAAACCGACATTCAGGATGAATTTTTCAGGCAAATGATACTTCTGGCGCACCAAGTCAAGGCGAACATCCTCTTGCAGGTGAATAAATTCCGACTTGACCCCTAATGGCGTGGCAGTAATCCGATTGGCAGCAAGCGGCAGTAAACGTAAAGCATCTTGCCGGGTAGATTCAGAAACGGCGATTAACGCCCCGGCGTGCTGGGCGCTCCAGCGGATGAAAAAACGGAAGAAAAAACGCTTTGCGACCGTATGCAGCTGCGGATACAAAAAAAAGGTCATATCGTGCAGGGTGACAATCGTTGGACAGGTCGGAAATAAGGGCATAGTATAGTGCAAGCAGTGCAGCAAATCCAGCTTCCAGCGGCGCGCCAGACGCGGCAGCGTGACCTGTTCCCACAACAGGCGAATAGGTCGCGCACGATCCGCAATGGACACAATATGTACCTTCGGCGTTTCAGCAATCCCTAACAGCGCCCGCTTGGATTCTTGAACAAAAAGCACCCATTCTACCTCTGGGTGAAGCTCCAGAAGGGCATGAGTCAATTCAATAATATAATTCCCTGCGCCAACCGGTTGGCTGGGTAAAGCGGTAGTATCAATGCCTATGCGCATGGTCTCCCAGAGTATATTTGCTTTTCTCTCATCCATACCTTCGCCTATCTTTATTTCAAGAAAATTGACCGTCATCTGTCCGTGTAGGACTTGTCTTTACCCTCAGATACAGGGAAACTTTTTTAGCGAAGGTATTAAAAAAGTAGTGCTTAAGAGAAATTGTACCTCTTAAACACTACTCTCCTATCCTGATAGCGATTTCTGATTTAACAGATATTCAGCGCTGCTATCCGCATCAATCTATGGATGTTATAAATTGTCTCTCTTATTGAACAATCACAAGCATAGATTGACTACAGAATATTCCAGAATAATCTCCATTTCCACCAGTGTCATCTTTATTGATTGCGGAGGTACAAATATTATACTCTCCCGGGGGTACATTATTTGTCTGCCAGGTATTACTTGGCAACAATGGATGACCACCATACACACTTGGGATATTCACTCTATACTTGCCAAAGGGCTGCACATTCCCACTCGAATTCGGTGAAGCAGAAGGGTAAAGGCTTAAGGGATGCTGGCGCGGCGCATGCAATGGATCAGTCGTGTAGTAGTATTGCAGATTGGCTGTTGCCTCAGACACATTAAGATTTGTACTGAGCGTAAAAGGATTGCCTGCACGAATGACCGGCTCACTGCTCAATCTAATCCAGTCAATGCCCTGCTTCATATCATAAGAGAGTTCATTTTCATTCGGGTCGAAGCGAAGCCCGACTATGTTCTTTGAATCTCTCCAATTCGTCGCTTTTCCAGCGCAATCCCCTTGCCACTGTTTCGCAGAACCATTAAAAGAATCCCATAAATCAATTGTTATGACCTGCCAACCAACATTATAAGGAATATCCTGGCTAACCATGTAGCAATCACCACTACCACTACTATTCCGCATTTGCCAAACCCATCGCGCAATCATGCCTTTCGGAACATTTTGCCAGCGATCTTCTGTATAGATGCGAAATGAGAGGTAGCGATATTCTGCGCCTGAAGTGATCGAAGTTGGGGCGTTCAACATAATGTAAGAATCATTCATCCTGTGGGCAGTAAAATAGAGGATGCCGTTAGCGAGTTGTGGATTCTGAAGATCATTAATCTTGGTAGCATCCGCCGCATCGCTAAAATCCCATGGATTACCATTATTGGTAGCATAATCACTGCCGCTTTGTGGCGCAGGCACATCAAAGGAAACAACAGGAGACTGCCGAACCGTTAAAGAACCTTCCTGAACTGTATTGCCGCTATCTTTAAGGCGATAGGTATAGCTGCCCGGCGCAACGCCTTCCAAATCCACTGCGTAAGAGCTGTTATAAGCAGTGAAGCGTTCTACTTCAATTTCACGGTCCGCGCTGACTACGAAGAATGAGTAGTTATGCCAGTTTGTCAAACCGCTCACCTGCATTGTGGAACGGCTGCTATCACAATCTGTTAATCGCACCCAATCAACCGCAAAAGTAGTCGCTTGTGAGGTTGGGCTAATTCGTACCCCTCTCCAGAAAGCCTTAGCTGACCATTTTGCATAATCAATAAAGTCTTTGTTGAAATCAATTTTCTGCAAGCGCCAGGTTTTTGCGGGACTATGAGCCTTATTTGGGTCTTTTTCAACTTGAACCTGGGCAAAGCCATAATTGCTTGGTCCGCCGCCGTTTAATCTTTCATCCCCGAACCACATGGCGCGTACAACGTCTGGGACAGCGTTATTCGGCACCGGATTTGAGTCAATTTTTGCAGCCATATACAGGCATTTGTATTTATTGGCATCAATCGGATACTGCGTACCCGTCTTGCCTACGAGCATGGCCGTTTCATAGCCAGGGAAAAGAACCGTAAACGAAGCGTCCGTGTTTAAAGTCTTTGCGGAAAAAACGCCATCTTTTACAAAACTGCCATCCGCGTTGGTAGAATCAATCATGATATTTTGACCGGATTGGTTGAAATATTGGGAAACATCTGAAAACTCATTCATATCCCACGCATCACCCAAAACCTGAGTGGCATAATCATTTCCCTCACGAACTGAAAAGGTCCCCCCTAGAGCTTTAACGTTCGCAGGAGAGGATAAAAGCGTAGCTGCTAACGTGAACACGATCGCTACTCTCTTTATCCCTATAAGAATCGAACCTTCTCTTTTGAATTGCATAATTGCTCCTTATTTATAACAGGTCATTTCAATACGGCTTACAAAACCTATTATAAGGATAGCTTGTGCCTTTCAGAACAAATTGATAGCTTTTCTTGCGAATTTGTAAGTAAATTTACTATTCTATATAACTAGATAATTACCTAGATTAAAATATGGCCCATAGCGTCACCTATCCAAACTCTGGATGATTGTGTACTTCTAAGGTTTAAGCATACAATTAAAAAAAGAGGTTATGCAACCTCCTTTTTTGAAACTTCTTTTCAATCGAAAATCAATCCTTCACAATATCTCTCTCGGATACAGTTTTAGAATGCTATTTTAGTAATTCAAAAACCCGCCACTGACCCATTTCAGTCCGCTTTATAAGAGGGAATTTATCTAATTTTGTTTGCATCTCGCCCCATTGCGGGTATTGCGCGGCATCAACCACCACATATTGAACCCCCCTTTGCTTTAGAATAGCGATACTCGCGTCATTTGGAAAGTCCGCCAGATCAGGCAAAATGGACTTATAAGAAGCAGGAAAGTAAGCTCCATAATACATGCCCAATAGAGGCTTTTGATGAATTAAAGAGCCATAGACGTAACCACTCTTAGAGGATTCATAGATAGGGAACTGAACCACCGAGCCAGTCCCTGGTTGCTGCGCGAGCCAAAGATCAAGAGGTTGAGGGTGTAATTCCGTCCAGTTAAAATTGAGGTGAAAATCCATTCCAATGAGGATCAGGCTAACGATAAACAACGCAGCCAGCCAACGGCGACCACGAAGACGATCAGCAAGAATAGCAAACCCAACTCCCCCCAGAATTGAAATGAAAAGATCAGCAAATACCCCGTAGCGTTCCCAAGCGCGCATGCTATTATAGAATGGCAGGTATTTAAACAGCAGGTAATTCGGTAAAGGAATATGGTGTTGCCCGATGGATATAAATTCTTCCGTCAGGCGCAAATGCGTACCCATCGCCAGGATGATTGCCGCCAATACCATTAAAACGCCCCATACGAACATCCTTCGTGTCTGCTTATGCTGACGAAAAATAAACCAGCCCGCGATAAAAGTTAAAATCAAGGGAACTGCGCCCAGATAAACGTATCTTTCTATCCATAATTTGGGCGGAAATAGTTTGCTAATCTCCTCTCCCCATAAGCTATTGGTGGGCGCAGGCAGAAGAAAGTCAACAGGACTGGCGGAAAACATATCCACTTCTTCAATAGGGCGGTGATTTGCATCCCCGTTTCTCGCCAACTGCAAATAAGGAAACACCGCTAACCCCAACAGTGGCAAAGCTACAGCGCCCGCCGCTGCCATTTTCAACCAGAGGTGACGTGAGAAAATCATCCGCCAATTAACGATAACGCAATACCCTAACACAAATACCACAGACATGATGGCGGTCATATAGAGAAAATACATCGAGGAAAGCGCGGCTAGACCAAATCCTAACCCAGCGCATAACACCGCGGATAAGGTGATCTTTTCTTTTACCAATAGGCTATACATCCCCATAAAGTGAAGAACCAGCCATTGCGTCCCCATTAACGGCAAATGTCCATAAGCATGGGACATACGAAATGGCGAGAAGGCAAAAATCGTCCCCGCCACCAATCCCGCCCACCGATTGCCAGTAATTTCTGCCGTCCAGCGATAAACCAGCCAACCCGATAAAACAAAAGAGAGGAGGAGCGTCATATTATAGCCCAGCACTTCACCACCCAATAAAGTGAAAGGCAACCCTAGGATAACGTTCGAGAGGGTAATCTCAGTATAAGCCAAGGGCCAACCCTCGGGAAAATTATGAAAAGGAACAAAAAGCGGGTTAATATGATATTGGAACAACGCCTTAGGGAACCAGCCCATTAGCCAAACATAATAAACGTTATCGCCCAGGCTTCCAATAACAGCAGAGTTAAGTTGCAGCACCATGGGCCAGGTCATAAAAATAGCTGCAGCGCAAAAGAATAACCACGGAGCCACCCAAATTCCGATACGTTTAAACAATGAACTTTGCCTCCTACCCTGAAATCTCAACCAATTGCGCGCTCATACACCTTACGAAACCTGCGCGCGACTTCAGCCCAGGTATAGCGCTGCATCATTTTGCGATAGCCCGCCTCCCCGACCAAAGCGGCGTATTGAGGATTGCACAAAAAGAGAAGAATGCTCTCTGCTAACGATCCCTTCTCCAAAAAGCCTACCAGTAAACCATCTACGCCGCTTTCAATCACCCAAGGGACCGCGCCCTGGCGGCAGCCAATGACTGGTTTTTTAGCTGCCCAGGCTTCCAAAAAGGCAATTCCAAAGGATTCATAGCCAGATGGGTACGCCAATACATCAATGGCGGAGAACAACCAGGGTTTTTCTTCGTTGGCGAAATTGTATTTAAGAATAATCTTCTGACGATCCGACTCAGGGAGTTCTGCAATTTGTTTTTCAAGCTGATCACAAAACAAAGTGCGCGCCCCGGCAATCAGCAGATGCGCTTGTGGCTGCACTTGCCAAACGGCTTGCATGCAATCCACCAACGTCCCGACCCCCTTCGCCCAAGCAATTTGACCGATAAACCCGACTACCGGCACGCCTTCCAACCCCAGACGCCGCTTGGCTTCTTGCGGGTCAATCTGGAGATAAGGCTCAGGGTCAACCCCGCACCCAATCGATTCAATCATCTCTGCCGGAACGCCACGACTGACAGCATATTGCGCTTCATATTCTGTGTTGGCAATGTAATGCCCAGAGCGGCGGATGGCGTGATAAATCATCGAACGGTCAAAAGCCCAACGATCCACCGGATGCAAACCGCCATGCAAAACACTGCCTTTCCCGCTCTCTCTGGCTCCATCCACTGCTGCGAACATATGCAGGAGTGGAAAGGAAGAAGCCGCTACTACGTCCGCCGGGAAATTGCGAATTGCCTGCTTCAACCCAAGAATCATCGGTCCACTTGCTAGGGCGCGCAAATATTGATTGCCAGGCAAATGAAGCCGATACGCGATCCCTTGTGGCACGCGAAAGAAGCGACTAATTTGGGTTTTTACCGGAAAACGGCAAACCTTTACTCCATTTAATTCTTCCCAGCCGGCTTTCATGGTGGGCAGACCATGGTTAAAAAAAGCTTCACCGCTATAACAATTTGTGGTAAATACCGTGACTTCATCCCCAAACTGTTTCACTAGTTCTTCCGAAATCTGTTGAATCAAAAACTCAGTGCCGCCTAACGCTGGATAATATCCCTGGGTCACATGTAAAACTTTCACGCATTCTCCCTATATACGGTTCAAGCGCCACTGAATATGGCGATATATGCGGCGTAAAAGCGCCTTTTTGCCTTGCGTGCGGGCAATATAGCGCATTCGAGCAAGTGCGCTGCGTGGAGCTGAGGTAGAACCGACAGCAGGAACAATATTATTCGTCCCTTTCGAAGCCATTTCCTCGCTGATGGCGCGGTCTGGCGAAATTTTCCCTTCTAACACGTACCGCCGCAGGGGGTCAACCACCCGTTTCCAATGCAATTGCTCTTGCAATGGGGCAAAATTGGCTTTCCAATCTTCTTTGGGATGATCCAAAATGGAGATCAACGATTGCGCCGCTGATTCTGCGTCAAATGGAGGCACTACTTTGCCAATCTTGTACTCGCGGATCCATTCACTGGTCACGTCGCCATCCGTGATTAAGATCGGCACCGCCGCCCAAATGCTATCCAAAACGCGGGTGCGCAAAGAGTAGCGCGTCTCTACGTGAATGGGGTGCATGGTGACGGTAACGTTCGCCTCACTGAGCAGCGCCTCGCGGTCTTCATAACCCACCCATTCAATAAAGATAATGGTGCGATCCTTCTCACCCAATTCTTCCGCCAGCTTTTCCGCTTTTTCTGCCATCTCGTGCCGCGGAACAGTCGGATTCGGGTGGCGCGTGCCTAAAAACACCAAGCGCGCCTGCGGGTGAGATCGTAAAACCTGGGGCCAGGCGCGAATGATCGTCAACGGATCTAGCCAATTCCAAATGCCACCACCCCACAAGACGATTTCAGCATCCTGCGGAATTTGCGGATGCACGCCGCGCAGCATCGGCTTTTTCTGCGGCTCGTGATCGGGGATACCAATGCCCACAATATCAATCAGAGTACGCAAAGATGAGTCAGCCAGGAAGTTATCCGGGTTCACCCGCCCCTGAGCCGTCAGCAGTCCCATCCAATAATCACGCTGTCGCTCATTACCACAGATAAAGAAATCACCCACCTGAGAGAGCCAGTTCGTAATATCAATTGCCTGCCGATTAAAGATGCGTTGATCAGAAAGCGAATCATTGAGGTAATAGTGTAAATTTTCCAGCACAAATGGGTCATAAAAATCAATGACGCGGCGGGCTTTCACAGACCCCAAGAAAGGGAATTTTTGGATCATGTAACCCGAAAGCAACACAACCGAACAATTTTCCACCAGCACCTGCAAGCTAACCGGGCGATCTTCCCAGTAGCGCACAATGCGGAAGCCCTCCCCCTTGAGGCTAGTCTCTGAAGGGATCGCCAGCGTCACCTCAAAATCATCTCGTAAGGCGCGCGACATTTCCAGATAGCGCATTCCCGGACCAGCCATTTTGGTATCCACAACATCGTTGCTAATAATCAGTAAATGTTGGCGGCGATTGGCAGGCTTCGTGGGGTTAAATTCAGGCATTAGTCGTGTCCTTCCTGCCCGGATAAGCGGCAAGTAAATTTGTTGAATAAGATCCCAAGTAAGTTCAGGCAAACCATTCCAAACCAGGGTTTCGGGCATGTTGCGCTGCGCCTCAAATAGCTGTTCATCGCGTAACAATCGCTTTGGATGTAATGCGCGCCTGGATTGGAGCAGCTCACGAGCCCCTCCCGCCACCTTGCCCCACGCTTTCAGATAAGCGCCCGCAGAAGCAAAATCTTGTTTGGCAACCAAACGGGTGAAATTTGCCCAGTCTTCCAACCAATAATTTCCGAGAAAACGAAAAGCGCCTTCGTCCACAATCTTGATGGCAAAACGATAACGACCATAAGCGACATTCCGCAGCTTTTTTGGGGTTAAGCCATCGTCTTTTTCCCCGCCTGGCACCTTCCCACCGAAGGCATGATAAACAATCGAGTGATGCGCCGGCAAAACTTTGATCCCTTGCAAACGCGCGCGGTAGCACCATTCGCTATCTTCATAATACATGGGGAAGTTTTCGTCTAGCAGTCCCACTTTTTCAATCACTGCTTTTGAAAATAACACCGCCGCAAAACAGGCTGAAGGTAACTCTGTCCATTCATCAAATTGACCCAGATCAAGATGCCCCAGGCAGTTATCCGTCCCCCATGAGAAGGGACCTACCCGATTGCCCACCGCGTTCAGAAAAGAGGTCGCCCACCAAAAACGCAGCCTCGGGTTGACAATCGCCGGTTCTGGGCTGTTTTGCGCCACCTGAACCATCTGAGCCACAGCGTCCGGCTCCATGCGCACATCCGGGTTCAATAGGAAGATATATTCTCCCCGCGCCGCAGCTATCCCTAAGTTATTCGCATGGGCAAAGGAAACAGAACTTTCCTGCCGAATGACCTTTACCTGGGGATAATGTTCATGCAACCACGCTTCTGAGCCATCTACCGAACCATTCTCAACCACAATCACTTCCAGCGGCTGATAGGTTTGTTCAAATAAAGAAGAGAGGGACTCTTCAAACCAATCTCGGCTGTTATAGCCCACCATCACTGCGGATACCAGCGGACCCGTTAAGGTCAGGTAAGCAGGCGGAACGGGCGCACAAGTTCGCTCTAAAAGATCGGCTTCCGCAAGACAGGCTAACCCTGCGCGCAGCATCGCCGCAGGGTGTTCGCTCCCCTGATAAGCATCCAATATCTCCGCCATAGTACATTCCTGAGCGCGCTGCCAAAGTTCAGCGAGGATGGCGTCAATTGCAATTTTACCGCCTTGCCTGGTACTTAATACCGGATGTCCATTTTCCAAGGATAAAGTAACCCCTGATGGAGCGCGGTATTGAAAAGAATTATTTTCGATCATATCCCTCTCACTCTATTTTTTTCGCGGAGAGAAAACGCTATTGCGTATACTCTTCGCTTTTTGTGCCCATTTCCATTCTTCTGAACTGGTAATTGCCTCTAATTGTGCATCCCGAATAGCAATTTGGTCTTGTAAATTTTGTCTTACCAGTTGAACATCCGCTTCATACGCAGCCATTTGCTCATGGCACAGTTTGTGATACTGTTCAGCCTGATTTGCCTGTAAAATCTGTTGTTCCTGTAATTGCTGATTCAAGTCTTGTAGACGGCTATCCCGAACTGCCACTTGCTCTTCCAGATCATGCTCCAGCTGGTGAAGATGCGCGTCTCGGGCGGCTATTTGCTCTTCCAGATCATGCTCTAGCCGGTAAATGTGCGCGTCTCGATCAGCAACTTGCTCTTCCAGATCATGCTCTAGTTGATGAATTTGCGCGTCACGGGCAGCAATCTGCTCCTGAACGGCATAAATTGTGTCCTGCAACGTTGCAATAGATTGCCTCAAGTAATCCTGGCGTTTTTGAATCCGTTCAGTGATGCGATAAAAAGTCCCAAGCGATCTCTGCCGATTGCCCTCCGGTGCTGATGTCTTTTCAAAAACACTCTTATCCGCTATCTGCCATTCGCTCCCATGCAACGAAAGGCGATGTGCTAAAGCAGTTTGACGAGCTGCGGAAGCCAATTGCATCCGAAAAGACGGTTGGATGATTAGCCGTTCAATGCTTGCGTGCCATTCTTCCAAAGTAGCCGCAAGCAGACCATTCTGTTCATGGGAGACAATCTGTTCGTATGGAGCCAGGCGGCTGTACACCCCGGCCCCACCCGTGGCGCTATATTCTAGAAATTTAATCGCGCTCTTCGCTTGATTAAAACGAGTATCTTCCAACGGCGCTAACCAAATATCCGCCTTCTGCTGTGAGAAGTAAGCTGCAAATGCCTCGTAATCCTCTAATTGCAGGCGCGTCCATTCCACCTTTGAATTTTGCAATAAAACTTCAGGCGGTTTCCCTCCCCAAATATGCAGGCGGACGTTCTCATGCTCGCTCAGGGTTTGTTCCAATGCAGGAACAATCATCTCTAAATCCGCCAAATGCGTATTTCCACCCATATATCCCAAGGTGATCGGCTCACCCTCTTTCGGATCTTCCAGCGGGGGGAAACGCCAATAATTTTCATCCAAATAGTTGGGCAGCGTAACAATGGATGGATTAAACAAGCCATAATAATTCGCCTGAAAAGGCGTGCTAACCGTTACTAAATCCGCTTCTGCAATAGCACGCATCATTGGCAGCAAGCTATCCGCCAACGCATCTTCAAGGGGGTGCTGTTCTGGCAATTCAAGCAGTAAATCATCGGTTTCATAAATGATTGGTTTGCCAGCGGCGCGCGCCAATTCCACAATTTGCCGATACGAATCCTGAAACATAGGAAAATTGCGTTGAATAACCACCCCATCCGCATCGTTCACCCGCTCAGGGAAAATGGTTTCATCCTCTTTCCCACGAATCAATTGATAACCAGCCGCGGAAAGTGGAGAGAGCAGGCGCAGTACCGAAACAGCGCCCTCCCAAGTATCTGCACTATAGATAACCAATCGTTTTTGAGGCATATTCACTCAGGGTTTCCGCGAACCAGCGAACTTATCTTGGCGAAAAAAAGTCAACAGCAGGGTAATGGTTAATTTTACCAGCATTGCCCCATAAAAAAGCCAATTGACTCCAAAGAAATAATCTCGTGAACAATTTTTACGATAGTACAAATAATAAGAACGATGCCAGGCGAGGATAGAGCGATATACCTGCACTTTTGATCCCCCCTGCCCGCCATAGTGGATCACTTGCGCATCGGGCACGTAAAAGACTTTCCAACCTGCCTTGCGCGCGCGGAAGCAAAAATCTGAATCTTCTTGATAGGCGAAAAATTGTTCATCCAGAAAACCTATCTGATCCATGACCGCGCGGCGGATAAACATGCAAGACCCTGAAACTGCTTCCACTTCGTGAATTTTGGTTTCATCCTGGTAGGTCATCAGGTAACCAGCAAATCGTTTGCTATGCGGAAACAGCCTGGAAAGCCCAGTCATATAGGTGAATGTATCCCACGGACCGGCGGCGCTGCGGCGGCATTGCTTCTGCAACGTCCCGTCACGGTTAAGCACTTTGGGCGTGCAAATCCCCGCTTGGGGCGTGCGCTGCATAAATTCATAGAGCCGGTCAAACGCGCCCGGGATAACCAGAGTGTCCGGGTTAAGCTGGATGCAATATGCCCCCTTGGCAGCCCGCAACGCCTGATTCATCGGCGCGGTGTATCCCAGGTTGGTTTGATTCTCAATAAGAATCACCTGCGGGTACTCCTCGCGCAGCATCTCCACACTGCCGTCTTGCGAGCCATTATCCACCACGATAATCTCAAAAGAGGGCGCCGGCGGTGATGCGTAGATCGAATTCAAACAATCGCGCAGGTAATCCCGCGCGCGAAAGTTAAGAATGCAGATCGAAAGAATGGGAGGCTCGTCTAGCCTTGCATCGCCCATTTTAATGCCTTCTGCCACGCCGGAAGCTGCATATCAAAAGTACGTTTGAATTTCGCGCAGTCCAACACGGAATAGAGGGGGCGTTCCGCCGGAGTTGGGAAGGCATCGCTCTTGACCGGCAATATCTCTTGAACCAGTTGCTCTTGCGCATGCAAGTCATTGGCTAAAATCTCCTTTGCCCACTCGTAGCGACTGGTAGAACCCTCTCCGCACAGGTGATACAACCCGCGCCGTTCGCGTACCCAATCGGTCAGTTCTGCGCCGCCCCTGGCTAATACCAGCGCGGTGATTTCTGCCAGCGCGCGCGCCCAGGTTGGCCCGCTAATCTGATCATCTACAACCTTCAAGCTGGTTTGCTTGCGCGACCATTGCAGCACTTTATTGACAAAGCTATCGCGCCGGTTGCTATATACCCACGTAGTGCGGAAGGTGAGAAACGCATCCCCCGCCTGGGCAACCGCTTGCTCCCCTTCCAGCTTGGTCTGCCCGTACACGTTCAAGGGGTGGGTTTCGTCTTCTTCGGTATAAGGGGCGTTCTTTTTGCCATCAAACACATAATCCGTGGAAAAATGCACCAATACGGCCGAATGCTTGCGGGCTGCCTCTGCCAATACGCCAGGGGTGATGGCATTCACCACGCGCGCCTTCTCTAGCTCTAATTCCGCACGATCCACCGCTGTATACGCCACCGCATTGAAAATAACCTGCGGCTGAACGCGATCCACCAGGGATGCCAGACTTTCGGGTCGGGTGAAATCAATTTCAGGGTAATCAAACGCGCTCACCTCCCCCAGGCACGCCAGGGCGCGCTCGGCTTCATAACCCAATTGACCTGTATTTCCTAACAGCAAAATGCGCATGGGCTACGCTCCCTTCAGCAGATAGAGCAAATATTCCCCATAACTATTTTTTGACATACTTTCCGCTTGGGCACGCAGCGTCTCCGCGTCAATATAGCCCATGTGGTAGGCAATTTCTTCCGGGCAGGAAATCATCAGTCCCTGACGTTCTTGCACCGCCTGAACGAAGTTTGAGGCTTGCAACAACGTTTCGTGCATGCCCGCGTCTAACCAGGCAACCCCGCGCCCCATCACCTGCACTTCCAGCTGATTCTTTTGCAGATAGATTTTATTCAAATCCGTAATTTCCAGCTCGCCGCGTGAGGAAGGCTTCAGGCTGGCGGCGTATTCTACCACGTGTCCATCGTAGAAATAGATTCCCGGAATCACGTAATTAGAACGTGGGTGAACCGGTTTTTCCTCAATGGAAATCGCATGACCATCGGCATCAAATTCCACCACCCCGTAAGAGGTAGGGTCTTTGACGGAATAGGCAAATACCACTGCCCCATGAATAATTTGGGCAGCCTTGCGCAGCATATCCGGCAAACCATGACCATAAAAGATGTTATCGCCCAAGATCAGCATCACCGGGTCATTGCCAATAAATTCCCGCCCCACCAGGAAGGCATCTGCCAGACCACGCGGCGCACTTTGTTCCACATAAGTAAATTGCAACCCCCACTGGCTGCCATCCCCCAATAAGCGGCGGAAGATCGGCAGGTCTTCAGGGGTGCTGATAATCAAAATTTCTCGAATTCCCGCCAGCATCAGCATGGAAAGCGGATAGTAAATCATCGGCTTATCATACACGGGCAGCATTTGCTTACTCATGCCTAGGGTGATTGGGTAAAGGCGCGTACCTTTTCCGCCAGCTAAAATAATCCCCTTCATTGCTTCCCCTCCCGATTCGCGTAATTCTTTTCCACCCAGGCAGAATAATCTCCCTGCGCGCGGACGGTTTCAATCCATTCAGGGTGATCCAGATACCACTTTACCGTCTTGAACAAACCAGTTTGCAACGTTTCCTGCGGCAGCCAACCCAATTCAGTGGAAATTTTGTGAATATCCATCGCATAGCGGCGGTCGTGACCAGGGCGATCCTGCACAAATCGAATGAGCGTTTTATACGAGCTGCCATCCGCGCGCGGGCTGAGTTCATCCAGAATGTCGCACAGGGTATGCACAATGGTCAGGTTGGCAGGCTGATTATTGCCACCGATATTATAGGTATCCCCTAATTTCCCGCGCGTCACCACCCGCCAGATCGCGTCACAGTGATCTTCCACATACAGCCAATCCCGAATTTGCTGACCGTCCCCATACACCGGCAAAGCCTTGCCCGAAAAGGCATTTAAAATCATCAGCGGGATGAGCTTTTCAGGAAATTGATATGGACCATAGTTATTCGAGCAGTTCGTAATGGTCACAGGCAGACCGTAGGTATGAAAATACGCCCGTACTAGGTGGTCGCTAGAGGCTTTGGACGCTGAGTACGGCGAATTAGGCGCGTAGGGGCGAGTCTCATCCCAGGCAGGCTCGCCAGGGGCTAACGTGCCAAAGACCTCATCCGTGGAAACGTGATGAAAATGAACGCCGTCCAGGGCAGATCGTTTCTCCGTCAGCCAGGCTTGCCGCGTCGCTTCTAACAACGTAAATGTACCCATGATATTGCTATGCACGAAGGCTTCAGGGGAATGGATAGAGCGATCCACATGCGTTTCAGCGGCAAAATGCACTACGGTATCAATCGGATAGCGTTGGAAGAGGCTATCCACCAACGCGCGATCACAAATATCGCCCTTGATAAACGTGTGCGCTTGCAAACGAGGCAAATCTTTCAGGTTTTCTTCGTTGCCTGCGTAGGTTAACAAATCCAAATTAATCACCTGCGCCTCTGGTTCGGTTTTCAGCAGGTAATGAACAAAATTAGAGCCAATGAACCCGGCGCCTCCGGTAACAAGGACAGTTTTCATAGCATCTCTCCTGATTGATTTAGGCAAACGTCTCCGCCGCAGATAGCGTGATCCCTTGCGCGTCTTTTTTGGATAAATTCACCGCGCAGCCTTCCACCAGCGGCCATTTCACCCCTACTTGCGCGTCATTCCAAAGCAAGGTACGCTCCCACTGAGGGGCGTAATAATCGGAAACCTTATAGACAAATTCGGCATATTCACTTAGCACATAAAAGCCATGCGCGAACCCAGCAGGGACCCACAACTGTTGCTTATTTTCGGCAGAAAGAATGACCCCTATCCATTTGCCAAAGGTAGGCGAGCTGCGCCGTAAATCAACCGCCACGTCAAAAATTTCACCCAACGTCGCCCGCACCAGTTTTGCCTGCGGTTGTTGAATTTGATAGTGCAAACCGCGTAATGTCCCCTGGGTAGAGCGTGAATGATTGTCTTGCACAAAACAAGCGTCAATCCCAGCGGCTTTAAAATCCTTCGCCTGATAGGTTTCCATAAAAAAACCACGTGCATCTTCAAAAACTTTGGGGGTAATTAACAAAACGTCAGGGATAGCCGTTTTCTCAAAGATCATACTGTTTCCTTTATTTGCAATATCAATCCCTTGCAGGGAGTCTATAAAATAGGGGAGCATCGCTTCTCTATTTTCTACAAAAATATTCTCCTTGCAGGCTACCGTTGCAGCGAGCGGTAGCAGTCAATCACTTCATCTGTTTTGCCCACCATTTGCACCTGCCCGTGTGATAACACCGCGGCGCGTTGACACATTTGGCGGATCGTTTCCATGCCGTGCGCGATAATCACAATGGTTGAGCCTTGATCGCGAAAGCCTAAAATGCGCGAGATACATTTGCGCTGGAAAGATTCATCCCCTACCGCCAAAATTTCATCAATCAGCAAAATATTCGGGCGTTCATCGGTGGCAACCGCAAACCCCAGGCGCGCATACATCCCAGAGGAATACGTGCGCACGGGTGATTCAATAAAATTGCCCAATTCCGAAAATTCCACAATCGAAGGGAATTTGCGTTCCATCTCTTTGTGCGAATAACCCAAAACCGAGCCATTCAGGAAGATATTTTCGCGCCCAGAAAGCTCAGGATGGAAACCTGCGCCCAGTTCAAGCAGCGGCGCAACCCGTCCGCGCACTACCACGCGCCCTTCCACCGGCTGCAAAATGCGGGCGATGAGCTTAAACAGGGTACTCTTACCTGCCCCATTTTGCCCAATCACGCCAAACACCTCGCCGCGTTTAATTTCCAAATTAACATTGTGCAACGCCCAAAAATCAATCTTATGGACGCGCCGTTGTAGCCATTTGATGGCATATTCTTTAAAAGTGTTAATTCCTTCCGTAGGGACACGGTAGCGAACCGACACGTTCTCCAGCAAAATTGCCAAGTCTTCTGGCAGGGGGGCAAGCGATTGATTATTTTCCATAATTAATTTACACGCGATAAGAAAATTCATCAGAACGGAGAGAAAAATAAACCCAGCCGACAACCAGTGCCACAACCACAATGACCGCGCTCGGCAGCACTTCCATCAGCGTAGGGAAACGTCCGTCATATAAGGGCAGGCGGAATAGCTTCACCAAGGAATACATTGGGTTGAGGGTCATAATCAAGCTACGAGTGGAGGCAGGCAAAATTTCTTCGGGGTACACAATGGGCGTCAGGTACATCCATGCAGACAAAATAATTTGATACATTTCGGCTACATCTGGGAAATAAATGGCGAACACCGAAAGGATCAACCCCACTCCCAGGGCAAACCCGGCAATGAGCAGAAAGGAAATCGGCAAAAAGACCACTGCCCAGGTGATTGGCACGCCCGTCACCAACAAAACCACCACTAATGGCACCAGTGCCAGTACTGTATTGATCACCCCGACCCCTACCGCGGAAATAGCAAAAGAGGTGCGCGGAATATACACACGGTGAAGCAACTGCCCACCCCACACCAGGTTGACCATCGCAGCGTTAGAAGTCTGCGCAAATAAGTTCCATGCCATCAAACCGGTCAGAATATAAGCAGCGTACCCATGCACCGTTGCAAAAATCTGGGAAAAGACAACGGTTAAGACCAACATCGTCCCCAACGGGTTGATCATTGTCCAGGCAATACCTAAAAAGGATCGCTTATAACGGGTAAGTAAATCTCGCCGCAAGAGTTGTAAGATGAGATCGCGGTATTGATATACCTGAATCAATTCTTCAATCGCGCGATGCGGGCGGCGAGAAGAATCATAGATCATTTCTCGTGGAATTTGAGACATGAAAACCTTTGTATTGAATAGATTAATATTGCTAAGAACACGTTGCGATTATACCATCATCTCACCGACTCTTAATAACGTCAGTACGGGTTAGGCAGGGAGATCCAAGCAGGCATCCAGACCTAACGAAGGTTTTTTGGGTTGATGAGCATAAGCGATCAGTCCGGACATCAGATTGACCAAGAAATTGCCAACACTCCGATGGCGGGAATGCTCGATTTGAGAGATGTTCTTGAGTTGATCAATCACCGTTTCAACAATCGCCCGCTTACGGAGCAATATGCGGTTGATCCATTCCATTGGCAATCGGTTCTTAGAGTTGGTCTTCAATTTGGTGATAAATTGCACCCCCAGGGTTTGGCGGAGGAGATCAACCAGCGGTTTAGAAATATAGCCTTTATCGCCAATGATCTTCCCAAATAGCTTGCGAACCAGGTTCGGTACGGGTTTTCGGTCATCGACATTGGCCGGGGTCAGGGTGACATTGAGCAATTCGCCCCGATCATTGATCACCAGATGCAATTTGAAGCCAAAAAACCAGCCAGTGGAAGTCTTTCCACGCTCCGCTAACCCGGCAAAGA